>CANIVU010000031.1 GCA_947470805.1 Acidobacteriota bacterium | reverse complement strand
TCGAAGCAGCAAAAACTTACAAGGGAGGTTCCAATGCCTGAGTACAAATGGCCACCCATGAATAAACGCAAGATCATGGGGCAGCGCTTGAGCCGCCTCGATGGTCCTGTGAAGTCCGCCGGCCGCGCCAAGTACCCCTCGGATCTCAACCCCCAGGGGCTCCTCCAGGCCGCCATGCTCACCGCGCCCTACGCGCACGCCAAAATCAAGAGCATCGACACCGCCGCCGCCAAGGCACTCCCCGGCGTCACCGCCATCCGCCTCTTCGACAAAGTCGCCCCCGGCTTCGAAGTCCAATGGGCCGGCCAGGAACTCGCCCTCGTCTCCGCCACCAGCGAAGAAGTGGCCCGCGACGCCATCCGCGCCATCAAGATCGATTGGGAAGTCCTCCCCCACGTCGTCAAAGACGAAAACCTCGCCAAGGTCGGCACCCGTGCCAAGGCCGCCGGCGAAAAGGTCACCGGGGACCCCGATAAAGCCTACGGCGAAGCCGACATCAAACTCGACTCCGAATACGGCATCCCCGTCATCACCCACTGCTGCCTGGAACCCCACGGCCAGGTCATCGCCTGGAAGGGCGGCGACCAGATCGATTACTGGCCCTCGACCCAAGCCGTTTCCACCGTTGCCGGCCAGCTGGCCTCCCTCATCGGAGTCCCCGCCGGGAACATCAACGTCACCTGCGACTACATGGGTGGCGGTTTCGGCTCCAAGTTCCCGCCCGATCCCTGGGGTGCCGAATCGGCTCGCCTCTCCAAGGAATCCGGTGGCCGTCCGGTCAAGTTCTTCTTGGACCGCGCCACTGAATTGACCATCGCCGGCATCCGCCCGTCCCACTTCGCCAAGATCAAAATTGGCGCCAAGTCCGACGGTACCATCACCTCCTGGATGTCCGACTCCTGGTCCTCCGGCGGCGCCGGTGGCGGTCCCGCGACCCCTCTCCCCTACGTCTTCGCCAACATCCCCAACGCGCGCATCAACCACGCCTCGGTCTCGCTCAACTCGGGCCCGCAGCGCGCCTGGCGCGCCCCCAATCACCCGCAGGCGTCCTTCCTCACCTGCTCGGCCCTCACCGATCTGGCCGCTAAGCTCAACATGGACCCGTTGGCCGTCTTCATGAAGAACGCCAACCTGACCCTGCGCGAAGCCACCTACCTTGATCAGTTCAAGAAGGCTGCCGAACTCATCGATTGGAAGAACAAGTACCACGCGCCCGGCGAAGGCAAAGGCTCCATCCGCCGCGGCGTCGGCATCGGCGTCGCCACCTGGGGCGGCGGCGGTCATGCCTCCAAGTGCAAAGTCATCCTCCACCCCGATGGCACGGTCGAAGTCGAACTCGGATCGCAGGATCTGGGCACCGGCAATCGCACCTGTATCTCCATGGTCGCCGCCGAATCCCTCGGCCTGCCCATGAGCGCCATCAAGGTCAAGATCGGCAAAAACAGCTACCCCGCCTCCGGTCCTTCGGGCGGCTCCACCACCATCGGTGGCGTCAGCACCTCCACCCGCAAGGCGTCCCTCAATGCGCTCGAAAAGCTCTTTGAGAAGGTGGCCCCCGCTCTCGGCACCACCGCCGATCAGCTGGAAGCCGTCGACAGCCGCATCCAGGTGAAGGGCAACCCCAATAAAGCGATGTCCTGGAAACAGGCCGCGCAGAAAATGGGTCCCTCGCCGATCGAAGAGATGGGCGAAAACGTTCCCGCCCAGGCCGCTCGCGAAGGTCTCAACACGCTCGGCGCCGCCGGCGTGCAGATGGCCGAAGTCGAAGTCGATACCGAAACCGGCATCGTCAAGATGCGCAAAATGGTCGCCGTCCAGGACTGCGGTCTCGTCGTCAATCCCAAGACGGCCGAGAGCCAGGTCTTCGGCGCCTGCATCATGAGCATCTGCTCGGCGCTCTACGAAGAACGGGTCATCGACCAGGTCACCGGCCGCGTCCTCAACCCCGACATGGAGTTCTACAAGCTCGCCGGCCTGCCCGATATCGGGGAGATCGTCGTGCACATGGACATCCAGGAAATGCACGATAAACGTGGCGTCATCGGCCTCGGGGAACCCTGCGCCATCGGTGGCACCGCCGCCATCGCCAACGCGGTCTTCAACGCACTCGGCGTCCGCGTCCCCATGGTCCCCGTCACCGCGGACCGTGTTCTCAACGCCCTCGGCAACAAGAGGTACGCATAACATGCAGAGCTTTGAATACGCCAATCCGGCCACTCTCAAAGAGGCGTTTGCCGCCCTCGGTTCCTCCTGGGAAGACGCGGCCGTCCTCGCCGGCGGGACCGACCTTCTCAGCATCATGAAGGACTACGTCCAGTCGCCCAAACGCGTCGTCAACATCAAAGGCATCAAGGAACTCGGTGGCATCTCCCGCAAAGGCGGCAGCATGCGCATCGGGGCCACCACGACCCTCGATGAATTGACCTCGAACGCCGCCATCCGCGCCTCCTACCCGGGGCTCGTCCAGGCGGCCATGGGTGTCACCAGCCCGCAGCTGCGCAACATGGGCACCGTCGCCGGTGACCTCTGCCAGCGTCCGCGCTGCTGGTACTTCCGCCGCGGCTTTGGCCTCCTGGCCAAAGGCCCCAACGGCGAAGCGCTCGTGCCCACCGGAGAAAACAAGTTCCACGCCATCTTCTCCAACGGCCCGGCCTACTTCGTCAGCGCCTCCACGCTCGGACCGGCGCTTGTCGCCCTCGGCGCCTCGGTGACCATCGCCAGCGCCAGCGGCAACCGCTCCGTTTCGGTCGAAAAGTTCTTCGTCGCCCCCACCGGGGACGGCCAGCGCGAAATCGACCTGAAACCGAATGAGATCGTCACCGAGATCCTCATTCCGGTCCCCGCCACCAAGAACGCCACGTATGAAGTCCGCCAGCGCGAGCTGGTCGACTGGCCCCTTTCGGCCGCCAGCGTCGCGCTTCGCATGAATGGCAACACCGTTACCAGCGCCTCCATCGCTCTGGGCCACGTCGCGCCGACCATCTGGCGCGCCACCCAAGCCGAAAAGATGCTGGTCGGCAAAACCATCACCGCCGAGACGGCCGACGCGGCCGGCGAAGCGGCTGTCGCCAACGCTACCCCGTTGAGCGGCAACAAATACAAAGTGCAACTGACAAAAGTCGCGGTTAAACGCGCCCTTTTGGCTGCCGCCGGCATCAAAGCCTAGGTAGGCCAATGGCGTACTTTGACGACGACCGTTGTCAATTCCTCCGCTGGAATGGTATGTTTTTCGATACGCCGGGGGCCCGCAAGGACCCCCATCGTACCGAACACGCCTACTGGTGTCATCAAACGCAAAATTGTATGGGTCCCGACTCCGTGGTGGTGGACCAATATGAGTGTAATGAAACCCGCAAGTGCTACCAGGCACTCTAACTTGCCAGGAGATTTTGAATGAAGAAACTGTTCTTGGTCTTGTGCAGCGCTTCCCTCATGTTCGCCGCCGGACTCCCGTCCAAACAGCTCAAGGGAACGTATGTGGAAGCTCGCACGGCCGACGTGTTCGTCGGACCGTGTTTCGCGAACTCCGAAGTGGAACTGATGGGAGAACTGGCCGTGATGGGCTGGAAGATCTCTCAGGGCTCTTGGGAAGGCGTGAGCCTCGATGGGCTCGGTGTTGTCGGTGTTGTGAAGGCCTCGGCCACCCTGGGCGACGTGCACCACACGTCCTACCCGGTGAAGTCGGTGCTGATCATTGATGAGAAAGCGTCGCCCGAACAGCGTCTGGCGCTGAAGTCCTTCGCTCAGCGGATGAGCAAGGATCTGTTGAACGACGTCGTTCGCATCGAATACCGTCCGGTGTCGTTGACGATCGAAAACAACAACGTGCACACGGCGGTCGCGAAACTGGAAGCCGGCGGTTTGGCCGCCATTCAGACGCGCGGGATGAAGACGACCGATCAGGTCTGCTCCCACGAAGACGTTTGGTATCCGCCGTTGACCGAAGTGGACCACTTCATGCCCGCCTACACCTTGGCCCACCACTACAACGGCAAAGACCTGGGCACCACCTGGTCGAGCCCGGAAAAGCGCAGCGCTTTCGTGGCCGAGTTCCACCTGTCCGAGTAACAGCGATTCAACGATTCGCCACAAAGGCCCCCGCTTCGCGGGGGCCTTTGTGCGTTACGGCTCCCGGCATTCGGCGAGCCAGCGTCGGGTCTGGTCGTGGATTTCCGCGGCGCTGGGCTTGCGGTAGGCCTCGACGGCGGGGCCGTAGGCGGGCCACATCTCCTCGCGGATGACGTAATCGGCGTGGCGCCAGTCGGGGAGGTCCGGCGGGGGTTTGGGGTCCCGGTCCAAGAAGAGCGGGCGGAGCTTGTTCCAGAGCTGGACGCGGGTCTCGCGGATCTCTGGCGGCAGGGCGCGGAGCGCTCGGACCAGGTGGGCGACGTCGTGCCATTGTTTGATCGCGTCGGTGTCCATGGCGTAGGGCACCTTGGGGTTGGTGGCAAGGCGGGCGGTGATGGCGTCGACAAGCCAATCGTCCGGGAAGCCGGCCCACTCGCCGGCGATGTCGAGGAGGTTCGATTCGACGATCGGGGCGACTTCGTCGCGGCAGATGGCTTCGAGTTCCTCGAGGGAGAAGGGGGAGGATGCCGCGACTCGGGCGATGTAGGGGTAGTTGAGCCGGACGTCGGTATCGAGAAAGAGATCCGACTGGGCGATCCAGACCTGTTCGCGAATCGTTCGCAACTTCGAGGGCGGCGGGGGCATCTGATCCATGATGAGGAACCTACTCTTTACTTTAGCTATGACTACCGCAGCTGCTTTCTCCGCTTCGAGCGTCCACGAATTTACCATGCAGACGATCGATGGCCAGCCCGCGCCGCTCTCGGCTTACAAGGGCAAGGCCGTGCTGTTCGTCAACGTCGCCAGCAAGTGCGGCTACACGCCGCAGTACACCGGCCTGCAGAGCCTGTACGCGAAGTACAAGGACAAGGGCCTCGTCATCGTTGGCGTGCCGGCCAACAACTTCGGCGCGCAGGAGCCGGGTACGAACGAGGAGATCAAGACCTTCTGTTCGCGCACCTATAATGTCACGTTCCCGATCATGAGCAAGGTCTCCGTGAAGGGCTCCGACATCACTCCGCTGTACCAGTTCCTGACCACCAACAACGGCGGCGACGTGAAGTGGAATTTCACCAAGTTCCTGGTGGGCAAAGACGGCAAGCCGGTGCAGCGCTTCGAGCCGGGCGTGACGCCGGATTCCCCGGAACTGGCGCAGGCGATCGAGAAGGCTCTGCGGTAGAGGCCAGTTTCCTACCGGGGAATTCCTATATTGGGCCGGTAGTACGGCCCTGTGGAAAGGGTGTGGAAAAGGGGCTCTTGTTTTGCGCGAAGATAATTCGGGCGAAGCGGGAGCCTCTTTTGGTTAGGCCCAATACCAGACGACAATGACGCCTTGGCAGTAGTCGGAGGAAGGGGAAATCGAGATGAGTAGTTCGCGCCCGACAGAGGTCGCGAATTGGCCGGCTTCCTCACACATCGACTCCCAACTGGAAAAGGTGGATCGAAAGATCCTGCTCTGCACAGTCATACCGGTATTGTATGCCGGGGAAAACGAACCGGTCAGCCGTGACCGAGCTTCATGAGCCACCCGAGGCCAAACAGGGTGGCCATGAAGCAGCCGAAACAGTAGAGGCCGTAGTGGAGGCGCTCCTGGTCCGTCTTCTTGGTGACGACGCCGAGGACGACCGAGATGAGGAGCGCCATCAGAATGGACGCTTCCATGTGGTTCAGGTTTACTTTCGGCATGGCGGTTAGCTCTTCTCTCCGGTGGCGATTTCCCAGGCGTCCACCATATTGAGGATGTTCAAAAGGCCGGCGCCGACGAGGAACTTCGTTCCATAGTCATGCACGTGGCCGGCGACGTCGGGCTGGTTATAGCCGAGCCAGGTGGCCAGGTAATAGGGGATGCCCACCATCAGATTGGCGACGTGGCCGCCGACGTTGATCAACGTCAGCAACAGGTCGCCGGTTTGGGGTTCGAAGAACGCGCCGCGCATCATGAGACCGAAGAGGAAACAGATCACAGTAGCCGCGCCCACGAGGGCACCGCGCTGGGTTTGTTTCAGATAGACGTGGCCTCCGCCGGGGATGGCCCAGGCGATCAGCACGACTGGCAGCCACTTCGAGATCGGCACACTCTGCTTGGCTGGTTGGGGAATCTTTGCGGCGTCCGCGCTCATGGTTATCCTTCCATTGTATAGAATCTAGCTCATGACGAGAAGAACAGTTCTAGGTGGCGCTACGGCTGGCATGGCGTTACAGGCGCAAACCGGCGCAACGAAGTATATTCGGTTTCAAAAAGGAACCCGGGTGGCGTATGGCGCCCTGGTCGGAGACGACGTTAGCGAACTGACGGGCGATTTCCTGAAGGGCGGCAAGCCGACGGGGACCAAGCACAAACTGAAGGACGTAAAGTTGCTGGCGCCGGTTGCACCGGGAAAAGTGATCGCCATCGCGCGGAACTACCAGAGCCATCTGGGCAAGATTCCGCCGCCGCCGCGGCCGGAGATGTTCTATAAACCCGTGGCCTGTATTTGCGGCCCCGATGACGCCATTGTGCTGCCGAAGGATTCGACCGAAGTGCACTACGAGGGCGAGCTGGTGGCGGTGATCGGCAAGAAGCTGAAGAACGCGACGAAGGCGCAGGCCGCGGCTGCGGTGTTTGGCATTACGTGCGGGAACGACGTGAGCGAACGGCAGTGGCAGGGCGGACCGGATAAGGACATTCAGTGGTGGCGGGCGAAGGGGTCGGACACGTTTGGGCCGCTGGGGCCGTGGGTGGTGACTGGGGTTGACTATTCGAAGCTGATGCTGCGGACGCGGCTGAATGGGAAAGTTGTGCAGGAACAATCGACGGCGGAGTTAATTTACGACATCCCGACGATGATTGCGTTTACGAGTAAGTACGTCACGTTGGAACCGGGCGATGTTGTTTATACAGGAACGCCGGGAACCACCAAAAAGATGGCTCCCGGCGATGTGGTTGAGGTTGATATTGAGGGGATTGGCGTGTTGGGCAATCCGGTCAAAGGGGAGTAACTACTTCTTCTTCGCGGGGGCGGCGGCCTGCTTGGCGATGACGAGATCCTTGATCTTGTCGTAGGTCGCCTGGGGGACGCCGGCCTTGACGATATCGTCCTTGCCCTTATAGGGACGGCCCTTGACGATCTTGTCGGCATAGGCGTCGCCGATGCCGGGGAGGGTCTTGAGGGTCTTGACGTCGGCGGAGTTGAGGTCGACGAGCGGAGCGGCGGCTTCCTTCTTGGGGGCTTCCTTCTTGGCTTCCTTGGTGGCAGCCTTCGGAGCTTCCTTCTTCGCTGCCGGCTGGGCGGGCAGGAACGAGGCGAGAGCAAACAGCGCGATTAAAATTCTGGCAAGCTTCATAGAATGGATTGTACTTGAATGGGAGGTGTGTGGAAAGTGGGCATCTCGCGGCGGTTCCTTTTTCTGGCGGGGCTTGGGCTCCGTGGGCAGGGTTGGGTGACCTTGTTTGATGGGCGTTCCACCGCAGGTTGGATACAGGTGGCGGGGCGTGAGTTTCCGAGTGATTCGTGGGTGGTGCGGGATGGGTGTATGGAGGCGCTGGTGCATCAGCCGACGTTTCAGGATATTCGGACGGAGCGGGAGTTTGGGGACTTTGAGTTGGAGTTTGAGTGGAAGATCGCGGCGGGCGGGAATGGGGGCGTGAAGTACCTGATTACCAAGTACGACGCGTGGATGCCGAAGGGGGTGACGGCGTCGCGGGGGCATGAGCGCGCGCGGGGGTGTGAGTATCAATTGACCGATGACGCTTTGAGCGCGGAGACGAAGCGGGATGCGACGCGAGGGACGGCGTCGTTGTATTCGAAGATTGCGCCGGAGGGGGCGCCGGTGCGGGCGGCGGGGGAGTGGAATCAGTCGCGGATTGTGGTGAAGCGGCCGGCGATTGCGCATTGGCTGAACGGGAAGAAAGTTGTTTCGACGCGGTTGGAGGGGGAGTTGCCGGCGCGGTCGGCGATTTCGTTGCAGAATCATCAGGCGGCGTGTTGGTTCCGGGGGATTCGGGTGCGGGAGTTGTAAGGGTCACGTGGAGCCAAGCCCCCGGGGAATTCCTGGGTGACAGTCACCCAGGGAAAGTCTGAGGGGGCATTCAAACTATTGGAATCGGTGGTGCTGCCCGGATTGACTTGAGATGAAGGTCCTTATATGCTGGGCCTGCTTCAATTCAGGTCAGGGAACTATTTATGAGACTTTTTCGCACATTGCGCCTACTAAGCGCTTTGGCACTTCTATTGGCGCCGCTGGCGCCGGCACAGACTGGCGGCGGCGCGACGTTGGTCGGAACGATTAAAGACGCGACCGGGGCGGTGGTGGGCGGAGCCAAGATTACGGTGACCAATGTGGCCACCGCCTTCGTCACAGAGATATCAACCGCAGCCGAGGGCACCTATTATGTGCCGTATCTGGCGCCGGGTGAGTACCGGATGAAGGTGACGGCGGCGGGGTTTAAAGAGTTTGTCCGGTCCGGGATTACGCTGCGGTCTTCGGAAGTGCCGCGTATCGACATCACGATGGAAGTGGGCGCGGTGAGCGATTCGGTAACAGTGAGCGGCGATACGACACTGCTGGCCACGGAGAACGTGGTGAGTTCCTACGTTATTGGGTCCAAGGCGCTGGTGGAGACGCCGGGCGTGATGAAACGCACGGTGTACCTGCTGCAGTACATGCCCGGTGTGGTGGGCGTGGTGGGGCAGGCCGGGTTCCATATTCAGGGCCAGGCGCAGAATGATATTGGCTTTTCGATGGACGGCATTGCGGCGAAATCGCCCTACACCGGGACGGTGAACCAGGTGGACGGCGTGACGCAGGGCAGTACGGACGCGATGGAAGAAGTGAAAGTTTTGACGACCGGAACGTCGGCGGAGTATGGGCACTCGGCGGGCGGCTCGATGAAGATGGTTTATAAGACGGGTACCAACCTGTTACATGCTTCATTTGAAGACCGGTATTTGAATGGGAAATGGGTGCACCGGCACTTTCTGGAACAGATTCAGCGGCCGGATGTGCCGTGGTCGTATCAGGTATTCGACCTTGTGGCGCACGGGCCGGTGGTGATTCCGAAACTCTACGACGGGCGGAACAAGACCTTTTGGCTGTCGGATTACGCGATCAACCACGAGCGGACGATTAACGTGCGCGTGACGACGGTGCCGACGCCGGAGATGCTGAATGGCGACTTTTCGTTCAAAGAAGCCGCCGGCGGCGGATTGCCGATTTATAACCCGTATTCGACGCGGCAGGTGAACGGGGCGTGGACACGTGACCCGTTGCCGGGGAATATCATTCCGAAGAACCTGATGGACCCGGTGGCAACGAAGTTTCTGGGTCTGGGGATCTGGCTACCGCCGAACCAGGTGGGATCGCCGACGCGGTCGGGACCGAGCGGGAACCTGCAACGGGCAGAGAGCTGCCGGTGTTTGAATCGCGACCGCTGGGACGAGAAGATTGACCACCAGTTCAATTCGAACAACAAGATCTTCTTCCGGTATTCGCAGGGGCACCACCGGGGACATAACGGTGACAACTTTTCGAATGAGCAGTACAACGCGTCGGCCTATATCAATCCGACGGATACGATCAACGGCGTAATCAGCTACACGTCGATTCTGTCGCGGCGGCTGTTCAACGAATTCCGGCTGGGGTACAACCGGCGGGCGTCGTCGAATCCGGACCGTCCGGACTCGGTGTTGAACTCACTGAGCATTCCGGGTGTGGCTCCGGAGACGTTCCCGTATTTCAATATCGGGTTTTCGATTGCTCCGATGAACTATCTGCGCCAGGTTGGCGAGGACAAGATCATTCAGGACAACCTGACGTTTATCGCGGGGCGGCACAGCCTGAAAATGGGCACGGAGACGATCCGGACGCTGTATAGCGATAAGCCGGGCGCCCTGCCCTCTGGCCAGTACAATTTCGACGGCGGGACGTCGTTGCCGTTCGCGCAGAACACCGGGAACACGTTCGCGGCGTTCATGATGGGCGCGGTGACGAGCGCGACGTACACGAAGCAGCTGGCGATTTTTATGCCGCGGCAGTGGAACCAGGAGCTGTACTTCCAGGACGACTGGAAGGTGCGTCCGGGTTTGACACTGAATTTGGGTGTGCGGTGGACTTACTTCTCGCCGTACACGACGAGGTGGGGCCAGCAATCGCAGTTCGACCCGAACGCGACCGATCCGGTTACGGGGAAGAAGGGCGCGATTACGCATCCGCAGGGAGTGATTGGCAAGAAAGACTTGAATAACTTCCAGCCGCGTGTGGGTCTGGCGTGGACGTTCCATCCGAAGTGGGTGTACCGGACGTCGTTCGGCATCATGACGGTGGATAACACCGGTGTGCAGGGCGGGTTTGACGAGTATGCCGGCAACTTCAATGTGTTGCAACCGGTGGGCGATCCGCGGCAGGTGTTCCAGTTGAGCAACGGCCCGGGTGCGATTAAGTACGTTGTGAACCAGGACGGCACGGTGCCGTACACGGGCGCGAACTATGGAAGCCGGACGGCTTTCTGGCGCGACCCGAATTTGCGCAACGGATACGTGATGAACTGGTCCGGCGGGTTCCAGTATCAGCCGAGCAACACGTGGCTGATCAACATGATGTACCAGGGTTCGGCGGGCGTTGGAATTCAGCGTTCGTGGAACATCAACGGGATTCCGTTGGACATCGCGCTGGGCAACGACCGGGCGCTTCAGGATAAGGTCTTCGTGGCGCAGCAGGACTACATGATCTATCCGCAGTTCGGCGCGGTGAATCTGTTGTCTAACTTCAACCACAATACGTGGCATAGCGGGAATATCTCGGTGGAGAAGCGGTACGGGAAGGGGCTGATTTTCAACACGAGCCTGAACGTATCGAAGTCGTTGTCCAACGACGATTCGCTGAGCTACTATAACCGGCAGGGCAAGGCGCGGACGTCGTTCGATTCGCGTATTCAGTACGGCGCGTTCGTGGTGTATGAGCTGCCGTTCGGCAAGGGCCAGAAGTGGATGAACAAGGGCGGCCTGATCAATGCGGTGCTGGGCGGATGGAAGGTCAACATGAGCGAGAACATCAATTCCGGTGTGCCGCTTTCGGTGACTTATGCGGGGAGCCCGAACCGCTATTTGACGGCGGCGCGCGTGAATCCGTTGACGACGGTGGAGCAGGCGCAGGTGCAGAACTGGGATATGGGTCAGCGCTTCCCGACGGCGGCACAGAATCCGTACTTCAACCAGAGTTCGTTCGCCTATCCGGCGGCGTACACGATCGGGTCTTTGGGCTCGCGCGTGTTGCAGGCGCCGGCGCTGGTGTGGATGCAGACGTTCGTGACGAAGAGCTGGCATCCGGTGGGCGAGAAGTTCATGTTGAGCTTCCGTTTGGACGGGCACAACCTGCCGCACAAACGGCCCAACCTGAGCGCGCCGAACACCACGTATAATTTGAATGCTCAGAACGCCTGGGGCCGTTATACGGGCGTGGTGGGTGACTTCTCCAACTTTGGCACGGGCCAAGCGAACCTGCAGATGTCGATTCGAGCGGAGTTTTAATTATGAACAGACGAGAGCTAATTGGCGGGGCGGCGGCGCTGGCGGGGGCTTCGGCCTCCGCGGCGGCCGCCAAGCCTATGACACCGATTCCTCCGGGCATCAAGATTGGCGTGAGCGCCAATACTCCGAGCCCGGAGCACATGGCGTATTTGAAGCAACTGGGTGTGAAGTGGCTGAGCCTGGCTGTGAACCCGGCGAAGTCGACCGCGGAGGACTTCATTCAACAGAAGGCCGAATGGGAAAAAGAAGGGTTCGGGGTTTATAACATCGGCAGTGGGGCGGGGCCGAGCGGCAGCCTGCATAATATGCCGGAAGTTACTCTGAACCTGCCGGGACGCGACCAGAAGATTGAAGAGTATCTGAATTACATCCGGTATCTGGGCAAGGCGAAGGTTCCCTATTCCACGTATGCCCATATGGGGAACGGAATCTGGTCGAGCGGCCGGGTGACCAGTCCGCGCGGGTACAGCGCGCGGGACGGCAACGCGAACAGTCCGGAGTGGAAAGGGTTCTGGGGCGGGAAGACCTATGCCGAGCCGTTGTCGCACGGGAGGGTGTATAGCGAGCAGGAGATTTGGGATAATTACACGTATTTTATTAAGAAAGTCGTGCCGGTGGCTGAGGAGGCAGGGGTACGAATTGGCATCCATCCGGACGATCCGCCGAAGCGGATGCTGGCCGGAGTGCCGCGGTGCATCTTCAGCAATTTCGCCGGTTACAAGAAGGCCATTGAGATCGCCAACAGCCCGAATATCGGGGTTTGTTTCTGTGTGGGGTCGTGGCTGGAGGGCGGGACGGCTGTTACCGGGGCGGATCCGGTGGAAGCCATTAAGTACTTTGCTTCCAAGAAGAAGTTATTTAAGATCCACTTCCGGAATGTGAGTGCGCCGCTGCCTCATTTCACGGAGGCGCTGATTGATGATGGCTATTACGATATGAGTAAAGTCATGCAGGCGCTGGTGGATGTGAAGTTCGACGGGATTGTGATTCCGGATCACATTCCGGCGCTGGGTATGTCTCCCGCGGCTGCGGATACGAGCCGTGGGGCGGCGCGGAATGCGGAGTACCGGCCTTCTGTTGGGTTGTCCTATTTGCTTGGGTGCATGAACTCGATGCTGAAGGCGGCGGAACGGAAGGGGTAGTTTTTGGATTTAGTTTGGGGCGCCGGTTCCGGTTGGAATCGGCGCCCCTTTTTTGTTGTGGTACGTTTTACGGAAAAAAATGAGGTGTCTGACACCACATTATTGCTTTTGTTTTACGTGTTTGTTGAACCACTCCACCATTTCGGCTAGCGTGTGCTGGACTGATTCGCGGCCGGCGTAGCCGTGGGATTCGTGGGGTAACAGCACGAATCGGACGGTGCCGCCGTTGCCGCGGATGGCGGTGTACATGCGCTCCGATTGGATGGGGAACGTTCCGGTGTTATTGTCCGCGGCGCCGTGGATCAGCAAGATGGGCTCGTTGATTTTGTTGGCGCTTAGGAACGGCGACATCTTCAGGTAGGTCTCCGGCGACTCCCAGATGGTCCGCTGTTCGGTTTGGAAGCCGAACGGGGTTAGCGTGCGGTTGTAGGCTCCGCTGCGGGCGATGCCGGCGGCGAAGAGGTCGGAATGGGCTAACAGGTTGGCCGTCATGAAGGCGCCGTAGCTGTGGCCGCCGACGCCGACTCGCTTGGGGTCGGTTACGCCGAGTTCGACTGCCTTGTCGATCGCCGCTTTGGCGCCGGCTACGACTTGTTCGATGTAGGTGTTGTTGAACGTTTCCTGGTCGCCGACTACGGGGAGCGACGCGTCGTCGAGGATGGCGTACCCCTCCAGGAGGAAGAAGAGGTGGGAGGTTCCGCTGAGCGTTGTGAAACGGTTGGGGGAACCGGTGACCTGGCCGGCGGTGTCGGCGTCGGAGAAGTCGCGGGGGTAGGCCCAGACCACGGTTGGCAGGGCGGTCCCTTCTTTATAGTCCGGCGGGAGGTAGAGGGTGAAGCTTAAGGGGACGCCGTCGGGGCGGTTGTATTTGACTAACTTCTTGGTTACCCGGCGGAGTTCGGGAGCGGGGTCGGTGAAGTTAGTTAGGGCCGTTCGCTTGCCGTGGTCGATTAGATAGTAATTCGGCGGTTCGGAAGGGCTCTCGCGCCGGGTGAGGAGACGCTGGCCGTCGTTGGACAGGGTTGTCACTACGGTCTCGTAGACGTCGGGGGCGGATTGGAAGAGGCGGGTCTTTTCCTTGGTCTCGATGGTCAGGCGGTCGAGGAAGGGGCGGTCCCCGGCGGGGCTGGCGCCGGCGCCGGTTAGAAGGATGGCGCCATCGGTGACGGTTACCGTTCGGGCGGCGTCGCCGGACTGGGTGGTGACGGGGGTGCCGATGTCGCGGTAGCGGTCCTGCTGGTTACGGGATTCGATCTGGGTGGGCTTGCCGGAGGGGTCGACGACGAAAGTCCGGAGGCGGCGGGTGCGGCGTTCGGATTCGTTGACCCACATGCGGCCATCGCTAGTCCAGAGGGCGGGGCCCATGACGCGTTCCTCGATTTTGGTGAACTCGCGGGGCTCGTTGAAGGGAGCGGCGGAGAGCATCATGCGGTCGCGGTGGGGGACCTTTTCGCGGGGGTTGCCGCCGTCCATGGCTTCCCACCAGGAGATTGTCGCGGGCTGGCCGGGGACCCAATTGGTGTTGCGGGGGCCGGTGCGGACGCCGTTGATGGGGACGCGGTCGGCCAGGGGCTGGGCGGCGATTTGCTTGGCCAGCGAGCCGTCGAGGCGGAGGACTTCGATATCGACGGGGAAACGCATGAGGGGGAGGACCCAGGAGTAGGGACGGTGGACCCGTTGGGTGAGAATGAACTTACCGTCCGGGGAGGGGTTTGAGTTAGTAAAGAGGCCGGGTTTCCCGAGGGGGGTGGCGCGGCCGGTGGTTACATCGATTAGGGTTAGTTGAGAAGTGCAGTAGTAATCGAGTAACTTTTCGTCGTGTTCACTTTTGAGTAAGTCCTGGAACGTGGGGGCGGGGGTGGCTTTGCCGAACGACTCCTGGATATCGGGGCCGGTGGGGGTTTGGGGCTCGGCGGGGGCGGGGCCGCGGTTGGCGACGACGGCGCGGAGGAGGAGGTGTTTGCCGTCGGGGAGCCAGTCGAGAGGGTCGCCGTCGGCGGCGTTGGCACGGAGACCGGGGAGGGCGCGGATGGCGCCGGTGGCGGTGTTGAGCAGTAAGACCTCGATGCGGTCGGGGTGATAGGCGAGGAGGGCGGCGGTTTTGCCGTCGGGGCTCCATTGGGGGGTGCCGATTTTGGCGCCGGCTGGGATGGCGAGGGAGGATTTGGAGAGAGTTGTCAGGTTGACGAGTTGGGCTTTGGCGAAAGTGATCCCGCCGCGGGGGCCGTTGTTACGGGGGTTGATGCGGAGGCCGGCGAGGCGGAGCATGGGCTCGGCGAGTTCGGCGATGGGGGGATAGCGGTCCGGCTCGAGGAGCAGGAGATGGGATTTGGTTGGGTTGACGTTGGCCACCGGGGTAGCGGGGGCGTTGAGAACTTTGAGAATGGCTTCGGGCGGCTTCTTGTATGCAGACTGGGCACACGCAATAGCGGCGCAAGTGAAGAAGAGCAGCGTCCGGGACATCTTTACAGGATGACACTGACAAAATGGCCCATGGGGGACGGGTGGTGGGACGCGGGTTCTAAGGCCCACCTTAGAGTCGCGGTCAGTGGGAATGCTGGAAGGATCGACGTGAATCCCCGATTCGCGTATGGCGTGTGGTTCCGCATAATCAACTCACACGGAGAGTTATGGAACAAATTGGTCTGGCGCTTATTTTGTTTGCGGCTTTTTGGGTCGGCTGTGCGGCCGGCTATATAGCGATGCGCCTGCGGGCGCAGGTGGCCTATGAGAAGGGCCGGAACGAATCGGCGGCGGAGATTGCCGCGCTGCAGGAGCGGCTGAACGGCCGGGACCAACAGTTTAATGAAGCCCGGGCGCGGGCGGAGGCGGGCGTGGAGACGACGACGCGACTGGAGGCGGAGTTGCGGCACGAGACCGACCGGCGAACGGTGGCCGAGGCGCGATTGTCGTTGTTGCCGAAGTACGAGACGGAACTGGAGGCGCGCGGGAGCAAGATTGGTGAGCAGCAGCGGGAGTTGACGCAGTTGCATGTGGCGGTGTCGGAGATGAGCGCGCGGCTGGAGGAATCGAAAAAGACGGCCGAGGACAAGATCAATGCCATTCAGGCGTTGCAGTCGCGGGTGGCCGAATCGTTCCAATCGATGAGCGCCGAGGCGCTGGTGAGCAATAATAAGGCCTTTTTGGAGCTGGCGGGGGATGCGTTGGCGCGGTTGCAGGATTCGGCGAAGGGCGACCTGGACCACCGGCAAACGCAGTTTGGCGCGATTATGGAGCCGCTGAAGAGTTCGCTGGACCGGGTGGACGCGCGGATCAGCGAATTGGAAAAAGAACGGGCGACCGCATATGCGGGCCTGCAGCAGCAGGTGGAGAGCATGATGCGGACGCAGGCGAGCCTGCAGGCGGAGACGTCGCACCTGGCTAGCGCGCTGCGGACTCCGTCGTCGCGGGGACGTTGGGGCGAGGTGCAGTTGCGGCGCGTGGTGGAATTGGCCGGGATGATTTCGCATTGCGATTTTGTGGAGTCGCATGGGGCGGCTGACGGCGGGGCGAGCCGGCCGGATGTGATTGTGCAGTTGCCGAATCAGCGGCAGATTGTTGTGGATTCGAAGGTCTCTTTGGCTGCTTATTTGGAGGCGAATGACGCTACCGATGAGAGCGTGCGGAGCGAGAAGCGACGGCAGCATGCGGCGCAGGTTCGGGCGCATGTGGAACAGTTGAGCGCGAAGGGATATTGGGATCAGTTTCCGCAGAGTCCGGAGTTTGTTGTTGCGTTTTTGCCGGGCGAGGCGTTCTTCAGCGCGGCGTTGGAACATGATCCGGAGTTGTTGGAATTTGGCGTGGAGCGGCGGGTGATTCTGGCTACGCCGACGACGCTGATTGCGCTGTTACGGGCAGTGGCGTGGGGTTGGAAGCAGGAGTTGGTGTCGACGAACGCGAAGGAGATTCGCGACCTGGGCAAGGCGCTGTATGACCGGTTGCGCGGGTTGGCCGAGAACTTTACGGAAGTGCAGCGGAGCTTGACGCGGACGACGGTGGCTTTTAACCGGACGGTGGGGAGTTTTGAATCGAGCGTGATGCCGGCGGCGCGGCGGTTGCGGGAGTTGGGCGCGTCGACGGGGGACGAGATTGTGTCGTTGCCTCCGGTGGACACGACGCCGCGGTCGTTGCATTTGTTGGCCGAGGCGACCGAGCAGGTGGAAGAAACGAAGATGATGGCGTTGGGGGAGTTTGCGGCTGTTGGTGTGGCGAAGCCGATGGTTGTGGCGGAGGCGGCGCGGGTTGCGCCTGTTGCTCCTACTGTTATGGCTCGAGTGAATGTGCCGGCGGTTCCGGCTCCGGCTACTGGCTCGGCAGCGGTCGTTGCGAAGCCGGCGGAGACGGTTGTGGCGCGGGCGGGGAGGCCGAATGGGGTTGGGGCGTTGCTGGGGAAGGGTGGCGGTGGGGATATCGAGTTGGTAGAGGTTGCATTGCCGCCGAAGGGGGAGGTGGCGGTGGTTGCGGCTCCGGTGGTTGAGGTGAAGGCGGTTGGTCCGGTTGCTGAGGTTAAATCGGCTCCTCCGGTGGTGGCACCGGTTGCAGCTGCGGCTCCGGTGGTTGAGGCGAAGGCGGTTGCTCCGGTTGTTGAAGTGAAGACGGCTCCTCCGGTGGTTGCGCCGGTTGCGGCGGCGGCTCCGGTGGTTGAGACGAAGGCGGTTGCTCCGGTTGCTGAGGTTAAATCGGCTCCTCCGGTGGTTGCGCCGGTTGCGGCTGCGGCTCCCGTGGTTGAGGTGAAGGCTGTTGCTCCGGTGGCTGAGGTGAAGGCGGCTCCTCCGGTGGTGGCACCGGTTGCGGCTGCGGCTCCGGTGGTTGAGGTGAAGGCTGTTGCTCCGGTGGCTGAGGTGAAGGCGGCTCCTCCGGTGGTGGCGCCGGCTGCGGCTAAGGTGGAGGCTCCGGCCGTCGCCACGAATAGCACTGCGGTTGTGGCTCCGCCGCCGGCGATCCCGACAGCACCGGCGGCGGAACCGTTGCCGGCCATGCTGTTCTCTGCGCCCGCTCCGCCGCCGCCCGCTCCGCCGATGGGCTAGGCCGACTGTGTGGGCTTTGTCAAAGTTTTGTAAAGCCCCGTTTTCGTGACATCCACTTCCTCCTGTTCGCGCGTCATATGGACAGGAGGCAGTATGAAACTCACAAACACAATCAAGAAAATGACGATGGCCCTGCTGGTGGCGGGAGCAACCCTGCTGCCCGTCCACGGAGCAGTGCCGACGCCGCAATCGACAGAAGAACGGACGCAGAACGCGATCCGTAAAGAACTTCTGACGATGCCGTTTCTCACCATCTTTGACAACCTGTCGTACCGGGTCGACGGCAGCACCGTCCACCTGTATGGGCAGGTGATCCGGCCGACGCTGCAATCGCAGGCGGCGGCGCGCGTGGCGCGGTTGGAAGGGATCACGCACGTCGAAAATCACATTGAAGTGCTGCCGCTGTCGCCGTTTGACGACCGGCTGCGGGTGGCGGTGGCGCGGGCGGTCTACGGGCAGCCGGCGATGAACCGTTACGCGCTGGGCGCGAATCCTTCGATTCGCATCATCGTCAAGAACGGTAACGTGACGCTGGAAGGCGTGGTGGACAACACGATGTCGCGGAACATCGCCAACATCCAGGCCAATGGCGTCTCCGGAGTGTTCTCGGTGACCAACAACCTGCGCGTTTCCCGATAATTTGCTCCGCACTAACGGCCCCGGTCAATTTTGGCCGGGGCTTTTTTCGTTTTCGCGCGTAGTATCAACCATGCACACTCGACGTGTTTCGTTACTTCTGGCGCCGGCGGCGCTGTTGATTGGTCAGGAGAAGAAGAAGCTCGATAAGGGGCCGCCGTTGGAGGGCGCGCTTGTTAAGGAATTTGTGGGGGCAGCGCACTCCAAGCTGGACCGGACGAAGGAGATGCTGGCGGAGCGGCCGACGCTGCTGAACGCGACATGGGACTGGGGCGGCGGGGATTTTGAGACCGGGCTGGGGGGCGCGGCGCATATGGGGAACCGGGAAATTGCGCTGTTTCTGATTGGCCAGGGGGCAAGGACGGATATCTTTTCTGCGGCGATGTTGGGGCAGTTGGAGGTGGTGAAGGCGTTGGTGAAGGCGTTTCCGGGGATTGAGAGGTCGTTGGGGCCGCACAAGATTCCGTTGTTGGCGCATGCGAAACGGGGCGGGGCGGAGGAGGTGGTGGGGTATTTGGAGTCGCTCAACCGATAGCTTATTTCGCTTTCAGCAGTTTGAGGGGGGAGATGATTTGGTTGGGAATCGTGCAAGATAAGGAGCCGGCGGCGGGGTTGGCGCGGCTGCTGACGGAGGGGGAGGGGATCTCGCGGTGGTTTGCGCCGGAGACGCGGGTCACGCCGGGGGTGGGCGGGACGGTTCTGCTATCGCGCGGAGCCGGGGCCGCGCTTCGAGTGGACGGAAAGTTCGGGACGGGTGATCACGATTACGTTGGAGGCCGGGGGCGGGGGGAAAACGGTCTTGCTGCTGGTCCATTCGCGGTTGGGAATGGATGTCTCCTTTGAAACCGGGATCGATTCGGCGGGGACCGGGGCGAATGGCAGGCTGCGGTAATAAGAGCGCTTTCATTTACGCGGGAAGATGGCGGGATATCGCTCCGTTTAGGCGAGGGACTAGTGTTTCGGGGGGAAGTGTTGTTTGAGCGGGCGCCGGGATATTTGATTGTCAGTTTGGAGGAAGCTGGGGCGTTTGCGCTGTTTTTGGAGCCTTGCGGGGGGACAACGGCGTTGACATCGTCGTGGATGCTGCGCGGGGAGGCGGTGGCGCGGGCGGAGGAGATTGGAGAGGCGTGGGACGCGACGCTGCAAGCGCTTGCGTAATGTAAGTGCATTACGGCTTACGGAGCGATATAGGACCAAAAGCACCCGATACGACTAATTTGATCCTATTGGACTAAAAGTGTCCTTGATTCAACAATCTACACCTACCACTCTGCCATAACTTTCCTTCATTTACTAGCTCCTTTTTTCCACTTAATACGCTTACACTGTAACTGTCAGAGAGGAGCTTGCACCATGAGGAGAGCCGGTGCGATTGGGCTAGTGTTGACCTTTCTGCTCGCGTGGGCAGCGGAACACGAGGGACTGTTCCGGGAGACAGAAAAGGCCTTCTACGCAGACGCAAATATCATTTCCTTTGTACGGCCGGGGTTGGTCGTCAAGGTAACCGCGGCGTCAGTTGCCGCAAATGGAACGATTACCGCGGATGTCCGGGTAACGGATCCACGGGGGTTGGCGCTCGACCGGGACGGCGTTTATACGCCGGGACCGGTCTCTTTGAGTTTCATCGCGGCGGTTCTGCCGAAGGGTGAGAACCGGTACAACGCCTACACGACACGGGTGCGAGTGGCAGCGACGACGGGCAAACAGGCAACACAGGCAGCAGCCGATGCGGGCGGAACATTCACAAAAGTGGAAGACGGCCTTTATAGATACACGTTCCGCACAACGGCGCCGGCCGGGATTGACCGCAGCGCGACGCACACGATTGGCGTATATGCGAGCCGGAATTTGACGGAATTTGAACTGGGCACCAACTATGCCAGCAACGTGTACAGCTTTGTACCGGCGGGCGGGGCGGTGACCCAGACGCACGACATTATCCGCACGGAAAGCTGCAACGGCTGCCACGAGGACTTGAACTTCCATGGCGGGAGCCGGCGCGGCGTAGAGATGTGTGTCCTGTGCCATCAGCCACAGACGAGCGACCCGGTGACGGGCAACGTGCTGGATCTGGGATTGATGGTCCATAAGATTCACACCGGCGCGAGCCTGCCGAGCGTGAAGGCGGGCGGGAAGTATCAGATCAACGGATTTGCCGGCCTGGTGGACTACAGCAAGATCAACACGCCGGCCAATGGCGGGACGAAGAACTGCGTAACGTGCCACCGGATGGATCCGGACGAAAAGAAGCGGCCGGCGCAGGCGATGTCGTTCCTGACGAATCCGAGCCGGGCCAATTGCGGCTCCTGCCACGACGATATCAACTTCGCCACCGGCGCGGGGCACCGCAACCTGGCGCAGGCGACCGATGCGAACTGTTCGCGCTGCCACATTCCGCAGGGCGACAGCGAATTTGACGCGTCGATCTCCGGAGCGCACGTGGTTTCGAACTTCAGTGAAACGCTGACCGGGATGGTTGTAGCGATTCAGAGCGTCGATGACGGCGTGGCCGGGAAGCGGCCGATCGTCACCTTTACTGTGAAAGACAAGGCCGGGGCGCCGATTCCGCTGGCGAGCCTGGACCGGCTGGTCCTCTATCTGTCCGGCCCGACGGCGGACTATCTGGGACAGACCAGCACGGACGCCAAGCTGGCGACGGCGGTGGGGAATGGGGTGTATCGGATCACCTACCCGACGGCGATCGCGGCGACGGCGCGGGGCAGCTATCGAGTCTCCTTCGCGGGCCGGAAGCGGCTACAGCTGGCAGCCGGGACCGAAAAACAGCGGCAGGCGGACGATATCGCGGTGAACGCGCAGATGACGTTCTCCGTCGATGGGAGCCCGGTGGCGGCACGGCGGCAGGTGGTGGATACGGCCAAGTGCAATGCGTGCCACGTGCAGCTGACCTTCCACGGGACGCAGAACAGGGTGGAGCAATGTGTGATGTGTCATAACTCGGATCTGGTGGACGGCACCTCGAAACAGAGCGCGCAGTTTGCCACGATGATCCACCGCATTCATAGCGGCAAAGAACTGGCCGCGCCGTACACGCTGGCGAACCTGACGTGGAAAGAAGTTGGCTATCCGGGGATCCGGTCCAACTGCAACGGGTGCCACGTGAACAATTCGCAGCAGTTACCGCTCGCGGCGGGACTGAGAGATATTCAAGAACCGGCCGGCCCGATTACGAGCCGGAAGCCCGAAACCAACGCGTGCACAAGCTGCCATGCATCGACAGCGGCTGTGTCGCACGCCTTTATCCACACAGCGGCAGTTGGGGAGAGTTGCGCTGTGTGTCACGGACCGAATGCTGAATTCAGCGTGGATAAGGTACATGCGCAATAACATGGCCCACACACGTTGTCACCTCCTTCTTCTTCTGGTGGCTCTCCCCATGGCCCTCCTCAGCCAGGAGAAGAAGGAGGCTGAACAGCCGGAGTACAAAGCTCCGGACGCCTGCGCCGGCTGCCACGACGAGATTGTCGGCGCCTTTGGAAAGATCCGGCACGCGGGGGTGAAGAACTCCTGCGACTCCTGCCACACGGGCGCGCGGAAACATTCGGAAAGCGTGGATCCGGCCGATGTGCAGAACCCGGTGAAGCTGAACGGGCTGGCGGCGGACAAGAACTGTCTGAGCTGCCACCAGAACCAGGCGACGCATGCCGGGCGGATTCGCGGCGGACATGCGCGGAGCGCGGTGACCTGCGTGACGTGCCACTCGATTCACACGACGGCGAAGAAACCGGACAACTGCGGGCAGTGCCACGCAGGGACGGTGGCGGAGTTCCAACGTCCTTATAAACATGGCCTGGCGACGGGCGCGGTGAAATGTGCCGATTGCCACAACGTGCACGGGAGAACGCTTTCCAACTCGTTTGCGGCGACCAGCGCGAACGAACCGGGGTGCTTTAAGTGCCACGGCAACAAGCGCGGGCCGTTCGTCTTCGAACATGCGCCGGTGCGGCAGGAGGGCTGCAGCAGCTGCCACGAACCGCACGGCTCGGCCAACCCCAGAATGCTCAACCGGGCGCAGGTGCACCTGCAATGCCTGGAGTGCCATACGAACACCACCAACAACGCGAGCGTCTCCGGCACGACGCCTCCGGCTTTCCATAACCTGCGCGACCCGCGGATCAAGAACTGCACGACGTGCCACGTTAAGATCCATGGTTCGCACGTGAATCGGGCGCTACTGCGATGAGACACCTACAGGCAATCTCAATAGGCTTCCTGCTGCCGATCCTACTGGCCGGGCAAGAGGCGGCGAAGCCGGAAGAAAAGAAAGCTCCGGAGGCAGCCGCGGCGGCGGCGCCTGCGGCTGAGGAAAAGAAGAAAAAGGAACCGGAGGTGGCCCCGCCACCGACGGCCGAGGAGCCGAAAACGGGCGGGTCGATTGACCTGGGGTACCGTTGGAACTCGGGCGTGACGGGATCCTACGACACCTACCGGAGCATTGTGAATCTGGGAGAGGGTCCGCGGGTGATGGGTTTCCATTACACGCTGATGGAAGCGCCGGCGAAGATCTGGGACCGATTGGACATGAGCGCGCAGGGCTGGGGTGGCGATCCGGCGGCGTGGTTCCGTCTGGACGCGAGCAAGATATCCACCTACCGGTTGCGGCTGGACCATCGGGACACATCGTATTTCAATGCGATGCCGTCGTTCGCCAATCCGCTGCTGGACAAGGGCGTGTTCCTGAACCAGCGGGCGTTTGACACGCGGCGGAAGTATACCGACCTGTCGCTGGTGATGCGGCCGGGGAAGAACTTCACTCCCTACTTCGGCTATACGCGCGATTCGGGCGATGGGCGTGGAGTGACCACGTTTGTGACCGATGGGAATGAGTATCCGGTGGCAAACACTTTGGACGACCGGACGCACAACGTACGCGGCGGCGTGGAGTGGACGATCGGCAAAGGCCATCTGACCTTGGAACAGGGCGGGATGGTATTTGACGACAACCAAAGCGTCTCCAACACGACGCGGAATCCGGGGAACCGGCAGACCCCGTTTCTGGGGCGGCAGCTGTTCCTGGGCGACCTGTTGCAGACATACCTGGTGAGCGGGCACAGCATCTACAGCAAGGCTCTGGCGGGCTGGCAGCCGACCTCATGGTTGGACGTGACGGGGAGTTTCCTGTACAGCCAGCCGAAGTCCGACATTCTGTACA
Organism: Acidobacteriota bacterium; assembly: GCA_947470805.1. GTDB lineage: Bacteria > Acidobacteriota > Terriglobia > Bryobacterales > Bryobacteraceae. The sequence goes on along the minus strand of CANIVU010000031.1, from coordinate 51,492 downwards.
ACCAGACGAACAAAGGGTTGTTTACGGATCTGGACACTTTGATTTTTGCCGATCAGCAGTCGCTGCGCTGGGCAGCGGCGGCGCGGCAACCGCATTCGACGGGCACGGTGACCGCCGAGATTCGGCCGCATCAACGCATTCGCATTCTGGAGAGCGTGTTTACGGACCGCTTCCACAATGCATCGACCCTGGACCGTTTGGTCTGGAATCAGAGTCAGCAACAAATCGATGTCATGGTCGATGCCTCCCGCTGGCTCACCCTGCGCGGCGGCCATCGCTATACATGGGGCGATGGTTCGTCGCGCGGGGCTCTATTCAGCACAAACGGGATTTTTGACGCCGGCAAGTTGCGGCGGAACACATGGACGGCGGGCGGGACGGTACGGGTCCGTCCGCGGCTGACGTTGTTTGGAGACGTGGAGATGGCGAGGTCGACAGCCATCCTGTTTCGGACCAGCCTGGGCGATTTCGACAAGTATCGCCTGCGGGCGAAGTACGACGTAACGGCAAACCTGAATGTGCAGATCAACTTTTCGTCCTTACGCAATGAGAATCCGCCGCAGTTCGGGTTGTTCGATTTGAAGCAACGCCAGGCGGCGGCCGCGATTCAGTGGCTCCCGCGGGGCGGAAAGCATATAAAGTTACTTGGTGAATATGCCCGCAGCAGCATGCGATCCGTGATTGACTATACGGTGCCGCAGTTGTTGACGCGGGAACGTTCCGAGTATGCCGACAACGGGCACACCGTATCGGCGTTTCTGGATGTCCGGTTGCCTGGGGCGGCAACGCTGGCAGTGGGAGGGTCTTCGTATCAGTCCTCCGGCAGCCGGCCGACATCGTTCCACCAGCCACAAGTGCGGTTGACAGCGCCCGTGAACAAGCACATGCACGTGATCGCCGAATACCGATGGTTTTCGTTTTCGCAGCCGTTCTATCGCGTCGAACTTTTCCGGACTCACCAGTTTCTGGCGGGTATTCGGTTGATCCAATAACAGTCCGTAGTAACAAATTTCCAAGTTACGACATCTACCCCATAGAGGAGGGTTCCATGAAACTCATTCGTATCCTGCTTCCGATTGCCGTAGTTTCGTTCGGCTTCATTATGACGACGTCTAATGTGACGGCGACGCCGGAGTTTTCCAAGAAGGAAAAGACGGCCTGCAAGACCTGCCATGACGTGGCGAAGCCGACGAAGGCCGCGCCGGGTCTGGGCAAGGTTGGCACGTGCTACAAGGCGACGCCCGACTTGAAGAAGTGCAAGAGCTAACTTCGGTTGGATTTTGAGAGAGCCCGGGACCTGACGGTCCCGGGCTTTTCTGCGTTTGAGGGCTTCCCTGCCCCGATGGCGAGGCGGGATCAAAACGCGGCGCGGGGGTTGTCCCAAAGGAGTTGCTTGCGCCAAAGCGGTTCCAGGCGCGGCAGGAAATCGGTATAGAGAAACGTGTAGCTGTTGAAACGGCCACCGCCGGGTTCGCCGACGTGGTACCAGCCGGAATCCTGGGAGATCAAGACACGGCCGAGGAGTCCTTTGGCCGCCAGGTGCTTGACCGCCTGGAGGTGCCAGGCGCCGGAGCGCAGACTGACGCCGTCGAGCGATACCCAACCGCCGGCACGGGCGACACGTTCGTGGATTTCCAGATCGGGCTCGTTCTGGGCGTGGACCCACACCCATTTACGGGCCGGGAGGCCGGCTTGTTCGACGAGGGCGAGTTGATCGAGCGCGGCGCGGCCATCGCCGGTGTGGACGGCCACAGTGAGTCCGGTGGCGTGGGAGGTTTGGATGGCCGCCTCGATCAGCTTGCGGTCCAGCGGGTGGAGGGGTCCGCGATTGACGCCGGTTTTAATGAACCGAACGCGTTCTCCGTCGACGCCGGCACGGGCTTCGGCGATCCAGCGTTGGGCGAGTTGGGTGGCGGTTTCTAACTTTGCGTAGGCGGGCAGGAATTTGAAATCGGCAGCGCCGTAGAGGCCGGTGTTGGTCCAGATTTCGAGGTTGGCGGCTTTGGCGAGGCGGCGGAGCAAACGGGGATCCCGGCCGAGGAAGTTCGGCGGGCATTCGAGCAGGCGGCGGCAGCCGAAGGCGCGGAGTTCCCGCAGTTTCGGTAGGGCCAGGCGGAAGACCGCATCGGGATCGTAGCGGCCAGGGCGGATTTCGTCGGCGCCGACGAAATCGACGAGGATATGTTCGTGGGTTAGGATGCTTTTCGCTGGTGTCGCCGCGGCGGTGGTGGCGGTGGCCAGGAAGTGACGCCGTAGCATGTTGTGATTATTTTACTGTTGGGAGATTTTGTTGGAGGAGTGGGTAGTTTTTTTGTTCGGATGCGGCTTGCGATGTACCTGGGCGAGGCGGACGGACGGGATGGAAGGGCTGGGGGACAATGCTGCCGGGTCGAACAGGGGTGGATTTGTTGGGGTCCTGCCCGCAATGTCCCCGGGCGGGCGGGACAGTGCGGGCGGGACGTGTTCCTGGGCGGGCGGCTTACTTGTTGACATACCCGAAGTCAGCGAGGACTTTGGGTTCTTTCTCGTCGGTGGCGAGGAGTTCGTGGCAGGCGCTGCAGTCCTGGGCGATGGTCTTGCCGGAGGCCGCCTTGTGGTCATCGTCGTGGCAGCGGAAGCAGCCGGGGAAGTCCATGTGGCCGATGTTATTCGGATACGTTCCCCAGGTGACCTTCATGTCGGGGAAGATGTTGCGGGCGTAGATGGCGCGGAGATTTTCGGCGGAGGCTTCGATGGACGCCTTTTGTTTGGCGAAGATGTCGGGGTACTTGGAGCGGTAGAAGTCGACGAAGGCGGCGGACACCTCTTTGTCGGCTCCTTGTTTGTACTCCTTCTTGACGATCTCGAGCGCGGCCTTTTTGGCGAAGGGAAGTTCGGCGTTCATACGGCCGTCGGCGAGGGCGCGGTCGATGCCGGCGTCGGGCAGATCGTAGGTATGGGTGGGGCGATTGTGGCAATCGACACAGTCCATTTCGCGGAGTTCGAACTTCTTGACGTCCTCTTCCTTGACGTCTTTGCCGAGGTAGACGGTGGGCGCTTCGCCGGCCTTGGTGCGTTCGACCCAGGGGATGTTCTGGCGTTTGTCGTCGGCCGGGCGGTAGCGGATGGTGACGCCGTTTTCGAGGTGGGCGCCGTGGATACCCTTGCGCACATGGCCGCCGCCGATGCGCATGAGCAGGACGCTGCGGGTGACGGAGTTGGTTTCATCCTCGGCGAATTTGGAGATCACGCGAACACGGTCGGTCCCGAACTTCTGGGGCCAGTGGCAGCCTTCGCAGGTGTCGCGGGCCGGGCGCAGGTCGTGGACCGGAGCGGGAGTGGGGCGCGAGTAGGTATTGAAGATGACCTTGAAAACCTGGCGGATGCCGGAGATCTTGGCCTTCACTTCCCAGGCAGCGCCGGGGCCAATGTGGCATTGGACGCAATCGACGCGGGAGTGGGGGGAGTTCTGGTAGGAGGCGAACTCGGGCGACATGACCTGGTGGCAGGCGCCGCCGCAGAAACTGGTGCTGTCCATGAAGTGAACGGCGCGGTAGGTGAGTTGGCTGAAGATGACGATGTTGATGACGGTGGCGACGCCGATGAAGCCGACGAGTTGGCGGAGCATGGGATGGCTCCAGGTGCGTTCACCGGGTTCGAGGACTTGCGGGCCGCCGCGGCGGCGATCGAGATAGAGGCCGGCGGGGATCAGCAGAAGGCCGAAGAGGAAGATCCCCGGCAGGACGACGAAGCTGAGGATGCCCAGATAGGGGTGGGAGACGGAACCCGAGAACATCGTGGGCAGCAGGAAGATGAAACAAACCGTGACGGCAGTGACGATGAAGACTCCGGCGCGGCTGACCCAGTTTCTGGAAAGCCGAATCAACGGCGTCAAAAGACTGTCGAACTTACTTACCGGGTTCTCTGAGCTCATCGGGAACTGACTCCGTAGGGGGATTATGATCGGCGTGCTTGCGAACCGTCCGGCCGGTGAGCCAGGCGGTATCCATGGGATAAACGTCGGGATCGAAAATGACCCCGTAGAAATGCCAGACCACTATGGCGAGTGTGGCCAGAATGGCTTCGTATAAATGGACCGTGATGACAAAGTCCAACCAGACTTTGGGCAGCCAGGCTAACATCCAATTGTTGGCCCAAAGCATGACTCCAGTGACGGCCATCAATCCGGTACCCCAGACGACAGCCCAGTATTCCGCTTTCTCAATGTAGCTATGCGAAGAGATCGCGGGGCGGTTGGCTCGCAGACCTAAATTGTAACAGAACATGTTCCAGGCTTCCGGTAAATCGCGCCATTTCGGGGCCAATTCGAACCAGTGTTCCCGCAGTTGGCGATTGGTGGCGAGCAGGAAGACATGGAGCAGGGAGACGAGGACCATGGCGACGCCGGCGACGCGGTGGACAACGCCGCGAACGGGGAAGAAGCCTTCGAGGGCGAGCAGGGGGCGGGCCCAGATCTGATCGGGGTATTTGAGGGCGAAGCCGGTCCAGACGAGGATGAGGAAGGAAACGGCGAGGAGGCCGTGTTGGAACCGCTCCCAGGGGTACATGCGGAGTTGACCGGCGACGAGGGTGGCATCGGGCTGCGCGTGGCGCGGCTGCAGACGGAGGACGCGGAATTTGCGGATCCAGTCGCCGGCGTTATGCAGGAGCATGAGGCCGATGGTGATGGGGATGACGAAGAGGTAGAAGAGGCGAGGGAAGCGGGTTTGCCAGGGCTCGGCTCCACCCTCAGAGACGTGGATGGGACTGATGGAGAAGCGGGAACCGGCGCCGGGGTGGCAGTTGCCGCAGGTTTGCGGAAGGTTTTTGGCATTGACGGTGGACTTGGGGTCCGATGAGGGGAGGATCTTGTGGAAGCCGTGGCAGGAGGAGCAGTTGGCGACGGTCTGGGTGCCGGTTTTGGAGGCGAGCCCGTGGAAGGAGTTGCCGAAGGTGGTGATTCGGTCCGAGGGGAGGCCGAAGCGGCGGGTGAGGCGGAGATCGCCATGGCAGCGGCCGCAGGTTTCGCTGACAGCGGCGGGGCCGACGGAGGAGCCGGCGGTCTTGGGGCGGAGGATGGAGTGTTCGCCGTGGCAATCGGTGCAGACGGGAGCTTCGGCGATGCCCGAGGCGAGGGCTTTGCCGTGGACGCTGGTCTGATAATCGGCAAGGACTTCGGCGTGGCAGAGGCCGCAGAGTTCGGGGACGTTCTTGTGGAACTCGGCGGCTTTTGTGAGCTTGGTTTCGTGGGCCTTGTCGTGGCAGACGGCGCAATCGGGGGCGGAGGTATTGCCGGCGCGGATCTGCTCGCCATGAACGGAACGGCGATGGTCGCCGACCTGCGCGGCGTGGCAGGAGTTGCACTCCGGCTTGGGGAGTTTTTCGGCGTGGGGGTAGTCGGCGTGCTTGGTGTGGCACTGGGCGCAGGTGACCTTGGCGTGCGCCGAGGGGGCGAGAACCTTGGCCTGATCCTCGTGACAGGAGAGGCAATCGACCGGAGCGGACGGCTGCGCGAGGGCAACGGCGGCGCCGAAGAGAAGAGCTCCGAGGAGCCCAAGCGGACGGATTCCGGTGCGGCCGACGGCTATCCCTTCCTGGCGGAGGAGCATCCGGAAGTTACTACGGCCGGAGGCATCTAGTTGCAGTGAAGCGATGTACGGGACTCCCATTTGGCCTTCCCTCAAATTAGAGTATACACCTCTCATAGTCATTTCAAACCATCCAACTTACTCTTTATGGACAGGATTTAACTGACTCGGAAGTATTAGAAAAGACTTGGGTTATTTGCCCCACTTCCGGGTGACCCGAGTGGGGAAATCGCCCACTTTTGCGTGGTTCTTAGTAAGTTATACGCTGTGGAAAGCAACCGATAGTGTCTTTTTGATGTAATACCGGTCTTGTCGCGAAATTATTCTGGGAGCGGGCTAAACAATCGTGTACATTTAGGGGTAAGACGTGGCGGGTAGCAGGAAAAGACCGCCGGAAGCCGGCAAGGAGAGAGCGATGAAACGTCTGGGAATCGCTGTACTGGCAGTGGCCGCGGTGGCGGCGGGCGCCTGGGTGCTCGGGGGCGACAAGTTGCAGTTTGCCATGGGCGGGGCGCTGATCAACGTGGGGTACCGGCTGCAGGACCCGGTGGCAAACTTTGACTTCGTGCATGAACACATGGAGCCGAAGTTGATCTGGGAGGAGTTCCTGCAGCAGAACCACATGGCGGCGGAGGTCCGGCAGAAGTGGCCACGGACGAGCCGGCATCCGGTGATCGCGCTGGTGACGTGTATGGATGGGCGATTGGACACCAACGAGATCGCCGGCGACACGCGGCGGTACTACTATGTGCTGCGACTGGCCGGGTCGGTACTATCGGAAAAAGAGGAAGAGATGCTGGAGTTGGCGGTGAACAACGGCGTGGAGGTGGTGGTGTTCACGACGCACACCGACTGCGCGGCGGAGAAGGCGGCGAAGAATCCAGCGCAACGGGCACTGTATCCGAATCTGGTGAAGGCGGTGGACGAGCGGGAACACCGGTTTCAGGAATTCCTGGAGCGTCCGACGATCCGGGCCAAGACCGGCGAAGGGCACCTGCTGGTGAAGTGGATGGATTTGGACACGAGCACCGAGCGGGTGGCGCCGCACGAACAGGGAGCGGCGGGGCGCTAGATTGACGGGGGAGCGGAGGCCATCAGTTCGGTGATGGCCCGTTCGAGCGCGGCCGGCATATAGGGTTTCTGGAGAATCGCGGCGCGGGAGCGCATGGCTTCCGGTAAGGTATCGAGCGAGAGCGGATAGCCGCTGCAGAGCAGGCAGAGCATGGCCGGGAAGCGCTCCAGCAGTTCGCGGGCCAGTTGGGAGCCAGGGTCGCCGGGCAGAGTCTCATCGGCGATGAGGATGTCCGGCAGCCAGGAGTGCGCCTCCGCCGCGCTGGATAGGGCGGCGCGGGCGAGTTCAGCCGACAAGGCATCGACGACCGAGTGACCGCAACGTTCCAGGTGGCGTTTCAGGAGCGCTAGGAGCGCTTTTTCATCGTCGACCAGAAGAATGCGGAGCGCAGTCATCGCTACGTCTGTTTTACCAGAGGCCAGCGGGGCCTTGGCGGGGGAAGTAGGAGATACCGACGGTAACGCGATTGCCTGTCCGGCCGAACGTAGTCTGCTTCAGGTCAAACGTACGCCAGTCAAAGCGGGCGTTGACGCCAACGCTCTCTGCCAACTTGTAAGTAACGCCAGCGCCGGCATTCCAACCGGTATAGGCGCCAGAGGTAAAGCCAAGGCTAGTGAGCTTGGTGTAGTTGACGTTGCCGCTGAACGACAGATCGCGGCTGACGTTGTGGGTACCATTGAAGCCAACGCCCTCGTTGATGGAGGTAAGGAAGTAGCCATTGCCCGGGGTGACGCCGCGCTGAGCGTTGAGGCCGATTGAGGAGCGGCGGATTTTGCGGTTGATACCGAGCGATCCACCGGCGAGCAGATTGTTGGTTTCAAAGACCTCCGAACCGGAGTTCCTGCCGAGAATGGCGGAGAGAACCGGATCGAGAGAAAAGGAACGAACGCCGACGGTGGACTGTTTGGACAGGGTGAGCGACGCGGCAACGTCCCAATCGCGGCCGATTTTCCGGCCGGCGTGCGCCCCGAAGGTGTGTACATCGGTATCGCCGAAGATCTTTTCGAAATCGTAGTGGCTGAAGTGGTAGCTGACGCCGAGGCTTGAGCGCCGGCTGAGGCGATAAACCCAATCGGCGCCGCCACCGTAGGAGCGCATATCCGCCAAGCCGCGGGCCCTACGGCGCGTGGTGGAGCCGGTACCGGAGAAACGAACCGACTGGCGTTTGTTGATGGCATATCCCATCGAGGTCGTGGTGCCGATGAAGTAATTCCGGGAGTCGAACAGTTCCCCTACAGGAGCAGTAAGGAATTCGAATTCACTGCTCTGAAAGACCGAAGGGCCACCGAGGAAACGGTTCGAAGTGCCGGCGCCGATTTGAGAAGAAAGCTGGATTTTTTTGCCGATTTGCGTGCCCCAGCCGAGATTCATCTGGTGGTTGGTGCCGTTGTAGAACGAGTTGGTGAAGTAGTGGCTGATATTGCCGCCATAGTCGAGCCCGAGGTACGACCGATGCCACAATTTGCGACCGGATACGCCGACAGAGGCGTCGAGACCTGTACTGGAGCCGGGCTTGAAGGCGCCGCGGGAATCAACGGAGTAGCCGAGGATGCTGGAATCGTAGGTGCCATTGAGAGAGGCCTGGACGTGGATGGGAATCGACTCCGTCCCGTGACGGCCTGCGGAGGAACCGGCGCGGCCTAGAATTGAAGGGCCATCGTAATCACCGGCAACGCCCGGTTGCGCCGCCAGAGGGCGGACGGCAACGGCAAGAAGAACAAACGCAGAAACTCTCAGTGCGAAAGACAATCGGCCTCCATCCGTAGTATCGGCGCAATCGGGGAACTACTTTACCTGAAAAGGGGGCAGTTGACGCGCGGTCGGACGTATTACCAGACTAACAGATGTAAACCCCGGGCGCGCCGCCTGGAGAGGCGGGGGACGAGATGAAGTTCCACACGGAATACCTGCATTTTTCGACCGGGAAATTGCGGGAGTTCATAAATATTACGGGGCAGGTGGAGTCGGCATTGCGGACGAGCGGGATCGCCGAGGGGATGATTCTGGTTTCGGCGATGCATATAACAGCCGGAGTGTGGGTGAACGACGCCGAGGACGGGTTGTTGGCCGATATTGACGAATGGCTGGAGCATCTGGCGCCGTTCAAGAAGAATTACAGGCATCATCGGACGGGGGAGACGAACGGGGATGCGCATTTGAAAAGCCTGTTGGTACACCATCAGGTGATCGTTCCGGTGACGAAGGGGAAGCTGGATTTGGGGACGTGGCAGCAGATCTATTACGCCGAGTTCGACGGACGGCGGAAGAAACGCGTCATTATCAAAGTGATGGGAGAGTGAGAAATGGCGGATTCGGATGAAAGGATCGCAGACGATGCGGCATCTACACTCCAAGGAGACCCTATGAACCAGAGAATCGTACCGGCGGTGATGGCTGCGTCCTCATTGATGGCGGCGGAGTTGCCGGTGAAGCGCGTGGTGCTATACAAGCACGGGGTTGGGTATTTTGAGCGGAGCGGCGATCTGGCCAGCGGCGAGTCGGCGCGGTTGGATTTCAAGGCGTCGGAGATGAATGACGTTTTGAAATCGCTGTCGGTGGTGGAGACGGGCGGGGGGAAGGTGAGCGGGTTGCGGTATGACTCGTCGACGCCGCTGGACCGGCGGTTGGGGGAGTACTCGTTTTCGGTGGGGGCGCAGGTGCCGTTGGCACAGTTCCTGGACCAGTTCAAGGGCGCGCGGATTGAGATGGAATCGGCCGGGCAGAAGTCGGCTGGGGCAATTGTGAGCGGGCGCGTGGTGGCGGCAACCGAGCAGCAGCCGCAGCGTGATTTGGTGGTGTTGCTGACGGACGCCAATGAGTTGAAGACGGTGGATTTGTCGGCGGTGACGTCGTTGAAGCTGGCCGATGGGGTGTTGCAGCGGCAGTTGCGCGATTATTTGGGTGCGCTGGCGGGGGCGCGGACGCGGGAGCAGCGGTCGGTTTATATTGACTCGACGGATGCGAAGGGGCGGAAGGTGGCGGCTTCGTATCTGATCCCGACGCCGATTTGGAAGTCGTCGTACCGGCTGATTTTCCAGAATGCGCCGCAGCCATTGCTGGAGGGCTGGGCGATTATCGACAACACGACCAACGACGACTGGACGAATATTTCGCTGTCGCTGGTATCGGGGAAGCCGATTTCGTTCCAGAGCCGGTTGTACGATCCGAAGTTTATTGAGCGACCGTTTGCCGAGTTGCCCGACGAGCAGGCGGCGGCGCCGGTGTTGTATGCCGGTGCGGTGGGTGGGGCTATGCCGCCTCCTCCGCCGCCGGCACCCGCGCCGATGCAGGCGATGTCGAAAATGGGCGCGGGTCGCGGGCGGGCGATGATGACCGAGGCCGCGGCGGCGGAGCCGATGATGGACCGGGTGAGCAACGTTTCGGTGCAGACGGAAGGGCGGGAGCTGGGCGAGCTGTTTGAGTACGCCTTTGGCCAGCCGGTGACGGTGCGGCGGAACCAGTCGGCGATGTTGCCGTTTTTGCAGCAGCCGATTGATGCGCGGAAGCTGTTGATCTATTCCGACCGGTCGAGCCCGAATCCGCGGACGGCGGCGGAGCTGACCAATAAGACCGGCAAGACGCTGGATGGCGGGCCGATCACTGTTTTCGACTCCAATGCGTATGCGGGCGAGGCGTTGGTGGAGACGGTGAAGACGGGCGATAAGCGACTGATTAGCTATGGCATCGACCTGGGTACGCGGGTGACGACGGGCATTGATTCGGGGAATCAGCGGTACCTGGAGTACCGGGCGACGCGGGGTTCGTTGATCATCAAGACGGGGATTGAAGAGACGACGACGTATACGATCAAGAACATCGATAATCGGGCCAAGACGTTGGTGATTGAGCATCCGTTGCGACCGCAGTATAAGCTGCTGAACCAGAAGCCGGTGGAAGTGACCGGAACCATGCAGCGGTTCAGCGTGGCGCTGAAGCCGGCGTCGACAGAGACGTTCGTAGTGAAGGAAGACTACGTGCACGATGAGTTCGAATACGTGTCGTCGATGACGCCGGACGCGATTTTGGCGATGACGCAGAACCGGGCGCTATCGGCCGCGGCAAAGCAGCAGTTGGAACGGATCGCCGCGCAGAAGAGGGCCGTGGCCGAGGCCGACCGGACGATTCGGGGCGCGGAACAACGCATTCAATCGCTGGCGACCGACCAGGAGCGGCTGCGGCAGAACATCTCCAGCTTGAACTCGATTTCGGGCCAGCAGGAGGTTGTGCAGCGGTATGCACGGGACCTGGCGGCGCGGGAGCAGCAGATTGTGACGCTGCGCGACCAGGCGGCGGAACAGCGGACGAAGAAGTCTGCGTTAGAATCGGAACTCAATGCGATGTTGGAGAAGTTGGAGTTTTAGCCGATTGGAGCGAGCCTAGTGCGGGTCGCGCTGATCGGGTATGGCAGCGTGGCCCGCGCCTTTGCGGCGTTGGTGGCTGAACAGCAGAAGCGGTTCCCGTTTCGGATCGCCGGGGCGCATACGCGGCGGGGGACGGCGTATGGGCCGGTGTTGGAGTTCGGGCCAGTGGCGGGGAGCGTGGGGGAGTTTCTGGATCGGGCGCAGGCGGAGGTGCTAGTCGAGCTTTCGTCGCTGTCGCCGGAGACGGGCGAGCCGGCGTTGACGCACATCCGGGAGGCGTTTGCGCGGGGGATGCATGTTGTCACGGCGAACAAGGGGCCGTTGGCGCACGCGTTTGGGGCGTTGCGGGCGGAGGCGGCGGCGCGGGGCGTGGAGTTCCGGTATGAATCAACGGTGATGGATGGGTCGCCCGTGTTCAACATGGTGCGGAACTGTTTGCCGGGTGTGAAGGTGCTGGGGTTCAGCGGGGCGTTGAACAGCACGTCGAAGATTATTCTGCGGGCGATGGAAGAGGGGCGGACGTTCGACGAGGGCGTGGCGGAGGCGCGGGCGCTGGGGATCACCGAGGCCGACCCGGCGTACGACGTGGACGGGTGGGACTCGGCGGTGAAGGCGGCGGCGCTGGCGAATGTGTTGATGGACGCCGGGGTACGGCCGCAGGATGTGGAGCGGGAAGGGATTGGGGCGTTGACGGCCGAAGATGTGCGGGCGGCGCGGGCGGCGGGCGAGATTTATGTATTGATCAGCCGGGCGTCGATCGGCGATGACGGGCGGGTGCGGATGCGGGTGAGCCCCGAACGACTGGCGATGAGCGACCCGCTGGCGACGGTGCAGGGCACGTCCAATTTGCTACTGTTGCACACGGACCTGATGGGCACGGTGGGAACGATTTCGATAGAGCCGCGGGTGGAGCAAACCGCCTACGGCGTACTGAGCGATCTGGTGGATATTACGAGGACCTTATGAAACTGATTCGATACTCCTTTCATGACGAAGTGCACGCGGGCGTGGTGACGGCCGCGGGTGTGGTGCCGGTGCCGGCGATTAATTTGTACACGGGTTCGAAGGTGCCGGATTCGGTGCTTGGGATCATTGAATCCGGGGACCTGGAGCCGCTGAAGGCCGCCGAGGGGATGCCCGCAATTCCCTTCTCCGACGTGCTGCCGCTGTTGCCGTATCCGGTGCCGCCGAAGATCTGGTGCATCGGGTTGAACTATCATTCGCACGCGGTGGACATCAAGGCCGTGCAGCCGGACGAGCCGGGATCGTTCATGAAGCCGGCGTCGTGCATGACGCGGCCCGGGGGCGAGATCATTCTGCCGCCGGCGCACATTACCAACGACGTGGACGCCGAGGGCGAACTGGCGGTGGTGATGGGGAAGAAAGTGCAGTATCTGAAAGACCACGCCGAGGCGTTGGATGCGATCTTTGGCTACACGGTGACGTTGGACCTGACGGCGTTGGACGTGTTGGCGAAGAATCCGCGGTATTTGACGCGGTCGAAGAGCTTCGACACGTTCTTCAGCTTTGGCCCGGTGATTGTGACCAAGGACGAGATTGCCGATGTGGATGAGTTGGAAGTGATCACGGAGAGCAACGGGGAAGTGTTTTCGCGGGACTTCGTGAAGAACATGAAGACGCGGCCGTTGGAGCTGGTTCGTTTCCACAGCGACTATCAGACGCTGCATCCCGGTGACATCATTTCGACGGGCTGCCCGAAGGGCGTTCGGATTAAGAAGGGCGACGTTGTGGGCGGGCGCGTGGAAGGCGTGGGCGCTATTTCGGCGACGGTTCGCTAAACTGGGAGTATTGTGACCTCTGTTTTAAAACGAGTAATTTTTTGGGATTTCCCGCGCGCGTCGTGGCAGTATGACGTGATTGTCGTTGGCATTCTGGCGTTCATCTTTCTGACGCCGCGGGAGATCTTCAAAGACCAGCCGAAGGCGCAGAGCATTGTGCTGGTGCAGACGGATACGCCGGGCGTTGAGGTTTTCTATCTGGAGCCGAAGCAGTTGGTGGGCGTGACGGAGAGCGAGCGGTTTCAACAAGTGGCGCATATGCTGGAACGGCGCGACGGGAAGAAGCTGCAGTTGTACAAGCTGACGCCCCTGTTGGACGCGGAGAAGGAAACCACCGGATTCATGGCCTATACGCGGGTTGTGAAGTAACCGGTTCGCGCGACTAAACATCCAAGAGAGTGAAATGAAACTACCGATCGCAGTACTCGCGTTGTTGGGTGTGGCCGCGCTCCCGGCGGCGGAAACGCTGGGCGCGGTGCAGGCGCGCATGGACAAGTCGGCCGCGGAGTTTGCGGGGTTGTCGGCGCGGGTGAAGAAGGTCAGCTATACGGCGGTGATCAAGGACTCGTCGGCGGAGTCCGGCACGTTCATGATCAAGAAAGTGAAGCCGGGCGACGTGCGGGTGCGGATGGAAATCGATAAGCCGGATGCTCGGTCGATAGCGTTGTCGCGGAAGAAGTACGAGATCTTTCTGCCGAAGATCAACACGGTGCAGGAGTACGACCTGACGCAGTACGGGCGGCTGGTGGACCAGTTCCTGTTGCTGGGGTTCGGGACGCCGGTGCGGGACATCACCAAGAGCTACGACATGGTGGTGGCGGGGACGGAGACGATCGACGGCAAGCAGACGACGCGGGTGGAACTACGGCCGAAGCTGGCGAGCGTGAAGGAGCATTTGAAGCTGGTGGAGATTTGGATTCCGATGAACGACGGGAATCCGATTCAGCAGAAGTTTTTGCAGCCATCGGGGGATTACACGCTTTCGACCTATATGGACGTGAAGGTGAACCCGCTGTTGAAGGACGCCGATGTACAGCTGACACTGCCGAAGAATGTGAAGCGGGAGAAGCCGCAGAAGTAACTCCGGTAGAATACCGGGTGTGATTGGAAGAGCACTTTCCCTCGTCCTGGCGATGGCGCCGCTGGTGGCGGCCGCGCCCATTGAAGTCAGCAAGGTTTTTGAACTGCTGAAGAAGGGTGCGGCGCTGTCCGCGCCCGAGGCGGCCAAGCTGGAGGAACGGCTGGCGAAGAAGCCGGACGATCCACAGGCGCGCATTCAGTTGCTGTCGTTCTATGCGACAGTCCCGGCGGGACTGGAGCTAACGGCGGTTAAGGCGGCGCGGGTGAAACATGTTTTGTGGCTGATCGAGGGGGATCCCGTCGATGGTTTTGGTTTGCATCAGGTGGCGACGGGTGTGCAGCGGATCAACTGCCGCGGGGACCAATTGGCCGATGCGCAGGGGGCGGGGAAAGTGATTGGCGCGTGGATGGAAAAGATGCGGGCGAACCCGGTGGAGCGGAAGCTCAGGGACCGGGCTGTTGCTGCGGCCGAGTTTTGCCAGCCCGAGGAGGCGGAGCGGATTTTGATTGAGTTTTGTGACAACGCCGGACTGGGGCGGTTGTACGCCAATGCCATTTTGGGCGTCGCGGGGCGGAGCTACACGGGGAGCGACGCATCAGGGACGGACGCCGCGCTGCGAGTGAGTCCGTTTGCGGAGGCGGCGAAGAAGGCACTGGCGACGACGACGGACAAGGACATGCTGGAGTGGGCGGCGCGGACGATGCTGCAGGCGGGGGCCAACTTGTGGGCCGATGGCAAGTTGGATTGGGACTACTTACAGTTCGGGCGCGCGCTCTTGTTTCGGGCAAAGGCGCAGGGCGCCGAGGGCCCGTGGCTGGCGACGCTGCCGACTGCATTGCCGGCGCGCGGGGAGCGGCCGCCGCAGACCATTCGGGTGGGCGGCAATGTGATGGCTAAGAACATCGACAAGTCGGTTCCGCCGCGGTATCCGGCCTTGGCGCGGCAGAACGGGATTGAGGGGACCGTTCTATTTGAAGTGATTGTGGGGCTGGATGGGGCGATTGCTTACATGCAGTTGGTGAGCGGGCCGCCGCTGCTGGTTCCGGAGAGCGTGCAGGCGGTGCGGCAGTGGCGCTACAAGCCGACGATGTTGAACGGCAAACCGGTTTACGTGCAGACGATGATCGACGTCAACTACCGGCTGACGCCGTGAAATTAAGAGATTTCGCCCGTTTGTGATAGGTTGAAAACGATGAAGCGGAGAAGCGTTTTCAAGTCGCTGCTGGGCGCGTCGGCATTGGCGCCGGTGGCAGCGGCACAGACTCCTCAGGGATCCAATCAACCGACGGCGGACGACGCCGCGAAGTTTGACCTGACCACAGCGGACGCGGTGGCGACGCCACGGCACAAGTTCTTTTCCCCGGAGCAGTATCAAACGCTGGAACGGCTGTGCGACCTGCTGGGGCCGGCCTACAACGGCAAGCCTTCGGCGAAGCAGGCAGAGGCGCCGCAGTTCCTGGATTTCCTGTTGTCGAAGTCGCCCACGGAGCGGCAGGTGCTGTATGCGCAGGGGCTGAACCAGTTGGACATCGACGCGCGGCTGCAGAAGGGCAAGGCGTTCGCTGCGCTGAGCGATGGCGAGGCGGCAGGACTGCTGGCGCCGTTGAAAGCAAAGTGGACTTGGAAGGCGCCGGCGGAACCGATGGCGCGGTTCCTGCGCGAGGCCAAGGCCGACGTGATGCGGGCCACCGTGAACAGCAAAGTGTATGCCGATGCGGGCGCTGGATTGCGCCGCGCGACGGGTGTGAATACGTATTGGGACGTGATTGATTAAGCGATGCAACAAGACTACGACGTCGTAATTATTGGGTCGGGCGCGAGCGGCGGGATGGCCGCGTACACGTTGTGCAAGGCCGGCGTGAAGTGCCTGATGTTGGAAGCCGGGCCGATGATCGACATTGCGCGGCACCGGACGATGAAGGCGGTCTACGAGCTGCCGTATCGCGGATTCAATGAGCCGGGACGGTTCCCGCACATCACGCAGGCGTCGGAGTTTGACGCCAACGTGTGGATCGACGAGAAGAAGAACCCGTACAGCTACCCGGAAAACGACCCCTACTACTGGGTGCGGATCCGCATGGTGGGCGGCAAGACGCTGCGGTGGGGCAGGGCTTCGTGGCGGCTGAGCAACTACGAGTTCAAGGGCAAGGACCACGACGGGTTTGGCGAGAACTGGCCGGTGACGCTGGAAGAGCTATCGCCGTTCTACGACCGCGTGGAGCCGCTGTTCCGCGTGGCGGGCAAGAACGAAGGCTGGGCGCAGATGCCCGATGGGAAGATCACGTTGGACGAGTCGCGCGATTCGCTGAGCATTCAGCGGTTCAAGGCTTCGGCGGCGAAGCTGGGCGTGCCGACGACTAAGCCACGGCGGGCGACGGGGACGCTGGCTTCTTCGGTGAACCTGCTGTTGCCGGAGGCGATGGCGACGGGCAACTTGACGATCGTTCCGAACGCGATTGTACGGGAGATCGGCGTGGACCCGAAGACGGGGCGCGTGAACGCGGTCCATTTCCTGGACCGGCGGAACAAGCGGGAGTACAGTGTGCCGGCGAAGGCGCTGATGCTGGGCGCGTCGACACTGGAGAGCACGCGGCTGTTGTTGAATTCGCGGTCGCGGCTGTTTCCGAATGGGCTGGCGAATTCGAGCGGCGTGTTGGGGCATTACCTGTTCGATCAGTTTTATGTGAAGAACACGGTGGTGGCGATTGTGCCGGAGGCTCGCGGCGGCAAGGGCGGCCGGACGCTGATGGGCGGGGCGGGCTACATTCCGCGGTTCCGCAATTTGAAGGGCGAGAAGAAGAATTTTATCCGCGGGTACGCCTACGATTTCGGCAGCGGCGGGACGCCGAATCCGGAGCTGTTGCCGGCCTATGGCAGCGACCTGATGAAGGCGATGGACGAGTTGCAGGGCGCAGCGTTCACCATGACGACGATGGGCGAGGCGCTGCCGCGATATGAGAACAAAGTCAGCATTCATCCGACGTTGAAGGACGCCTGGGGCGTGCCATGTCTGCATATCGAGCAGAAGTACACGGAGAACGAGTTCAACATGGCCAAGGACGCCATGGAGACGGGCGCGGCGGCTTGCGAGGGCGCCGGGTTCGAGGTGTTGGCCAAGCACTGGGAGATGGTGCCGCCGGGCGAGAGTATTCACGAACTGGGTACCTGCCGGATGGGCGCGGATCCGAAGAAGTCTGTTTTGAACGCGTTCAATCAGACACATGACGTGAAGAACCTGTTCGTGATTGACGGGTCGGCATTTGTGTCTGGCGGCGTGCAGAATCCGACGTTGACGCTGCTGGCGTTGACGGTGCGGGCGTCGGAATACCTGATTGATCAGAAGAAGAAGGGGCAGCTGTAATGCGGACGGTGGTGCTGGTTTTGGGGATGGTGATGGCGGCGTGGCTTGTGGTGGCTCAGACGCCGCCGGAGCAGCCGATTCCCTACAGCCATAAGCACCACGTGGGGAGGATGAAACTGCAGTGCAAGTTCTGCCACGAGAATAAAGAGCCGGGCGAGTTGATGGGCATTCCGGCAGCTTCGAAGTGCATGGGGTGCCACAAGTCCATCAAGACGGATTCTCCGCATATTCAGAAGCTGGCGGGGTTTGCCGAGAGCAACCGGCCGGTGCCGTGGAAGCGGATTTATCAGATTCCGGCGTATGTGTTCTTTTCGCACCAGACGCATTTGCAGGGCGCGGTGAACAAGTGCGCGGATTGCCATGGGGCCGTGGAGACGCGGGACGCGCTGTTTAAAGAGTTTCCGACGAACATGGGTTCGTGCATGGATTGCCACCAGAAGAAGAAGGTGTCCAACGATTGCACGTTCTGCCATGAGCAGCGGAATTAGGGGATGAACCGGCAGCGGGAGAGTACGATCGCCGCTGCTGTTTTGATCGATCTGGTCCGGTATTTGGAGCGGGCCGGAGTGGTGTTGGACGATGTCTGCCGAGCGTTGGGAATTGATGCGGTGGTGATGGAGAACCCCGGCGGGCGGATACCGAGTTCGTTAATGGGACGGCTCTGGGAGTACACCGCGAGGGTGACGGGCGACGACCACTTGGGCCTGCACACGGCGGAGAACTTTAACCCGGGGGCGCTGCACATCCTGGGATACGTGCTACTGAGCTGCCGGACGGCGCGGGAGGCGTTGGGGCGGCTGGTGACATACTCCGCGCTGCTGAACGATGGAATGCGCGTGAGCGTGGCCGATAGCGATGGGTTGACCGAGTGCCGGTTTGCCGTGGTGGAGAGCGGCGACAACTACTTGCGGAACGCGCCGCGGCAGGGGCTGGAGGCGATGATTTGCGGCACGCTGGTTACCATGCGCCGGTTGACTACGACGGCGATTGAGCCGGTAGCGGTGGCGTTTCAACATGCGGCGCCGGCGGATACGAGCGAGCACTTGCGCATCTTTGGGCCCGTGGTGAAGTTCGGACAGGCGGAAAACCTGATGGCGTTCCGGACCGCGGATCTATCGGCAGGATTGCTTTCGGCGAACCCGGCGTTGCTGGCGATGTTCGAGGCGCAGGCACAGCAGATATTGGATCATCTGAACCAGCGCGGGCCGGTGAGCCGGCGGGTGATGGCGCTATTGGCACGGCGCGTTACGGCGGCGGCGCCGACACTGGAGGCGGTGGCGGTTGAGTTGGCGATGAGCGAGCGAACGCTGCAGCGGGAACTGCGGTTGGAGGCGACGACGTTCCGGCAGGTGGTGGAAGATGTGCGGCGGGAAGTGGCGGTGCAGTATTTGGCGCAACCGGGAGCGTCTGCATCGGAAGCCGCATTTTTATTGGGTTTTTCGGAGCCGAGCGCCTTCACACGGGCGTTCCGGCGCTGGACGGGCACGACTCCGACGCAGTTTCAATCGGCCTGAGCGGGCCGGTTACAGGCCCCACTCCCAGCCAACGTGGACGGAGCCGATGGGTCCGTATTTTTTGACTTTGTAGTCGACGCCCTGGAGCGAGGACTGGCCGGAGATGACGGTGTTGTAGGTATACGCAGCGGTGGGATAGATGTAGAAGTGTTTTCCGATGTGGAAGTAGTAGCCGCCGGTGACACCGGTGCTGAGCGGGCGGAAGCGGGTTTCGCCGGTGAGTTTTTCAGCGCGGAGGCGCCAGTTCTGATTCATGACGATGGCGCCGAGGACGGGGCCGTTTTTCATGGGACCTTTGAACCGATAGCCGACGCGGTAGACCTGGAGGGAGGTGGCGGTGGCTTTCCATTTCACGTCGTTGTAGTGGGAGTCGCCTTTCAGCAGGAAGCCGGGGACGTCGTAGCGGCCGGTGCCGGCGGCGAATTGTAGCTTGTTGCGCAGGGATACGTTGACGATGGCGGAGTAGCCGGGCAGGCCGTAGGCGAGCGCATCGGCTTCGACGGCGATGGAGGCTTTCGGGGTTTCCGCGGAGAGGGAGAGGGTGGCCAGCAGGGCGGCCGCGAGGTAGAGTTTGTTGGTCATGGTGTTGGATGAGGCACCGCGCAGCGATGCCACTCCAGATTGCCGTCAAACGCGGAAATCGAGAATGACCGGAAGCGCCAACGGCTTGACCGATTGCGCCAAGTTAGTATTCGAACTGGACGAGGAATTGGAACTGGCGGCCGGGGAGGCTTTCGAGGATGCCCCGGTAGCTGGGCATGCCGTAGTAGGGGCTGAGGCGTTCGACGTTGGTGTGGTTGGTGAGGTTGAAGCTTTCGACACCGAACTGGAGGACGGCGCGTTCGTCCATCATGGGGATGGTTTTCATGACGCGGAGGTCGAGGCTGGCCGTGGGCGGGCCGAGGTTGGTGTTGCGGGCCATGCCGGCGGGGCGGGCTGTGAGGGGGTAGGCGCCGGTGCGGTTGGGGTCGGTGTTGAGAAGGGTGTTCAAAGGCCGGCCGGAGCCTAGGGTGAAGATGGGGGCGATTGTCAGGCGCTCGATGAACCAGGGGAACTCGAAGAGGGCGCTGAGGGCCAGGCGGTTGGATTGGTGCTGGCGGGAGAGGGCCCAGTCTTTGCGGATATTGGCGGGGTCGCTGGGTTGTTCGTCGAAGTCCGAGCCATCGTCGCGGGTGCGGCCGTAGTTGTAGGTCGCGAGGTAGGCGAGTTCCTTTGTGAGGCGGCGGTTGAGCGTGACGGCGACGCCTTCGTATTGGGAGCGGCCGGTTTGCTCGAGTTGGTAGGCGCGGGTGCGGGGGAGATGGACGCCGCGGATGGCGTTGGCTTCGACGCTGAGCGAGGTGTCGGCACCGAAGCCGTATTCGAAGCCGGTGCTCCATTTGCGGCTGTAGGTGCTGGGGAAGTCGGCGGCGGTTTTGTAGGTGAGTTGGGGCAGGCCGGGGACGGGTTGGGTGCGGGGGAGTTGCCAGGCGCGAATGGCGTCCGGTCCGGCACCGTATTGTTCGTAGCCCTGCGCGCCGTCCTTCTGGATGGCGTCGTTTAGCCAGGCGAGCGGGTAGCGGTCGTAGAAGAAGCCGAAGCCGGCGCGGACGACGAGAGGGCGTTTGGCGGTGGGCCGCCAGGCGAGGCCGGCGCGGGGGGAGACGTTGTTGCTGCTGGGAGAGATGCCGGTGGGCATGCGCTGGCGGTCGAAGCGGGCGCCGATTTCGAGGAGCAGGCGCGGGTGGAGTTGCCAGCGGTCCTGGAGCCAGAGGCCGAAGGGGAGGGTGGTGAGTTTGGTGTTGGGATTGCCGAAGGCCTGGATGTAGAGATCGGGGCGGCCTTGGAGGAGATTTTCGAGAGTGGGGAAGACGAAGATGCCGCTGTAGCGGTGACGGATGGCGGCGTTGAGATTGACGAAGTGGGCATCGGCGCCGAGGCTGAAGCGGTGGTGGCCGATGGCGGCGTTGAAGCTATCGATGAATTGATAGTGGCGTTCGGTACGGTCCGTGTTGAAGCGATGGTAGGAACCGTAGGTGACGACGCCGGGGACTTCGACGAGCGGGCCGGAGCCGTTGGGGGTGAGCTGGGAGGTGCGTTCGGCGACCTGGAGGCGAACGTCGTTGACGACGGCGGGGGTGATGACGCGGAGCCAGTTGGCGACGAGCGAGTGATCGGCGGTGAGGCTGTTGCCCTGGGCGGAGCGGTCGGCAAAGTTGTCGGGGCCTTGGACTTCGCCGATGGTGCGGCCGCGGGAGAAGGCGTAGCGGGCCGAGAGGGTGTCGCGTTCGTTGAACTGGTGGTTGAGCTTGAGGGAGAGTTCGGTGCCGCGGGTGCTGGTGGGGTAGAGGCCCCGGTAGAGGCCGGGGACGCGGGCGACGACGTTGGCGGCCACATTGGACCACTCTTCGGCCGATTCCGATTCGTATTCGACGGCACCGGCGATGAAGGTTTTGTGGGCCTTTAAGGGGCCGTTGGCGGAGACGCCGGGTTGGTAGCGGCGGAAGCGGGGGCGCTTGGCCGATGCTACTTCGGAGCGCTGGGCGTTGGTGATTTCGTTTTGGGTAAAGAAGGTGAAATCGCCGTGCCAGATGTTGACGCCCGAGCGGGTGACCATGTTGAGGAGGCCACCGGCGGCGCCGCCGAGTTCGGCACCGAAGGCGGCGGTGGCGACGCGGAACTCCTGCACCATTTCCAGGCCGACGGCGACGCGGTTGCCGCCGGTGGTTTCGTCGCGGTTGTCCATGCCATCGATGAGGATGGCGTTGTTGCGCGGGCGCATGCCGCCGGAGGTGAAGCCGCTGTCGCCCATGGCGGTGCGGGTGCCGGTCATGGTGCGTTGGGAACTACTGCCGGCCGAGGGGGCGACGGCGGGGGCGGCGAGGACGAAGTTGAGATAGTTGCGGCTGCGGGCGGGGGCCTCTTCGATGCGTTCGTTGCCCATGGCGACGCTGGCGCTGGAGGCGGTGAGATCGATGGCTTCGGGGGTTTCGTTGACCTCAATGCTTTCGGTGAGGCCGGCGGGAGCGAGTTCGAAATCACGCTGGAGAACCTGGCCGACGGATAGGGGAAATTCGGCGGTTTTGACGGGGGCGAAACCGGGGGCGGCGATGGAGATTGTGTAGCTGCCGGGGAGGAGGCCGCGGAGGGTGAATTGTCCATTGGCGTTCGTGGCGGCGCGGCGTTCGTTGGCGGTGTCCTGGTTGCGGACGGTGATTTGGGCGGCGGGCACGAGGGCGCCGGAGCGGTCGCGCACGGCGCCTTGGAGGGTGCCGGTGGAGGCGGTGGTTTGCGCGGCGGCGAACGGGGTTAGCAGTAAGAACAGGACGAACAGGGGCACTGCTTTCAGGATAGCGGGTACTACATTAGAAGAATGGGAATGACACGGCGGCAGATGTTGTTCAGCAGCGCATTGTTGGCACAGGCGGGAGGGGCGCGGCCGTCGCCGCGGCAGCTGCTTTGGCATCGGATGGAGACGTACGCGTTTCTGCACTTTACGATGAACACGTTCACTGATAAAGAGTGGGGCTACGGGGACGAGGATCCGAGGCTGTTTGCGCCGACGGCGTTTGATGCCGACGCGATTATCGACGCGCTGGCGGCGGGCGGGATGCGGGGCGTGATCCTGACTTGCAAACACCACGACGGGTTCTGCCTGTGGCCGACGAAGACGACAGCACATTCGGTGATGGCGGGTTTTAAGCGTGATGTGGTGAAGGAGATCTCAGAGGCGGCGGCGCGGCGGAAGATGAAGTTTGGCGTGTATTTATCGCCGTGGGACCGAAACCACGCGCTGTATGGGAAGCCGGGGTATGTGGACGTGTACCGGGCGCAGTTGACGGAGTTGCTGACGAACTACGGGCCGGTGTTTGAGGTGTGGCACGACGGGGCCAACGGGGGCGACGGGTTCTACGGCGGGGCGCGTGAGAAGCGGATGATCGACAAGAAGAGCTACTACGATTGGCCGGGGACGTGGGCGCTTGTTCGGAAGCTGCAGCCGGACGCGGTGATCTTCAGCGACGTGGGGCCGGACATTCGTTGGGTGGGCAATGAGAAGGGGTTTGCAAACGAGACGTGTTGGGCGACGTATGCGCCGGTGGGCCCGGATGGCGGCGCGCCGGCACCGGGTTTTACTCGAGATAAAGAGGGCATGACGGGGCACAGGGACGCGGCGCAGTGGCTGCCGGCGGAGTGCGACGTTTCGATCCGGCCGGGTTGGTTCTGGCATGAGAATCAGAACGCGAAGGTGAAGACGGGGACGGAGTTGATGGACCTGTACTATAAGTCCGTGGGACGTGGGGCTAGCTTTTTGCTGAACGTTCCGCCGGACCGGCGGGGGCTGTTGCATGAGGCCGATGTGGCTTCGCTGCGGGATTTCGGACGGCGGGTGAAGGGCACGTTTGCGAAGAATCTGGCGGGGAAGATGGATCGGGACATGACGGTGCGCGTGCATGGGGAGTGGAACATAGTGCGGCTGCGGGAGGAGATTGGGCAGGGGCAGCGGGTGGACGCGTTCGCGGTGGATGCGTGGGTTGGCGGGGATTGGAAGACGGTGGCCGAGGGGACGAGTATTGGCGCGTGCCGGCTGATCCGGCTGCCGGAAATGCAACGGGCGCCGAAGGTGCGCGTGCGGGTGCAGCGATCGTCGGGGCCCGTTGTGTGGAAGGAGTTGGGAGTCTACCGGGAGACGCTATAGGCGCGGCATGGGCGGCTTCATGGGCGTCCAGGCGGTGAGGCCTTTGCGGTTGATTTGGCGTTTGTAGACGCGGTCGCCGGCGGTGACGTAGAGGGTGTTCAACTCGGGACCGCCGAAGACGACGTTCGAGAGCGCGCCGCCGTGGGGCTTGTTCAAGATGGCCACGACGCGGCCGGGTTGATCGCAGATTTGCAGGCCAATTTTGGTGGTGACGTAGAGGTGGCCATCGGTATCGACGGTCATGCCGTCGGCACTGGTGGCGGAGCTGTCGTCGGGGGATTCGAGATGATGGTAGGCCTGACCGTTGGAGAGTGAGCCATCGGCGTTGACGGTGAAGGACCAGACCCAGCGACCGCGGGAGTCGTTGACCATGAGGAGCGTCTGATCGGTGGAGAGAATGACGCCGTTGGGGAATTCGATGCCTTCGTGGACGACGCGTTTGTTGCCCTTGGAGTCGAGGAACCAGACCTTATGATTTTTTGGGTCGGTGAACCAGATTTCACCCTTGGCGTTCAGGCAGAGATCGTTTGATTCGACACCGGTGGCGAGGACGGTCTCGGCGCCGTCCATGGCCCAGGCGACGATTTGTTTCTTGCCGTTCTGGCAGCCGTAGAGGCGGCCATCGGGGCCGAACATGAGGCCGTTGGTGCCGCCGCTGTTTTCCTTGAAAACGGAGACTTTGCCATCAAGCGAGATCTTGTGGATGCGGTTGTTGGGGATGTCGGTGAAGAAGACCTGGCCCGATTTGTCGACGGCGGGACCTTCGGCGAAACGGTAGCCGGAGCCGACCAGTTCCCAGTCCTTGCCGGGGATGAGGGCGGTGCTCAGGTAGTGCTTATCGCTTTTGTTTATGGGGGTTGGGATGGGTTTGGGGAAATCGCGCCAGAGCCAACGGAGAGCGTCGGGGAGGACGGCCGAGCCGTGCTTGGCGTTGTGGGCTTCGGTGCCTTTGACGAACTTGACGTCGTAGCCGGACCATTCGAGAGATCGAGCCATATCCTGATTCGCGATCCACCAACTGCCGCCGTAGATGTCGTTATCGTTGGAGCCGTCCTGGAGGAAGACGCGGAGGGGTTTGGGTTCGTACTTGCGGATGAGCGCGGGCAGGTTATTGGCGCCGCGGAGATTGACGAAACTGCCGATGAAGCTGAGGACGCGGCGGAACTTATCGGGGCGGCTCCAGGCGGCGTTGAAGGCGGCGATGCCGCCACTAGAGGAGCCCGCGAGGCCCCAATGATCGGGGTTCTGGGAGAGGTTGTGGGACTTGGCGATTTCGGGCAGGATCTCTTCGATGAGGAAGCGGGCGTAGAGGTCGCCGAGGCCGTCGTATTCGAGGCTGCGGTTGTAGCGGCCTTGGGCGTTGGCGTTGGCGGCGGGGAGGATGCCGGGGTTGATGAAGATAGCGACCATGGGTGGGATGTCGCGTTTGTGAATGAGGTTATCGAGCACGACGGGGACTTTGTAGCCGTTGCCGTCTTCGCGGATCATGCCGCCGCCGTCCTGGAAGATCATGACGGGGGCGGGGGTATTGCGATCGAGCTGGGCGGGGGTGTAGACCCAGTAGTCGCGGACGGTGCCGGGGTAGAGTTTGCTGGAGGCTTTGTGGGCGGTGATGGCACCTTTGGGGACGCCGTCCTGGCGGAAAGAATCGGGGCCCTGCTTGTATTCTTCCTGGGCGAAAAGGGGCGCGGCGGCGGCGAGCGCGGAGACAAAGTTGCGACGATGCATGACTTGGGTCATGCTATCGCAATGACGCGAAGAGAGCTACTTGGAACGGCGGCGCTGTTGCCGATGCAGGCGCAGGCGAAGCGGCTAAACGTGCTACTGGTGTTGAGCGACGATCATAGCTACCCGTATCTGGGTTGTTATGGGTATCCGATGCGCACGCCGGTGCTGGACCAGTTCGCCAAAGACGGGTTGCGCTGCGACCGCATGTTCACGGCGGCGCCGCAGTGTGTGCCGTCGCGATCGGCAATCATGTCGGGGCGGACGCCGGTGGCGATCCGGATGGGACGCTTCTCTTCCCCGCTGCCGCCAGATGTGGTGACGTTTCCGGAGTTGATGAAACAGGCGGGCTATTTCACGGGCGTGTGCCGGCGTTACTATCACCTGGACGGACCAATGCAAGCGCCGAATTCGAAGCCGACATTCGACAAGTATGGGATGCAGACGTTTGCGCCGCGGATGGATTGGGTGGACAAGGGTTCGACGCGGGCGCAGACGGCGGCGAAGATGAATGAGTTCTTCGACAAGAAACCTGCGGAGAAACCGTTCTTTTTGTGGGTGAATTTCAACGATCCGCACCATGTGTGGGATGCCGATGCGATTGCCGAGCCCTACGACCCGAAGACGCTGCCGTTGCCGAAACACTTCCCGGATGTGCCGGGGTTGCGCGAGGATTTCGCGAAGTATCTGGGCGAGATTTCACGGGCCGATGATGAGTTCAAGACGGTGCTGGATGTGTTGACGCGTCGCGGGTTCCGGGAGAACACGATCGTCCTGTTCATGGGCGATAACGGGATGGCGCTACCGCATGGAAAGGGTTCGCTTTACGACCCGGGGTTGCACGTGCCGTTCCTGGTGCAGTGGCCGGGCGTGGTGCGCAGCGGGCGGGCGACGACGGAGTTGCTGTCGGGCGAAGATATTGCGCCGACGGTGCTGGAGGCCGTGGGGATTGCGCCTCCGAAGCAGATGTCGGGGCGGAGCTTTGTGCCGCTGTTGAAGGGCGAGCGGTATGAGGGGCGACGGTATATCTTCGGCCAGCGCGGACCGCATGGGAACGCGCCGATGACGGCGACGACGAAATCTTCGACTTTCGATCTTTCGCGTTGTGTGCGGACGCCGCGTTGGAAGCTGATCTACAACTGCACGCCGCAAATGGAGTATTCGCCGGTGGACTCGGCGAACGATCCGGGATGGCGGCAGGTGAAGGCGGCGCACGATGCGCGGAGCCTGCCGGCGGAGTTGGACCGCGCCTATTTCACGCTGCCGCGGCCGGTGCTGGAGTTGTTTGACCTGGATAGCGACCCGTCGGAATTGAACAACCTGATCGGCAAGCCGGAGCATGCGGCGATCCAGGATGAACTGCTGCGAGCGCTGCAGGAAAAGATGATTCTGGACTACGATTTCCTGCCGCTGCCATTGCCGGGCTAACGCTGGCCGAAGACGTCTTTGAGGATGGCGGTGACGCGGGCGGCGGGGTCGCGGCGGATTTTCGTTTCCTCTTGGCCGAGGACGTGGAAGAGGCCGAAGAGGGAGCGATCGACGACGTAGGCTTCGAGATCGAGCTTCTCCATTTTCATAAAGGGGAGTTTCGAGATCTGCGTGAAAAACTGCTGGAACTGCTGCGTGACGCCGACTTCGCCCATGACTTTCGCTACGGGCGGGCGGAAGAGCGTCGTGAGTTGCGGGGTGGTTTTTTCGCGGAAGTAATCGGTGGCGGCGGTGTCGGAGCCTTTAAAGATTTTCTGGGCGTCGGCGAAGGTCATTTGGCGAATGGCGTCGCCGAAGATGTCTTTGGCGAAGGGGGCGGCGGCTTCGGCGGCGCGGTTCATGCCGAGGACGAGTTCGTCGAGTTTTCGGCCGAATCCGGCTATTCTGAGGGCTTTTTCGATTTTGCGGATGGGCTCGGGGAGCAGGATTTTGATGACTTCGTTGGCGAAATAGCCATCGAGGCGGCCGGTGATGGAGACGGCGTTGTTGGTGCCGATGCGGAGCGCTTCTTTTAGGCCGTCGGCGAGTTTGGGATTCGTTTTCAGTTTTGAAAAGATGCCGCCGGGGAATTGGGCCGTTAGCGGGACGGCGGTGAAGAGAAGAACTCGGCGGCGGGTCATGGGACCACGATACACTGCTTGCCTATGGGGCGGAAGCAACTGCTGGCGTGGATGGTGGGCACGATCGCGCTGAACTATCTGGGGCGGATGGCAATGAGCGTGGCGGGGCCGGACCTGACGCGGCAGTACGGGTTCAGCGAGGCGGAACTGGGACGGATCTTCGCGGCGTTCTGGCTGGGCTACGCGTTGATGATGTGGCCCGCCGGCTGGATGGCCGACCGGTTCGGGGCGGCGCGCGTGTTGGGGATTTGCGGGTTGATTACGGCTGTGGCGTTGGCGGGGAATGCCGGCGTTTCGGCGCTGGCCGGGTTTCTTGTTCTGCGAGTGGCTTTCGGCGTGGCGTCCGCCGTTTTCTATCCGGCTTGCGGCAACCTGACGATGACGTTTCCGAGCGAGAAGTTCGCCAGCGTGCAGGGGATGGTGGGTGCGGGCGCCAACGTAGGTTCGGCGCTGGCGCCGGTGCTGGTGTTGGGCCTGGCGCGTTGGTGGGGATGGCAGGGGGCGTTCCTGGCGGTGGCGGGATTGACGCTCGTGTTCTTCGGGCTGTGGTGCTGGCGGGTACCGATGACGCATATCGCGCCGGCGGCGCAGCGGGAGCGGTTCCGGCTGACGCGGCCGCTGGTGCTGCTTTCGTTGCAGTATTTCTGCATCAGCTACGTCTACAGCTTCGGGGATTCGTGGAGCTATTACTACTTCCGGGAGATCCGCCATTTTCCGGAAGAACAGAGCGCGCTGTTCGCGACGCTGCTGCAGATTGCGGGCGGCGTGATGATGCCGGTGGGCGGCTGGCTGATGGACCTTGCGGCGCCGCGATGGGGACGGGTGGGACCCGTGGTTGCGGGGCTGCTCGCGAGCGGTGCTACGCTGGCGGCGTCGACATGGGCGATGAGCCCGGTGGCCGTGTTGACACTCATAACGGCGTCCTACGGGCTGGTGGTGGCCTGCGAAGGGGCCTTCTGGTGGGCGGTGCTGACGAATTCGGCGGAGAGCCCAGGGACCGGTTATGGATTGGCCAACGGCATCGGCAACGCGGGGCAGTTTGTGGCGCCACTATTGATGCCGTGGATCGCGGCGCGATGGGGATGGGATGCGGCGGTGTGGTCGGTGTCGTTCGCACTGGCCGGCGCCGCCGCGTTCTGGATCAGTACTTACAGCGGTCGTTGGCAGCCTTCACAAAGTAGCTCTTGAAGTTCTTCGCCTTGGTGTCCATGCAGCCTTCGAGATCGAGGAGTTCGACTTTGCGGAAGTCGACGGGGTGGCTTTCGCTTTGGAGGGAGATGGAGCCGCCGGTGAGGATTTTGCCTTCCTGGAAGACGCCGGGGGTGAGGTTATTAACGGCGCCGCCGCCCATCTGGGGCTTCTCGTAGGAGAGCACCACTTCACCGTCGATGAGGTGTTCCACCTTCTCACTGCCGAGCACTTTCACTTCTACACGAACCCACTGGTCGCCATCGTAGGTCTTGGATTTGGAGTTGAGGCAGTGCGGGGTGAAGAGCTTGCCGTCGCGTTCGACGTTGGTGCCGGGCGTGCAGAGATTGGCCGTTGTGCGCGGGCCTTTGCCGAGGCCGCCGAGCAATTGTACTTCGATCGAGATGGGGAAGTTCTGGTCCTTGCCCATGGTGGCGGGGTCCTGGCCGTGGATCATGATGCCGCTGTTGCGGGTCGCCCAACCGGCGCCGCCTTTGGCCTGATCGCCCACAAAACGGTACTCGACGGCGATGACGTAGTAGGAGTACGGGTTCTTGTAGAAGAGGTGGCCGAAGCGATCCTTGAACTCTTCGTAGCCGTCGTAGCGGACCTGCAGTTGGCCATCGCGGACACGGAAGGTGTTGGCGTAGTTTTCGTTGTAGGGGTAGCCGGTGATTTTCGGCGACCAGCCCTTCAGGTTCTTGCCGTTGAAGAGTTGGAGCCAATCTTTTTTGTCCGCGTTTTTGTTTTGCGCGGAGCAGAGCGTGGCCAGCAACAGGGCCAGTGCGACGGGGCGAAAGAGCATCTAATTACGGTATCGCAAACACGCGGCGCGGGTTGAGGGCGAAGGGCGCGACGATGCCGAAGGTGTTCGAGAGCGGCAGGTGTTCTTCGGCGAGTGGGAAGCCGAGCGTGTCGTGCGCGAAAGCGCGGCGGGCCTGGATGCGTTGCCAGGTGTCGGGGAATTGGGTGGCGAGATCGGCGCGGAGTTCGAGATCGGCAATGGCCAGGCCGTCTTCCATACGGGTGGAGAAATAGACGGGATTGCCAGGAATTACGTCGGTTTGGAACACCATGCCGGATTGAATGGGCTCGGTGGAATCGGCGTAGATGGGGGAACTCAGCCATTCGTCGAGATGGATGAGGTGGCCGGCGTTGAGGAAGATGCCGTACTTATCGAACGGCAGGCGGCGCTGGATGAGCGAGTGGAGTGTGCCGCCGGTGGCGCCGATGTGAAGATTGGCGAGCCAGGCGCCCATGGCGTCCATGTACGGGCCGGCGAAGTTGGGCACATAGTCGCGGGCGGCGGCCGGGAGATCGGCTTCCGATTCGGCCACCCAGCCGGCACGGCAGATGTTGGCGCCCCAGTAGGCGATGTTGGCCGACCAGGGGAAGCCGCGGCGGAACGTCTCGCCGCTGGCGCTGGCCAGACTGATGCGATTCGGCCCGGTTTTGCAGGTGATGTGGCAGGAGAGCGGCAGGCCATCGTAGCCGGCTTGGGCGATCAGTTCCTGGTCCGTCATACCTTCGCGGAGGGCGAACTGCAGGCGGCGCATGGCTTCGGAGGCCTTGTGATTGGTGTATTCGAAGAAGGCGATTTCCGAGGCCGTGCAGATGGCGCGGAGGCGGACGATGAGTGCCGTTTCGTTGGTGACGTGGGCGTGGCCGCCGAGGCGGCGGAGTGTATCGATGAGGTAGGAGGGGAGGTCGCTTGCGAAGGGGTCGCCGTAGTATTTCCAGCCGACGCAGCCGATGCGGCTATTGGCATCGATGCGCTCGGCGTGGAGGATGTCGTCGAGCGGGCGGCTGGCGTCGCGGGGTTGATCGAGGAGAGAGAAGGGCTGGTAACGTTCGGCGCGAAGCTGGCCGGACTTGCGGAGGGGGCTGATGGGCAGATACGACATACACTCGTTGCCGGCGAGCAGGAGCGGGGTGTTGTCGTGAGAGAGGATCAACAGGGCTTCTTCGAAACGCGGGTCGAAGTTGGTGAGCCAGGCGACGTTGGCGAAGTGTTCGCGGTCGGCGTAGAGGACGAGGTGGGTGAGGCCGCGGGCGACCATGGCGGTGCGAACGCGGTTGATGCGCGCCTCCAATTCGGCGGCGGTGACGGGCGGGCGGACGGGTTCGGGTCCGAAGTGCGGCCAGTCGAGTTCGATCAGCCGCGCCATGGATTAGAGCTCCACGAGGATCTTGCT
This sequence comes from Acidobacteriota bacterium, assembly GCA_947470805.1. GTDB lineage: Bacteria > Acidobacteriota > Terriglobia > Bryobacterales > Bryobacteraceae. Next base: position 20,846 of record CANIVU010000031.1, on the reverse strand, counting down.
GATGGAGGCGGGGGCGGCGTACCAGTCCTGCAGGGCCTGTGGCACCTGGTCGAGGGAAACGACGCGGGAGACCATCTCTTCGAGCGGGAATTTCGTTTCGCTCAACATGCGGATGACGCCTTCGAAATCTTCCGGCAGCGCGTTGCGGGAGCCGAGAATGTCGAGCTCCTTTTGCACGAACAGGCGGGTGTCGTAGTGCACTTCGTCCTTGGCGTAGCCGATGTAGACAACGCGGCCGGTGAAGGCGACGAGTTCCACGGCGAGGCGGAACGTTTCCGGAGTACCGATGGCTTCGATGACGACGTCGGGGCCGAGGCCTTCGGTGAGCGACTGGAGCCGTTCGGCGAGATTCTGGGTTTTGCTGTTGATGCCGACATGGGCGCCGGCGCGCTGGGCGAGGGCGAGTTTGCGGTCGTCAACATCGACGGCGATCACGGTGGCACCATGGAACGCGGCGGCCGCGATGGCGCCGAGGCCGACGGCGCCGCAGCCCAGGACCAGGACCTGATCGGTGGGCGAGACGCGGCCGCGGCGAGCGGCGTGATAGCCGACGGTGAGTGGTTCGACCAGGCTGAGATCGCGCAGTTGCAGGCGTTCGGCGATGATCAGTTTTTGGTAGGGGACGGTGATGTAATCCGTCATTGCACCATCGCGCTGGACGCCGAGCGTCTGATTGAATTTGCACGCGTTCGGGCGTTCGCGAAGGCAGGAGGCGCATTTACCGCAGTTGGTGTAGGGAGAGAGCGTGACGGCAAGACCGGTCTGGTACTTATCGGGAACACCTTCTCCAACGGCTTCAATGGTGGCGGCGATTTCGTGGCCTGGGATGCGGGGATAGCCCACCAGCGGGTTCTTACCGCGGAAACTGCTGAGGTCCGACCCGCACATACCCACAAAGCGCACTCGAAGTAACACTTCTCCGGCGTTCAAGTTCGGGGCTTCCACTTCTCCAACTTCCGCTTCCAGTGGTTTCCGAATGTAGAGTGCTCGCATAAAGGGTCTCCTGATGATTCTAATGGGAAGGAGCCGGGCGCGTCTATCGCAATCGCATGGAAACGAGAACGGACGGAGGAATTTAGCATACAATTGCCGGGTACATGACTTCGACAACGAATCGCTGGCGACTGGCCGGCGCCGCCGTATTAATGCAGGTTTGCCTGGGAATTATCTACGCATGGTCCGTTTTTCGCGGACCGCTCGAACAACACTACGGGTGGTCAAAAACGGAATCCATCGCTCCTTATCGCTGGTCGATTCTGTTCTTCACGCTCGCAATGATTGTGGCCGGGTTCTGGCAGGACAAGAAGGGGCCGCGATTGGTGGGGAGCGTGGGCGGGCTGTTACTGGGCGCCGGGTGTCTGCTGGCGGCTTTCGTTGGAGACACGCCGATGGGGTTGAATGTGGCTTACGGCGTGGTGGCCGGATTGGGCGTTGGCTTCGCGTATGTGACGCCGATTGCGACCTGCGTGAAGTGGTTTCCGGATAAGCGCGGGTTTGTTGTGGGCATGGCGGTGATGGGGTTTGGCATCGGGTCGCTGGTGTTTGCGCCATTGCTGGAAGCCTTGCTGGGCAAGGATCCGGCGCAGTACGCGGTGACGCTGCCGCGGACGTTTCTCATTCTTTCGGCGATTTTCTTTGTCGTGGTGATTGGGTGCGCGCAGATGTACAAAGTGCCGCCGGCAGGATGGAAGCCGGAAGGCTGGACGGCGCCGGTAGCGGCGCAGGGAACGCGCGTGGACTACACGCCGGGCGAGATGCTGCGGACGTGGCAGTTCTGGATTCTGTGGCTGGTGTACTTCCTGGGGAGCTCGATCGGGTTGACGGCGATTGGCGAATCGGCGCCGTTGGTAAAAGAACTGGCCGGGAGCGCGGCAGTGATGACGGGCGGTGTGGCGCTGGGCGTGATGTCGCTTTTCAACGGCGTGGGACGGCTGATCTGGGGAACGGCGTCCGACAAGATGGGGAAGCAAAAAGTGGTGTACACGATGTTCGCACTGTCGGCTTTAACGTGCGCGTTGTTACTGCCGGGAACTACCGATTTCTGGCGTGTTCTGGCGGGGATCTGCGTCGTTGGATTCTGTTACGGCGGATATCTGGCGTTGATGCCGTCGCTTACCGCCGAGTATTACGGTGCGACAAACATCGGCGCTAACTATGGGCTGTTGTTTACGGCGTGGGGCGCGGCTGGGTTTACGATTCCGCGATACATTGCGACCATTCTGGAGACGAAGAAAAAGATGGGCCAGGTGGGCGCCGGATACGACCAGATGTTCTACACGCTGGCCGGACTGGCCGCGGCCGGGTTGCTGATCAACTATTTCCTGCAAAAACCAACAAATTCCAGCGCGGCGTGAGACGAATCCGCTCGGAAATGCACTATTCCAATGAGTGCTTTCGAAGATAACAATCGTTCCCCTGTACTGGCTGCTGTTCGCGGCCGAAGCGTCTGTCGTCATCTGGGTGGGAAGACGAGCGCAATTTGAGGCGGGCCACGGCGTTGGCGATGGCCCGATCCTGGTCGCGCTGGCGGTCACGATGAGCCTGCTACTGGCGATTGACGCAGCGGTGTTTCACTTCACCGAGGACCGGCGGATCCGGCAGGTTGCGTTGGGCGCGCTGCTGGTGCCGACGGTCCTGCCGGCGGCGCGAATGTTAGCTGGTTAGAACGACAGTCCGCGGAGATAGCCGATGCTGGCGCGAATGCTATCGAGCGGGTCGCCGGGAGTGGAGTCCTGTTCGATGAAGTAATGATCGATCTTAGATTCGCGCGCGGCGGTGAGGATCGCCGGCCAATCGAGAGTTCCGAGACCCACTTCTTTGAACGCGCTGGGCGGCATGGAGAATTCAGCCGTCTTCCTCGGCGCCGACGCGGCCACGTCCTTCAGATGCAGTGACCCGACGCGCCCTTTCCACTTTCGCAGCAACTGGACCGGATCATCGCCTCCGATGGCGACCCAGAACACGTCCATCTCCAGGCGGGCGTGCGGATGAAGTTCCTTGTGGAGCCGGTCGATGAAGCGCGCGCCCGGCTCGCCTTCGAACTCAAAGGCGTGGTTGTGATAGTAAAACCCGATGCCGGCGCGTTGGCAGATTTCGGCGGCTTCGTTGAGCTTGGCGATGGAGTTGGCGCGTTCGCCGGGCAACAGGTAGCTTACGCCGACACGCCGCACACCGTGCGCCTTGGCCAGGCGAATCAACTCCGGCAACTCCTGGCGCGGAGGCGGCGTGGCCGGCATTTTCAACTTCATACGCGTCGCCATCTGCGCCATGAATGCTTGCCATTCGTCCCACGCGCCGGTAATGACCGGGGCGTCGACAAACATGTGCATCGGCCGCAGCCCTGCGGATTTAATGAAGGCGGCGTGGTTGGTCAGTTGATCCGGCCGCACTTCGAGTTCTTTGATCCCGGCTGCGGCGAGAGCCTTGTAGGTCTCTTCCGGCTTGGTGGCCAAGGGCGTGCGAACGGTGTACAGGCTCAGCCCCAGCGTTTGAGAAAAGCGCGAGGCGGCGAGAGCGTAGAGGAATTTGCGACGGAGCATTTCAGCCCCTTAGCGTATCGCACCGCGGCTAGCCGATGCGCGGGGCGGCGTTGATGACAGCCTGTTCAAACGCATCCAGCGCGTCGACGAAGAAGTGATCCTTCGACTCGATGAAGACCAACTCCGGCGGACCGTCCAACTCAGCGACCACCGCTGCCAGTTCGTCCTTCGGGCCGAACTCGTCGTTCGTGGAGTGGATGAACGTGCGCGCAACCGAGCACGGATCGAGGTAGGAGCGATCCTTGTAGACCGTCGGAAATCCAGCGGCGATGACCTTTCGGAGATCAGGCCGCTGCGCACCGATCCGCAGCGCAATGCGAGAGCCGAAGGAGAAGCCCGCAATCATCGCCGGCAGGTGCGGATAGCGCGAACGCAACCATTCGAGACAAGCCCGCGCGTCCTCCGTCTCACCGATGCCGTGATCGTAGACGCCCTCGCTTAGATTCACACCACGGTAGTTGAAGCGCAGCACCACGGCGCCCGCCTTCCGCAAGCCGCGCGCGAGGCGATAGACCACCTTGTTGTGCATGGTCCCGCCGTGCTGCGGGTGGGGATGGCAGACCAACGCGGCAAAGCGCGGAGAGCCTTCCTCCGGCTCCTCAAGTAGCGCTTCCAACTTCCCGGACGGGCCGGCGATGAGAGGGCTTTCGATCTTCCGCGGCACGGCTAGTTCGACCGGTAGTTGGTGAACTGCATGTCGATGCCGAAATCCTGGTTGCGCAGCAGCGCAATGACTTCCTGCAGAATGTCGCGATCCTTTGCCGACACGCGCACCAGATCGCCCTGAATGGCCGCCTGCGCCTTCTTCTTGCTGTCTTTGATGACGCGGACGATGTCTTTGGCCTTCTCCATGGGAATCCCCTGCTGGAGCGTGATCTCCTGGCGGACGGAGCCGCCGGAGCCCTGGATCAAAGTGCCGTACTGCAACCCCTTGATCGGCACATTGCGCTTCACCAGTTTCGACTGCAGAATTTCAATGACAGCCTTCAACTTGAAATCGTCGGAGGAAGCGAGCAGGATCTTGTTGTCCTTTTCCTTCAGCTCGATGGTCGACTTGGAGTCCTTCAAATCGTAACGGGTGATGACCTCCTTCAACGCCTGCTGAATGGCGTTGCTCACTTCGGGAAGTTCGATTTTCGAGACGATGTCAAAACTGTTATCAGGCATACGGTTCTACTTACTATCCAACGCGCGGAGGACCTGCTGTGTCAACTCGTCGATCAACCGCGGCATGGCGGCGTCGAGCGCGAGAGTCACCGCGGCGCGCACTCGTTCCTGTTCGGAGACGGTAACTGGCGCTGCCGGGGAGGGGATCGGATCGGGGTCGGACTCGGGGATGGGCTTTACACCCAAGGGGGCCAACTGGGGCGCAGGCGCGGCTACGACGGCCACAGGCTTCGCCGGAACCGGCACGGCATCGGCTTCGGGGTCCACGGCGAACTCCGGCTCCGGTTCCGCGGAGACGGCGCCGCTGACAAACTTCGGCTCTTCGCCGGGCGGAGGCGGCGGCGGACCAGCCGGGCGCAGTTCACGCAGTTCGGCGGCCTTCACCGACAGCGGTCCAACGAGCGACAACAGCGCCTTCGATTCAAACGGCTTGTGAATCATGCCGTCCGCGCCGGCCTCGCGAGCCAATTTTTCGTCCACCGGTTCCGCCACGCTGCCGGTTAGCAGCACCGCGGCGTGCCGATAAAACGAAGACCCTTTGACGAACTTCGTGATCTCGTAACCGCTCCGCATGGGCAGGTTGGCGTCGAGAATCAGGATGTCAGGATCGACGTCGGGAAGGCGAACAAACACGGTGTCGCCATCGGTGATGGTGACCACTTCGTGGCCCTCATCCCGCAACAGGCGTTCTCCCATCCGTTGTGCGTGCGGACTATCGTCCGCCAGCAAAATACGGCTCATTTTCCGCTGCTCTTCGGGGGCTTCGGGGTTTTCACCTTTTTGCCCTTGATCGGCTGGCGGTTGCTCGGCAGGCTTTGTTGCGCAGGTTCCGCGGCAGGCGCGGCGGCAGGGGTCGCTGCGGCGGCGGGCGTTTCTTCCTTCTTCTCGGGCGTGGCAGCGGGCTTTTCAGGCGTGCCTGCGGCGGCGGCCTTGTTCTGCACGCTCATCCGGTCATCCGGCTTCTTGTCCAGGTCGCTCGGCCCCGTGATCACGGTGCCGCCAAGGTCATTCACGCCGCCCGGCACGCCGGCCGGAACAGGCACGCTGACGGGAATCGACGGACGCAACGAGGTCATCGCCGGCGCGCCGCTCTTGGCCGCCGCCGTCATGTCGGGAGACTTCTTGAAAATCGCCCAGAAGTCGTGCATCATGCCGGTCTTCGTCTTGTTTTCCAGCTCGTACTTCATGCGCGCCACGGCGACGGGATCGGCCTCCGGAACTTCGGCTTCCATCTCCTTCAGGCGCTTCTTGGCGGGGTCGACATAGGAAGAAAGCGGATAGTCCTTGACCAGACGCTGATACGACTTCACCGACTGCGGCTTGAAGCGCGCACCCATCTTGTCGTAAGCGCCGCCCAACATCCACAAAGCCTCATCGGCCGCCGAATAGATCGGGTACTGATCCACAATGCCCTGCAGGCGGTTGGCCGCGGCCGGGTTGGAGCCCTTGCTGAAATAGAAGCGCGCCGTGCGCATCTCGCCTTCGGCTTCCACTTCCTGAATGTTACGGAGCAACTGCTGCACGCGAGGTGCGAACTTGGAATTCGGCCACTGGACCAGCAACTGGCGGCACTCGTCTTCGGCGCGGAAGGCGTGCTTGTTGTCGCGGTCCGGCTTCTCCATCTGGCGCAGATGGATGGTGCAAACCTTCTCCTGCGCTTCGGCGGACTCTTCCATGGTCGGGTAGAACAGAATGAAGTCTTTGTATTCGGCTTCGGCCTGAGCCAAACCGTGGGAGCCGCTTTCACGCATCCAGCTGTCGGCGATCGCCAGCTTCGCCTTCGCCAGGAATTCGCTGGTGTCGTAGGTGTTGATGAGCGTGTTCAAAGTCAGGCGGGCCACTTCGTAGCGGCCGCGTTCGATGTCGGCCACGGCCTTGTCGAAGAGAACTTTATCGGGCTGCTGTGTGTCTTTGCCGATCGGGTTTTCATACTTCTTCTTCCGGAAACAACCGGTGAGCGAGGTCATCGCCACCACCGTCGCCAGCGTCAATACACAAATTTTGCTCTTCACGATCATGTAAACAACAGCTCCCTTACGCAATTTGTTGCAGGCCCGTTTGCGCGGTCTCACGCAGGGCCACCAAGGCAGCGCCAGGGTCGGGCGCGCCAAAAACACTATTCCCGGCCACCAACCATTCGGCGCCGGCCCGTACGACATCGGCCGCGTTCGACGCACCGATCCCGCCATCAATCTCAATTTTGAAAGACAGCCCCAAGCGGTGCCGCCGTTCGGCTAACTGCCGAACCTTATTCAAGGAATTCTGTAAGAACTTCTGACCACCGAAGCCCGGGTTTACCGACATGATCAACACGAAGTCGACGACGTCCAGCACCTCGTCCAGCGTCGACACCGGCGTCGATGGATTCAACACCACGCCCGCCTGCGCTCCTTCGGATTGAATCAGCCGCAGCGTTCGGTCCAGGTGCGGGCACGCTTCCTGATGCACCGACACGCTGTCGGCGCCCGCTTCAACAAACACAGGCACGAACGCGTCCGGGTTGGTGATCATCAAATGGACATCCAGGTGCGCCCGCGTGATCTTGCGGATCGACTGCAGCACCGGCGTGCCCATGGTTAAATTGGGTACGAAATGGCCGTCCATCACATCGAAATGCAGCATGGTGGCGCCCGCCGCCTCTACTTCCGCGATGTGAGCCCCTAGCCGGGCGAAGTCCGCCGACAGCAAAGATGGCAGTATTTCAATCATTTGGACGCTATCTGTCATGCTAACACGGCGTGGAAAAACCCGTCCCCGGCTTCACGGCCCGGCAACCGGTAGCCCTGCTCCTGCACGCGACCGGCGAATTGGCTGACAACCTCTTCATTTTCCTCACGTTCCAACGAACATGTCGCATAAACCAGTCGTCCGCCCGGCGCCAGCACGTCGAGCGCCGAACGAAGAATTTGCAACTGTCGCTCCGCTTGACGCGCGAACTCCTCTGGAGTGACGCGCCACTTGATCTCCGGGTTTCGTCCAAGCGTGCCGGTGCCCGAACAAGGCGCGTCTACCAGAATCCGGTCGAACACAGGGCGAAAGGGCAACGGTTGCGACGCATCCAGTTGCACACGGCGCGTTACCGCGATCGCCGCCAACCGCTTGCGCGAGCGGTCGCAGGCCACCGGCACCGCACCGCACTCGGCGGCCTGCAGGGTCTTGTTTCCCGGCGCGGCGCAGACGTCCAGGAATCGATGATGTGCCTCTAAACGCAGCAGCGGCACGATCTGCTGCGCGCCAATGTCCATCTGCCGCTCCCCGCGCACATGCGCCGGCGGCTTGTTCAGGAAGTACAGCGCCGCGGCCTGGGCCGCCGCCGCGCCGAACTGCGATTCCCATTTCGCCAACAACCACTCCGGCATCGCCAGCGACACGGCGTCGTTCGGATACGGCACCGGGTCCCGATTCACCTTCCGCAGTACAGCATTCACGAATCCCACGGCCGAGGCTTTTCGCGCCCTCTTCACCAGATCGACGCTGGTCGAAACCGCCGCGTGGGGCGGCACCCGATCCAGGTAGCGAATCTGGTAAATCCCCAGCCGCAGCGCGTTACGGACTTCCTTATCCAGTTTCCCGGTCTTCCCGGAATAGTGGCTTATGAGATAGTCCAACTGCCCGCGGTGCCGCAGCACACCGAACACTAGCTCATTCGCTAAATTCGCCTCCTGCGGCTCCAAGGACTTGGCGCGCAACAGATCATCGGCGAATCCGCCGTGCTCCACGGCGTCCAGAACATCGAAGGCAAAACTTCGGGCATTGAGCGGCATACGAGTAAGAATCTAAAGTAGCGCAACCCTGGAGGCATCCGCGCGGCGTACAATACGGAATTGCAGCCGTCACGGGTCACCGTCGTTATTCCTACGCTCTCCGCCGGGCCGGCGTTGTGGGAATGTGTCGAAAGCCTGCACCGGCAAACGTTTCGGGATTTTCGAATTGTGATCGTCGATAACAGCGGCAGCAGACTCGTGGACACCACTTGGCCACGGGAATCCTCGCGCGCCAATGTATCGATCCTCCACCCCGGCCACAACGTCGGCTTCGGTTCCGCCGTGAATTTGGCCGCCCGCGAGGCGCCGGCTGACTTTGTTGCCGTCCTCAACGACGACGCGACCGCCGAATCCACGTGGCTCCAGGAACTCGCCGCCACGCTCGACGCCCATCCGCGTGCGGGCTCCGCCGCCTCGCAGGTCCGCTTTCACGGCGTCACCCCGGCCATGCTGGATTCGGCAGCGATGTTGATCGCCGCCGACGGAACCAGCAAACAGCGGGGCCACGGTGCGCCGCCCGCCCAATTTCCGGACGCCGAAGAGGCACTGCTCGCCAGCGGATCGGCGGCGATTTATCGAAGCGCCATGCTCGCCGAAACCGGCGGTTTCGACGACGACTTCTTTCTCTACTGCGAAGACACCGATCTCGGCCTCCGCGCCCGCTGGGCCGGTTGGACGTGCCGCTATGTGCCCACCGCCGTTGTCTATCACCGTTACTCGCACTCGGCCGGCCGCGCCTCCCGGCTGAAGGCTTATTTCGTCGAACGCAACCGGCTCCTTCTTATCCTGAAGACATTCCCCGGCCTCCGCCTGGTCAAAGCGCTCTTCGCCACTCCCATCCGCTACCTGCACCATCTCCTGGCCATGCGCCGTGGACAGGGCGCAGCAGCGCAATTTCAGAAGGATGGCGAAAGCGCCTGGACACTCGTCGCCTGCGTGCTCCGCGCCCATGTTTCGGCGCTCTCCATGCTGCCCCGCGCCTGGCGCCAGCGCCGCCAAATCCGCCGCAACGCGAAGCTCTCCAGCACCGAATTCCAAAGCGCGTTGGACCGGTTCTCCATCTCCTTACGGCAGGTGGCCGAACTGTGATCGCCGCTACCGGTCAGCACCCCCTGATGATCCTCATTCCGGCGTTCAACGAGGAAGGCGCTATCGCCACGGTGATCGGCGAACTGCGCGAACAGCACCCGGAACTGCCGATTCTCGTCGTCGACGACTGCTCCGCCGATGGCACCCGCACGGTCGCCCTGGAAGCCGGTGCCGACGTCATCACCGTGCCCTATCACCTAGGGCTCGGCGGCTGCGTCCAGGCCGGCTACCGCCTCGCCTTCGATCTCGGCTTTCAATACGTCATCCGGCTCGACGGTGATGGTCAGCACGACCCGGCCTACGTCGGCCTCATCCGCGACACCCTGCTAACCAGCGGTGCCCAGATGGTCATCGGCTCCCGTTACGTCAATGGCGATGGCAAGCACACCTCGGTCGCCCGCGGCATCGGCATTGTCTTCTTCCGCTGGTTCCTGGCGCTCATCCTCCGCAAAGAGGTGCACGACCCAACCTCCGGCTACGTCGGCGTCAATCGCCAGGCGCTGGAAGTCTTCGCCCGTAGCTTTCCGTTGGAGTATCCGGAAATCGAAGCACTCGTCGTGCTGCAGCGCCTGACGTTCCGCTTCGAAGAGGTGCCGGTAAAAATGCGGGCCCGCATGGCCGGTGTGTCGACCATCACCGCCGTGCGTTCGTTCTACTACGTCCTGCATGTCCTGCTGGGCGTCCTCGTCAATATCCTCAAGTATCAAGGGAGCAAGCGCCGGCTTTAACTGCTATGGATCGACTTCTATCCATCATCGCCGGCGTCAGCATCCTGCTCATCGGCGTCGTGTTGCTCAATATCCGCCGCGCCCACATCCGCGTCGAATACTCCGTCAGTTGGCTCGGCGCGGCCGCCTCCATGCTCGCCCTTTCCCAGAGCCCCTGGCTGCTCACCCAATTGGGCCATCTGATCGGAGTCAACAACCAACCCATCGCGCTCCTCCTCGTCGTCGGAGCCCTGTTCCTCATCGTCTTCTTCCGCTTCTCGGTCATCATCTCCGAGCTCAAAGACGCCAACATCGCGCTCACCCAAAAGGTGGCCATTCTCGAATACCAACTCAACGCAATCCATGAAAAGCTCCAAGCGCCCAGCCGAAAATAAACCGGCCGCCACCGATTCCCCAGCCTCCTTCGCCCAGGCCCGATGGCCCATGCTGCTCGGCCTGTTTCTATTCGCCTTCGTCCTGCTCGAAGTCTACCGGCCGGCACTCAGCGGCCCCTTCCTGTTCGACGATGTGTACCTCCCGTTCATGACCCCCAATTTCGCGCAAAACCCGCTGCGCGACTGGGTGCAGGGCGTCCGCCCCACGCTGCAAGTCACCTACTGGCTCAACTACCGCCTCTTCGGCCTGGACTCCTACTATTTCCACATCGTCAACCTCGTTCTCCACGCCGTCGCCGGCTACTTCGTCTGGCTCGTCGCGCGCAAACTGCTCAGCTACGTCAAACTCGAATCGGCCGCGCTCAACATCTACTCCGCCTTCGCCGCCGTCGTCTTCCTGCTGCATCCGCTGCAATCGGAATCGGTGGCCTACGTCGCCAGCCGATCAGAGGTCTTGAGCGGCCTGTTCTTCCTCATCGCCTGGGCCGCGTTCCTCTACCGCCAGGAAGTCGCCATCCGGTTTAGTGAAGTCATCCTCGTCTTCACATTCTTCCTGTTCGCAATCACCTCCAAGGAACACACCGCGGTCCTCCCGGCCGTACTCCTGCTCACGGACTACTTCTTCAACCCCGGCTTCACCTTCGAAGGCATCCGCAAAAACTGGCGCATCTACGCGCCCATCATCGGCGGCTCTGTCCTCGGCGCCGTGGTTATTTTCAAGGTCGTGCTCGCCCGTTCCACCTCCGCCGGCTTCGGCATGAAGGACCTCACCCCGCTCGATTACTTCTACACCCAACTGCGCTCCATCGTCACCTATCTGCGCCTCTTCTTCCTCCCCGCCGGCCAAAACATCGATTACGATGTCCCCCTCTCCCATTCGCTCGGCGATCATCTCTCCTGGCTCTGCCTGCTCATCCTGCTCGCCCTCACCGCCGCCGCCTGGATCTATCGCAAGCAGTTCCCCCTCGCCGCCTACGGCTTCCTGCTCTTCCTGATTTTCCTGGCGCCGACATCGTCCTTCGTGCCCATTCGCGACGTCCTCGTCGAACGCCGCATGTACCTGCCCATCTTCGCGCTCACGCTCTGCGTCATCGACGTCCTGCGCCGCCGCAACTTCGCAACTACCGCCCTCGCCGGCGCGCTCAGCGTCGTCTGCGTGTTCCTGGCCTTCCTCTCCTGGCAGCGGAACTACGTCTGGTCCAGCCCCATCCCGCTGTGGAAGGACTCCGTCGCCAACTCGCCCGCCAAGTACCGCCCGCGCTTCCAACTCGCCTACGCCTACTACCAGGCCGGCCAATGCGCCGACGCCACCCAGCAGTACGCCGAAGCCGCCAAACTCACCCCGCAACCAACCTACGAACTCTACGCCGATTGGGCCCTCGCCGCCGATTGCGCCAACAAACCCGGCGAAGCCCTCAGCCGCTTGGAAGACGCCATTCGCCTCGAACAGAACGCCCACGCCTGGGCCATGATGGGCATGGTCCGCGCCAAACAGGGCGACTACGACCGAGCCCTCGAAGCCCTGGCACAAGGCGAGAAAATCAACCCGCGTTATGCCATGATCTACGCCTACCGCGGCAACATCCACATGGCCCGTAAGGAGTGGGACGCCGCCGTCGCCGAGTATCAGAAAGCGGTAGCCATCGAGCCCAACGAAGCCAACGCCCGCCAAGGCCTCGACAAAGCGCTCGCCATTCAAAAACGCGCCGCCGAGAAGAAAGCCGCCGCGGCGGCAGCCAAGCCCTAGTCCCCATGGCGAAGCCCCTCTGTATCGGCGTCAACGCGCTGTTCCTCATCCCGGGGGGCGTCGGCGGTACAGAGGTCTATCTGCGCAATCTGCTTGCCGCAATCGCCAAACAGAACCGAGGCCATCAGTTCGTCATTTTTCGTAACAACGAAACCGGCGACGATCTCACGCCAAACGCCCCCGGCTTCCGCACGGTCGCAACCGGCATCGACGCCACCTCCCGCCCGCGCCGCATCCTCTACGAACAAACCCGCTTCATCGGCGAAGCCGTGGCCGCCGGAATCGACGTCATGTTCAATCCCGGCTTCACCTCTCCCTACCGGTTGCCCCGGCCCAACGTCACCATCATCCACGACCTCCAGCACCACCGCCATCCCGAATTCTTCAAGTGGAGCGACCTCCAAGCCTGGCGTCTTCTGGTCTGGGCGTCGGCACGCCAGTCCAGCCAGATTCTCACCGTGTCCGACGCCTCCCGCGAAGACATCCACTCCGTCTACGGCGTGCCCCTCTCCCGCCTTCACACCGCCGAACCAGGCGTCGAGCCGGAGTTCTTCGCCCTCCCGCGCGACAAAGAAGAGCCCCTCATCCTGTGCGTCTCCACGCTGCATCCCCACAAAAACATCGAGCGCCTCGTCGACGCCTTCGCGGCATTCCTGCCCAATCATCCCGAGTACACACTCGTCCTCGCCGGCATGCGCGGCTTCCATGGCGAACAGGTCGAACGCCGCATCGCGCACCACCGCCTGGAACAATCGGTGCGCGTCACCGGCTGGATCCCTCGCGCCGAAATTCTGAGCCTCTATCGCCGCGCCCGCTTCGCCGTCTTCCCCTCCACCTTCGAAGGCTTCGGCATGCCCGTGCCGGAGGCCATGGCAGCCGGCTTGCCCTTAATCACCTCGGATCTCCGCCCCATGAAGGACATCGCCGGCGACACGGCACTTCTCTTCCCCGCCCTCGATACCGCCGCCCTCACCGCCGCCATGGAGCGCTTTGCCAACAGCCCGCAGGACCGCGCCGCATTTGCCCAAAGGGCCCGCGAACGCGCCCGCGCCTACACCTGGGACCGCGCCGCCAGCATCACACTGAACGCACTGGAGAACGCCCAATGACACCGCCCCTGAACGGCCTGCTCGAAACCGCCGTCTCTGTCAGCGATCTCGAACGCGCCGCCACGTTCTATCGCCGCGTCTTCGAATTCCCCACGCTTCTCGAAAGCGAACGGCTCATCGCCCTCAACGTCGCCGGCCGCGGTGTCCTGCTCCTCTTCCGCTCCGGCGCCACCAGCGAGCCGATCACGTTCTCCGGCGGCACAATACCCGCTCACGGCACCACCGGCGTCCATCACTTCGCCCTGTCCATCCCGGCCACCGCTGTGGACGATTGGCGCCGACGGCTGCAACAACATTCGGTCTCTATCGAAAGCGAAGTCCGATGGGACGGTGGCGCCATCAGCCTCTATTTCCGGGACCCCGATAACCACGTCGTCGAGCTCATGACGTCCGGCTTCTGGGCGCTCTAGGCGAACCTACGGAAATAGCGTTTCCCGTGCCTCATTCGCCACCAGCATGCACCGGCCGTTGTGCCCGCAATTGGGGACTTTGACCAGCTTATGCTTCGCGCCGTATTTCCCCGTGATGTAGCCAAAATAATCGATTCCGCGCTGCAACCGGTTCGGGCCCTGCGCCATCGCCCCACAGGACGAATCAAACCCGAACTGCGGCGTCACATCATACTCACCCAACAGGTACACCACATCCCGCCGCACCAGGTTCTTCTGCATCACTTCATCGGCCAACCCGGCCGCATAGCCGGTCCGCTTTTCCATCCCGTACTTCCAGCTGTTGAACCCGCCGCACCCCGCCGTCGGCCCTGGCCGCGACGCATCCAGGTACAAATAGCTCGACGGATTCGACACCACATACCGCACCGAAACACCCGCCGGCTCCATCTTCGACGCCGCCGCATACCGACTCAGAAACTGCCCGCCGGCCGAATGACCCATCAGCACAACATGCTTCAACTTCGGAAACTTCTTCTTGTCCGCGAATCGCCGGACTAACTCGTCAATCACGTCGTACGTGGTAACCGCGGCATGTCCCACGCCCGGCCCGCCTCCGCGCCAATCATCGCCCGCGCAGGCAAACCCAATCTCGCCCGCGGCCAGTTTGTCGTCGCAATTCCGTCCGCCCGTCCCAGCAAACCGCGGCGCCACCACAACGGTGTCGTCCAGCCCACCGGCAAGATACGCCCCTGCCATCCCCGACGGGAAATAATCGTCGGCGTTCCGGCTCGCGCCATGAATCACCACCAACGCCCGAGTTGCTTTTGAATGCCCCTTCGCCAGCGGATGCGAACGATAGATCGTCACAAACCCCTTGCCCATCGGCAACGGTTCGGCACAAGCCGCCGTCCCCGTCGAACACGGTTCCGCGATGGCCAGCCCTGCAAAACTCATCAACAGCACTGCCCATCGCGTCATGTGTCGGCCTCCTATCGCAGCAAGTCTTCCAACTGAATCCGCGCGTCGGTCTTGGCGTCGCGGTACTTCACGATCACCGGCGTATAAACGGAAATGCCCCAGTCTTTGCCGGGTCCGCTGGTCACCGCGCGCGACCCGGCCACCACCACGGCGCCCTCCGGAATCACCAGCGGCTCCTCGTCGGTAGCCCGCAATACAGTGCCATTCACCAAATCATACACAGGTGTCGACCGGTTCAGAATCGTTCCGGTTCCCAGCACCGCGCGCTTCTTCACCACCGTGCCTTCGTAGACGCCACAATTGCCGCCCACCAGAACGTCTTCTTCAATAATCACCGGCATCGCGCCCACCGGCTCCAGCACGCCGCCAATCTGCACGGCGGCCGAAAGGTGGCACCGCGCACCGATCTGCGCGCAACTGCCCACCAGCGCATGCGAATCTACCATCGTGCCTTCGTCCACGTACGCGCCGACGTTGATGTACATCGGCGGCATGCACGTCACCGACCGGCCCACAAAACAGCCGTCGCGAATCGACGAGCCGCCGGGCACAATCCGCACGCCGCTATCGGCGGCGAACTGCTTCACCGGATAGGTGGCCTTATCGAAGAACGGCTGGCGCACCGAATCGACAGACATGTCGACGATCGAACCCAGCCGGAACCCCAGCAAAATGCCCTTCTTCACCCAACCGTTCACGCGCCAACCGGTCGCGGTCGTCACATCCGGCGACGCCGCCCGAATCTCGCCCGCGTTCAACGCAGCCTTGAATTCGGCGAACAACCGGAAGTGCTCTTCTCCATAGGCGGCGGGCTTGTTGTCAAAAGCCTCTTCCACCGCCAGCTTCAATGTTTCAATGCGCGGCAACGGCGCCCTCCGTGGCCAGTAGGCCAACCTGCGTCAACACGGCATCAATCTTCTTCTGGCTCGCCTCGCTCGGCAGCACCAGCGGCAGACGCCATAGCGGTTCCAACAGCCCCATCCGCGCCATGGCATACTTCACCGGCCCCGGATTGGACTCCACAAAGTTAATCTCCATCAGCGGCAAATACTGCCGTTGAATCGCCCGCGCGCCGGCGTAATCGCCGTCCAACGCCTTCTGCGCCAGCTGCGACATCGGCCCCGGAATCTCGTTCGAAACCACGGAGATAATCCCCCGCCCGCCCAGCGACACCAGCGGAATCGTAATCGAATCATCGCCGCTCAACACAGCAAAATCGGATGGCACATGGTGCAGCACCGAAGCCATCTGGCTGATGTTGCCGCTGGCTTCCTTCACGCCCACAATGTTGTCAATCGCCGCCAGCCGCTTCAGCGTCGACGGCTCCACGTTGATCCCCGTGCGCCCCTGCACGCTGTAGACAACAATCGGCAGCTTCGTCGATGCGGCAATCGCGCGATAGTGCTGGTACAGGCCCTCCTGCGTCGGCTTGTTGTAGTAGGGCGTCACCGACAGCAACCCATCGGCCCCCAGCGCTTCCAACTCTTTCGCCAACTCGCAGACCTCGGCCGTCGCGTACCCGCCACAACCAGCCATCACAGGGACTTTTCCCTTCGCCTCTTCCAGCGTGATCTCCACCACGCGCAGATGCTCTTTATGCGTCAGCGTCGGACTCTCGCCCGTCGTACCGCACGGAACCAGAAAGTGGATTCCATCGGCAATCTGCCGGCGCACCAGCGCCCGCAGCCCGTCCTCATCCAGGCTCAAATCTTGTTTGAACGGCGTAACCAGTGCTGTGCCGCATCCTTGAAACATGTGCCACCTTCTCCCTAGAACAACGTCTCGCTGAATTCGAAAAATCCCTGCTTGCCCACAATCCACTTGGCCGCCTGCAGCGCGCCCCGCGCAAAGCCTTCCCGGCTCCGCGCCGTGTGCCGCAACGTGATGGTATCGGAGTGCGAATCGAACCCGATCTCATGCGTCCCCGGCACGCGCCCCGCACGGTTCGACGAAACATCAATCTGCCGGTCATACCCGGCCTGCTTCATCTCGTCCACCAGCTTCAACAGTGTGCCGCTCGGCGCGTCTTTCTTCGTATCGTGGTGAATCTCCCAGGCATACGAACCGTACTCCGGCTGCTTAGCCAGCAGCTTCGCCGCCTCGGCCACCAACCGGAAAAACACGTTCACGCCAACCGAGTAATTCGGGCTCCACACTGCGGCCGACTTACCAGCCTCCACCGCCGCCTTCACCCGTTCCATCTCGTGCAACCAGCCGGTCGTACCAATCACCACCGGCACGCCAATCGCCGCCAGTTTCTCGACATTCGAAACGGCCGCTTCCGGCGTCGAAAACTCAATCGCCGCGTCGATCCCCGCAAAGTTCTCGCGCGTGATCCAGGCCCCATCGGCGTTGTTGTGGACGTCCAGGATCAACGTCACATGGAACCCATACTCCGGGGCCAGCTGCTCCAGCATCTTGCCCATCTTTCCGTAACCAATCAGCGCCAGTTTCATGCCTCGAAAACCTCTTCATCCAAAGTCGAAAAGAACTCCGCGTGCAATGCTTCCACGGCGGCCTTCAAATCCACGTCCGCCACCACCACGCTCAGGTTCAACAGCGATGCCCCTTGCGCAATCATACGGACATTGATCGAGCGCAGCGCGCCAAACACCCGCGCGCCCAGCCCGGCCGTTTCGCGAATATTGTCGCCCACCAGGCAGATCAGCGACGACGTATCGTCCACCGAAACCTCCGCGATCTTCCGCAAATCCGCGCAAATCTCGTCCAGATGCGTCGTATTGTCGATCGTCAACGACACGCTCACCTCCGACGTCGTCACCATGTCCACTGGCGTCTGATACCGATCAAACACATCAAAAATCCGCTTCAAAAACCCATGCGCCATCAGCATTCGCAAGCTCTGCACATTCAGCACAACAATGTTCCGCTTGCACGCAATGCTCTTCACGGTATTGGCACAAGGCACCCGCTCGGCCACAATCCGCGTCCCGGCGTTCTCCGGATTGCGCGAGTTCAAAATCAACACCGGAATGTTCTTCTCAACTGCCGGCACCACGGTCGCCGGATGCAACACCTTGGCCCCGAAATAGGCCAGCTCCGCCGCCTCGGCAAACGAGATCATCTTCACCCGGTGCCCGCCCGGCAGGATGCGCGGGTCGCACGTCAACATACCGTCAACATCGGTCCAGATCTGAATCTCTTCCGCGCCAATTCCCGCGCCCACAATCGATGCGCTGAAATCGGATCCGCCGCGCCCCAGCGTGGTCGTGAACCCGTCCTGCGTGGATCCGATGAACCCACCCATGACGACCACTTTCCCCGCCTGCGCCATCGGCCGCACCCGCTCCTCCAGCTTCGCGTAGCACCGCGAGCACAGCGGCGCCGCCTGCGTATGCCGCCGGTCGGTGACGATCACCTCCCGCGCATCCACATGCACGCCGTCCATGCCGAAATGCCGGAACGCCGCCGCCACAATCCGCGATGACAACCGCTCCCCGTAGCTCGAAACCAGGTCCACATACTGCGCCGGGAATTCGCCCAATCCAGCCAGCTCATCCAGGAACGCCGACAGCTCGTGAAAGTGCGCTTCGATGAACGAGGAAACCTCGGCCCACTCCCGCTCCTCGCACACCGGCCGCGCCTCTTGCAACGTGTAAGCCGCCAGCTCTTCCAACAATCGTGCCGCCTCGTCCCGGTCGCCCTTGTAGGCCTTCTCGGCAATCGCCAGCAGCCGGTTCGTCGTCTTGCCCATCGCCGACACAACAACCACCGGCTTCCGGACCAGACGCGCCTTGACGATCCCCGCCACCCGCTCCATGGCGGCCGCCGATTCCACCGACGTGCCGCCAAACTTCATGACGATCATTTACAGCATCCCCTCCGCCAGCATCAACTCGGCGTTCAGCACCGCCGCGCCGGCCGCGCCGCGCACCGTATTGTGCCCCAACGCCATGAACTTGTAGTCGAACACCGGGCACTCGCGCAAACGGCCCACAAACACGGCCATCCCGCGCTCCCGCTCCACGTCCCGCCGCGGCTGCGGACGGTCCTGCTGCTCCATGTAGATCACCGGACGCGCCGGCGCGCTCGGCAACCCCAACTCCTGCGGCCGTCCGCGATAGGAATCAAACGCCGCCCGCACTTCGGCCAGGCTCGGCTTCCGCGTCAACTCCACCGACACCGCCGCCATGTGCCCATCCACCACCTGCACCCGGTTGCAGTGGGCGCTGACGCGCGTCGTCAACGGCACGAACCGTCCGTCCGCCACGCCGCCCATGATCTTCTGCGTCTCGGTCTCCACCTTGTCTTCTTCGCCGCCAATATGGGGAACAACGTTCGCCGTAATATCCATCGACGGCACGCCCGGATAACCCGCCCCGGAAATCGCCTGCATCGTCGTCACCACCACGCGCTCCAGCCCGAACTGCTGCAGCGGAGCCAGCGCCAGCGTCAGCACAATCGTCGAGCAGTTCGGATTGGTCACAATCAACCCATCCCAGCCGCGCGTCTCCTTCTGCCGCTTGGCGATGCTCAAATGGTGCGGATTGATCTCCGGCACCAGCAGCGGAACGTCTTCGTCCATGCGGTGATTTTTCGAATTGGAAACAACAACGTGCCCCGCCTTCGCGAACGCCTGCTCGATCTCAGTCGCCACCGACGAGTCCGTCGCCGAAAACATCAGTTTCGGCGCATTCCCCGGCTTACAGTCGGTCACCGTCAGATCCGCCACCGATTCCGGCATCGCCCCGTCCAGGCGCCACGACGTCGCGTCGCGATACTTCTTCCCCGAGCTCCGGTCGCTCGCGCCCACCCAAGTCAACTCGAACTGCGGGTGGCCCTGCAAAAACTTCACAAAGTGCTGCCCCACCATACCGGTGGCGCCAAGCACGCCTACTGGGATCTTCATGCTTCGCTCTTTCCTTCGTCTTCAAGTAACTGCCGCACCAGCTGCGCATACAGCGCAACGGCCTGCAAAAGTTCAGATTTCGGGACCCGCTCCTGGCTCGTATGCGCCACGTGAATGGTGCCCGGCCCCAATAACAACGGCTTTCCCCACGCCCCGCCGAACGCCGGAATGTCCGTCGTGTACTTCATCACATCGGTCTCAAATCCCGGTCGCGACTCCATCAGAATCGCCGGAATACAAAGCTGCTCTTTGGCCTCCACCAGCCCCTCGCAAGCCGCCAGAACAGCGGCCCGCACCGGCGTCGGATCGTCCACAAGGCGGATCAACAACTCCGCCCGCGCATCGTCCGGAACCACATTCGGCGCCCGCCCGCCCTTGATCGTGCCGATGTTCAACGTCGACGGCCCCAGGATCGGGTGCACCGGCCAGTCAATCTTCCGCACCCGTTCCAGGGCATCCAGCAACTTCTCAATCGCCGACTCTCCCAGCTCCGGATACGCCGAATGCGCCATCCGCCCGGAGGCAATCAGCTCATACCGCAACGCGCCCTTCGAACCCAACGCCAACTTGCACGACGTCGGCTCGCCATTGATCAAATACTTCGACCCGCGCGAATCCTTGGCCATGTAATAGGCGCCCGCCGAATTCCGTTCTTCGCCAACAACGAACAACAGCGCAAACCCGCGCCGCCCCTCGGCAAGCAGCGTCCGCGCCGCGCAAATCATCGACGCGATAATGCCCTTCACATCGCAAGCCCCACGGCCCCAGATGAACTCGTCATCCTCGCGCGAAGCAAAGAACGGGGGCACCGTATCGAGGTGCGTCGACAGCGTCACAACCGGCTCGCCAAAAATGGCGAGCACATTGTTCCGGTCCGGCTCCACTTCAATCTTCTCGAGCGTGCCGCCGTACTCGGTCACCAGCGGCTGCAGATAGTCGTACACCCAATCGCCAACGGCTTTCTCATTACCGGTGATCGATTCAATGTCGATGAGGGTTTTTGTGAGGGCGAAAACGTCCATACTCTCCATCCTCTGGTAGCCAAACGCCGGGAGAGTATACGGGTAGGGCCCGTGCCTTCTCCGTAGC
>CANIVU010000030.1 GCA_947470805.1 Acidobacteriota bacterium | reverse complement strand
GCCAGAAGAGGGGGCGAGGTTGGGTGGGGAGCGGGAGCAGGTTTTGGCCGTCGAGGTTCTTGGGGATATTGATTTTGGCGGCGGCGAGGATGGTGGGGGCGAGGTCGAGGGAGATCACTGGGGCGTGGTGGGTGCGGGCGGCGGGGAGGTGGCCGGGCCACTGCATGAGGAACGGGATGCGGATGCCGCCTTCGTACAGCTGGCCTTTTTGGCCGCGGAGGGGGGCGTTGGAGGAGGTCAGTTCGGCAACGGGACCGCCGTTATCGCTGAGGAAGATAACCAGCGTATTTTTGGTGAGGTTTTCGGATTGGAGCTTTTTGAGGATGGCGCCGACGGCGTCGTCGAGGGAGGCGAGCATGGCGGCGAAGATGCGGCGGTGGGGATCGGTGATGTGGGCGAAGCGGTCCATGTCTTGGTGGGTGGCCTGCATGGGGCTATGGACAGCGTTGAAGGGGACGTAGAGGAAGAAGGGCTTTTTGCGATTGCGGTCGATGAAGGCGACGGCTTCGCGGGCCAGGGCGCGGGTGAAGTATTCGGGCTCATCAACAGGTTGGCGGTTGCGGAGGAGGGGGTTCGCATCGTCGTAGGGCGGTTCGTTGGGGCGGAGGTGGTTGGCGACGGCGGGTTGGGGGGCGTAGTAGTGGCCTTCGTGGAGGAAGCCGAAGAACTCGTGGAAGCCGCGGTTCAAAGGGTGGAACTTTTCGGTGGCTCCGAGGTGCCATTTGCCGATGGCGGCGGTGCGATAGCCGGCCGATTGGAGGCGGGAGGCGAGGGTGGTTTCGGTAAGGGGGAGGCCGACGTGAGGGGCGAGGTTGAGCTTGCCGGTGGCGTTTAGTTCGTGGCCAAAGCGGGTTTGGTAGCGTCCGGTGATGAGCCCGGCGCGGGAGGGGCAGCAGTAGGGGGCCGAGACGTAGCCGTTTGTGAAACGAACGCCGGACTGGGCAATGGAATCGATGTGGGGGGTGGGGATTTGCGGGTTCCCCTGGCAGCCGAGTTCGCCGTAGCCGAGATCGTCGGCGAGGAGAAGGACGATGTTGGGGGAATTGGGGGAAGCCGCCGCGACGGCGGAGAGAGTGGCGAGGAAAGCGCGGCGGGTCATGTTTGATTTTGGTGCGTGGTTGGGCGGATTTTCCACCGCCGTTCGGCCTATTTCTTTTCGGCGGCCAATTTCATTTGGGCGAGGCCCCGTTCGAAGTCGGGGCCAACGGCTTTGTCCATCCCACCCATGAGGAGCATCATGGCCTTGGGGACGAAACTGTTTTGCCCGGACATGGCCCATTCCACTTTGGAACCGGAGCCCGCCGGGGTGATGGTGAATAGGGTGATCGACTTGGACGGGAAGGGCTGGATGAAGTCGAGGTCGATTTTGACGCTTTGGGCGGGCTGGCTTTCGAGGATGGTCATGCGCCCCTCGCCCACCTTGTCGTTCCCGATCCAATGGTAGCTGGCGGTGGGGCCGGAGGGTGCGCCGGAGTAGGTGGTCTTCATGGCAGGGTCGAGCTTGGCCCAGGGGGACCAGTTGTCCCAGTTGTGGAAGTCGTTGATTTGCGCGTGGACAGCGGCGGGGGCGGCGGCGATTTCGATGGAACGGGTGACTTTGTACTCATCCGGCTGCAAGGCGGCGACACCGAGGAAGATAAGGACGACGCCGAGAACTGCGAGTGCGATTTTCTTTAGCATGGGGTGGCTCCGGGGATTAGAAATATAGTTTCAGGCCGAGCTGCATGACGCGGGCTGGGGCGGTGTTGGAAATGACACCGGCGAGGGCGTTGCCGATGGAGGAGTTGGGCGTGGTGAAGTTGGCGCGGTTGAAGGCGTTGAACATCTCCCAGCGGAACTGGACGCGTTTGGCTTCTCCGAAGGGGAATTCGCGCTGGAGTCCGAAATCGGTGTTGATGCTGCCGGGTCCGACCAGGATACCGCGGCCGGAGTTGCCGTAGTTGAACTGGGCGGGGCTGGCCCAAGCGGTCAGGTCGAACCAGCGGTCAATGGTGCGTTCGGAGACGGGGAGGTTGCCGTCTTTGATGCGGTTCGGACGGTCTCCACCGCCCCCGGCGGAGTTGGAGACGCCGGCGGCGGCGGTGGCGGTGAACTTTTCGCCGGTGCTCATGGTCCAGATGCCGGTGACGTTCCAGTTCCCGATGAGGTAGCTCATGGGCCCGGCGGTAACGAACTTGCGGCCTTTGCCGAAGGGGAGTTCCCAGTTGTGGTTGATGACCATGATGTGGTTCCGGTCTTCCGGCATGGGGCCCCATTCGCAGCGGTAGCAGCGGTTGTCCTGCGGCGGGGCGTTGCCGCCGCCGTTGATATTGGAGCCGTTGGACATGTATTTGGAGTACGTATAGGCCAGCGAGACGGTGAATCCTTTGCTGTAACGTTTTTCCACCCGGGTTTGCAAAGATTGGTATTTAGAGGCGCCGGCGTTGGTGCGGTAGGTGAGGTTGACGATGTTGGGATTGAGGGCAAAGTAGGGGCGGCGGGGGTTTTGGGCGCCGGGGCCGGGGACGGACTGATTGAGATTGATGTTGGTGACAAGGCCGATAGTGCGGGTGCCGACGTAGGCGACGTCCAGGAGGGTTTGCGGCAGGATTTCCCGCTGGATGCCGAGGCTCCACTGCATGACCTTGGTGGATTGGAGGTTGTAATCCCAAACGTTGGGGGAACCGGAGGAGAGTTGAACGGTGTCTTTGGGGTCGAGCGGGACGGCGGCGGGAATGCCGTCGGAGAGGCGGCGGGGCGGGGCGGCGTTCTGGTCCGTGGCGATGACCTGGGAGAAGAAGAAGGGGAGGTTTTTGTAGAGCTGGCCGCCTCCCTGCCCGGCTTCGACGAAGGAGACGCCGAAGCCGGAGCGGAGGACGGTTTTGCGGTCCTTGGTCAACATATAGGTGAGGCCGGTACGGGGGGCGTAGTTGTTGAGATCGAGATTGCGGAGGCGGCGTTGGGCGCCGGAGCCGGAGGCGATTTCGAGTTTACCGGTGTTGAGATTGAAGTTGGACCAGCGGTCGTGGACTTCGTAGGGCGGGGCCTGGATGTCGTAGCGGAGGCCGGCGTTGATGGTGAGACGCGAGTTGACGCGCCAGGTGTCGTCGACGAAGACGCCCATATTCCAAAAGCGCATGCCGAAGGTGCCGACGAGGATGTTGCGATTGATGCCGCTGGTGGCACCGAGGGCGAAATCGGAGAGGGCTGTGGCGGTGGTGGTGGTGTTCAATTGGCGGGTGAACTGGCCGTTGAAGGAGAAGTCACCGCGAGTGGGGAAGGCGGAGAAGCCATTGAAACGGTGGCGGACGTATACGCCGCCGACTTTGAGCGTATGGGCGCCGCGGGTCCAGGTCATCACGTTTTCGTACTGGAAGCTGGTTGTGCGGGAGACTTCGGGGTAGGTGGAGTTGTCACCGAGGCCGGAGAAACCGGTGATGGTGAAGGAGGGGAGGCCGCCGGACTTGTCATTGATATTGACGCCGGGGATGCCGATGGCGGCGGCGGTGTTGAAGGGGTTGCCGAGAGGTTCGATGTTCTGGTTCCAGCGGACGACGCCGAGGCGGGTTTCGTTGATTAACGAGGGCGTGAAGACTTTGACGTAGTTGAAGGTGGCCGATTGGTTGCGGAGCGGGGTGTCGGTAGCGGTGTAGGTGCCGTCGGCGGCGAGGTAAGGGTTCTTGTCGACGCTGGCGCCGGGGCGAACGGGGATGAAGCCGGGGATGACGAGCGAGGTGTTGTCCCAGGAGTATTTGAAGAAGAGGCGATCGGCGGCACCGACGTTTTGGTCGAGGCGAACGTCGAACTGGTCGGTGGTTTGTTGCTGGGTGGGGTTGAAGGCGAAGTTGCGGTTGGCGGCGGCGGAAGTGGGATCGGGGAGGAGGGCGAAGATTTTGCCGGCGGCGGGGTCGAGGCGGGTGCGGGGGATCTGGTTGCCGGGGAAGGGGGTGCGGAGGTTGTTGGTGATTGTGGAGGGGTCGAAGACCTGGGTGCCGAGGGCGGCGAAGTTGCCGGTGGCGACCATGTCGCGCTGGGCGAGGGTGGCGATGGTGGAGATGGAGGAGCGGGGTTGGGCGACGCGGATGCCCTGGTAGTCGGCGAAGAAGAAGGTGCGGTTTTTGATGACCGGGCCGCCGATGGTACCGCCGAATTCGTTGCGGCGGAAGGAGGGTTTGGCGACGCCAAGGCGGTTGTTGAAGAACTGATTGGCGTCGAGGGCGGAGTTGCGGAGGAATTCGTAGGCGGAGGCGCGGATTTTGTTGGTACCCGAGCGGGTTTGGACGATGGTGACGGCGCCGGCGGCGATGCCGTATTCGGCGGAGTAGTTGGAGGTGAGGACGCGCATTTCCTGGATGGCGTCGACGGTGGGAACCATGATTAAGGTGCTGAGCCAGAGGTTGCGGTTGACCATGCCGTCGATGAAGTAGGAGTTGTTTTGGGGGCTGGAGCCGTTGACGGAGATGTTGACGTCGCCGCGCATGGCATAAGGAGAGGTGGTCAGGTTGCCGGCCGAACCGGCGTAGGCGCCGGGGCCGAGCAGGACGAGGGAGGTGAACGTGCGGCTTTTGAGCGGCATTTCGATCATCTGGTCGTTGGTGACGAGCGACGATACCATGGCGGTTTGGGACTGGAGGAGCGGGGCGGCTTCGGTGACTTCGATGGTCTGGCGGACGTCGCCGATGGAGAGGCGGAGGTCGACGGTGATGGCGTCGGCGGCGGTGAGTTCGACGGCGGTGCGGACCAGTTTTTGGAAGCCTGGTTGTTCAACGGTGATTTTGTACTGGCCGGGAGGAAGGGCGTAGGCGACGTATTGACCGTTGCCGTTAGAGACGGCTTCGCGATTGACGCCCGCGGCTTCGTTTTGGAGGAGGACTTTGGCGTTGCCGATGACGGCTCCGGCCTGATCTGTGATTTGCCCGGCGATGGTGCCGTTGGTGCCTTGGGCGAAGAGGGAAGAGGACAGGGCGACGAGGGCCAGGATATAGCGGGACATAGAATGGTTTAGGAATGCTATCAAAGCTGACATCCCGTTGGTGGCTCTTGCTGGTTCCGGTGCTTTTTGCGGCGCATGTGGCCGAGGAGGCGCCGGGGTATGTGCGGTGGTTCAATGCGATTGTGCCGGGGCAGCCGATTCCAGAGGCGGGATTTTTGGCGGCGCAGTTGACGCCGCTATTGGCGGCGGCGTTTTTGGGATTGGCGGCGGCGGTGACGGGGAGCCGGTGGGCCGGGTTGATCCTGATGGTGTGGGCGTCGCACTTTTTCTTTGCGAATGCGATTTACCATTTGGTGGCGAGCGTGGCTCTTTGGACGTATTCGCCGGGGTTGGCAACAGGGACGCTGCTTTATCTTCCGTTTTTCGTTTGGCTGACGGGTTGGGTGCGGGCGCGAGGCGTTGCCCTCTGGGTGGTGGTGCTACTGGTGTTTTTTGCCAGTTTACCGGCGCTGTTGCAGACGTACATGGTGGTGTTCGAACGGCGGCGGTTTTACTAAGTCGTTCATTCTGCTAGGGCTTTAGCGAAAACCGCTCGCGCCGTTCAACCCCGGATATCGCCGTTCGACCCGGAATATCCCCATTCGATGAGCAGTACTTGGGTTCCAGAAAGAGTGTGGGTAGACTTAGGCATCGTAGTCTATCCGTCTGCGAACAGACTCCAACCTCTTCAAACAGGGAGCATATGCACAAGCCCATCAAATACGTGGAAAAGGCCGTCACCGTAACGGCGAACGTTGCCTGGCAGGTTTTCGACCGGCTGAACCAGATCAGCCAGAACCCTTCGTTTACCCCGAAGTGGTCCGACAAGCCGCTGCTGAAGAGCTACGAAAAGCAGAAGCCCACGCTGGGTTGGCCGCGCGAGACCGACTCGCTCTGCCCGAAGTGCATTCCGGAATTGCGTAATAAGGTTGTCAACGGCGACGTGCCGGTGGAAGTCCTTCTCAATGAGAAGCGCGGCGAAATCAAGGCCCGCATCATTGAAAAAGACGGCAAGATCATCATGGAAAAGGAATGCGCGATCCATGGCAAGTTCGACGACTTGATGTCGATCGATCCGGCGTTCAGCAAGCACTTGGAAGACGTCTTCCCGGGCCGCGACATCCGCGCCCACAACGACGACAAGCTCCACAATCACGGTTCTTCGACGATCACCCACGGGCGCGGCTCGGTGTTGACGATCGATTTGACCAACCGCTGCAACATGATGTGCGACCCCTGCTTCATGGACGCGAACCAGGTCGGGTTCGTGCATGAATTGACGTGGGAAGACATCAAGACGATGCTCGACAACGCCATTTCGATCAAACCGCGCCGCCAGATGTCGGTGCAGTTCTCCGGTGGCGAGCCGACGTTGTCGCCCTACTTCCTGGACGCGGTCCGTTATTCGCGTAAGGTTGGCTACAACTCGGTACAGGCCGCGACGAACGGTATTGAGTTCGCCAAGAGCACGGAATTCTGTAAGCAGGCCGCTGAAGCCGGCTTGCGCTACGCCTACTTGCAGTTCGACGGCGTGGGCAACGAAGCCAACAGCCACCGCCGCGTGGGCAACCTGTTCGACGTGAAGCTGAAGGCGATCACCAACCTGCACAACGCCGGTGTGGACATCGTTCCGGTTATCACGATCGTCAACGGTTTGAACAATGAGCAGGTGGGCGCTGTCGTCCGCTTCGCGCTCGACAATCCGAAGATCATCAGCTTCCTGTCGTTCCAGCCGGTGTCGTTCACGGGCCGCGACGAAGAAGTGACCCCCGAACGCCGCGCGGCGCAGCGCTACACGCTGAGCCATCTGGCGCACGACGTGAAGAACCAGGTTGGCCTGGGTGTTCCCACCCGCGACTGGTTCCCGATCTCCTTCATGTCCACCTTCTCCGATTGGGCCGATCTGGTTCACGGACCGGAGCATGAATGGGGTCAATTGTCCTGCGGCTGCCACCCGAACTGCGGTATCGGTATGGCGCTGATGGTCGATAAAGAAACCAAGGAAGCCCGTCCGGTGACCGCGTTCCTGAACGCCGATCAGCTGGCGAAGGACATTGCGCGCATCAACGACGCGGCTCGCGGGAAGAAACTGTCGATCATCGGCGTTTCTCTGGCGCTGCTCCGGAACTACAAGCCGTTTGAAGCTCCGACGCACTTCCGCCTGATGGACTTGTTGCAGAAGTTCGACAAGTGCTTTGGCGCTACCGGCCGCAACTATGGCAAGGTGACTGGCGACCGTACGATGGCCGACATCGAAAAGCGCCGCGCCGACCGCTGGAACTTCCTGTTCATCGCGGGCATGTGGTTCCAGGATCTGTTCAACTACGACTTCCGCCGTACCGAACAGTGCATCATCCCCTACGCCACCCAGCAGGGCGAAATCAGCTTCTGCGCCTACAACACGGGCGTGGGCTGGCGCAACATCATCGAGAAGATGCACATGACCGCCACCTTGACCAAGTGGTACGAAGAGAATGGCCGTCACGAAATCTTCGCCGGTGGCAAGAACGTCAACATGGACGATCAGCGGCACAAGCTGTTGTTGAACGTGGAAGACGTGAACCGCGAACGCCAGCACGATCTGGACGATGCCGGTATTGCCAAGAACGCTCGCGAAGAGAAGTTGAAGGCGCGCGACGAGAAGATGAAGGACGCGGCGAAGAATGCGGAAATGGCGAAGTTGTACCGCCAGCACGTGTTGAAAGAGCCGCAGCCCGAAGGCGGTTTCGTGCCGCTGGGCGCGCTGGGCGGGATCGCTCCGGCCGCTCCGAAGAAGACCGAGAAGAACGAAGAAGTCGGTTCTTTCGGCGATTAGTTCGGTTTCGGAAACGGAATGAAGAAAAGGCCACCGGGTATCCCGGTGGCCTTTTCCGTCGTATGCCTACAGTTTCAGGCGGTGTATGCCGATGCAACGACTAAAGGCATGTTTCGACGAATCATCACGTCTCTCCTCATGATCGAAGGTTCGCTGTTCCTGGCACTGGGGATGGTGCCGGGGCTGGACGGGCTCGCACAAGCAGTACTCCAGCAGCATCCGGAGGTGATATCCGCGTCCCATTTAGCGGTGCTGGTCTCGGTAACCAAGGTCCTGCAGCAGTTTGCAACGCTCTTTGGAATGGCTTGTTTTTCGGCGGGCTGGGGTGTGTCGGCGGGCCGACGATGGGGGCGGAGAGTTGCGTTGATCGTGTCGACGATAAACTTGGCGCTGCTGCCGGTGTTTACACCATTGGGGATTGCCGGCTTCCGGTTACTCCTGAAGGAAAACACACTGGATTCCGGGGAAGCCGGGGGAAGTGAGCCGAAAACTGGCCGGCGGCCGGAGATGGCGTCCCATGTACTGACGATGATGGGCAGCCTGGCGCTGGTCGGACATCTATGGATCTGGATCAAGCAGGTAGCGGCGAGCCAAGGCTTACCAGTGGATTCCAATGAACGTATGTCGCTGCTTTGGATACTCGGCTGCCAGGCATGTTTCCTGCTGGTCCACGAAACGGGACATCTACTGGCGGCATTGATCGTTGGTTTCCGGTTTCGCCAGGTCAACATTGGGCCTTTCTCGTTCTCACAGCGGCCGAGCGGAAGCTGGGGGTTCCGATTCGCCTGGCAACAGTTACTGATGTCGGGGGGCTATCTGCACGCGGTGCCACAGACGACCAATGATCTGAAGATGAACTGGATTATGGTGGTAGCGGCCGGGCCGACGGTGTCGTTGTTTATGGGGCTGCTCGGATTTCTGACTTTGGTGAGTTTACCGGGGGGGCAATACGCAGGTTACTGGACGTTGGCTGCGACGGTAACGGCTGTCTGTGCCGCCGATTGCATTGCCAACATGCTGCCACTGGGAATGACTGACGGGGCGATCTTCTTCCATACGGTGGCGGGGACGAAACGGGGAGAGAGCATTCTGACCGGGTTGGAAGCGGCGATGCTGAACGACCGGGCTGACCAGTCCGAAGGCCTGATCGATCCAGTGGAACTGATCAGGGCGCGCAAGAAAGCGATTGAAAAGACGGAAAAAGCGGAGGCAGCAAGTTCACTGTCGACGGCGACGCAGCGGATTGAATACGCGCGGGCGGCATTGCGAGGGGGGAAGGCAAACGAGGCTGCCGACGCGTTGACCGAGGCGGGCAAAGTGCTGGCGAAACTGCCGGAGGTACCCGACCTGGTTTGGTTCCAATATTGGACGAACACATTTGAATCTGCCAGTTCGCGCGGCAGTCTGGCGGAGGCGAACGATGCACGGGAAAAGGCGCTGGAGTACGGAGCAAAGGTAACAAAGGAACCGATGGATTGGGAGGCGCTGGTACCAATCCAGGTGGATTGCGCGCGACTCTCGATGTCGGATGGGGACTTTTTTAAAGCAATTGGACTGGTGCAGGAGACGCGTACGGCATGTCCCGAGCACCGGGCATTGACGCACTTCGCTGTGGAGTTGCTCGCCGTGGAGGCGGAGTGCGAGGTACGGCTGGGGCGGCGGTTATCGGCGGATCAACTGGTCCTGGCCGCTATTGATGTGGCCAAGGGGCTGGAGGAGAACCAGAGGACAAAGGCGATGGAGTTACTCGCGCATACGGCGGTCCGGCTTAGCGCGGCGGGGGATTTCGGGTTCGCCCAGCAGTTGTTCGCGGTCGGGGTGGAGGGGCTGGAGTCTGGCGCTGCTGGAGCGGTCGCCTCCGGGTATCGGGCAGCGTGGGCGGAATCGCTCTACGAAAACGGCAAATTGTCAGAAGCCGAGGCGGTATTGGCAACGATGTCGACGGAGTCTGTGGGATTCGCGATTGACGTTGAGACACTGCGGGCGCAGTTGTTGATGGCGGCGGACCGGCCGCAGGAAGCGGTCACCGTGCTGAATCCATTCCTGGACACGCCAGAGCCGGAACCTATCGAACAGACGCGCCATATCGCGGTTGCCCGCGGCCGGGCATTGCGTTCGTGGGCCCTGTTGCGCAGCGGCTCAGTGGAGCAAGCGTTGACGGATGCGCATGCGGCTTGCGATGTTTTGATGCCCGAGGAACATCCTGATGCGGCGCCCGCGCTATTGACCCTGGCAATGGCGGTGGCGGAGGAGAATGCGAACCTGTCGGAGGCCTACATACAGGAAGGCACGCGCCTGATCTGCGACTCGAGTTCGTTTTCTCCGATGAGCAAAGCCAGCCGATTTACCGATCTGGCACGATGCGTAGTCCAGGTAAACCGGAGAGACTGGGCGAAGGCGTATATGGAACAGGCGTCCAAGTTTCGTGGAGAGCAGCGGCGGGCGCATGTGTCGACGGCGGCGGTATCGGTCGCGTCCGGGAAATAGTGGGCAGGCGAATCGGGGGAGCGACACGAGGCACGCAGGGCTGAGCGGGCGAGGTTGGCGGGTCGGTGCAACCGGGATGATTTGGCGGGGTACAAAAGGGGCGCGGGTTGAGGCGTTGAGGAAGCGGTACTGGGACTCTTGCAGGCGCTGCGTCCCGGCTGGGGGCGATGGGGTGGATTTTCTTGGCGTGGGGCGGCGGTTTAGCCCTTATAGCAGGAAGCGCTGCGATGGGGCGGCGGTGCGCGTCTGGGCACGGGGCAGGAGCTGCGCCTGAGCGCGAGGCTACCCCGCCAGGCCTCAGTACGAGGCTGCGGAGGTGCATGCTGGCACTGGGCGAGGTCCCGCTCGGCGCCGGAGGCTACGTCTTCCGCACCTTGGACTGCTAAGGGCAGGGACGGATCGGAAGGCGGGACGGGGAAGCGGTGCTTCGGCAGTGCTTCCGGACACTGGGTGGAGATGCCTGGGTGGAGATGCGAGAACGCCCTGTGCAGAGCGCAGGGCGCAGCACAGGGCGTTTGAGAGGATCGAATTGCCGGACGCTACTTCTTGTCGGCGAAGAGTATGGACTTGCCCGGCAGGATAGAAAGATAGTCGCTAATGGACTTCCCTGCCTTGGGGGCGGCCTTGACCGGTTTCCGCTCCATCATTGAGCCGGCCAGGAGTTGGAACTCGCGGCCAAGTTCGGAGTTGGTGTCGACAGGCTTGCCGGCCGTGAGGGCACGGCTGACGCCTTGATAGTCATTCTGAATGCACGCCAGAACGGGGAGACCGAGGAGATCTTCGATCTGGTCGACGGAGATGTGGGCCCGCTTTTGGGAGCGGTTCAGGATGAGTTGAATGCGGTCTCCGAGATCGAGCTGACGGAGGTACTGAAACCGTTCCCGCGCCAGATGAAGGGAGGCAATTTCCGGAGTGGTCACCAAATAGACGCGCTTGGATTCCTGCATGATCTCCAGCGAGTATTTTTCCATGTTGCCGGACAGGTCGATACAAACCGAGCGGTAGTTCCGTCGGGCGAAGGCGACCATACTACGGATCTGAGCGCCATCGATGCGATACCCAGGATTCAAGCGGCCGGAATGGAGGACATCCATATGACCGAGCGTCGTGACCAGTTGGGGCCACAGCGTTTCATCCAGCTTGAATGCATTTTCAGCAGCATCGACGATTGAGTAGTCGTTGTCGAGCTTCAGCATGAAGCGTTGCATGCCGCTGTTCAGATCAAGGTCCATCAGCAATGTTTTGGTTTCAGGCTGACGGGAGCAGGCCCAGGCGGCGTTCATGGCGACCGTGGACGCGCCGACGCCGGGCTTGGCAGGCAAAAATGAGTAGATGTACTCCGACTCAAAGGGACGCAGGGGATTCCGGTCGAGGTTTTCCTTGACGCGGTTGAGCGTCTCCATGGTGTCCCTCATCTGAAAGGGAGACCCGAGATATTCACGAATGCCCACACGCATCAGCGCGATGAGCGACTGTGGATCGGCATTGCGTCCGAAGGTAACGATCTGCATGCCCGGGACGATGCCTTCAATTTGGCTGGCCGTCTCAAAGGCGGCGTCCAGATCCTGCAAGCTGAGAAAGACAACCTGCGGCGAGTGCGCGCGAAGGGTCCGTCCAAGATCGATGGCATTTGGATAGCGGTCGACCCAACGGACAATTCCCAACGTACTGACCTGCGAAAGCAGCTCTTGCAGCTCCTCCGCCAACCCCTCATCGGGACTAATTATGATTCCTCGCAACATCCGTTCTCCCTGTACTGTCTCCCCGCACCGGGTGATTCCCGGGAGCGGTTTGGAGCCCCAGACAAGCTAGAGCCAACCTCAAATTCGTTTACTTTCAAATTCCAGCCGCCGAAGAGTCGGCGGGGAGGAACGTAACTGCTCTACGGTAGTTCTATCGGCAGGGTGCGGCTGGAACTTTAGTGGTATTGCCGAAGGGAGAATGGAAATCGTTTCCTTCCGAAGGCCGGATTGGCTTAAGATGGACACTCGATGCCGAACGAAGAAACATTTGTCGTCCAGTGCCCGTGTTGCCAGGCGGAGTTGCTGATTGATGTCGGAACGCGGTCGATCCTGCACCACAAGTTGCCCGAGGCACCGGCGCCAATTACGGATTTGGCAGCCGAAGTCCGGAAACTGCGGGGTGCCGGGGCGGAGCGGGAACAAGTGTTCCAACGATCACTTGAGGCTGAGCGGACACGAGAACAGCGGATGGATCGAAAATTTGACGAATTATTGCGGCTAGCAAAGGAGTCCCCGACCGGCAAGCCGCTCAAAGATATTGATTTGTAATCGCGGCTTGTCTTAGGCGGCCGCTTCCAGGGTCGCTGCGTCGCTCCAGATGGTCTCAGCGTCCTCCGGGCGACCGGCGGCGAGCAGGAGATGACCGAGATTGATGTGCGCGTCCGCAAACGGCACACCGGCGGCGATGACGCGGCGATAGAGCCGCTCGGCGAGTTCAAACTTGCCTGACTCATGCAGGGCGACAGCGAGATTGTAGACCACTTCCGGCGAGATCGTCCCCGACTGAGCGCCGGATGCTTCGACAAAATGCAGGGCGCGATCTAAGTTCCCAACGCCAAGGGCGGCGCGGGTGAGCGGTTCGGCGGAAACGTGGCTGAGCAGGACCGTATGGGCCTTTTCCAGACATTTCAGGGCCTTTGCCGCGTCGCCGGACTCGAGCAAAGCGCACCCGAGATTCCATTCCGCTTCCGGCCATTCCCGGCGAAGGCGAAGCGCTTCGGAGAAGCCGCGAACGGCGTCGGATGGGCGGTTTTCGAGCATGGCGGCCAGCCCGCTGGCAAACCATCCCTCGGCCGAGTTACGATTCCGGTCGAGCAGGGCCTTGGAAGCCATGCGGCACACGTCGGCCTTGCCGGAGGCCGCGGCAACGCGAGCGACGTTCCAGGAGGCGGCATCGGAATCGGGCGCCTGGCTGGCGGCCTTGCGATAAGCGGCCAACGCTTCCCCGGGCTGTCCGGCTTCTTCGAGCAGTACCCCGCGGAGGAGCAAAGCAGCCGGGTGATTCGGACGGGCGGACAACAGGGTGGTCAGATGCTGGGACGCTTCCTCCCCGCGGCCGGTGCGCCAAAGGGCGTAGGCGCGGACATAGGCCCAGTCTTCGGGAAGTGGATCGGACTCGGCAAACTGGGCAAGGTGCAAGGCGGCCGGCTCCCATTCGCCGGCGACGATGGCCGAATAGGCCTGCGCCTCAGCCGCCTGCCGGGTACCCGGACGTACTTTAGCCAGGTTTTCGGAGATTCGTGTTAATGCGGCCTGATCCTTCCGTGCCACGGCAAGCGCCAGGAGATTGGTCAGCAGTTCGGCGGAGGGATCACCGGCGGCGAGGAACCGTTCGTAGATCAGCGAGGCATCATCGAAGCGGCGCAACATCTGCAGGGCAACGGCCCTTCCGAATTGGGCAGGTTCACTGTCGGGGTCCGTATCGAGATACTTGTCAAAGGCGCTGATGGCCTCTTCGGCCCGGCGTTGGTGGAGACAGCACAGGCCGAGGCCGAGGGAGGATTCCTTACGCTCGGGGTCGAGGTTGACGGCGCGACGGAACATGTCGGCGGCTTCGTTCCAACGAGAGAGCTTTTCGTGACAGACACCGGCGTTGAGAGCGGCGATGGCATTTTCAGGGTCCACCTGGACCAACTGCTGATAAACGGCGGCAGCGTCTTCGTACTGACGGGCCTCAAAGTGGATTTGGCCGAGGAAGAGGAACGATTCCGGCTGCCGTTCGCCGGCGTCGATTGCGGCACGGAGTTCAACGGCTGCGTCGGCGGTGCGGCCCTCCATATGGAGTGTCATCGCCCGCACGAGCCCGGGTGAGGAGGCGGCGCGCATACGCATCGTCCCCATGGAACCTTCCGCCTTCATCAGCGCCTGCAAGGGCGCGTCATCGATAAACCATAACCAGCGATCGTCCTGAGTGCTCATACGAACCCCTTTAATAGCTGACCTTTACAGTCCGAATGACCGCGCGTTCACCGCTCTCATTGGAGAAACCGACGGTGCCCTCTGCGATCTGATTGTCGATCCAGACATCAACGGGACGGCCGTTGACCTGGGTGGCAAAGTTCTGTCCGCGGACATCGAGGCGAATCCGAACCGGCTGACCGGCAACGAGCGGTTCGGCGATCGATACCAGGCGGTGCGGTTGTTCTTCGCCATCGACGACGGCAAATTTCACGAGTTGAACTGCGGAACCAGCGCCGTTGCCGGTATGCTCCAATTTCAGGCAGTAGTAGTTTCGCGGATCCTTCATCCGGAAAACCCAACCCATGGCGCGTTGCTCCACATGGCCGGTGAATTCGAAGACGTAGTTCCGTTTTGTACGGCCGGGCTTATAGAGACTGATGACTCTGCGGCGGGCAATTCCGGCGGTGTCTCCGCTCGAATCAGTCTCCCAACTGTCGGCGCCCATGGTGGCACCGGCCTGTGCGACAGCAGGTGATTTGGACGGATGGGAACCGCGATTGTAGGCGGGAATCGCCCAGGCGGCGATCGCTACGCCGAGCAGTACAATGGCCGCCGCTGCCTTTTGCCAGCCCGGCATCCGGCTGAAGAAGCCGTCCGAATCCGGGTCCACATCCGCCTTCCCACCGAACGAGGGGGCGGCGAAGGCGGCCGGGATCCCGGGCTCCGGTTTTGAGGCCTCTTTACGGGGCTCCTGCCGGGGGACAAGCTCGAGCTTTTTTTCGAGCTGGGCCGGATCGGCTTTCGCTGGAGCGGGCTTGGCGGGCTCCGCCAGGGAAGAAGCGACCGCCAGCGGTTCAACCTTCTCCTGGGTCCGGACTTCCGCACGCGGTGCACGCGGAGATTCAGCTTTGACGTCGTTCTTGCGGGCGGCTTTCGATTGTTGCCTGGGCTCCGATCGGGGCTCGACGCGCGCAGCAGGTTTCGCTTCAACCACTGGTTCAGGCTTGGCCGGTTCAGCCTTGGCGGCTTTTTGCGGCTCCGGAGCGGTTTCCTTTGGCGATACGGAGGGTATGGGGGCGATGGCCAACGGTGTTGGCGCCGGTTCGGCAACCGCTGTCTCGCGAGGCGCGAACGCATAGCGGGGGCGGTAGGGCTGCAGAACAGGTTTGGGAAGATGGATCCGCAGGCGCGGTGCGCTGGGCGACGGCGATTGGATGAGGTAGTCGGTGCCCGCCGCCAACGCCATCAGCGCGGGCAGTTCGCGCAGCGGCCGGCGGGCGGGAATGGATCGGTGGGCCACCGGCTCGGACGCCGAAGCGGGAGCGATGGACGCGGTAACTTCCTTCGACGTTTCGAACCGGCTCCCGGCCACGGCGGGCGTTGCGGGTACGTTGTCGAGACCAATGACGCCGAAGGCGATCGTCAAAGAGGCAGGCCATTCGAGAGAAGGTTCCGGCAGCGCCAGTCCAAGTTTCGAGTGAACAAGCGGGGCAAGTACGGTGGCCGGCAGTCGCGGCAAACGCCGCTCGCCGCGGCGGCTGGGCCGCATACCCCGGAGCATCGATTCAAGAGCGAGAAGCGAATCCGCCATTGGCAGTTCCGCGGCCGGGATTAGAGGATCGTTGGGACGCGGTTCGAGCGGCGCTTGCGGTCCGGGCTGCGCGGCGCTGAGAGCGGCAAAGACCTCAATAATGAAAGCGGCTTCCGGAGGCTCGCTGACGGTGGGTGCCGACGCACCGACCGGGTGCGTGACTACCGTCACTGAGCCGGTGGTAGTTTCAACACTACGGCCGCCGCCGGCTGCAGAGCGGGCGTTCGTCCGGGCCGGACGGGTCTGCATAAGGCGGGACATCGCCAGTCGGTTGAATTCCTCCTGGCTCGCCTTTTTGCACTCCTCCGAACAGTATTCAGAGGACCCGCGCCATTTGGATAGGCGGTCGAGCTCGGTTCCGCATTGCAAACACTTCATTGAGTTGGCTGGAAACTCCCCCAACCACAGAGTACTGGAACTACCAGTTCGCGACTAGACGGCAAAGCACCTAAGTGCCCCAAAATACCTTAAGACATATGTGATTTCCGGGGTGATTCACCTTAGACACGGCTACGGAGAGTCCCCGGTTCGCTGGCCCGGAACGGGACAAAATGTCTCGCACTTTTGTTCTAAAGTTTTTGCACGATTCAGGCGATTAAGAGAATGGCGCGGCGATGTGGCCAGACGGGAAGGCGCCAAGCAGAGAGGTCGCAAAGAATGGCGAAATTGGATCAACTTCAAAAGAGTGTAGACGGATTGCGGAACGCAATTCCGGAATTGCGCGGGGTGTTACTGGCATCGACAGAAGGGCTTCCGATTGCCCATTCCTTGTCGAACGGTACAGACCCGGCGCGGATGGCGGCGATGGCGGCCGCGGCAACCAGCATGGGACGACGGGTCAGCGACACGCTGCATGCCGGTTCGTTCGAGGAGATTTCGGTGGCAGGAGCCGAAGGCCACATCTTCCTGTATTCGGCAGGGACGAAGGGTGTGCTGGCGGTCATCGGACCGGCCGGCTGCAATGCAGGACTCGTTCACTTGGAAGCGCGCGGCGTGGCCAAGGAACTTGGGGAACAGTTTAACTAGTTAGTGGACCAATCGCCACCACTTCTACCAGTCCGGAGCAGCCTCGGCAGGGCGCTGCTCCGGCACTTTTCATTTGTGTTCTATATTCATTAGGCGAATGTACCTGCGGGCCGTTTTCCTTTTAGCCACGTGCTGGGCGTTATCGGCCGAGCCCCTGCCGTGGAGGGTACTCCCGGCGGAACTGGTGCGTCTGTTGGGCGAGACGGGGGTAAGCGCAGCGGGCTACGCGGAGTGGCAGGAGCAACACCGGCTGGCGGCGCGGCGGCGATTGTCCGATGGCGCGGCCGAACACATTGCCTACTATTTACTCCAGACAACCGAGTTGGGGGCAGAACCACGGTTGGATCCGGCGGTTGAGGCGAAACGGCACTTCGATTCCCTGCCCTTGGGCCGGCGGAAGGCGTTTCTTGCCGGTGAGGTGGTGAATGCGCCGTTTTCAGCGGCAGTGCGGCGCCGCATGGATGCGTTTTGGAATGCGCAACCGCAGACCGAACGGCACAAGCTGTTACGGAATATGGAGCGAAAGCTGGGTTGGCAGCCGGAGCGGATCCTATGGGTGGCGTTCCGATTCCTCCTGCGGCTACCTGAATCAGCTGATGTGGATGAGCTTTACCAGCAGCGGGGGTTGAGCGCCGATCCGTTCCCAGCCTCCATGCGCGGGGTCGCGCAGGGTCTCCGGAAAGTCGCCACGACAGATGCCGTTCTGGTGGCAGGGCCGGGTGCCGAGTTCGGTTCCCGCTTTGGGGTGGATGACGCGCAGCCTGTGCGGTCGCCCCAACCGGCTGCGCTACTGGGACAATTGCGGGTGCGGCCATCGATCTTCGATTGTGTCGACATTCGGGCGGAGGTGGCCGAATCCCTCGCCGGGGCCCCGTGCCGGGCGTCGACGGGGGATCTCGTCGTGGACCAGTTGCCGGTTGCGCGTTACGACCTGGCGGTAGCGACCAATCTGCTGGTCTATTTGAGTGACCAGGAGTTGGCGCTGGCACTCGGCAATCTGGCGCAGTCGCTGCGGCCGGGCGGGTGCCTGCTGCACAACGACGCCCGATTCGCGGCCCGCCTGTTCGGCGAGGCGGCGGGCATTCCGGTCGTCCATTTTGAGTCCGTTCGTCTGGGAATTCGCAACGGGCGGGAACAGTTGGACCGGGTGGTGGTCCATTGCAAAACGGTGGCGAAGCCTTGACAGCCTCCACCTGAAATGTGAAATAATAGCGACACTTCCTTCAGGAGAACCCATGTCGAAACTCGCTTTTGCGGCCATTGTGCTGGCCGCAACACTCCCTGCTGTGGCGCAACAAGGCCGCGGTAGCTACTTTGGAACCGTCACCGATACGACGGGCGCCGCGGTGCCAGCCGCCAAAGTTACCTTAACCAATGTCGCCACTAATATGAGTGTCACAACGGAAACCAATAACGATGGAACCTATACAGCCACGGCGCTGCAGATCGGTGAATACACGATTCAGGTGGAGAAATCGGGCTTTAAGCGCGCGGTTCGCAGCGGTTTGACGCTGCAGGTTGACCAGCGCGGGCAGATCGATTTCCGGTTGGATGTTGGTGGCGTGGCCGAAGTGATCGAAGTGAAGGGCGAGGCGCCGCTGGTGGATACCGGATCGGCGACGGTCGGCAAGGTTGTTGAAAACCGCCGCGTGATGGAACTGCCGTTGAACGGGCGGAACGCACTGGCGCTGACGCTGCTGACGCCGTCGGTCAAATCGAACGCGGGCCCGACGAATTCGGGCTTCGGCGATCGCGGGATTCAGCTCTCGTCGATTTCGATCAACGGCGGACCGAACGCGATGAACGCGCAGTCGCTCGACGGCTCGAACAACATTCAGAGCTATATCGGGGAAGTGGCGATCAACCCGGCCGTGGACGCCGTGGAAGAGTTTAAAGTGCAATCGGGCACGATGTCGGCCGAGTACGGGTTCACCGGCGGCGGCGTTATCAACGTCGTTTCGAAGTCGGGAACGAACCAGTTGCACGGATCCGTTTATGAGTTCTTGCGGAACAACAAGTTGGACGCGCGGAACACGTTTTCGACCGTGAATCCGCCCTTCCGCTACAACCAGTACGGCGTTGCCGTCGGCGGGCCTGTCATCAAAGACAAGACCTTCTTCTTCGGCAACTGGGAGCAGTATGACTTCCGCCGGACCACAACCTTTATTGGCAGCATGCCGACGGCGCGTCAGCGTGGCGGCGATTTCGGCGACCTGTTGGGGACCAACGGCGCGTTGATTCCGATCTATGACCCAGCGACGACCAACGGGCTGACGCGTTCGGTGTTCCCGAACAACCGTATCCCGGTGAGCCGCATGGACCCGGTTTCGCTAAAGGTCAACGATTTTTATCCGCTACCCAACCGCACGCCAACCAATGCGTTCACGAACGCCAACAACTTCGGCAACGACTCGGGGCAGATCCGCAGCATGCGGCAGTACACGGCGAAGGTGGACCACCGTTTCAACGACAAGAACTCCTTCTTCGCGCGCTACTCCTACTTTCTGCACAAGACCGACAACGGCGGCAGCATCTATCCCGATCCAATCGTTTCCAAGCGCGACGACGCACTGGAGAATCAGAACTTCGCGTTCTCTGACACGCACAGCTTCTCGCCGACGATGTTGAACGAATTGCGCGTGGGCGCCACGCGCGGGTATTTCCCCTTCGTCGCCCGGAGTTTCCAGGGCGGCTGGCCGGCCAAGCTTGGGCTTCCGGCATCGGTGCCCGCTGATACATTCCCGGTGATTTCAAACGGCCTGCCCGGCTTCAACACCGGCACCGCGGGTTTGCGCGCCAGCATCAATCTGCAGTTGTTCGACATGCTGACCAAGATCAGCGGCAATCACACGATGAAGTTTGGCGTGGACATTCGCACGCTGCAGGGCAACAATCTGCAGCGCTCGGCGCCATCCGGGAACTTCAGCTTCGGAGCCGGTCTGACCGGCAATCCGGCGGCGCAGGCGGGCACGGGCTCCTCCTACGCCACTTTCCTACTGGGCGAGGTTTCGAGCGCCAGCGGCACGACCCACCTCGGCGAAAGCCAGCGCGGCAAAAGCTACTCCCTCTTCTTCCAGGACGACTGGAAAGTCTCGCGCCGGCTGACGGTGAACGCGGGTTTGCGCTGGGATTACCAGACGCAGCCGCTGGAAGCCAACGATGGCATGACCAATTTCGATCCGACCGTTCGCATGGACAACGGACTGCTCGGCGCGACTGTGTTTGCCAACTTCGGCGGCCAGCCGCGTAATTGGCGGCAGGGCGATTTCAATGACTTCGCGCCGCGCCTCGGCATGGCGTTCGACGTCTTCGGCAACGGCAAGACGGTCTTCCGCGCCGGCTACGGCATCTACTATCCGTCGCAGTTCTGGCGGAACAATTACGGCAGCGTGAACGGCTTCGCCAACACCTCCACCTCCTATACCTCCAGCAACGGCAACGTGAAGGCGTTCCAGTTCAGTGGCGGGTTCCCCACGCCGCTTCTGCTGGCGGCCGGCCGCGCGCTGGGTCCGAAGGCCTTCCTGGGCCAGGGCACCAGCTACGACGAATCGATCGGCACGACGCCGTTGTCCCAGCAGTTCAGCGCTTCGCTGCAACATCAACTGCCTGGCAAGGTTCTGTTGGACGTTTCCTACTCGGCTAACCAGGGCAGCCACTTCACGGCCGGCAGCTACAACATGAACCAGCTGGACAACCAGTATCTGGGCTTGGGCCTGGCGCTGCAGGATCAGGTGCCGAACCCGAACGCTGGGAAGGTTCCAGGCGCGCTCGGCAACGCCACCATCACACGGGAACAGTCGCTGCTTCCCTACCCCTATTATCAGGGTATTTCGGTGCGCAATCCGCGCATGGGGAACTACAACTCCCACCTGTTGATTGTGAGTGTGGAGAAGCGCATGTCCAAGGGGCTCACCTTCATGGTGAACTTCACGGGCGGCAAGATCGTCAGCGAAGGCCTGGGAACCCCCGTCGACTTCGGCTCGGTGGAACAGACCAACCAGACGGCCTATCAGGACGGCCGGTTCAACCGCCGGCTTGAACGTAGTGTGGACCCAAGTGACGTCTCCAAGCGCGGCGTGGTCAGTTTGCTCTATGAACTGCCATTCGGCAAAGGCGCCGGCGTTATGAACAAGATCATCGGCGGCTGGCAGGTGAACACGATTGGCATTATGCAGACCGGTCTGCCGATCGTCATCGGTGGCGCGAACAACTTCCGTGCATCGCGTCCCAACTCGACCGGCGTGTCCGCAAAGCTCGACAATCCGTCGGCGTCCAAGTGGTTCAACACGGATGCCTTCATCAATCCGCTGAACTACACCTTCGGCAATATCGGCCGCGTGTTGCCGGACGTGCGTGGTCCGGGAACGTTCAACTGGGACTTGAGCTTCATCAAGAACACCCGGGTGCATGAGCGTGTCAATCTGCAGTTCCGCGCGGAGATGTTCAACTTCATGAACAACGTGAATCTGGGCATTCCGAACGGGAGCTTCTCGGCCGGTCCGAACGGCAAGAATCAGAGTGGCACGTTTGGTACGATCACTTCAGCGCGCGACCCGCGTAACATCCAACTTGGCTTGAAACTCCTGTTCTAAATGAAACTAACGTTCGCAGTTCTCTTTGCTGGTCTGGCCTTCGCGGCCGATGCTCCCTACGTCTCCGCCGGATTCCTCAAGATTCCGGCGGAGGTGAAACTGGGGCCAATGTCGGCCGTGGAGGTGGACCGGAAAGGGAACACCTACGTGCTGCACCGGGGCGAACCGCCATTGCTTGCCTTCGATAAAGACGGCAAGTATAAGGGCGGTTTCGGCTCGGGCGAATTTAAGGTGGCCCACGGGTTGCGCGCCGATAAAGACGGCAACATCTGGACCACCGATAACGGTTTTCACATCGTTCGCAAGTTCTCGCCTACGGGCAAGGTTTTGGCGACGCTTGGGGAGAAGGGCGTGGCGGGAGGAGACGAAAAACACTTCCGCGCGCCGGACGATCTGGTGTTTGCCTCAAACGGCGATATCTATGTCGCCGACAGCGGCAACGGCCGGATTGTGCATCTGAACAAGAGCGGACAGTTCGTCTCTCAGTTCGGCAAAAAGGGCAAGGAGAAGGGCCAATTCGCCACGGCGCATGGCCTGGGGATCGACTCTAAAGACCGCATCTATGTCGCCGACCGCGGCAACAACCGTGTGCAGGTATTCGCCAATTCCGGCGAGTTCCTGTCTGTGTGGGACGGCTTCGGTAATCCGTTCGGGTTGCTGGTAGTGGGCAAGCAGTTGCTGGTCAGCGAAGGGGATGTGAACAAGATCTTCCACTTCGATCTGGCGAGCGGCCAGATTGTGAATTCGTGGGGCGACTCGCAGACGCTGCAGTTGCCGCATCTGATGTCGACCGACCGTAAAGGTAACCTGTACGTCGCGGAAGTGAACGGAAAGCGCGTGCAGATTTTCCGGAGAAAGTAATGACGCGATTCGGACTGCTGCTTCTGCCCGTCGTGATGCTGGCCCAGACGCCAGCGCCGAAGCTGACCCATCAGGACGCCGAAGAGTTTGAGCAGGCACACAAGCCGCTCATCCAGCCCGAACGGCCAAAATCGAAGGACGCCGCGGCGGCGACGGCGCAGGTGTCGCGCGCGTTGCCGGGCCGGGGCGTAGCGGGCGCGGTGGCGCAGCGGACGTTCATCGACAAACACATTTTTGCGCGGATGGCGGCGGACAAGATTCCGCACGCGCCGCTGGCGAGCGACGAAGAGTTCGCGCGCCGGGCGTGGATCGACGCGACGGGCCGCATTCCATCGCCCGCGGATTTAAGCGCGTTCCTGGCGGATAAGTCGCCGAACAAGCGGGATAAGCTAGTCGACACATTGACGTCGTCGGACGCGTTTATCGACAAGTGGACGTACTACTTTGAAGACCTCTTCCGCGCCGGTGGGCGCATGGGTTCGGGGTTGAACCTGTTCCACTACTGGGTCCGGGAGTGGTTGAAGCTGGACCGGCCTTATAACGAAGTGGTGACCGATCTCTTGACCGGCGCTGGCAAATCGAGCTTCTCGGTGCCCGGTTCGCTCTACTATCAGCGCGACTTCGTGAAGGCCAAGGACGATCCGGAGACGCCGGACGCCCACGACCTGGTGAACCAACCGGACACGGTGGACGAGTTCACGGTCACCTATTCGAAGGTGTTTTTGGGAATCAGCGTGGCCTGCATCTCCTGCCACGACGGCGCTAACCATTTGGAGAAGGTCAATCTGTTTCTGGTGAAGAAGAAGCGGGACGAATTCTTCAGCCAGGCGGCGTTTTATGGCAAAACGCGGCAGATCATGAACTGGGAGAATGGCTATCAGGCGAACACCGAATACACGGTGGACGATGAAGCCCCCGGCTACGACCGCAACGCGGAGAGCATTCTGCGGGTACCGCGCCGCGGGAAAGGCATTTCGCAGCCGCGCTTCCTGCTGACCGGTGAAGCGCCGCGCGAGGGCGAAAATGCCCGCGACGGGCTGGCCCGCATGATGACCAGCCACATTCAATTTCGCCGCGCGCTGGTGAACCGTATTTGGGGTGAACTGATGGGCTTCGGCATTGTGGAACCGGTAGACGATTTCGACTTGGAACGCTACG
The DNA here is from genome assembly GCA_947470805.1 of Acidobacteriota bacterium. Lineage (GTDB taxonomy): Bacteria > Acidobacteriota > Terriglobia > Bryobacterales > Bryobacteraceae. The sequence continues at coordinate 53,430 of CANIVU010000030.1, read as the reverse complement.
ACCCGAAGAACCCGCCGCCAGCGCCGTGGACGGTGCAGCCATCGAACCCGGCCTTGCTGGATGCGATGGCCGAGGATTTCGGCGCACACAACTACAGCTTCCGGCACGTGGTGAAAACGATCATGAAGTCATCGGCCTACCAGCTGTCGTCCAGCTTCCCTGGCGAATGGCAGGAGACCTATACACCCTACTACGCACGCAAGTTTGTGCGGATGTTATCAGCGCCGGAACTGCACGATGCCATTGCGGTGGCGACGGGGCGGCCGGGTTCGTTCGCCAGTAGTTCGGAAAAAGTGGGTATGGCGATGCAGATGCCCGAGCCGGGTAAAGCGGGCAACGACGTGAAGACGTTCATGCGCACGTTTGGCCAGGCCAGCCGCGACGATATGCCGAAGAAGGTGCCGCACAACTCGCTGCAGGCGATGCTGCTGATGCAGTCGAAGGTGGTCACAGATCGGGTGAATTCGTCGAAGGGCGGGCTGTTGGCGTCGCTGTTGGACAAGACGCCGGACGACAAGGCGCTGGTTGAACAGCTTTACCTGCACACAGTGTCACGCAAACCGTCGGCGCCGGAGCTGGCCGTGGGGCTGGAGGCGGTGAAGAAGAACCGCCGGAGCGGCGCGGAAAATCTGCAGTGGGCGCTGTTGAATTCGCCCGAGTTTCTGTTTAACTACTGAGGCCTTATGGACAAGCGTGTATCCGATTTCCTCCCTGCCCGCCGGGACCTGCTGAAGCTAGGCGGCCATGGACTGTTGGGCGCCTTTGCCAGCCAGGCGATGCTGCCGTTGCAGGTGAGCGCCGCGGGCCGTGGGAATCCGCGCGGCTCGGCCCGGTTCTGCATCCTGATCGAGCTGGCCGGCGCGTTGAGCCATATCGACTCGTTCGATTTCAAGGAAGACGCGGGCACGCAGAAAGACTTCGACGTCCGGAAGATCAAAGACGACCTGTATCTGCCGTACCGGCTGTTCCCGGAGCTCTCGAAAGAGATGGACAAGATCGCCATCGTTCGCTCCATGAAGAGCCACGAGGTCGTGCACTTCCGCGGGCAATATTACACGCAGGCGGGGCGGCCCTTGAACCCGGCGCAGGCCTCGGAGATTCCATCCGTCGGATCGGTAATCAGCTACGAGTTTGAAAAGCTGCGGCGGGAGAAGGACACGTTCCCGACCTACATCGGCTGCAATCTGGATACGGCCGGCTGCGGTGCGCTTTCGACCGGGTTCCTGCCGCCGCGGTTTTCGGTGTTGGACGTGAATTTGAAGGAAGGGTCGGCCTCGGCGCCGGGCAGCGCGGAGGCGATGGCGGTGCTGGAAGAGCGCTACCGGATCCTCAGCAAACTGGACGAGGTGATGGCCTCGTCGCGGTCCGGCAAGGACCGGCAGTTCGGCGCGTTCCGGGACTTCCAGCATTCGGCATTTCAACTGTTGGGCGACACCCGCTGGCCGCAGACGTTCCAGATGTCGAAGGAAGAGATCGCCCGTTACGGCGATAACTCCGTCGGCCTGGGCTGCCTGTTCGCGCGCAATGCGGTGAAGGCCGACGCGGGCACACGCTACATCCACATCACCCATCCCGATTGGGACCACCATCGGAACATCTACAATCACGCGTCGAAGAGCAACCACTACATCCGCTGCAACGAGTTCGACCGCGCCATGGCGTCTCTGCTCCGGGATTTGGCCGCCGAGCCCTCACCGCGCCAGCCGGGCAAGACGCTGCTCGACGAAACGATGGTGGTGATGGCCACCGAGTTCGGCCGCGTCCCCGGAGCGCTGAACGGTATCGCCGGGCGGCACCACTACAACCTGGCCTACGTTTCGCTGTTCGCCGGCGGCGGCGTGAAGGGCGGGCGGATCCTCGGCAAGACGGACGCGCAGGGCGAACACGTCATCGAAACCGGCTGGAAGTACAAGAAGCAGCAGATCAAGACCGAGAACATCTACGCGTCAATCTACTCGGCTCTGGGCATCGACTGGACGAAGGCGATCACGAACACGCCGTCCAAGCGCGCCTACCGCTATGTGGATCCGCTGGGCGCCACCGAAATGGTGATGGACGACGAGATCACGGACCTGTTTGTCTGATGCGTAGGCTTGCTGTTTTGTTAATCGCCGGGGCGGCCTACGCGGCCGAGCCGGGCATGGCATTGATACCCGCCGGCACGTTTCAGATGGGCCGGAGCAAGCTGACATCGGACGACAAGACGACGATGCGCCCGCAGGTGCTGTTGGACGACCGTCCGGTGCACGCCGTGACGATGCCCGCGTTCCTGATGGACACGCATGAAGTGACGCAGGCCGAATACGCCGCGTTCGTCGCAGCAACCAAGCGTCCAGCGCCCTATCACTGGGTGGGCGGCGTGGTACCCGCAGGCACCGGCAAGATCGCCGCTTATAACGTCACCTGGGACGACGCGCAGAGCTACTGCGAGTCACGGGGCAAGCGGTTGCCGACCGAAGCCGAATGGGAGCGCGCGGCGCGGGGCGGAATTGAATCGGCCGATTATCCGTGGGGCGACAAGTACGACGCCAAGCTGGCAAGGCATAACGTGGAGACGGGCCCTGGCGAAGTGGGCCGGTACGCACCGAACGGCTTCGGGCTGTACGACATGGCTGGCAATATGTCCGAGTGGACCGCCGACTGGTTCGAACGGGAATACTACAAGAACTCCCCCGCGGAGAACCCGAAGGGACCGGCCACCGGCACCTACCGCATCATTCGCGGCGGGGCGTGGAGTGACCAGGGAAAGCGAATCACAGTGTTCTTCCGCAACTGGGTGCGGCCCACGCAGCGCCAGCCCAATATCGGCTTCCGGTGCGCGAAAGATGCGCCGCCTGCCGAGGAGCGGATCAAGGAAAAGATCGCCGCATTCCAAGGGACCGTTTCTCTCTATGCCAAGAACCTGGTGACCGGCACTGAATACGCCATTCGCGCTGATGATCGCGTGCGCACGGCGTCCACGATCAAGCTGCCGATCCTGGTAGCGCTGTTCCAAGCCGTGGCCGACAGCAAGGCGAGTTTGGACGAGGAGATCCTGCTGACGGCGGACGATAAGGTATCCGGCTCCGGCATCCTGTTTGAGTTCTCCCCGGGCCGTAAGTTTCTCGTCCGCGATCTGGCGAATCTGATGATCGTGGTCAGCGACAACACCGCCACCAACCTGCTGATTGACCGGCTGACTGCGGATTACGTCAATAGCGTGATGGAGAAGTACGGCTTCGCCAAGACGCGGTCGAACCGCAAAATTCTGGGCGATGGTAAGAACCTGAAGCCGGTGGCCAGTGGCTGGAGCGTATTCGGGCAGACGGGCGACAACAAGAAGTTCGGCATCGGCGTTTCCACACCGCGCGAGATGGTGCGGCTAGTGGAGATGCTGGACCAGGGAAAGGTGGTTAGCGCGGAGGCGTCGAAGGCGATGCTCGAAATCCTGCGCCGGCAGCAGCACACCGATGGCATTGGCCGGCACCTGGATGGGTTCGTGGTGGCGTCGAAATCCGGCGGGCTGGATGCACTGCGCAGCGATGTCGGCCTGGTGACGCGCGGTAACGAGAAGTACGCGCTGGCTGTTACCGTGGACGGCATGCCGAAAACGGACTATTCGCCCGACAATGTGGGCAACATCCTCATCTCGGAACTGACCGCGTTGCTCCTCGAAAAGATACGTTAGATCGCGTCGGTGGGCTTTTTCGGCTCGACGATCTCAACGCCCTTTTCGGTGATGTTCACGGTGCGAACCTGGCCGCGCGGACCGATGGGGCCGATGTCGCGCCCGCCCTTGCTGACCGCGATGCCACCGGCGTTGCCGACGACCATCTTGGTGTTCTGCAGGGTGGAGATTAATTTCTTATCACCGGGCTCTAAAACACCCATAAAGACGCGCTTGCCATCGGCGGTGACTTCAATCCATGTCTTTTCGGTGGCCTCAATGTTCAGGGTGAGGTTGCCGTTGGGATCGGTGGAGAGGGTAGGAACGACCTTGGCGGTTTCGGTGGTACTGGCCGCGGTCACCTGCGGTTGGGCGGTTTCACGGGCTGCTGCCGGCGCCGGCACAACGGGCGCGGGCATGTTGGAATTGGACTGCTTCCGGACTTCCTGGGGCTGATTCCAACGGTCGACGAAGAGCGAAAGAGCACCCCCGCCAGCGACTAGCAGAACCAGGGCGGCGGCGGCCAAACCGGTGCGCGAATCGAAGAAACCAGAGGAGGCCCCACGCAGCGGTTCCACCGAAATCAGCTTCTTTTCTTCGGAACGGCGGGCACGGGGGTCGTGCGCGGCGGCGATCAGATCCAGGTCCACCGGGGGTTCCGGCTTCACGATCGAAGCGAACTCCTCTTCGATTTTCGAGGGATCAAAACCAAGAGCCTGCGCGTACTGCCGGATAAAGCTGCGGTTGAAAAAACCGCCGGGCAGTTGCTTCCAATCCTCGGCTTCAATTGCTTCCAGGTAGCGCGATCCGATACAAAGGTCATCCGCAATGGAGCGCAGTTGCTTCCCTTGGCGGAGCCGTTCTTCCTTCAATTTTTGACCAAGTGATGCCATTTCAAGAAATCCCAAAGGATCAATCTTATAATATACCTTTGTCGACGAAGCAAACAACCGTAGCCATCAGTGTCGTGGTGGTCAATTGGAACCGGGCCGAAATGCTGCGGGAGTGTTTGCAATCATTGGAGATACAAGTAAACGGCGAAGGGCGCCGCTGGCCGTTGGAGGTCATCGTCGTCGACAATGGATCCACCGATGGTTCTAAGGCCTTGGTTGAGAGAGAGTTCCCGGGAGTAGTGTTACTTCGGAACGAGAAAAATCTGGGCTATTGCCATGCGAACAACCAGGGGATCGCGGTGGCACGGGGGGAGTTCATCGCGTTGCTGAACAACGACGCGGCGGCGCAACCGCTTTGGATTGAGAGTTTACGGGCAGCCTTTCAAGAAACACCTGATATCGGCATGGCAGCTTCGAAGATCGTCACGTGGGAGGACACGGGCCGGATCGACAAAGTAGGCCACCTGATCTTCCCGGATGGGCAGAACCGGGGGCGCGGCACCGGGGAGCGGGACCGGGGACAATATGAGAGAGTGGAAGAAGTTCTCTGGCCGGACGGGTGTGCCGCTATGTATCGCAAATCGATGTTGGACCAAATCGGCGCGTTTGACGAGGATCTCTTTGCCTACGGAGATGATGCCGAACTAGGCCTGCGGGCGCGGATCGCGGGGTGGCGTTGCTTGTACATGCCGGGCGCGGTGGTGCGGCACCGGCGGGGATCGACGATGGGCCAGGGGAACCCGGAGCGGGTCCGATTGATTGAACGGAACCGGATCCTGCTGGCGGCGAAGCTGTTTCCTTGGAGCCTGCTGGTTTTGAATCCGTTCTACTTCGCGGTGCGCTTGTTGGCGGGCGTCGTGGCGGCCGGGAGCGGTGAGGGCGATCTGGCGGCGTTTCCCGGATTTGCGAACAAGCTGCGCGTCGCCTGGGCGATGATCCGCGGGCAGTGGCAGGCGCTGAGGATGCTGCCGATGACGCTGCGAAAGCGCGCGGCGGTAGAGCGGATGGCTCTGTTGACGGCGGCCGAACGGCGGCAGTTGATTCTCGCCAACCGGTTGACGCTCGCCGCATTGTTCGGTATTGTGCGCGGTGGGGAGGTTGGCCCATGACCGAGGAAGCTGTGGCGCCTGAAACTATCCGCGAAGCGGACCTCTGCCCGGCCTGTGGCAGCGCGAACCTGCGCACGCTGTTCCATGGGACCGACCGCCTGTTCGCCACGACGACCAAGTTCTTTGAAGTGGTGGAATGTACCGACTGCCGGCTGATGCGTCTATTCCCGCAACCAACGGCGGCCGAATTGGGCCAATACTATCCGCCGAACTACTGGTTCGCGCCGGGGACCGACGCCGCGTCGAAGGCCGAGGATTTCTACCGGCGCCTGGTGCTGGGAGATCATGTCCGGTTTGTGGAAACAGCCATTGAATCCTCGACGGCGAAAGGGCCCCTGCTTGATGTGGGCTGTGGCGGCGGGCTGTTCTTGCGGCTGTTGCGGGAGCGTGGCCACAAAGTGATGGGGCTCGATTTTTCGCTCGACGCGGCTCAGACGGCCTGGAAGGTAAACCGCGTGCCGGCGATGTGCGGAACGTTGTCGAAGGCGCCGCTTCGGCCGGAGTCGTTCAGCGTTATCACGATGTTCCATGTACTGGAACACCTCTACGATCCGGTAGGGTACGTGGAAGAGGCATGCAAACTGCTGGGGCCCGGTGGACGATTGGTGATTCAAGTGCCGAACGCGGCCAGCTGGCAGTTCCTGCTGTTCGGCCAGAACTGGAACGGCATCGACGTGCCGCGCCATCTGGTGAATTTCAAGGACAGGGACATTGTGGCGCTGGTCGAATCCTGCGGTTTCACCGTGGAACGGCGGAAGTATTTCTCGCTGCGGGATAACCCGGCGGGGATGGCGACGTCGATTTCCGCCGCGCTCGACCCGATGAGCCGGCGCGTCCGCAAGGTGCCGGAGACGCCCGGGATGCGGTTGTTGAAAGACGGGATCTACTTCGGGCTGACGCTGTTGTGCCTGCCGTTCACACTGATTGAAGCGGCGTGCCGGGCCGGTTCGACGATCATGATCGAGGCGCGGAAGAAATGAACCCGGGCCTGCTGCCGGGCCCGTTGCGACGGTATGTGCTGGACTTTGAGCGGCGGATTGCCGATGCGGTCAGCGCGTTCGCCGCGGGGCTGCAAGCTGGGGCGCGCGTGTTGGACGCTGGAGCCGGCGAGGGCGCGTATAAGAGCTATTTTCCCAGGCGCAGGTACGTCGGCCTGGACCTGGGCATCGGCGATCAACAGTGGGACTACACGCAGCTGGACGTGCTGGGGGATCTCACTTCCCTACCCTTTGCCGATGGGGTTTTCGATGCGGCTCTGAACATCGTCACGCTGGAACATGTGAAGGACCCGGCGCGGGTGCTGTGTGAATTGGGCCGCGTGCTGCGCCCCGGCGGACGCTTGTTACTGGTAGTGCCGCACGAGTGGGAGGTACATCAACACCCGCACGATTTTTTCCGGTATACCAAGTTTGGCGTGGAGGAGTTGGCGGCGCGCGCCGGGCTCCGCGTGGTGAGCCTCGCGCCCGGCGGCGGCTACTTCCGGCTGTTGGCGCGGCGGTTGTTGAACGGGGGCCAGTTCTTCCCGCTGCCGCTGAATCTGCTGTGGTTTCTGTGGGTGGCGCCGATGGCGCTGGTGCTGCCGTTGCTCGATGGGTTCGACAAGCGAAAAGACTTTACGCTGGGCTACCTCGCGGTCTTGGAAAATACGCGAAAATGAACCATGCCCAAACGCAGAGACGTTTTTAAGCTGCCCGCTTTTTTGGCCCCGATGGCGCTCTTCGCCGCCAAGCCGGGCGAGTTGCAGAACACCGTGGTCGACGCCGCCAAGGTGCGGACGAGCAAGGCCCCGTTCGGCGAACTGAAGATCTTCTTCGATGGCCCGACGGAGCAGTTGAAATCGATGACCGGCGGCAGTCTGCTGCTTTACGCCAATCAGGAACCGCACCCGCCGCATTCGCACCCCGATGAAGAGTTCATGATCATCACCGAGGGCACCGGAGAGATGATTGTCGACGGCAAGAAATACAAGGTGGGGCCGGGATCGATGATGTACTGCGGCGCCAATAAAATGCACGGCATCAAGGCCGGCCCGAAGAACCTGACGTTCTATTTCTACAAGTGGAAGGCATAGCCAAGTAGCCCCCCATGCTGTTAGCCGCCGCCGCGGTGTTCATCGGTAGCCAACTCTGCAGGCACTGCCATGCGGAGGTGTTCGACGCCTATTCGCGGACGCCGATGGCCCGGTCCAGCGGACGGGTGGAAGCGGTCCCGGCAGCCCAGTTCACAGCCGCCGGGCACCGCTACGAAATTGCGGACCGGACGCTACGGTTTGATGGCGGTTCGTCGACCATTGACTACTTCATCGGCTCCAACGCGGCAGGCCGAACGTATCTGCGCGAGCGCGAGGGGTACCTATTCGAACTGCCCGTTACCTGGTACGCGCAGAAGCAGGCCTGGGACGCCTCGCCCGGCTACGAAAAAGACAGCGAGGTGCGGCTGACGCGCGCCGTCGAGCCCACCTGCCTGCAGTGCCATTCCAGCCGGGTTCGACCTGTTCTTGGCACGCAGAACCGCTACGGAGACCCGCCGTTTTTGGAGAACGGAGTGGCCTGCGAGCGCTGTCATGGGCCGGGCAGCGAACACGCGCAAAATCCGGCAAAGAGCCCGATGGTGAACCCGGCAAAGCTCGACGCCGAACGGCGTGACGCGGTGTGCATCCAGTGCCATCTTACCGGCGAAGCGCGGATCGACCGAGCCGGCCGAAAATTCTCTGAATACCGCGCGGGCGACCGGTTGTCGGACGTCGCCACGTACTTCGTCTGGAAACTGGGCCGCCGGGATTTGAAGGTCACCAGCCATGTGGAGAAGCTGGCCGGCAGCACCTGCAAAACCGCCGCCGGGGACAAGTTGTGGTGCGGTACGTGCCATGAACCACACACTAATGCAGACAAGACCCAGCAAGCCTGTGTCGGGTGCCACACCGAGGCCCACCGCCAGCAGGAACGCTGCGCTACCTGCCACATGCCGCGTACGTTGGCCGTCGACGCAAATCACGGCGTGATGACCGATCACAGCATTCCGCGCACGGGCAAGAGCGTAGCGGCGCCGGCGCAGAAGACACTCGTCCCGTTTCTGGGTACTGGCGACGACCGCGCGTTGGGCCTCGCCTATGCCGAACTGGGCGACCGGCGCGCCAAGGAGTTTCTGCTGCGCGCGGCGCCACAGGATTGGCCGGTGCGTTTGCGATTGGCTGTGTTGGAACCCGATGCGGCGCGCGCGGCGCAGCTCTACGAATCTGTGTTGCGCGAAAATCCGTATGAGCCGGCGGCTCTGGTGAATCTAGGGACGCATCTGGCGCGGCTGGGGAGATACACCGAAGCGGGCCAACTTTGGGACCGCGCGCTGCTGACGAACCCGGCGCTCGAAGAAGCCGTACTGAACCTCGCGCAGGTTCGTCCGCCCAAGGACGCGCGAGCCCTGTTGCTCCGGTACTTGGAATTCAATCCGGTGTCGCGCAAAGCCCGCGAACAGCTGACAAAGCTCGCCTCAGCCCACGAGTAATTTCGATAGCATAGGGTTTGCTCCGCTCCGCCCTCATTGCCTTGTTGTTTGCATTCGCCGCGCCGGCCGCGGAAGAGACCGCGCCCATTCGTTTTGAGGAGATCGCCGCCAAGGCCGGCCTCCGCTTCGAACTCCACAACGGCGAAGCTGGCGGGTTCCATCAGATCGAACTCACCCTCGGCGGCGTAGCCGCCTTCGACTTCAACAACGACGGCTGTACCGACATCTTTTTCACCAACGGCGCGGCCGTTCCCAGCCTCCGCAAAACCGGCCCCGGCTTCTCCAACCGGCTCTTCCGAAACAACTGCAATTTGACCTTCACCGATGTCACGGCCGAAGCCGGCCTCGCCGGAGAAGGATACGCGATGGCCGTCGCCACCGCCGATTTCGACAACGACGGATTGGTCGATCTATTCGTCGCCGGCGTGAAGGGCAATACGCTCTATCGCAACCTCGGCAAGGGGCGCTTCGCCGACCTCACGGCAAAGGCCGGCCTGGCGAACCCCGCCCCGAAGTGGGCCGTTTCCGCCGGCTGGTTCGACTACGATAACGACGGCTGGCTGGACCTCTTCGTCGCCAACTACGTGGAGTGGGACGGCGCCAAAGAACCCCGCTGCGGCACACCGGAGCGCCAGTATTACTGCCATCCGGACGCCTATCGCGGCTTGCCCAATCAGCTCTTCCACAACAACCACGACGGCACGTTCACCGATGTTTCGGCGGGCTCCGGCATCGGCAGCCACATCGGCAAAGGCATGGGTGTCTCGTTCGCGGATATGGATGGCGATGGGTTCACCGACGTCTTCATCGCCAACGATTCCGTGCGAGGTCTCCTGTTCCGCAACCAGGGCAATGGGAGGTTCGAAGAGATCGGCTTGGAGGCAGGTGTCGCGCTCCGCGACGACGGTCACGCCATCGCCGGTATGGGCGCGGACTTCCGGGATCTGGACAACGATGGCAAGCCGGACCTGCTCGTCTCCGGCATCCTGAATGATTCATTCCTGCTGTTTCACAATCTCGGCGGACGACGAGGATTTGAGGACTACGCGCAGCGCACGGGCCTGTTTATGAGCACGCGCCAACTCACCGGCTGGAGCTTGGGCATGTACGATTTCGACAACGATGGATGGAAGGATCTCTTCTTCGCGCTCGCCCATTTGATGCAGTTGGATCGCTACCTGGGGCGCGAATCGATTCTGCCAAATCGTGTCTATCGCAATCTACAAGGCAAGCGATTGGAGGACGTCTCAGCAGGCGCCGGAGCAGCATTCCAAGCGGCGGCAGCCCACCGCGGCGCGGCGTTCGCGGATTTCGATAATGACGGCCGAGTCGATGTCGTGGTCAGCGCAGCGAACAGCCCTGCGAAGCTGTTTCACAACACGACAGGCGGCAAGGGACACTGGCTGGGCATTCGGCTGCGCGGCGTCCGTGCAAACCGGCAGGGGATCGGGGCGACCGTTCACATCCACCTCGCCGATGGCCGCGATCTCTACAACCACATGACCACCTCCGTCGGTTATGCCAGCTCCAGCGAAGCCGTCGTTCGCTTCGGACTCGGCAGCACGGACCAAGCCGCGTCCGTCACAATCCAGTGGCCCGGCGGGCGAATCCAGAAGCTCGCGAACGTCGCCGCCGATCAACTCATCGAGATCACCGAGGGGACCAACCAGTGACGCCGTGGAAGCGATGCCTCGCGATTGCATTCGCCGCGTCGGCGCTGGCCGCGGAGTCGCCCGGCAAAGCGGTCTACGAGCGGGCCAACCGTCACTTCGTCGCGAAACAGTTCAACGAGTCGCTCGCCGCCGTTGAAGAAGCGCTGCTGTTGGACGCGAAGCTGGTCCCGGCCCTAACTCTCAAAGCGAAACTGGCCATGGCCGCCAACCGCTACGACCTGGCAAGCGAGGCGTTGGAGCGCGCGCTGGCGGTGGATCCGAAGGCAGCCTACGCCCAGTTCCTCTACGGCATGGCGGCCTACATGAATAACGAGATGAAAGAGGCGCTGTCGCGCTTCCGCCGGGCACGGGAACTGGCGCCAAAGGACCCACGCGCAGCGCTCTATCTGGCCTTAACCACGGAGAGCGTCGGCGCGCCATCGGATGCGCTGGCCCTCTATCAGGAGGCCGTCCGCCTGGAACGCGCCACCGGCAAACCGAGTGCCGACACGCTGCTTCCCGGAGCGCGATTACTGCTCCTGCTCGACCGCATAGACGAGTCCGAAGACTGGCTGCGACAAGCCGTGAAACTGGCGCCAAACCTGCGCGACGCCCATTTCGACTTAGCCAGGCTGCTGCTGAAGAAAGCCAACCCTGCCGAAGCCGCCGCCGAAGGCGAACGCGCGCTGACGCTGTCCGATGGCGTCATTACCGACAGCGCCATCCACTACCTGCTCCTCCGCGCCTGGCAACAGGCTGGCAGCCCAGAGCGCGCCGCGGTGCATGCCGCCACGCTGCGCGCTCTGGAAAGCGCAAAGCGCTAAAACTCCTTGCCGTTGTACATCCCCGCCACGAACTTTTCGTAGCCGTTGTACTGCAGCGTAGGCCGCCGTTCCATCGTCGGAATCATCTGCTCATAGGCCTGCGACCACCGCGGATGCGGCTTCTTCGGCTCCACGTTGGAGTAGAACCCATACTCGGCCGGCTGCAGCTTGTTCCAGAAAATGGGCGGCTCGTTCGACATGAAGTCGATCTTCGCAATGGACTTCGGACTCTTGTAGCCGTACTTCCACGGCACAATCAACCGCACCGGCGCGCCGTTCTGCTTCGGCACCGGCTTACCATACAGGCCCGTCACCATCATCGTCAACGGGTTCATCGCCTCATCCATCCGAAGGCCTTCAAAATAGGGCCACGGATACGGCGCCTGCTTCATTCCCGGCATTTCTTTCGGACGGCTCACGGTGACGAACCGGACATACTTCGCCGTCGATTTCGGCTCCAACAGCTTGATCAACGAAGCCAGCGGGAACCCGGTCCACGGCACCACCATCGCCCAGCGCTCCACGCACCGGAAACGGTAGACGCGTTCCTGAATTGGCAGCTTCTTCAGCAGGTCGTCCAGGTCGTACGTCTTCGGCTCCTTCACCAGGCCGGAGACCTGAATCTGCCACGGCGAGATGTTGAAATCGCCGACAAGGTTCTTCACGGTTTCCTTGCCGTACGGATCGAACTCGTAATAGTTGTTGTAGCCCGCCGCCGCCCATTCCGGCGTCATCGCAGCTGCGGGGACGTTGAATTCGTCGTTCTTGGCGGCCGGGTAAAGGGGCTTAGCCTGGCCGAATAGCGACGGCGTCGCCAGCAGTCCAGCCGCCTGCAAAATCTGGCGGCGGTTCATGTAAACCGACTCCGGTGTCGCTTCCCGCTCCGGAATTTCCCAACCTTCTGGCTTGCGAATCAACATGGTGAAGTGCTCTCCCTCTCGTTCATCCTGTACAGATCTGATTTTATTCCAGATGAGCCCGGAACATTTTCGTTTCTGAATCCGTAACAAGTTACAACAAGGAGCAATTCCAATCATGTTCTGCACCGCTTGTGGCTTCACGATGAACGACGAACACCGCTACTGCGCCCGTTGCGGCAAACCCGCCACCGACGCCCAGTTCCAATGGTCCGCGGTCCCACAGGGTCCGCCCCCGCCTCCGAAGCACCTGGAACGGGACATGTACGATCGCAAGATCGCCGGCGTCTGCTCCGGATTCGCCAAGTATTTCGGCATGGACCCCACGGTGATGCGCTTAATCTGGGTGGTGTTGTTCTTCACTACCGGTCTGCCGCTGATCGCCTATCCCATCTGCTGGGCCGTGATGTCCCGCAACGACTATCGAGCCCTGCCTGCGGGCGCTTCGTACCAGCGCGTCTGAGCTGCGTGCGAAAATAGTTGTTAATGAATCGCTTGCTTCTCGGGCTTGCCGCCCTTTCGTGCGCGCTGTTTGCGCAATCGCCTTTAGGCACAGTGACTGGACTCGTGGCCGATCCTTCCGGCGCCGCCGTTCCCAACGCCGCCATCCGCTTGAAGAACACCGCCACCAACATCGAAACCAAGACCGTTTCCAATGGCGCCGGCATCTACGTTTTCGCCAACGTCCTGCCCGGCGAATACGACCTGCGCACCGAGGCCAAGGGCTTCAAACCCTTGGCCAGTGCCGCCTTCCAGGTCGCCGCCTACCGCACCGTGCGCGCGGACTTGAATCTCCTGGTCGGTGAGACCATCAACACCGTCGAAGTCCTCGGCGAAGTGACCACGCTGCTCCAAGCCGAAAGCGCCTCCATCGCTACCAATCTCTCCCTCAAAGCCCTCCGCGAACTGCCCTCCAACCTGCGTTCCGTCTCCAACAACGCCGGCGACTCCGGCATGATCTCGCAGATGATGCCGCTCACCGTCCCCGGCCTCGTCCAGGTGGGCGCGGGCGCCGCCTGGGTCACCCCCGGCGCCGGCGCCAATAGCCTCAAGACCAAGGTCGACGGCATCGAAACCAACTTCGGCAACTTCGGCACGCCCGACCCCGTCTCCCAGCCCTCCATGGAAGCCATCGGCGAATTCACCGCCAACATCCTCTCCAATAAGGCCGAATTCGGCGGCATGGGCGTGGTCACCTCCGTCACCCGCTCCGGCAGCAACAAGTACCACGGCGACCTGTTCTGGTACGGCCGCAACAGCGCCCTCGACGCCCGCAATACCTTCTCCACCGCCAAGCCCTATCAGAACATCCACAACTACGGCGCCACCTTCGGCGGCCCGCTGAAGAAGGACAAGACGTTCTTCCAACTGACATTCGATCAAACCCGCGGCTCCCGCGCCTACCTCTTTAGCCCCAACGTCCCCACCCTCGCCATGCGCAACGGCGACTTCACCGGTCAGGCCGCGCTCCGCAACCCCTTCAACGGCGTCAACCCCTTCAGCGGCAACACCATCCTGCCCCAGTTCATCAGCCCGCAAGCGAAGAAGGCGCAGGAACTGCTCTTCCCGCTCCCCAACTTCGGCCCGGCATCTCTCACCGCCGCCAACTACCGCGCCGCTTACAACGGCCCGGAAACCCACAGCATCTACGAGTCCCGCTTCGATCACAACTGGACGCCCGCCCACAGCTCCTTCGCCCGTTATCAATGGAAGAAGAGCGACTACAAGATCCCCGGCGCCCGCAGCACTCTGCCTCCCGAAACCGTCGGCACCTCCACCAATATCCGCGAAGTCCACTTCGCCTCGCTCGGCGACGTTTACACCATCAAGCCGAACATGTTCAATGAAGCCCGCTTCGGCTTCGTCGTGCTCTCATCCAAATCCTTCGCCGACGTCACCGGCCAGAAGCTGATCGACACGATCGGCATCACCGGCCTGCCCGCGCGCAGCTACGCCCCCGGCATCCCGGTGCTCAACATCACCGGCCTCAACTCCCCGCTCCAAAGCCTGCTCAACCCCGTCAACGACGGCCACTGGCAGTTCTCCGATAACTTCACCTGGAACACTGGCAAGCATACCTTCAAATTCGGCGGCGAATACATTAACTGGTTCGTCAACCGTTACCTGCCCAGCGTCCAGGGCCTCTACGGCAGCTTCAGCTTCACCAACCGTTACACCGGCACCCCCTATGCCGATTACCTCCTCGGCCTGCCGACTTCGGTCACCCGCATCGATCCCTACCCCACCCAGTACAACCGCTGGGCCGACGCGTCTTTCTACGCTCAGGACGACTGGAAAATTTCTCGCCAGCTGACCATCAGCCTCGGCCTGCGCTACGAATACAACCAGCCCGCCTACGCCCGCGACGGCAACATGTTCAGCTTCGATCCGAAGAGTGGCTCCGTCATCATCCCCGACGACAGCGCCCGCAAGCTCTTCAGCCCCTTCTTCCCCACCGACGTGCCGATCGTCACCGCGGCCAGCCTCGGTCTGCCGAAGACCTTCCGCAACGCCGACAAAAACAACTGGGCCCCGCGCCTCGGCCTCGCCTACCAGTTGAACAGCCGCACCGTTCTGCGCGGCGGCATCGGCGCCTACTACGGCCACTTCTCGGGCGTGGTCCCCTCGGCCATCTCCGGTGGCCCGTTCTCGCTCTCCACCACGGCAAATAACAACATCGTCAACGGCCAGGCCGTCTTCACGTTCGATAAACCCTTCGCCGCCGCCGGCGTCCCCGGCGCGCTCAACCTAAACGGCATCGCCCCGGACCTCCGCAATCAAGTGTCCACGCAGTGGAGCTTCACCATCGAACGCGAACTGACCAAATCCACCGGCGTCCGCATCAACTACATCGGCGCCAAGGGCTCGCAACTCCCCTACCAGCGCAATATCAACCAGCCGGTCGCCTCCACAGTGGCCTTCACGGCTGCCCGCCGCCCCTACCCGCGCTACAACAACATCGTCTACGCCGAAAGCGGCGCCAATTCCATCTATAACGGCCTCCAAGTCCAGTTGAACCGACGCTTTGAAAAGGGGCTGATGGTAATGTCGGCCTGGACCTGGGCTAAGTCGCTGAGCGAAGTCGACGACACCGGCTCGGCCGAGTTGAACACGCAAATCGAAGACGCCTACAACCGCCGTCGCGACCGGGCCGATCTCTACTCCATCCCGCGCCACATGTGGATGAATCAGGTGCTCTATGAGATTCCCTTCGCCAAAAACAAGCTGTGGGGCGGCTGGCAGATCTCGGCGCTCGTGAACCTCTCCACCGGCAACTTCCTCAACCCGCAGTTCTCCGGCTCCGATCCGTCGAACACGAACAACGTCGGCGGCCGCCCTGACGCCGTCAGCGCCGTCCAATACCCCGGCACCCTCACCAACTGGTTCGACCGCTCCGCTTTTGCCGTGCCGCCCAACGGCCGCTTCGGCAACGCCGCCCGCAATTCGGTCGTGGGGCCCGGATACGGACTCTTCAACGCCGGCATGCAGAAGGTGTTCCACTTTGAGCGCTGCGGCAACGTAACGCTCGGAGCCAACTTCCAGAACGTCCTCAACCACGTCAACTACGGCCAGCCCAATATGACGGCCAACATCGCCAATGGCGGCGTGATCACCAGCACCCACATTTTCCCCTCGGCCGGCGCCGCGCGCCTCGGCCAGTTGGTGCTGCGCTACACGTTCTAACAAAAAAAGGGGCGATGCGCTGCTTCTCTCCAAGCAGCGCATCGCCCGAAAAAGGTCCAGGTGGACTCGAACGCCCGGGCCCCACCGGGGGGTCGGGTCCGCCTGGACCGTGATTGCAAGACCGCCAGCGCAGGAGCTGCAGCATCGCCGCCAACCCATCCCCATCGGTTGGTGGCGGGCGCTCGACCGCACGGCCCGTCTCGCAATTTCAAACTTGATAAAAGAGGCGATGCGCTGCCTCTCCCAAAGCAGCGCATCGCACGGAAACGGTCCAGGTGGACACCAACTCCCGGGCCCCACCGGGGGGTCGGGTCCGCCTGGACCGTGATTGCGAAACGGGCGGCGCAGGAGCTGCAGCATCGCCACCAACCCATCCCCATCGGTTGGTGGCGGGCGCTCAACCGCGCTACCCGTCTCGCAATTTCAAACTCGCAAGAAGAGGCGATGCGCTGCCTCTCCCAAAGCAGCGCATCGCGCGGAAACGGTCCAGGTGGGCACGACCTCCCGGGCCCCACCGGAGGGCCGGGCCCGCCTGGACCGTGATTGCAAGATTGGCGGTGCAGGAGCAGCAGCATCGCCACCAACCCATCCCCATAGGTTGGCGGCGGGCGCTCAACCGCGCGGCCCGTCTCGCAATTCCAAACTAGCAGCCCCGCCGAAGCCCTTTTCCACTTTGCACCAGCAAGTAACTGAAAACAAAGCAAATATAAATTTATAAACCTTGTGACTGGCGTATCGAGGCCGAGGACTTTTTCCGCAAACACCACTTAACCATCGATTTATCAATGGGTTACGCCCTATCGCGCAAACTACATCGAAAAAAGGCCTTAGACGCTAATCTTTTTTACCTAGTGTCTAAAGCTGCCTACCTAGGCTTCCGATAGACCTCTAGAGGACGTAGCCCCACCTATGAGCGACATGACATTCCCCCAACCGAACGCTGAAAACGTAGAGCTTGCCGCAGCAAACCGCCGCCTAACCACCGCCATCCTGGGCATGACATTGCTCATGGGGTTGATCGCTTGCCTTAGCTATCTGGCAGGCCGCACGGTAACCCAAATGAAGAACGGAGAGGAGTCCGCCTCTCGCACCATGGCGCCATCGGCTCCGGTGGTCGTGAATCCCATCAGTAAGCCGTCTCCGTTAGTCGCGGCAGTTCCCGCCGCAGTCATTCCGGCGCCCGTCGTGGCCGCGCCGGCCCCCGCAGCGGCAACCGCGATTCCCGCCGGAAGCTACCTCCAAGTCGGGTTGATGAACCCATCGGCGGACCGGTCCATGCAATTGCGGTTGACCGAACTGGGCTACAACGTGAAACTCCTCCCGATGGAGAATTCGCCAGTCGCTCGAGTTCTCGTTGGACCCATAGAATCGGCAGCCAGAGAAAAGGAACTTTCCTTGAAGCTGCAGTCGGATGGCTATCAGTTCTTCCCGCGCCGATACTAGGGAAAATCCCCCTGGACCGGCAACGCGGGTAAGGTATCTCTCCCAATTGTTTGACGATTCGAATTGCTCTACAATCGGCATTGTCTTTTTTCGAATCTGCAGACAATTGACACGGAGATAACCAAATGACTCGGCTGCTTTTCTTTTCTTTGGCGCTGGCCTCGGTTTTCTTTTCGCCCCCATTGGAAGCGTCAAAACGGAAGCTCATCTCCGACGCCGACGATACAGAAGGCACCCTCATTCGCTACTTTATCAGCACACCCGAACCACCGGATAAAGTCGGATTAATGGAGTCTTTTGCCGATAAATACCCGAAACATGTGTCGGCAACATGGGTCCTGGCGGAACTGCAGGCAATCTATTTAAGAGCCGGAAAGCTCGATCAGGCGATCGCCGCCGGCGACAGGATCCTCGCCGCCGATCCCGACGATCTGGCCATCGCCCAGGAGAATCTGCGGGCCGCCGAGGCGACGAAAGATCCCACGAAGATCCGCCGCGCGGCCAACGTGGCGCTCACCGCCGCCACACGTCTACGGCAATCACCCCAGGAAGACCAGTCGTTCGTCAAACAAGTGGAGACCTACGCAGACTACACGATCTACAACACGGCCAGCAGCGCCACTCCCCCCTCCCAGCGGATGCAATGGCTCGAGGAGTTCGCCCAGGAGCACCCGCAGTCCCCCTACACCCCTCGCATCCGGCCCGAACTGTTCGCCGCCTACCAACAGGCCGGCCACCATGCCCGGGCGCTGCAATTAGCCGAGGATGAGATCAAGGCCGGCACCAATAGCCCCGATATGCTCTTCTACGCCGCCACCAAGGCGCACGAGAAGCGGGACAAGGCGAAGGTCACCCTCTACGCCAAGCGCCTCCTGGAGACACTCCCAGCCACCCCAGCGCCGCAAGGCGTAGCCGAAGCGGATTGGGCTCGGAACAAACAACTGAAGCTCGGCATCGCCCGTTGGATGCTGGGAATGCTAGCCAGTCAGGAGCAACGTTGGCCCGACGCCGATCTCCACCTGCGCGCCGCGCTCCCCCTCGTCGGGCAGAACAAAGACATCCACGCCGAAACGCTCTACCACCTCGGCCTCGTCAACCTCAAACTCGGCGAAGCCAAACAGGACACCAAACGCCTCGCCGATGCCGTGCGGTTCAACCAGCTCTGCGGCGGCATCGCAAGCACCTTCCAGAGCCAGGCGAAGCAAAACGCCGCTTCGATTCGCAGCCAGTACCATCTGCAATAAATGTCCGGCAGCGATAGCATGTGAGGATGCTAGCGCTGATTCGTGATCTCGTTCAGCATCAGGCATGGGCCGATGCAACGCTGCTCCAATCCGTCCGCATCCACCGGACGGCCCGCAATGACTCTATCCTGATGGACAACCTCCGGCATATCGTCGGCGTCCACCGATACTTTCTCTCCCTCTTCCTGGATTGCCCCTTCCACCAGGAGGAAGCGATTGCCCCCAACGCCACCATCGCCGACCTCGAAGAGCACTTCCGCCATGCCCATCGGGAGCAGTTGGAGTTTGTCAAAGGCCTCACCGACGCTGCGCTCGCGCGCCCCTTGCCCATACCGTCCATCGAAGGCAACGAACCAACGCTCGCCCAAGCCCTGCTCCAGGTCGTCATGCACAGCCAAAACCACCGCGGTCAGTGCCTGACCCGGCTTCGGGAACTGGGCGGCTCGCCGCCCACGCTCGATTTTGTCGTCTGGGTTAAGAACCAGCCCAGCGCCTAGTGCGCGCCGGCGCCTTCGCCCAACGGTTTCGCCGGCTTGGCGGCGGGTGAGATCTGCGTCAACATCTGCTCTTTCCGCATGATCAGGGTGGAGGTATTGTAGCTGGCCGTCTCGAAACCATGGCCATGGGTGATTGCGTCCGTCGGGCACGCCTCGACGCAGAACCCGCAGAAAATGCAGCGGCTGTAGTCGATGTTGTACACCTCGGCGTAGCGTTCGCCGCCGCTCATGCGCTTGGTGTCCGTGTTCTCAGCGGCTTCGATGTAGATGCACGACGCCGGGCAGGCCGCCGCGCACAGGAAGCAGGCCACGCACTTTTCCAACCCGCTCTCGTCCCGCTGCAGCACGTGCGTGCCGCGGAACCGCTCCTGGAAGATTGCCGGCGCCGCCGGGTAGTCTTCGGTGATCGTCGGCGCCATCATTTCTTTGAATGTGACGCTCAAACCCTTCACGATTGCTGCCGTATTGCCGAGCACTTCCGAAATCTTGGATGCCATTCGTTCTCCAGTGTATCGCGACTCCGGCCCGGAGTCAGTTCCGTGATCCTCAACCAGGCTTATAAATCGGCACGCGATCGCTCGCGTCGAACAGATTTATTGCCCATCGCGCCGCCAGCGCCTCCAAATCGGGCTTGGAGAACGCCTCACTTTTCCAACTGATTCGCCCATCCGGCTCCACCAGAAATAGCGCCGGAACGTATTCCAACCCGTAGGCGCCGCTCACCGCGTATCCATCGGCTTTCGGATCGGAAACAGTCTCAAACCGCACGCCAAACGCTTCGTTGAACTCCGCCGTCCCCGCCGCGTCGTCCTGCGAGATGCCCACAACCCGCGGTCCGCCCCGGTCCACCAATCGCTGCAAAAACGGAAACGTCAGCTGGCACGTCGGGCAAGTAATCTTGAAAAACGCCAACAAAATCGGGCCGGTCAGATTCTCGAGTGAAACCGATCCGAGCCGAAACGCCGGCGCCGCGCTCCCTACCACCAGCATGCGCTACTCCCCGGCGCCCTTCTTGCGCTGCTGCAGGAAAGCCAGAATATCGAATTTCTTGATCTCCCGGTTCGGAAAGAAACTGTTCACCGCGTTCTGCTCGTCGTCGAAAACCTCGAACACCGTCTCCAGCTTCGTCAACACCAGCAGTTCCACATTGCGCCGCGTCAGATTCAGCAGCTTCAACGAGCCGTCTTTCTTCTTCAACGTGGAATAGCTCATCACCAGCGCGCCCAGGCCGGACGAATCGATATAGTCCACCTGCGCCAGATTCAGCACCGCGTTCGGCGTACCCGCCTCCGCCAGCGCCTTCAGCCGGTCGCGCAGCCGGTCGGCCCCGTCGCCAGCAACAATCGCGCCCTTGGCGTCGATGATGACGATACCTTCCTTCGTCCGTTCCGTGAGCGAAAGATCCATCTCGTTATTGTCGCGCTTCCGCCAGCGGAATGGAACCCGCATCGGCAACCGGTTCAGGTTGGTGCAACTTCAACGTGATCGTAAACGTCGTCCCCGCCCCCACCGTGCTCTGCACGTCCAACCGGCCCTCGTGCGCCTTCACAATCCAGTTCACGAAGCTCAATCCCAGCCCCAATCCCTTGTCCGGATCCTCGCCCGGCACACGGTAAAACCGGTCAAAAATATGCGGCAAACTCTCCGGCGGAATGCCCTTCCCATCATCGGCCACCGTCAGGATCGCCGATCCCGTCGACAACTCCCGCCGCACCTCCACCAGCACATGCCCCTCGGCCGGCGTGTACTTCAACGCGTTCGAAAGCAGATTCGTCACCAGCCGGTCCATCTGCGTCCGGTCACCCAGAATGTAGACGTCGTCGTCCAGATTCCACTCCAGCTCCAACCCCGACTCCTGCGCCGTCGTCCGGAACTGCTCGGCCAGCTCCGCCACCACTTCCGTCAAATTCACCGCGTCCTTGTGCAACGCCAACTGGCCCGTCTCGGCCTGCGACAACAACAACAGCGCTCGCACGATGTTCGAAATCCGGTCCACATCCTCCAGCGCATTCACAATCGCTTCCCGGAAGTCCTCTTCCTTTTCCGCGGTCATCAACGCCACTTCCAACTGCCCCCGAATCGCCGTCAACGGAGTGCGCAGCTCATGCGAAACATCGGTCGAAAATCGCCGAACCTGTTCAAAACTCTCCGACAACCGGTCCATCATCGTGTTGAACGCGACAATCAACTGCTCCAATTCGTCGTTGGCAAACCGTAGCGGAATCCGCAAATGCAGATTCGATCCGGAAATGCGCTGCGCCGCCTCAGCCACCTTGTTCACCGGCATCAACGCGCGCCCCGCCATGAACCAGCCCAAAATCCCGGTCACCAGCAGCAGTACCGGAAGCACCGTAAAGTAGTCGCTCAAAAACGCGTTCGGCAAACCATCGACGTCCGTCATCCGCCGCCCCACCACCAGCAGATACGGCTTGCCCTCACTCCGGAACACCCCGTACCGCAGCAGCACCCGGTCCTTCCCCTGCTCCTTCACCACCAGTTGCGGACTGCCTTCGCGGAACCGCTCCCGGATCTCCGCGGCCGACTCCACGCCTTGCTGCCGGTACCCGTTCGACATCTCCAGCACTTCGCCCTGCGAATCGGCAACCATCACAAACCGGCGCAACCGTTCCAGAAACACCGTCCGGTCCATCTCCCGCGGATCCACCGTCCAGATCGCCTGCTCGCGCTCCACCTTCAAGAACCCGCGCGCCGCGCTCCAATCCTCCATCACCGCCTCTTCCACGCGGTCCTGGATGATCGTCATCAACCGCGAACGGAAGGTAATCCCGATCGCCGTCAGCAAGAGGCCGAAAATCAGAATGTAGCTGATCGTCAGCCGGAACCGGAGGCTCTTATATCTTCCTGTATGAGGCATGCCCGCGAGGCCCGCGCCGAATTAGCTCTTCAATTCGGCCGGCAAATCGATCATATAACCGATGCCGCGCACAGTGTGGATCAGCTTCACCGGATACTCATCGTCAATCTTGCTGCGCAGGTGCCGAATATAGACGTCCACGATATTCGTCAACCCGTCGTAGTCCATGTCCCAGACATGCTCCACGATCATCGTCCGGCTCAACGCCTTGCCCCGGTGCCGCATCAGATATTCCAGTATGCTGAACTCCTTCGGCGCCAGATCAATCGGCTCGCCGGCGCGCGTGACTTTCCGGCGCAACGCGTCCAACGCCAAATCCCCCACCTGGAACCGCTCCGGCATCGTCGACCCGCGCCGCAGCAGCGCCCGCACCCGCGCCAGAAACTCCACAAACGCAAACGGCTTCACCAGATAGTCGTCGGCGCCCATCTCCAAACCCTTCACGCGGTCTTCCACATTGCCCCGCGCCGACAAAATCAGCACCGACGGAGACATCTTCCGGTTCCGGATCTTTTCCAAAACCTTCAGCCCGTCCATGTCCGGCAACCCCAGATCCAGCACGATCATGTCGAACTCAATCTCGTGGATCTTTTCCAACGCGCTGGTCCCATCGTGCACCGTGGCAACCTGATAGCCCGCGCTCTCCAAGCCTCGCGAGATAAAGTCCGCAATGCGTTTTTCGTCTTCTACGACAAGTACTCTGGTGACATCCATTCCACGCGAATCGTAACATAGATCGCGCGCCCGGTCCCTCAGGATTTCTTCATGTTCCCGCGCGCCGCCGCAATCTCGTCCAGCAACCTCGCGTCTTCGAGCGCCGTCACATCGCCCGCCGCCTCGCCCAGCCACGCCGCCCGCACCAGCCGCCGCATCAACTTCCCATTCCGCGTCTTCGGAATCCCGCGCACCACCACCACCTCCGCCGGCCGCAACGGCTTACCCAGCTCCACCGCCACCCGGTCCTTCAACTCCTCACACAACGCGTCACTTCCCTCCCCCTCCCGCAACACCACAAACGCCGCAATCGCCGAACCCTTCAACGCATCCGGCACCGCCACCGCCGCCGCCTCCCGTACCTGCGGATGGCCCACCAACACGCTCTCCACCTCCGCCGGCCCCACGCGCTTGCCGGCAACTTTGATCGTGTCGTCGCTACGGCCTTCAATAAACCAATACCCGTCGG
Organism: Acidobacteriota bacterium; assembly: GCA_947470805.1. Classification (GTDB taxonomy): domain Bacteria; phylum Acidobacteriota; class Terriglobia; order Bryobacterales; family Bryobacteraceae. The sequence continues at coordinate 29,962 of CANIVU010000030.1, read as the reverse complement.
CGTCAATCCGCGCAAAATCGCCGTGCCGCCAAACGCCCGGGAACGTCCGCCAATACGTGTCCAGATACCGCTCCGGATCCCCGTGAAAACCACGCGCCATGCCCAGCCACGGCTTACGAATCACCAGTTCGCCCACCTCGCCCCGCACGCTCTCCCCCTGCTCGTTCACCACATCGGCGGCCATACCCAAACACGGCGCCGCAAACCCGCACGGCTTCGTCCCCAACACCGGGTTATCGCACAGAATCCCACCGGCAATCTCCGTCCCGCCGGAGTAGTTGATGATCGGTATCTTCCGCTTCCCCACCTTATCGAACAGCCACCACCAAGGATCGGGATTCCACGGCTCCCCCGTCGAACCAAAGCAGTTCAGTGATCCCAAACTATGCAGGTGCGACCACTCTTCTCCATGCACCTCCAGCGCCCGGATCAGCGTCGGCGAAAGGCCCAGCACCGAAACATTCTGCCGGTCCGCAAACGCCCAGATCCGCGCCGGATGCGGATGATCCGGCGCCCCGTCAAATAGCGCCATCGTCCCGCCCAGCAACAGCGAGCCGTAGATCAGCCACGGCCCCATCATCCAGCCAATATCGGTCACCCAGCCAATCCGCGTCCGCCAGCCGACGTTGAACCCAAACGCCATATCGGCCGCCGATTTAATCGGAAACCCGCAGTGCGCGTGCACGATCCCCTTCGGCCGCCCCGTCGTCCCGGACGTATAAACGATGAGTAGCGGGTCCTCCGCCCCCGTCGGCTCCACGTGTTGGTCCGTACCGCGCTCGCACAGCGCCTCCCACGTCACATCCCGGCCCTCGGTCATCGGCGTCGCATGGCCTTCAACGCGTGTCACCACCACCACATGCCGAATCGCCTCACACCGCGCAATCGCCTCGTCCACCGTCACCTTCGAACCAATCACCCGTCCCCGCCGCGGAAACGCGTTCGCCGTAAAAATCAGCTTCGCGCCCACGTCCTGCATCCGCTCGGCAATCGCCACAGGCCCGTAACCCGTAAACAACGGCACGGCAATCGCCCCAATCCGCGCCAACGCCAGCATCACCGCCACCGTCTCCGGCATCATCGGCAGGTGCACGCCCACCGCGTCGCCCTTGCCAATCCCCAGGTCCCGCAACCCGGCCGAACACTTCTGCACCATCACCTTCAACGCCCGGTAACTCCACGCCCGCGTCGTGCCCTCTTCCCCCTCCCAGGCCACCGCCGTCTGCGCCAGGTCCTTGCCCGCCAAACACGCCGTGCTGATATTCAGCCCGCCGCCCACACACCACCGCGCCCATTCCACTCCCGCCGAGGTGTCCAGTAACTTCTCGTAAGGCGGGTCAAACTTGATGGCCAAAAACCGCAGCAACTGCTCGGTAAACCACTCCACATCCGCTACAGATCGCTTATAAAGCGAGTCAAAATCCGCCTCGCCGCATTGGCGGAGAAACTCAGTTAGCCGTGCCCGCGCCTGCGCGTCGGAGTCCGGTTGCCAGGCAATCGGGATCGTCATGGTCTCGTTTTTTCATTGTAGTCGCTATTACCCGTTATCCTGTAAGGAAGCATGGATCCCGTAAACGTTCCACTTCCCTTCCAGGAAACCGTCGAAGCCCACGGCCATTTAATTGATTCGCACATCATGGAAAGGATCTTCGACACCGTCGTCGAGTTTCAAGGACGCTTCGAAGTCGAGATCTTTCAGATCGGCCGCACCAACTCCGACCCCTCCCACCTCCGCCTCAAAATCGAGACCCCGGACCGCGAGCGCATGGACTCCCTCCTCGGCCAGCTCCTCGGCCTCGGCTGCACCCCGGCCGAAGACGGCGACGCCGAAACCCGCATCGTCGAAAAGGATTGCTGCGCCCCGGAGGACTTCTACTCCACCACCAACCACCGCACCGAAGTCCGCATCAACAACAATTGGGTCCCCGTCGGCCGCCAGCGCATGGACGCCATGGTCGTCCTCGCCGCCGATGGCACCGCCTCCTGCCGCCGCCTCCGCGACTTGAAGGCGAACGATAAAGTCGTCGTCGGCATGCGCGGCATCCGCGTCATCCCGGAGTCGAAGGAACGCGATCGCCACGGCTTCAGCTTCATGAGCAACGAGATCTCTTCCGAACGGCAGGTCGATACCGCCGTCCGCCAAACCGCCGCCATCATGGAACAGATGCGCCGCGATGGGAAGAAGATCATCATCGTCTCCGGCCCCGTCGTCGTCCACACCGGTGGCGTCGGCCCGCTGTCGAAGCTCATCCAGAATGGCTGGGTCGACGCCCTGCTCGCCGGCAACGCCCTCGCCGTCCACGATATTGAAGCCGCCCTCCTCGGCACCTCGCTCGGCGTCCGCGTCGTCGATGGGCGCCTGGAAGAACACGGCCACCGCAATCACATGCGCGCCATTAACGCCATCAACCACGCCGGCGGCATCAAAGGCGCCGTCGAATCCGGCCGCCTCACCACCGGCGTCATGTACGAATGCGTGAAAGCCAACGTGCCCTTCGTCCTCGCCGGCAGCCTGCGTGACGACGGCCCCCTGCCCGACACCATCACCGACATGAACGAGGCGCAGGACGCCTACAACGAGCATCTCCAAGGCGCTGGCCTGGTAATCTGCTTGAGCTCCATGCTCCACTCCATCGCCACCGGCAACATGCTCCCTAGCTGGGTCAAAATCGTCTGTGTCGACATCAATCCGGCAGTCGCCACCAAGGTCAGTGACCGTGGCACCGGCCAGGCCGTCGGCGTCGTTACCGACGTCGGCCTCTTCCTCGATCACCTATCCCGCTTCCTCATTCCCGCATGAAAAAGAACAAGGCTTATACCGACGATCACGCCCACTCCGGCGTAGATGCCGAACTCCCCGAAATCGAATGCTGGCCCAGCCAGTACAGCGAGGAGTACGAGATCGAAATCATCAACCCGGAGTTCACCTCCGTGTGCCCCAAAACCGGGCTGCCCGATCACGGCGTGATCACGCTCCGCTATACCCCCGGCGAAAATTGCCTGGAGCTGAAGTCATTGAAGATGTACTGGCTCGCCTACCGCAACCTCGGTATCTTCCAGGAAAACATCGTCAATAAGTTCCTCCGCGACGTGGTCAAATACGCCGACCCCATCCGCGCCACCGTCATCGGCGATTTCACCCCCCGAGGCGGCATCGCCACCATCATCCGCGCCAGCTACGAACGGCCGCAGAAAAAGGGCAGCAAGCGTGGCCGCTGAGCAGGACGCCTCGTTGCGCGAACTCGAACAGGCCGTCCGCGAAATCCAGGACCGTGTCCGCGCCCGCCATCCCCAAGGCGAGCGCGGCACCTTCGGCGTGCCTCTGGCCCCGCTCCTGCCGCTCCTCCACGCCCGCGACGCCGCCGAAGCGAAGGTCGCCGCCATCGGCACCGTCAACCCGCGTCCCGGCGGCCTCAAAAATAAGCTCATCCAGAAGTGGAAGCACTTCATCGCCCGCGTCCTAGATTGGCACGTCCGCGAACAGGTGGAGTTCAACCGAGCCCAGATGAACTGTGTACAGGCTACACTCGAAGCGCTCAACGATCACAACCGCGCCCTCGAATCCATCGCCACCGCCATCAGCGAATGCCAGGCCGCCATCGATACCGTCGCCAACCGATTCGGCTATCTCCCCGAAGCCCTCGAACACACCAACCATCGCATCGCCGCCGCTGAAGTGCGCATCGAACCGCTGAAAGATCGCGCCACCGAACTCGCCGACATCACCAAGCACTGGCACGAATGGCGCAAGGAGTGGGAGCGCAAACTGGGCATCAACGAAACCCAGTTCCTCCGCAGCGTCGCCGATCTGCAGAGCGGCTTCAGCCATCGCACATCGCAAATGGAAGGGACGTTCCGCGAGATCGCCCAAGCCCAACACCGCGATTTCGAAGGCGCCCTCAACCGCGCCAACGACGGCATCCAAAAACGTCTCTGGGCCGATCTCGACCGCATCCGGACTGAATACGAAACCATCATCCACTCCGAACTTCGCTCGGTTCGCCAAAAGGCCTTCGCCGCCGCCACCCTCCCGCCCGTCCCAGCGCCAGCGGCGGAATCCCAACACCCCTACGACTTCCTCCGTTTCGCCGAACGCTACCGCGGCCCGGAACTGTACGTTCGCCAGAACTTCGAAAACTACCTCGACTACTTCACCGGCAAAACCCGCGTCATCGACCTGGGCTGTGGCCGCGGCGAAATGCTGGAGTTGCTGAAGGAAAAAGGCATCCCCGCCCTCGGCATCGATGGGGACCAGGAGTCGGTCGCCATCTGCCAATCGAAGGGACTCAACGCTCGCGTGGCCGATCTCTTCCAGTGGCTCGAAAACGAACCCGACGAAGCCCATGAAGTGCTCTTCTGCAGCCAGGTGATCGAGCATTTACCCCCTCTAGAGCTGCCAAAATTCGTCAAAAACTGCGCCAAAAAGCTGCAAAAAGGTGGCGTTTTGATCCTCGAAACGCCCAATCCGGAGTGTCTTGCCATCTTCGCGACGCACTTTTACCTCGATCCGACACACCACCGCCCCGTGCCCCCCATCCTTGCCGCCTTCCACATGGAAGAGGCCGGTTTAGGCCGCATTGAGGTCAAACGGTTAGCCCCAGCGATCGATTCCATGCCCAGTCTGGCATCGCTCCCGGACGACTTCCGCGAAGCCTTCTTCGGCTGCCTGGACTACGCCATCATCGGCCAAAAGCTCTAGGGACAGAATCAGCCCAGAAGCAAAAAACACGCACGCAGCAACTCGCCTCCCCGGGGACATACGCGCCGGAACGAGCATAGGCCGTATGTCCCCAAACGTTGCACTCCCCCGCAACCGCACCGTGGGAAAACGTCTCCCCTACTTCCGCGTGCAGGAGCTCAGCCAGTTCCAAAACCGGCGCCCGGCTGACTCCTTCACGTCGACTTTCACGTCCTGCCCCCGCAGTATCAACGAGACTTCCAACCGCAATTCCCCTCCCCCATTCACCCCCCGTTTCGCCCTCCAAACCGAAAATCCATCCCGCTCTACGCTCACCTTCACTTCGCCCGGCTCCACATCGCTCACAACTGCATTTCCATCGTCGTCCGTCCGGCTGTGCCGCGTGGCGCCACTTGCGCTCACGACCACAACCTCAGCCCCCGCAATCACACCACCGCTCCCATCACGTACCGAAAGACTCACGCGCCCAGGAGCACCGCCGCGCGCCTTTGGCTGCACATATTCCACAATCCCGACCGATCCCACCTCCAGAACCGCCGCCACTCTCCGCGGTTCGTGGTTGGTAATGGTGTATGCCCCACGCCAAATCCGAAATCCGCGACTCGCCACCTGCACCTCCTGGCGACCGACCGGCAACCCCGAAATGTTCGCCACCCCCGCCTCGTCCGCCAACACTTTGCGACTCCCAACCGTAACCTCCGCATAAGGCACCCCCGCCCCCTTCGCGTCCTTCACGGCAATCACAAACTGCCCCTCCTGCGCCAGCAGCGGCGCAATCGTCGTCAACAGCGCCCCCGCCAGCAACGCTCGCCGCCCCTGCCGCGGCCCCTCCGTCGTACCGCCACTATAACCGCAAATCGGCCCCATCGCAGCCAACTCCGCCTCCGAATACAACTCCACCGAATGCACATGCGTCCCGCACGTCTCGCAAAACCGCCGCCGCTCATCCCCCGCCATATCGGCAAACCGCTTCGAACACGGATTCGGAATCGTCCAGCCCATGCCATCCATCATAGCGATGGCAGTTCCCCAAATATCCGTTCGGCCTCCGGCGTAATCGGGCCCTTCATCCCCGCCGGAGCACCCGACCGCAATATCTCCCCCAGCGCCAACCCCTCCGCCGGCCGCCACGCCAACGGGATCACCGGCGTCCAACACCCCGTCACCGTCCGGTACCGCCCTTCCACCAGCCGCAACGGTACAATCGCCACGCCATCCGGCACCCCGTCCACCGTCAACGCCCCCCGATCGGCCAACTCCCGCAGCCGCCCCTGCAGCACCGAATGAACCGTCACTTCCCCGCCCTTCGCCGTACCCACCAACACCACATCGGCACCGCGAATCAACTCCGCCCCGCTCGGCTGCCCCTCGGCACAAACCGGTTTCCCCCGCTCACACGAGGCGGCAAACACCATCACAACCACTGCCAATCCAAACCGTGTCACCGCGTATCCCCTATCCCTTCCAACCCATTACCGCGAATATAGCAGACCACCTGATAAACTGCCCACAAACCCATGCGTTACCCACTGCTCGCCCTCCTGCTGGCCTCCTCCCTCCACGCCATCGATCTCACGAAAGCCGTCATCGTCAGCCCGGAATCGACCGCCGCCACCGTCCTCGCCGAGGAGCTCGAACACCGCTCCGGCCTGCGCCTGAAAGTCACCACGACCCGCCCCGCCCAAGGCGAAGTCATCACCCTCAGCATCGACCCCGCTCTCCCAACAGACGCCTACCAAATCACCACCACAACCAACACCCTCCACATCCAAGGCGCCTCCCCCCGCGCCCTCCTCTACGGCGTCGGCCACCTCCTCCGCCACCTCCACTGGGGCCCACACACCCTCGAACTCCCAAAAAACATCAACATCACCTCCGCCCCCAAACTCCCCATCCGAGGCCACCAACTCGGCTACCGCAACACCAACAACACCTGGGACGCATGGACCGTACCGCAGTTCGAAACCTACATCCGCGAGCTCACCCTCTTCGGCATGAACGCCGTCGAAGGCATCCCCCTCTTCAGCGAAAAACCCAGCCCGCACGCCAAACTCCCCGCCCGCGAAATGAACCGCGCCATCACCCAAATCTGCGCCCGCTACGGCCTCGATTACTGGATCTGGGCCCCCGTTCAGTTCAAACCGGCCGACACCGCCAAAGCCGCCGCCTACCTCGACGAAATCACCCAAATCGCCCGCGATTCCGCCACCCTCTCCGCCCTCTTCGTCCCCGGCGGCGACCCCGGCGACAACCCGCCCGAAACCCTCCTTCCCTTCCTCGCCCAAATGGCCACTCGCGTCCGCGCCGTCCACCCGCAGGCCCAAATCTGGCTCAGCCTCCAAGGCTTCAACGAAGCCAAAGCCAACACCGTCTACGCCTGGCTCGCCCGCGAAACCCCGCCCTGGTTCGGCGGCATCGTCGCCGGCCCCTCCAGCCCGCCCGTGGCCGAAACCCGCCGCCGCATCCCCGCCGGTATGAAGATTCGCCTCTACCCCGACGTCTCCCACAACGTCCGCTCCCAGTTCGAAGTCCCCGATTGGGACCAGACATACGCCCTCACCCTCGGCCGCGAAGCCATCAACCCCCGCCCCGTCGAATACGCCGCCCGCCACCGCAAAACCGCCGCCCTCGCTAGCGGCGGCATCACCTACTCCGACGGCGTCCACGATGACGTCAACAAAATCATCTGGACCGCCCTCGATTGGGACCCCACCCGCGCCCCACGCGACATCCTCATCGAATACGCTCGCCTCTTCATCAACTCCCGCGACGCCGAAGAAATCGCCGACGCCATCCTGGCGCTCGAAAACAACTGGCGCGGCCCCCTCCTCGCCAACGGCGCCGTCGAAGGCACCCTCCGCTGGTGGCAATCCCTCGCCACCCGCCACCCCGAACTCGCCAAAAACTGGCGCTGGCAGATGCACCACCTCCGCGCCGTCTACGACGCCTACCTCCGCCGCCGTCTCCTCGAAGACACGCAAGCCGAAGCCGATGCCAACGCCGCCCTCCGCCGCGGCGACATCATCGCCGCCCGCCAAGCCCTCGCCCGTCCCACTCAAGAGGCCCAACTCCGCCCGCAAATCCTCAATCTCTGCGACGCTCTCTGGCTCTCCATCAACCTCCAATCCAGCGTCGGAAAATACCAGACCCGCGACGCCCAGCGCGGCGCCATTCGCGACTTCGTCGACCTCCCCCTCAACAACCGCTGGTGGCTCGAAGACGAAATCACCAAAGCCGAAAAACTCCCCGCCCCCGCACGCAACGCGCGCCTAATGGAACTCGCCAACTGGGAATCCCCCGGCGAAGGCAGCTTCTACGACGCTATCGGCAACATCGCCAAAATGCCCCACGTCGAACGCGACATCGACGAGGACGAAGCCACGCCCCTCTTCTGGTGGCGCAACGACGGCTATAGCCGCGAACGGCGCAGCTGGCTCGTCACCCAGTGGCCCCACAAAATGGTCTACGAAGGCCTCGACCCCGAATACGAATACACCGTCCGCACCACCGGCTACGGCCAGGCCCTGCTCAAGATCAACGGCAAGCGCGTCCAACCCACCAAGGACGGCAAACAGATCGGCGAGTTCAAAGAGTTCCCCGTCCCCCCGTCGGACCTCACCAACGGCCGCATCGTCCTCACCTGGGACAAAGCCGGCGATGAAGCGCACCTCAACTGGCGCAATCGCTCCCGCCTCTCGGAAGTCTGGCTCCTCCGTGGTACCCTTCGCCAATGAAGGCCACCGCAACCCTCGTCCTACTAACCCTGCTCACCCTCCACGCCCAGCCCGTGGAAGTCGCCGAAGCCTCCATCGCCGATCTGCAAAGGGCCCTCACCGAAGGCCGCGCCACCTCCCGCGAACTAGTCCAGGCCTATCTGAACCGCATCGCGGCCTTCGACCAACAAGGCCCCCGCCTCAACGCCCTCATCACCCTCAACCCCAACGCCCTCGCCGAAGCCGACGCCCTCGACCGCGAACGCAAAGCCAAAGGCCCCCGCGGCCCTCTCCACGGCATCCCCATCATCGTCAAGGACAACTACTCCACCCGCGACATGCCCACCACCGCCGGCACCCTCGCGCTAGCGGGCTTCACCCCCAACGCCGACGCTTTCCAGGTCAAGAAACTCCGCGACGCCGGCGCCATTCTCATCGCGAAATCCAACCTCCACGAACTCGCCTCCGGCATCACCACCGTCGGCTCCGCCTTCGGCCAATCCCGCAACCCCTATGACCCCACCCGCCACCCCGGCGGCTCCAGCGGTGGCACCGGCGCCGCCGTCGCCGCCAGCCTCGCCGCCGCCGGCATGGGCTCCGATACCTGCGGCTCCATCCGCATCCCCGCCTCCGTCAATAACCTCACCGGCCTCCGCCCCACCAAGGGGCTCTCGAGCATCGCCGGCATCGTCCCCCTCTCCGTCACGCAAGACACCGGCGGCCCACTCGCCCGCACCGTAGCCGACCTCGCCGCGGTCCTCGACGCCACCACCGGCGAAGACCCCAACGACGCCGCCACCCGCAACGCCCCCAAGCTCAACTTCACAGCCGCCCTCCAACCCGGCGCCCTCAAAGGCGCCAAAATCGGCATCTTGGAACCGCTCTTTGGCGACGCCACTGACGACACCGAAGTCCTCAAATTAGTCCGCACCGCCATCGACGATCTCAAGAAACAAGGCGCCACCGTCTCCCCCGTCCCCATGAAGGACCTCCTCGAAGCGCTCAACAACTCCTCCGTCATCACCCACGAATTCAAGGAGGATCTCGCCCAGTACCTTGCCACCCATGGCCCGGCGCCCGTCCACTCGCTCGAGGAAATCGTCAAAGGCGGCCTCATCCACACCGCCCTCGAAGCCACCTTCGCCCGCCACCTGGCCTCCAAGGGCCGCGGCACCCACGACCACAAAATCGCCCTCGCCAAACGCGCCGCCGTCCAGCAGATGATCCTCAAGCTCATGGAGGAGGAAAAGCTCGACGCCCTCGTCTACCCCACCCTCCGCCGCAAGCCCGTCCGCATCGGCGAAGCGCAGCCCGGTGGCACCTGCCAGCTCAGCGCCACCACCGGCTTCCCCGCCATCACCGTCCCCGCCGGCTTCACCGCCGATGGCCTCCCGGTCGGCCTGGAACTCCTCGGCCCCGCCTTCAGCGACGCGAAACTCCTCGGCTACGCCTACGCCTACGAACAGGCCACCCACCACCGCCGCGCCCCCGCCCGCACCCCCTCAGTAAAGCAACTCGCCCCCCGCTCCTGGCAAAACAGCGCCACCAACCTCACCGCCAAATTCACCCTCACGCCCGCCACCGGTGAACTCGCCTACGCCATCACCGCCACGCTCCCGCCCGGCGAAATCCTCGCCGCCACGCTCCACCGCACAACCAAAGACGACACCGGCCCCGTCATCGCCGTCCTCGCCAACCGCCACTTCCAACAACTCTCCGGCACCGAGACCCTCTCCGACCCCGACCGCGAAAAACTAGCCAAAGGCGGCCTCTACCTCCGCCTCACCACAAAATCCACCGTGCTGAAACTCACTCTCCAACCCTAGCCATGCGATCCTAAAAGATTGCCGCGCAAAAAGAAGCATACAGAACCCGGCTTCGGCATCGATTTCGGCACCACCAACAGCTCCATCGCCTTCGCCCGCGAGGGGCAGGTACAGCTGGCCACCTTCACCGCCGGTGTCGAATCGTTCCGTTCCATCCTCTACGCCGAATCCCAGGCCGCCCAGCGCTCCCGCTGGTTCGCCGGCCCCGAAGCCATCAGCGAGTATCTCGACGCCGACGCCAAGGGCCGCCTCATCCAGTCGCTGAAATCTTTCCTCGCCAGCCGCAGCCTCAAAAGCACAGAGGTCTTCGGCCGCCAGTACCGCATTGAAGAACTGATCGCCATCTTCCTCCGCGATATACGCACCCAAGCCGAGGCGTTCTTCGCCCAACCCATCCGCCGCGTCATCGCCGGCCGCCCCGTCCGCTTCGTCGGCGCCGAAACCGATGACGACGACGCTTTCGCCCTCGCCCGTCTCCGCGAATCCTACCTGATAGCCGGCTTCGAAACCGTCGACTTCGAAATGGAGCCCGTCGCCGCCGCCTGGTTCCACGCCTCCCAGCTCAAGCAGGAGGAACTCCTCCTAGTCGGCGATTTCGGCGGCGGTACCAGCGATTTCTCCCTCCTCCGCGTCGGCCCCGGCAAGCGCCAGTTATTGGGCAACTCGGGCGTCGGCCTCGCCGGCGACGCGTTCGATTCCCGCCTCATCCGCCACGTCGTCAGCCCCGAACTCGGCCACGGGACCTGGCTCCGCTCCGGCGAAAAGCGCCTCCCCGTCCCGGTCTGGCTCTACTCTCACCTGGAGCGCTGGCACTACCTGTCGTTCCTGCAGTCCAACAAAACGCTCCACCTCCTCCGCTCTCTCCCCGGCCAGGCCGAAGAGCCGGAAAAACTGGAAGCGCTCTACAATCTGGTGAACGACGATCTCGGCTACCGCCTCCACGAATCGGTCCAACACACCAAGCGTCTGCTGTCATCCCAAGCCGAAGCCGATTTCCACTTCCGCGACGGCGCTGTCGACATCCGCGCCACCGTCCACCGCGAAGAGTTCAACACGTGGATCGCCCCGGACCTCGAAGCCATCGAAGGCGCCGTCAACCAACTCCTCCAACAAACCGGCATCGCCCCGGCCGCCATCGACCGCGTCTTCCTCACCGGCGGCACCTCCTTCGTCCCCGCCGTCCGCGAGCTGTTCCTCACCCGCTTCGGTCCCGAAAAAATCCAGTCCGGCGACGAATTCACCTCCATCGCCCAAGGCCTCGCGCTGCAGGCAGAGGGCGCCTGACGGGAAAAGCCCCGGAACGCGAGCCATCCACCTCGCGCAAGCAGAGGAACCACTCCGGCCAGGAACGCATCGCTGACCGCTGAGGTGCATCGGTGAAAACGATTGGTAATTGTGCCTTGACCCGGCGAGTTCCGTGCTCTCAATAGATCGCCGCCAAAGCGCTTGCCACGCATCGCCGGGTTGTGGAATAGTCTGGGCCGGCAGCCCCTCCCCAGATGCGAAACGCTGCATGTTCTCCAGGACGGTTCCATCCGCGAGGTAAGGCTCCGTCGTTCCGCCGAAAGCCTCTGGCCCCATTTAGTAGCGAAAAGCCGCCACGGACCGGCCGTTATAGCGGGTGGTGATCAAGGCTCTGGACGATCGGCTCCGGAACGGCTCCAAGCTGATGTACCGCCAACCGGCCTTACTGGTCTGCACCGATCTTCATCTCGATTGGCAGCTCCTTACGGGAGTTACGCAATCCGCTTCGCCCACAGATTTTCGTTCACGGCGTCCAGGCGCAGAGCGTTCGTTTCGATGCCTTTTGCCACCGCCGCCTCAGGCAGTCAAATGCACTTCCAGCGACTCAACGGCGGCCGCAGTGAAGAGCGCCTCAAGCTCGGCGGACGAAGCAAAGCGATGACCGTCGACGTGACGGGCCGGAAAGCGGAACGTCCATTCGGGCTGCGCGAAAGGCCAGGGATCCAGCCGGAAGTGCCGCGGGGCCAGCGGCTCCACGCGTACCTCGGCCGTGGATCCGTCGCACAGCGGAAGGGGATGGAGGAGATGCGCGGGGGAAGCGAAGGCCACACAGGCCAGCAGGGAGAGATTGTCGCAGGCCTGCAGTAACCGGAAGTGCTCCTCAATCGTTTCGGGTTCTCTTTCCAGCGCGGTGAGCGAATCGTCGGATTCGATGCGGCGGAGCAGTTGTTGCTGATAGGCCAGTTGCTGTTCGAGGAATGTGTCGAGCAACGGCAATTGGGACGGGGCGATGGTGGAACGGTCAGCATGCGCGGTGAGCAGGTTGTAGGTATGTTTGGCGATCAGCAGACCGGCATACGGGTCCGCTTCGGCAATGATGCGGACCGCGCGTTCCCGCACGGCGAGGTAGTCGGCCAGATCAATCTCTTCGAACGCCGAGTACTTCCCTACCAGTTCGGTGGAGAAAGCGGAGGGCTTGCCTTCTCGGGTAATGGAGGGGTGGGCGTCGCGCGCGGCCCAGCCGTCGTCGTGGGTAGAGATGCCATGGAGGACCCGCGAGCGCGGCTCCGGCCGGCGAAAGCGATCATTGCCCCAAGCGGCCGCGAACTGCCCGGCCAGACGGGCATGGTCGGGATGCGTAATCAGCCACCAACCATTGGGAGATTCCATGCGTAGCATTTTTTCAGCACCTCTTACTCAGGAATATCGGACCGGTTCGCCTCATGCCAATCATGCAGCAAGTACCATTCGAGAAACATGGTGGCGAAAAAGAAACAGAACCCTAAAGCGCTGGCGGCCAGCACGAGGGCGAACAGATAGTCGGTCTCCAGCTGGCCGCTCGCATACAGGATCGAATAGCCCAGGCCGCCTTCGCCGACGCGGCTGGAGCCGGCAAAGAGTTCGCCCGTAATGGCGCCAATGACGGAGATGCCGGCCGAGATGCGAATGCCAGTAAATAGATGGGGCAGCGCGTGCGGCAGGCGCAAGTGCAGCAAGACCTGCACCGGAGTGGCCTTGTGCATGAGGAAGAGATGGAGGAAGTTCTCTTCCACGCTAATGAGCCCTTGCGTGGTGTTGGCGATGATCGGTGGCAGGCAGATGATGAAGGCCACCAGGGCGACCGAGAGCAGTCCGTTGCCCGCCCACATCAGCACCAGCGGGGCGATGGCAACGATGGGCACGGTCTGTAGAAGGATGGTATACGGAAAAAGCAAGCACCGGAGCCAACGCCATTGGGCGAAGGCGAGCGCGATGGCGACGCCCACTACGATGCTCGCCCCGAGACCGAGCGCCGCGGCTTCGGACGTGAGCCAGAGTGAGCGGATCAGCGAAGGGAACCGGTTGACGACGGCCTCGCCGACCACCAGCGGCCCTGGCAGCATGTAGGGAGGCACGCCGAGCCAAACGCCCGATTGCCAGATGAGCAGGAGGACCCCCAGGACGATCAGACTGTTGAGGGCGAACCAGAGATGGCGCTTCATCGGGCCTCCGGAGCAGCGGCCTGCACACTGCGCAGCAGCCGCGAGACGTGAGTGACCTGTTCGTCGAAGGCGTCGCTGAGCCGGGTGTCCGCGGTGCGGGGCCAAGGTAGATCGATGGGAACGACGTGGGCGACGCGCCCGGGATGCGGCGCCAGGACAACGATGCGGCTGGAAAGAAACACGGCTTCGGCGACAGAGTGGGTGACGAACAGCACGGTCCAGTGCTGTTCGGCGTAGAGTCGGAGGAGTTCCTCGTTGAGACGGTCCCGGCTCATTTCGTCGAGGGCGGCAAACGGTTCGTCGAGCAGCAGAATTCGCGGGCGGCTGACGAGGGCGCGGGCGATGGAGACGCGCATCTTCATCCCGCCGGAGAGGTGGCGCGGATACCGCTGGGCCAGATTCTCGAGGCCGACAAGCGAGAGCATGGCGTTGACGGACTTTTCCAGTACCGGACGCGCGACGCCTTCCAGTTCCAGACCGAGCCCGACGTTTTGCTCCACGGTGCGCCAAGGCAACAGAGTGGCATCCTGAAAGATGAAACTCATCAGTTCGCGGGCGTTCGCGGGCTCGATGCCATTGACGGTGATGGTACCCTGCGTCGCGGGCGTGAGCCCGGAGACCAACCGAAGCAAGGTGGACTTGCCGCAGCCGGAGGGCCCGAGCAGGGAGACAAATTCGCCTTTCTCCACTGTCAGGGAAACATTGTCGAGGGCGAGTGATCCGCCGCGGAACTGCTTACTCACCTGATCGATCGCGATCTCGGGTGTCGTTACCATACGGAACCTCCGCAGAGTGGAAGATGCAGCGCCGAGGGGTGTTCGGCGCTGTGGAGGAGCTGCTGGGTGGAACGCCGCCAGGTCCACGGGCCGGCCTGTTCGGGGGGGATATCGGTGGACGGATTCCGGTCGTAAAGAGGAAACGCGGAGCTGGCCACTTCCAGGCGTAAGGCATCGCCCGGCGCGAGAACGACGGAGAGAGGCTCAAGCGTGAAATGCCAGCGGTGGATGCTGTCAGCGGCATAGCTGTCGAAAAGCCAGGAGGAGCGGGCTATGCCAATACAGAGAAACTCGGTGCGGCCGGCGGCGGTCACGCGGACCAGTTTGGCGGTGAGGTCCGCGCAGGCGGCGGAGGTGGCGGCATACAACGTCACGCAGGGCCGGCCAAAAAGGTGGATTGCGGCCGCAACCGGAGCAGTGGCGTAGACGAGCAGGTTGTTGCCCAGTTCAAGCGCCGCTTGGTCGAAGGAACCACTGAAACCTTGCGGACCGCCGGGCGCGGCGACAGGCACTTCCGGATCATAGACAAAGATGTCACGAGGCTCTTCGCCGGCCGGGGGAAGGGCCGTCAACGCGCCGTCCCCCTTGCGCGAGTTGGCACGGCCGCCGCTGTGCAGATAGAGCGTACAGGCGGCCTCCGCCGGCCATTCGTCAGCGGCATGCCATTCGTTAGCGCCCATGGCAAAGTGCCGTACCCGAGGCTCCTGGGCGAACTCACCGGAGTCCTTCAGCCAGTGGTTGAACCAACGCAGCAGGAAGTCGTCCGTGTCGAAATTCGCCGCCGGACCCAGACGGGCCTCACCCGCTTGATCGCCCCACGGAATGTGGACCCAAGGCCCGGCGAGCAGATACTGATGGTCCCGGGCGAATGGGCTGCCGGCACCGGCGCGCAACGCCTGATAGCCGGCGACGGAGCCTTCGAGATAGAGATCGTACCAGCCGGAGATGTGCAGTGCGGGGGTCCGGATTTGATGCAGGCGGGTGCTGATATCGAGTTCGGCCCAGAATGCGGCGCCGCGATCGCGATGGAGGATCCAATCGCGCAGGTAGCTGTCCCCGACGGCCGGATGGTCGCCATAGGGTGCCGTGCTGGCCTGCGCCCGGATGTTGGTCCAGGCGGCTTCGAGTTGATCACTATCCTGACGGCGGTCCTTACGGCGCGCATCCTCGCGCAACATCTGGATGCCCCAGGCGAGGGTGGAGAAGAGGCGTAGCGCGCCCTGATGATAGAACCAGCCGTGATAGAGATCGACGGCTGTCATATGGGGCGCGATACAGAGCAGGCCCTCCGGATTCTCCGCCGCGGCCAACAGCTGGGTGGAACCCTGATAGGAGAACCCATACATGCCGATGCGGCCGTTGCAGGCCGGGTGCCGCAGGAGCCAGGCGATGGTTTCGGCGCCGTCGCGGCCTTCGTGACGAAACGGGTAAAACTCGCCTTGTGATTCGCCGCGTCCGCGCACGTCCTGAATCACCACATGATAGCCGTGACTCGCAAACCAAACGGGATGGGCGTAGACCACAGTAGAGGCGATGTCGCGACCGTAGGGCTGGCGCATCAGTAATGTGGGCCAAGGCCCCGGACCGGCGGGGTAGTAGTGGTCGGAGACGAGTGCCACGCCGTCGGAGAGCGTGCAGCGCACGCCCCGCTCCAGCCAAACACCGCTGCCACAATCGATTCGCATCTCAGGCGTCATGACGCGGCACGAAGTGGTACATCGCCTCAATGATCTTCGCAATCTGCCGGGCGGACTCCTTTACCCAGCGCTCGCCGTTTTCGGCCGTTGCCGCCGCCGGGTCGCCCATCACGCCGCTGGGTGCAATATCGCGGGTGAGCCAGGCGAAGTTGGCGTGCGAACCCTCGGGCTTCAGCAACTCAGGCTGGTCGACGCGAGCGATGTAATTCGAGGTGTATTGATCCTGGCGGACCAGTTCAGGCGTGGCGTAGAGCAGAAAGGCTGTCTCGATTTCGCCGGCATGAAAGCCATAGGTAAGCTCCTGCGGGCTGACCGTATCGAAGCTCGCGCCGGGCGAACCGAAGAGTGAGAAAGTTCGGAAACCGAACTCGGCGCGCAGATCGCGGGCCATCACATCCACCAGGGAGGTGTTGCCGCCGTGGGAGTTGTAGAGCGCCAGCTTCCGGAAGCCGCCCGCATGAAGGCTGGCGCCCAGATCTCGCACCACGGCCATAAAGGTGCTGGACGAAACCGAGAGCGTTCCCGGATAGCCCAGGTGCTCGTTGCTTTTGCCATAGCAGATGGGTGGCAGAGCGTAGACGGGCAAATTTTCGTCGACCAGTTCCAGTGCCTTGCCCAGCAAAAGATTGTTCAAGAGCGTGTCGGTGGCCAGGGGCAAGTGATGGCCGTGCTGCTCGATCGCTGCGGTAGGGAGAATCAACAGGGTGGATTCGCGCGGCAGTGCGTCCACCTCTTTCCAGGTGAGGTAGGCGAAGTTCCTTCGGTCCGGGATCCAGGTCTTCACGATTCATCGTCCTTTCGAGCGAAACTGATCATTTTGCCCGGGTTCAGCAGTCCCCGCGGATCATAGATTTGCTTGGTTTTAAGTTGGATGTTATCGAAGCGATAACGGCCGGAGTCTTCCAGATAGTTCACGTGGGGATTGGCGATGAAGACACCAATTTCCCGGCAGTAGGCGATGATTTCGTTCAGGCGCTCTTCGCTCTGGAAGTAGACCAAGGGGATGGAGCCGGGGACGACCGCGCCCTCCCCGTTCTTCATGAATTCAATGTGCCAGAGCAGTTCGTTGCCGAAGCGCTCGCGCAGCAGGCGGAACTGCTCGCGGCAATGGGATGGCGAGAAGCCGGCTTGAATGTAGGTCCACCGCGGGTCGGCCTTAATGGCCCAGAGCGTGGTGTGGTTCCAGGTGTAATCACTCAGCAACGGTTGGGTACGCGGCCCTTGGTAGGGCCCGGTGAAGGTCACCTGGCCCTTCGCGCGCTCTGCCGCTGCGCGCAGGTCCGGCAACTGCGCGGTGGCGATCATGATCACCACCAGAGCCTTCCCGTCGGCCACAATCTGCTTCAATGGCGTGAAGAACGAGTGGATGGGCCACTCGAACACGGTCACAAGACGTTTTGTCCAGGCGTCCTCTGCGGCCACTTCCTGGGCGAATCCGAACGCTTGATCGAAGGTATCGAAGGCAGCCGTGAACTGGCTCCAGGCGACCGCCGGCGTAAGCGCCAGCCAAATCCGGGTGAAGATGCCGTTGGTACCCCAGCAGTGCAACACGTCATGCACCGCCGCTCCTTCGTGGCGCACCACCCGGGGCTCTGCTTCGAGCGTGACCACGTCGAGGGCGCGCACGTTGTCGAAATCGCGCAACATGCCGTGCGCGATGGAGCCGATGCCGCCGGACCCACCGCCGAGAAAGCCGCCCACCGTGGCCTTGGCCAAGGTGGAGGGATACATGCGCATCTCCCAACCCTGCTTGACCGCCTCCTGCTCCAGCGGGGCCAGGCGCAGGCCTGGCTGACAGATGGCGACGCCGCCGGGCGTGATCCCCTCCAGTTGGTCCATCAAGGACAGGTCGAGCACAATGCCCCCGGCGAGCGGAATGCACTGCCCATAATTGCCCGTGCCGGCCCCGCGCACAGTAATCGGCACGTTGTGTTGCCGCGCGTAGCGGGCGATGGCCAACACCTCTTGTTCGTTGATGGGTTGCACCACGATGTCGCCGGCCTTGCCTTCGAGTTGGCGCTTGAGCACGGGAGAGTACCAGTAGAAGTCTTTGGAAAGACGCTCCACCACGGCGGGCGCCGTAATCACGCGAGCCGGGTCGGCCAGTTGTTCCGCCAGGGCGGCGCGGAGGGATTCATGCATGTTGCTTGCTCTTCTTGCCAGGCCGCCATTGGCGGAAGACGCGCCGCATCACCGGATGGGTGAACAGCTCGTAGCACTTGCTTTGCAGCACCGGACCGTCGACAACGCAACGGAGGTCGCCGCGTGTGGCTACCTCGCGCGCCGGGATGTGGATCTGGTCGCAGTGACGGGCAGCGTCCTCGATGGTGGCGCCATAGACAACGCGGTCGAGCCGCGCCCACAACGCCGCGCTCATGCACATCGGGCACGGTTCGCAGGTGGTGTACAGCGTGTATCCGGCGAGCGACAACCGCTTTAGCTTTTTAGTAGCGAGACGAATCGCGCGCACCTCGGCATGGCAACTGGTGTCAAACTGCTGGGCCACCGCGTTCACGGTTCGCAGCAGTGGCTTGCCGCTGGCGGTTTCCACGATACAGGCGCCAAAAGGAACGGGAAACCCGGTGGTGAAGGAGCGGGCGGTAAACGCCACCAACGCCGCCATCCGCTGCTCATCGGGCATTCGGGAAATCTCGGGCATTACTGGAAATTAGCACGATGGCGGCTATTTCGTCCTCGCCTATACTGAAAAGCAACCATGGCTTCCTTTTCGAGTCCATCGGCATTGATCGCAACGGTGGAAGCGGCCCTGGCGCGGGCGAACAGTAACCCGAGCCACAACACCTATGTGTGGCGCGACGCGGCCTGGACGCTGGCCGAGGCCAACCGCTGTGCCGGCTTGGGCGGCCTGCTTGCCGGCATGCCCGTCTCGGTGAAGGACTGCTTTGACCTGACCGGTACGCCGACGACGCTCGGCCTGCGCGACAATCGCGAAGCTGCCCCGGCGGACTCCTGGCTGGTCCAACAATTGCGCGCCGCCGGCGCCGTGATTACCGGCAAGACGCATATGCATCCGCTGGCGTATGGACTGACCGGCGAGAATCCCGATTTTGGCGACTGCCTGCAGCCGGGCGATGCCGGCGCGCTGACGGGCGGGTCGTCGAGCGGCGCCGCGGCGAGCGTAATGGAAGGCTCCGCTGTGGCGGCCATCGGCACCGATACGGGAGGTTCGATTCGCGTCCCGGCGGCGTTGTGCGGATTGGCGGGGTATCGGGCGTCGATAGGCCGCGGGAACTGGCGTGGGGGCGCGCACCTGGCAGAGTCGTTCGACACCTTTGGCTGGCTGTTTCGTGATCTGGCCGATGGTCCGCGGCTGGGCTCCTTCTTTGGCCCCGCGGTAACGGCGGAACGGCCCGGGCGCTTTGCCGTGGTCCACGATGAGTACCTGGAAGATTGCGAACCGGCGGTGGTGGAGAGCCTGCGTCAGTGTAAGGCTGAACTCGAGTCGCTGGGGATGACCGGCCAATCGGTTGACGTCGGCTGGTGGAGTGAGGCGCGGGAGATTTTCGCGCCGATTCAGGCCGCCGAAGCCTGCCGCCATCACCGTGGCGGCTACCCGTCGCTGGACGCGTCCATCCGGCAGCGCCTGGCGTGGGGCGCCAGCCTGACGGAAACGGAAGTGGCGGAGTGGCGCCGGCGTCACAGCGCGTTTCGCAACCGGATGGACTTGCTGCTTGCCGAGCATTCCCTTTTGCTGCTCCCCGCCGCGCCGGTGACGCGGCTGGCGGCAGGGGCCGACCATACGGCGATCCGGCCGCGCCTACTGCGCTACACCACGCCGGTGAGCCTTTCCGGCATGCCCGCGGTCACCATCCCTTACTGGCCGGCGGGCGGCATGCAGCTGGCTGCCGCCCGCGAAGACGATGCACGCCTGCTGGCGGTAGCGGCGGCGCTTGGCCGCCACCAACGGGACAGGAGACATTCATGAACCGTGTTTATTACTTGTTCGCCACGCTGGCGATTCTGACGGGCTGCCAATCTGAAGCTCCGCCGGCCGGCCGCGATGGACGCATCCCCATCCGGCTGCAGGCCGACTGGTATCCCCAGCCCGAGCATGGCGGCTTTTACACCGCCCTTGCCAAGGGCTACTACGAGGCCCAAGGCTTGGATGTCACAATCCTTCCGGTCGGCCAATACACCAGTCCCTTCCAGGTGGTGGCGACCGGCCGGGCCGAGTTCGGCCTCGGCTCCAGTGACCAGGTACTGGAAGCGGTCTCGAACGGGCTGCCCGTCGTTACCGTGGGCGCCACGATGCAGCATGATCCGCAGGGGATCATGGTGCACGAGAAATCTCCGGTCAAGGATTTTGCGGACCTGGAAGGCCGCTCGGTGGCGGCGCAGCCGGGGGCGACGTGGTTCAAGTTCCTGGTCAGCAAGTATCGGCTCAAGAATGTGCGCGAAACGCCCGCAACGCACTCCATCGCCAACTTTTTGGCGGACCCGAACTACATCCAACAGATTTTCGTTACCAGCGAGCCCTTCTTCGTCAGGCAAGCCAACGTGGCCTACCGCACAATCCTCATCAGCAACGCCGGCTATGATCCCTACCGGCTCTTCTTTGTGGACAAGCGTTACCTGGATCGTCAGCCGGACGCGGTGCGCAAGTTCGTGCAGGCCTCCATAGCGGGTTGGCAAGAGTATCTGCGCGACCCCGGCCCGGCCCATGCCCTGATCCTGAAGTCGAATCCCGCGCAGAAGGCCGACCAAATCGGGTTTACCTTCGAGGCACTGCGGGAAGGCCATTTCATCACCGGTGCAGACCCCTCCGGCGCCGCCGTGGGCCGGATGGCTCCAGAGCGTTGGGTGGTACTGAACGAACAGCTGACCGGACTCGGCATTGTCCGCCGGCCGATTGATCCGGCCACGGCGTATACGACAAAGTTTCTGCCGTAGTTTGCCGGCTACGGCTGATCGTCCCGCTCCGGCTGTAGCATCAGGAGCAACACCACGCCGATCGTGGTGAACATCCGAAAGGCCGCCTGCTGGCCGTTCCACTTTGCCGATTGCCACATCAGAAACCACTCGCCGCCAACGGTGAGAAACGCGCCGAGCCAGAGCAGCATTCCGAACAGGAGCGCCAGAATGGGGATGCGTTTGGCGGCGTTGAATTCGGCCGCCGGGCTCTTCAAACGGCGCAGTAACTGCCAGACACCCCACCAGCAAAGGACCATTGTGGCGAACGCCCATGCGATCAGGGACCAATACGACGCCAGATGGAGCGCGGGGCTGTTCAGCGCGCGCCACATGCCCTGGTTGCCCGGAAACGTGGAGTCCATCATGAGCACGTGCCGGACAAACTGATAGTTGGAATCAAAGTCCGTCAGATTGTTGAAGACGACCAGCGTGTAGAAGAGTGCGATGCTGGCGAGGAGAAGAAGTTTAGTAAGGCGAGTGATCACGCGGAATCCTACGGTCGATTGTAGCTGTGCTACATTCACGTGTTATGACTGCGGACGAGCGCCTCTCAGAACTGGGCTTGGAATTGCCGCCTCCGCCGGCGCCCGGCGGCACGTATGTTTCCGCCAAGCGGGTGGGGGAGTTGTTGTTTTTGGCGGGCGTCATCTCCTCAGGCCCGGCCGGCGTCATCACGGGAGTGGTGGGAGAAGGAGCGACAGTGGCCGATGGCTACGCCGCGGCCCGCGCCTGTGCGCTGACCCAACTGGCGGCGATTCGGCGCGAACTGGGTTCGCTGGACGCGGTGGCCGAAGTCGTCTCGGTGAACGGCTACGTAAACTGCGTGGCGGGCTTTACAGAGTCGCCAGCGGTAATCAACGGAGCCTCTGATCTGCTGGTACAACTCTTCGGCGAAGCCGGTCGGCATGTACGCGCCGCGGTCGGGGTGAATGCGCTTCCCCGCGCCGCGATGGTGGAGATCCAGATGACAGTAAGGCCCAAGGCATGAGCCAGCATTCTCTCTCGCCCACACCCACACATTCCGTTTGGGACCGGACGCTGCCGCCGCGCTTGCACATTGCTCCGGGCGATACGGTACACATCGAGTGCCAGGACGCCAGCGGCGGCCAGGTGAAGCCCGGCATGACGGCCGCGGAATTCCTTACGATTGACCGCACGCGCATCCATTCGCTCACCGGTCCGATTGCCATCGACGGCGCTGAGCCCGGCGATGTACTTGAGGTCGAGGTGCTCGAAACACGCCATCATGGCTGGGGTTGGTCGAGCGTCACTCCCGGCTTGGGCTTCCTCAAGGAACGATTTCCGGATGCGTACCTGTTTCATTGGAGTTTGGACGGGAGCGAATCGCGGTCGCTTGCTCCGGTCGTCCTGCCCCTGCGGCCTTTTCTTGGCGTGATGGGAGTCGCGCGTGCCGAAGACGGCCAGTTCCGGACGCGTCCGCCGGGCAACTTTGGCGGCAACCTCGACGTACGTGAGCTATGCGCGGGCGCGAAGCTCTACCTGCCGGTGTATTGTCCTGGGGCGCTTTTCAGTTGTGGGGATGGGCACGCGGCACAAGGCGATGGCGAGGTCTGCATCAACGGTATCGAGTCTCCGCTCGACGCGACGTTACGCTTTCAACTGCATAAGCACGAGCCGCTCGCCGGGCCGTTAGTGGAGTCCAGCGAAACCGTGGCGCCGGACACCCACGGCGACTCGTGGATGGTGGTGGAGTGCGGCGAAGACATTGCCACGGCCGCACGCAACGCCACCAGCCGGATGGTGGACCTGCTGGTCAGCCGCTGGGCCATGGATCCTGTCCACGCCTATATTCTTTGCAGCGTCGCGCTACGGCTGCGGCTGAGCCAGGTGGTAAACGAGCCTGTGTACACAGTCAGCGGCTCGATCAGTAAGCAGATTCTCCCGGATCGGGCATTGTTCCCGTCCCGGTAATGGAGGTGTCCGATGGCGATCCATCCCGATGAAGTGAACCTGCCTGACGTGGTGGCGGAATTGCACGAGCTCTATCCCCGCTACGAGCAAGCTCTGGTGACGAACGACGTCGACACGCTGGTGGCCATGTTTTGGGCTTCGACGGAGGTGATGCGTTTCGGAGTGGCCGAGAATCTCTACGGCCACGACGAGTTGGAGGCCTTCCGCAAGGGTCGACCCGCCGTCAACCTGGCGCGGACCGTGGACCGGTTGGATGTGGTCGCTTTCGGCGGTGACTTTGCCAGCGTCACACTGGAGTTTTCCCGGAGCACTCCGCAGGGCGATGTGCGCGGACGCCAGAGCCAGGTGTGGGTCCGCTTTCCGGCCGGCTGGCGCATTGTATCCGCGCACGTTTCGCTACTCCCCCGCGGTTGACGTGCCTTCCCGCTTCGCCGTATCACGCCACCGAACGGCCCCGTCATCGCCAACACCCACTTCCAACAACTCTCAGTACCCTCTTCGATCCCAACCGCGAAGAACGCAACGCCGGCGGCCTCTAGCTCCGCCTCACCACAAAATCCGCCGTTCTGAAACAAACCCTGAACCCCTAACCGCCCGCCGTGCGTTCCCAAAGACTGCCCCGCAAGAAGCACACTGAACCCGGCTTCGGCATCGACTTTGGCACCACGAACAGGTCCGTCGCCTTCGCCCGCCAGAACACGGTTGCCTTAGCTACCTTCACCAGCGGCGTCGAATGGTTCCATTTCATCCTCGACGCCGACGCCAGGCGCCGTCTCATCCAATCGCTCAAATCCTTCCTAGCCAGCCGCAGCCTGAATAGCATGGAGCTCTCCGGCCGCAATACCGCATCGAGGAGACGATCGCCATCTTCCTCCGCGATATCCGCACGCAAGCCGAGGCGTTCGTCGCCCAACCCATCCGCCGCATCATCGCCGAAACCGATGACGACGACGCGTTCGACTCCCGCCTCATCCGCCACGTCGTCAGCCCCGAACTCGGCCTCGGCACCTGGCTCCGCTCCGGAGAAAAGTACCTCCCCGTCCCCGTCTGGCTCTACTCCCACCTGGAGCGCTGGCACTACCTGTCGTTCCTGCAGTCCAACAAAACGCTCCACCTCCTCCGCTCCCTCCCCGGCCGGGCCGAAGAGCCGGAAACGCTGGAGGCGCTCTACAATCTGGTGAACGACGATCTCGGCTACCGCCTCCACGAATCGGTGCAACACACCACGCGACTGCTGGCGTCCCAACCCGAAGCCGATTTCCACTTCTGCGACGGCCATGTCGACATCAGCGCCACCGTCCGCCACGCCGAGTTCAACTCGTGGATCGCCCCGGACCTCGCAGCCATCGACCGAGCCTTCCTCTCCGGCGGCACGTCATTCGTGCCCGCCGTCCGCGAGCTGATCACAACCCGCTTCGGCCCCGAAAAGATCCAATCCGGCGACGAATTCACCTCCATCGCCCAGGGTCTCGCGTTGCAAGCGGAAAGCGCCTAGGCGACCCGAACGAACCGGAAGAGGCGTTACCCCAACTCCACCTTCCGGTAAATCCTCCCCAACCCCAGCGTCACCCCCAACCCCTCCAACCGCACCACCCCCTCCGGCCCCTCCGCCTTCCGATAACTCCAACGCCCGTCCTCTTCCCGCGTAAACCACTCCACCCGCATCGCCGAAGTCGACACCGACACATACTCCCGCAACGTCGTCACACCCTGGTACAACCCAAACTTCCCGCCCCGGTCCCAGGCCTCGGTCGCCTCCGACAGAACCTCCACCACCACCGATGGATTCGTGAAGATATCCGGATGCCCTTCCGCCAGCGCGAAGCCTTCGCTAAACACCATCACATCCGGATAGACGTATGCCTGATCCCGAACCAGTTCCAACCGCAGTTGGGACACCGTCACCACGCACGGCCCCTCCTCCACCGCATTCTCCAACGCCCACGCCGTCCTGCCCATCAGGACCGCATGCGCTACCGGCCCGCCAGACGTCGCCAGCACTTCGCCCCGCACAAACTCGCTCTTAAACGGAGCCTTCCGCTCTATCGCCAGATACTCCGCCGCCGTCATCTTCGGAACCCAGGCGCAGCCTTCCCTCCATCCTATCCGCCCGCGCCAGCCCGCCGCAAACCCCTGGCTGTCGAACCGCGGAGAATCGCAGAAAACTCACCCAACCGTCATCGAGTTTCAACATTGACCTGTTAAAGTCGCGAGCAAAAACGCTCAAGCGACTCAGCGAATTCGCGGCCCGGTGTTGGCTTGAATCCACACCGAAAGCCCCCGTTCATCAAGCCCGCCCGCGGCAACGGCGAATATCGTGCGAATGGCGTCCACCTGGTTCGCCACCAACCGCAGGCCATTGATGGCCAGGAACAGTCCAATCGCCAGGAATCCGGCGCGCTTGTTACCGTCAACAAACGCATGGTTTTTGACGAGCCCAAAACAGTACGAAGCAGCCAGGTCCGCCATGGTGCTCTCCGGCCTATACGCGAAGGTATTCTGAGGCCGGACCAACGCCGAGTCCAGAAGGCCTTCATCGCGCAGACCCGACGCGCCGCCGAACGTGGCCAAGCTCTCCTCATGCAACAGCAATAAAGCCTTCTTGCTGATCCACCGCGGTTCGACGCTCATTCCGCAAGCGCTTTGAAGGTGTCCCGATACTCCTTCATGAACTCGCGCCCCGCCTCAATCTCTTCCGCGATCGCCGGATCGTAAGGCGTGATCAGGTAGCCTTCCTTCGTTTCGATCGCGTAGAGGATATCGCCCTTTTCCACCTTCAACCGCGTCAGCATCTCTTTCGGCAGGATCGTGCCGGTAGAGGTCCCAATCTTGGTCAACTTCAGCGTGGTCATCGCCAGCCTCCCTCCATACGAATAACCATTATAATGCCAGAACACAATCCGCCATCACCCCCTATCCCTCCCCAAACACCAACACCGTCTGCTCCCCCGCCCCCCTTACCCGCCCCTTCCGGCTCCCATGCTTCTTCACCACCGCCGCAATCTCCGCCCGCGCCCCCCCTCTCCCCCGGAACTCGCTCAACCGCGCCCGCGCCTGCCGCACCGCCGCCGCATGCTCCACCATCGGAGCCACATACCCGTCCGTCCCCAACTCCGGCACCCACCGCCGCACAAACACCCCGTCCGGATCGTGGTCCTCGGCCTGCTTCAACGGATTGTAAATCCGCAGCGTGTTCATCCCCGTCGTCCCGGACTGCATCTGGCACTGGCTCCAATGAATCCCCGGCTCATAGTCCACAAACAGTCGCGCCAAATGCAGCCCCGCCGGCCGCCAGTGCAGCCACAAATGGTACGCCGCAAACGACATCAACATCGCCCGCATCCGGAAGTTAATCCACCCCGTCTCCCGCAAACACCGCATGCACGCGTCCACCATCGGGTACCCCGTCCGCCCCTCCGCCCACAACGCAAACCGCTCCGCGTCAAAATCGTTCTCCCGCATCCCATCAAAACTCCGCACAAAGTTATGGTGCTCAATCGCCGGCTCGTCCTCCAGCTTCTGCATGAAGTGGTCCCGCCAATGCAGCCGCGCGTCAAACGCCCGCCACGCCATTCCCCCCGCCTGCTCCCGCAGCCGCTGCACCACCATCCGCGTGCTGATCGTCCCATACGCCAAATGCGGACTCAGCCGCGAACAGCTCTCCCCCGCCGTCACTGGTGACGACATCTCCCGGTGATACCGCAGCCCCCGCTCCCGCAGAAAACTGTCCAACAACCGTCCCGCCGCCACCGCCCCGCCAACCTGCGCCCCCACCCGCCGGTCCACGACCAATCCCAACTCCCGCCCCTCCGGAATCGGCCCCGGCGCCATCGTCACGCCCACAATCCGCCCCGGCGCCGCCACCACCGGCTCGGCCATCCGCGCCTCCCACCGCCGCGCCCACCCGTCCCGGTTCCGCAGCCGCCGCACCACCCCCCCATTCGGCGTCTCCCGCCACTCAATCCCCGCCGCCCGTGACCACCGCCCCACCTCCACATCCCGCCGAAACGTCAACCCATTGCCCGTCTCCTCGTGCGACCACAACCGCGCAATCCCATACTCGGCGTGGATCGCCCGCAACACCGCCACCACCTCCCCCACCCGCACCACCAGAGGCTGCCCCCGCGCCGCCAGCTCCGCTCGCAACTCCCGCAAACTCGCCGACACGAACGTCCAATGGCAGGCATCAAAATCCTCCCCCGCCAGCACCGATGGCTCCACCACATACAACGGCAACACCGGCCCCCTCCGGCTCGCCTCCGCCAGCGGCGCATGGTCCACCACCCGCAGGTCCCGCTTGAACCACACCACTTCGATCATCGGAACAACTCCCGCTCCGCCCGCCGCCAGTACCGTGAAAACCGACCCAAATCCACCTTTCCCGATAACGTCACAAACGGCTCCGCCGTCGCCCACTCCACCCGCACCCCGGCCGCCTCCAGCACCCGCCCCTCGCCCTGCAGCCACGGGTCCATCGGGCGCACCGCCACCACCGCCTCCGCCTGCCGTTCCGCCGCCAATTGCGTTAGCGTCTCCGCCATCGGCCCCCGGAAAATCTCCACCTCCGGCAGCTCCAGCAGGCACTCATACACAAACCCGATGCGTTGCAGGCTCCACCGCTCCCGCGCCAACTGCCGGTCGTCAAACACGAACACCGCCGGCCACTCAATCCCGCCCGTGTCCAGACAATCGCTATGGATCCAGTGCAGTTTCATAGGATCGGGAATAGCCTCCGCGATAAGTCTTCATAGGAACCCTCAAACGGGCACGCCGCCCGGCACCCGCGGCAGTACCGGCCCTCCGTATACTTCTCCAGATTCTCGCGGTTAAAGAAATACGGCTTATGGGAAAACGTGGACGCCACCCACTGCCACGACAAGTTGTTCGACGCCGCATCCCCGTCCAGCAAATACGCCAGAAACCACCGCGCCCCCGCCTGCCACCGCACCCGCCGCCAGTGCACCACATACGCCGCCACCCACATCCGCGCATGGTTGTGCAGATACCCCGTCCCGTGCAACTCCCCGCGGAACGCGTCCATGCACGCCAACCCCGTTCTCCCCTCCCCCACATCCGCCGGCAACTCCGCCGCATACTCCGCCGCCCCCCAGCCTGTCTTATAGGCCTCCCGGTCCTCCCAAACCCCTTCGCCCCACTGCGCATACAACCGCTGCCAGTAGTCACGCCAAGCCAGTTCGCTGGCGAACTTGCCCGCATCCCGCTCCGGGTCGGCCACCCGCGCCCGCGCGTGCCGCCATACCATCCCCAGTGTCAGCACCCCGTGCCGTAGGTAGGGAGATAGCCCCGTCACCGCGCCGTCCAAAAAGTTCCGTGTCCGCGCATAGCGCACCGGGTCCACCGCCGCCATCCGCGCCAACGCCGCCGTCCGTCCGCCCCGCCACGGGCTCAACCCCGCCTCCGCCCCCACCGCATCGGGAAACGCGTCCCGCAGGTACTCGGCCAAATCCTCCCGCCCCGAAAACATCGTCCGCATCGCCGCGCTCATCCTCGCCCGCTCCGGTTCCGGCGGCACCGCTCACTGCAGTACCGCACCTCGTCCCAAACCCGTTCCCACTTCTTCCTCCACACAAACGGCCGGCTACACACCACGCACATTTTGCTCGGCAGATTCGCTTTTTTCACGTTCTTCATATGTCGAAGGGAGACCCACGCCCGTCCCCCTCATTCAGATGCCGCCCCCGCCAAACCGCGCAAAAATATCTTCCCCCGCTGCGCCCGGATACTCACTACCGCCCAATGGACAACCACGCGATGCCACTTCCGGCCTGCGGCGCCCGGAAGAGTGATTCGTGTGGATCCGCTTGCAGCAATTCCCTGAGCGTACGGAGCGGATCCGCCCCGCCAGTAGGCGATCGCGCGAGGCGGCTAAAGGGGAACGACTGTCAGTCCTGGGATCATTTTGAAGTGGCGCACATTGCGGGTGCCGATAGCATAACCGGTATAGAGCGCCGTAATCCCGATCAGCAGATCGGCGGTGGCGATGACCAGGCCCGTCTTCTTCATGTCGGCGTCGATCTTGGCGGCCAGAACGCCCATCTCACGCGTGAATGGCTCAACCGGCAGGACCGCCAACACCTCATCCAAATAACGGCGGCGCTTCGCGGCGGCTTCCGGCGTGTTGGCGCGGTGCCAGCCGTGCTCCAACTCCATCACGGAGATGGCAGACAGCAGGAACTCCGTTTCAGCGTACTCGGCCGACAGCGACGCCAGCAGCGCGCTGACCGGGCGTTTCTCCCGCTCCGCCGCGATGAGCACGCTGGAGTCGAGAACTAATCCCATGCCGGCGGCTCGAACGAGTCACGGCGCGAGTCGATGCCCTCTTGCACGTCCTTGGCGAAGTCCTCATCCGGGATAGGCGCGAAGCCGAGCTTGGTTTCATAGGCCTTCGCCAGAGCGATACAATCGCTCAGCTTGCGACCAGGGCGGACGGGCACGGAAGACTTCAACACAGCGATAGGCATGTGATCTTGCTCGATCACAACTTCGAAGCCTTGCTGCACCTTGGCCAGCACGGCATGGAGATCGCGAGCCACTTCAGCTTCGCTCATGTGTACGGTTGCCATTCGTTCCATTATGGCTCCTGCACCTCATCTTCGTCGCAACCGTCCGAAGCTACCCGTCTCTCCCCGAGGGAACTCATGTGCCGGCGCCCGCACACTCGCGCGGCCAGGCTGTTCGTCACCTGGCGCCACCGCGTCGCACGCCCCACCGCATCAAAACCAACCACCGTCGCCACCACCCCGCCAGCCACCTCCACCCGCGTCCGCCGCCCCCCTCCGTGCCAACATAGGTGAGACAAATCCGGTTCGACTAATTAAAGAGCAGAGCGGGAAAGAGAACCGGAATGAACAAGCAGCAGACGAACGGATCGACCACGGCGTGGGGAGCCGCGGAACGGAGCGAAGGCGAGCGAAGCGAGG
>CANIVU010000029.1 GCA_947470805.1 Acidobacteriota bacterium | reverse complement strand
GACCAACGGGGTAGCCCGATTGCAGCCGCTTGACGGCCGCCAGTTTGAATTCGCGCGTGAACTTTCGCCGCGTTGTGGACATGACTCAAATTCTCCTTCGAGGTTTTTATGAGTCTAGTCTCGTGTCTCAAATTCGGGGACAAGTCCAAAATGATGGAAGTTCTCCGTACACCATTAGCACGCCTGCGATTGCGTACAACGTCATAAGCGTTGCTTCAGTGAATACGCTTGGCATAACAAACCGGACGGTTGCCCAAATCTCTACATTCAGTAGCCGTGGTCCGACATGGGGTGGGCGATATAAGCCAGATATTGCTGCGCCAGGCCAGAATATCTGGTCCTTGGCGCACGATTCTGCCGGATTCCGTCTGGATAGTGGTACTTCGATGGCAGCCCCGCACATCGCTGGTGCCGCAGTGCTGTTGCGCCAAAGAGGCGTCCGAGATCGGCTCAAAATTAAGGCCCTTCTCATCAACTCAACCGACACGCCGGGTTGGAGGGCGGATTGGGGATGGGGCTATGCGAATTTGACTCGGGCTGAGGCGCAGGCAGATTTTGGAGTGACTGGAGTACTCGATAGCGGTAAAGGTGCGGTAGCTTTCTTCAAAGGGGCCGATCCGGCGGGCAAGCCGCTGTTCGGGACACTCGCCTGGAATCGTTTTGTCCGAAACGGAGTGCCTTATGTTCGTGACCTCGATTTCGGTGCCTACCGGCAAAGTGATGGATTGATTCTGGACGCCTCAATACTGTTTCTCCAAAACGTCGAACAAATTGCCGTGCCTGCAGTAGCTGCTAGCACGCCGGTTGTTCTAAAGGTGAACGCCTTTAACGATGGGCCTGGTTTTACCGAACCCTTTGCACTTGCCCTTTCGGAACCTGGTTTTGTTCCCGCCAGCGGGATCCGGTTGGCGTCGACTTGCGGCGTCCCCGCTTCCACTGTGGCCTCGGCCGCCTTTGCGGTCAATTGCACCTTCCGAAACGATGGCGATCTTA
The DNA here is from genome assembly GCA_947470805.1 of Acidobacteriota bacterium. Taxonomy (GTDB): domain Bacteria; phylum Acidobacteriota; class Terriglobia; order Bryobacterales; family Bryobacteraceae. Next base: position 78,164 of record CANIVU010000029.1, on the reverse strand, counting down.
CGGCGTTTGCCGCGAGCTTTCAAGTGGGGATGGTCGGTGGGGCTGTTCCGACTGCCGTGAATATAGGGCCGATTGGGCCTGGGGCCACGGTGACCCGGTCGATCAACATCTCGGCCCCGTCCGGGACCGGTTCTGCTGAAGTCCTCGCCGTACTCGTCGGCTCCGGATATGGCCTAGACGTTGCAGCCCCACAGGTGCGCTATCCGATTCAGATCACTGCGCCCGCTCCTCCGCCCCAGCCTCCGAGCCTGGCGGCGACCACGCCTGCTACTTCGACGGCAACTACGCAGACCTTCTCCTTGACCGCGCGGGATGCAAACGGGTTCGCCGATATTGCCCGGATTTACTTTCTTGTCAATTCCAACACCTCAGTGTCCACAGGGAGTTGTCATGGGTTCTATGATCGTGGGTTGAATGGGATCTACCTCTATAACGATGCGTTGTCGCAGCTAGTTGGTTCCGTTTCTCCCGGAGTGGCGGGGACGATCCAAAACGGCCAATGCGCGATCAATGGGGCGAACTCCGGGGTGGCCGGTTCGGGCACGGATTTAGTACTGAATTTGTCGGTCACTCGGCAAGGCGGGTATGCGACAGGCAGCCGGAACTTATATGTCTGGGTGACGGATAATTCGAACGCCGGGACCGGCTGGGTGCAAGCGAGTTCCTGGACAGTGGGAGCATCGGCGCCGCAGCCTCCGGCCTTTGTCGGCGCGAGTCCCGCAACGGCTACGGCGGTGACGCAGACCTTCAGCATTACCGCGCGCGACCCCAACGGAGCTGATGACGTGAACCGAGTCTATTTTCTGTTGGCTGCTAATACATCGATCTCCGCGGGGAGTTGCCATGGATTTTATGACCGGACAACGAATGGAATCTTCCTCTACAACGATGCGCTGACCTCCTTGCAGGCCGGGGCAACTGCCGGTGTTTCCGGGACCGTTCAAAACAGCCAATGCTCGATTTCCGGGGCGGCGTCTTCCGTCACGGCGGCTGGCACGGATCTGGTACTGAACCTTTCCATTACCAGGCAGGGTTCCTATTCGAGCGGAACGAGAAATCTTTATGGCTGGGTGATGGATGCCGGAAACTTGGGAAGCGGGTGGGTTCCGTTGAGCGTTTGGACGATCGGAGCGGCTGCCCCGCCACAGGCGCCAACTCTGGCGGCGGCGACACCGGCGAATAGCTCCACTGCGACGCAGGTATTCGCGTTGACTGCGCAGGATACGAATGGATTCGGTGACATTCAGCGTTTGTACTTTCTTGTGAATAGCGACACCTCTGTTCCCCCCGGTACTTGTCATGGGTTTTACGACCGAAGCTTGAACGGCCTGTACCTTTACAACGATGCGCTCACCGGCTTGTCGGGGCCACTGGTTCCCGGCACGGCTGGGGTGATTCAGAATAGCCAGTGCGCGATTGACGGTAGCGGGTCGGCGGTTACCGGGGCCGGGACGGATGTGTCGTTGACACTGAGCGTTACCCGGAAAGGCGTTTATTCGAGTGGCACGAGAAATCTTTACGTATGGGTGACCGACAATGGTGGTTTGGGAACCGGGTGGGTGCAGGCGAGTGCCTGGACGCTGGGGGCCGGCGTTGCGCAGGCTCCGAGCTTGGCGGCCGCCACCCCGTCGACTTCCAGTCAGCTAGCGCAGACCTTCCTTCTGACAGGGCGCGACGGGAATGGCGCGACCGACATCAGCCGAATCTACTTCCTGGTGAATGGCGATACGTCCGTTCCGCAAGGCAGTTGCCATGGGTTTTATGACCGGGGACTGAATGCGATCTACCTTTACAACGATGCGTTGAACGCCCTTCTAGGGCCGCTCACGCCGGGGGTAGCGGGGACGATTCAGAACGGACAGTGTGCGATCAGTGGCTCGACATCGTCGGTGTCCATTGGCGGCACCGATCTGGCGTTGGGGCTTGGCATTACGCGGCAGGGATCCTATTCCACCGGTGCGAGGAACGTCTACGCTTGGCTGGTGGATCAGGGCGGGCTTGGAACGGGATGGGTGCAAGCGAGTACTTGGACGATTGGTTCGGCGGCCCCACAGCCTCCGACTCTGGCTTCGGTGAGTCCGAGCGGTTCGACGACCGCGACGCAGACGTTTACATTGACGGCGCGGGATGCCAACGGGGCTTCCGATATCAGCAGGATTTACTTCCTGGTGAATTCCTCTCCGTCGGTACCGGTGAACAGCTGCCACGGTTTCTATGACCGTTCGGTGGGTGCACTGTTCCTATACAACGATGCTCTGACGACGCTGCAAGGACCGCTGTCACCTGGTACCGCCGGCACGTTGCAGAACGGGCAATGTGTGATTAATGGGGTCTCGTCGTCTGTTTCGGCCGCCGGGACGGATCTAACTCTGAACCTGAGCCTAACCCGGCAGGGAAGTTATTCGACCGGCGCGCAGAACCTCTATGTTTGGGTGACTGATGTCGCCTCGGGAGGTACGGGGTGGGTGCTGGCGAGTAGTTGGGTTCGGTGACCCGGGAGGTTTTGTAAAGCGGTTTTGGCGCAATCCCGGTGGCGGCACGGCGGTTCGCCGGGCTACGCTATTGCCCGGGGGCGGGACGGAGGGAGCTGACGATTTTTGCGACTAGCGGGTCCCAGGTTGGGGGGGGATTCGAAGCGGATGGCGGTGAAGATGCCGCCTTGTAGGATGCCCTTCTGGTATATGACGTCGCCGCGGTCTATGCCTGAGAAGACGTACCAGGTGGGCTTGATTACTTTGTAGGTGGGCTGGAATGGCGGTTTGATATACGACTGGAAGGCTTCCTGGATCGTTTGGTCCAGCGCATTCTGGCTGGACCAGACGGCGAGTTCGCCTTTGCCGTGTTTGGCTTTGCACTTCTGGCCGTCGCCGTTTTGGGATTCGCCTTGGGGTAGGAGGAGATCCTTCGGGTAGGCCACGGAGAAGCCGAAGCGTTGGTTGGTGTAGGTCTCCCATTGCTGGGCCTGGAGGAGGAGTTGGAAGAGCAGGGCACGGCGGAGCGTCTCTCCTCACTCTAGCCGGGATCGGGCGAAAGATTAAGTTTCTTGGGGTGGTTCACGTATCAGGCGTAACGTGGAACCATGAGGACTCGTATTTTGTTGGCAACCGGGCTGTTGCTCGCCGCGGCGGCGTGGGCGCAGGAGTTTCGGGCTACGTTGAGCGGCGTTGTGGCTGATGCCACTGGGGCCGCTATTGGCGGGGCGCAGGTGACGGTGGTGGAGACGTCGACGAACGTTAAGAGCACCGCTGTCTCCGAACAGAATGGCCACTATACGGTGCCGTTTTTGTTGCCGGGGGATTATGAGATCTCTGTGAGCTTTGGCGGGTTCAAGCAGTTTCGGCGGAAGGGTGTGCGGGTGAGCGCGGGGGAGAACCCGGTTGTCGATGTGAAGCTGGATGTGGGCGAGGCGTCGCAGAGCGTGGAAGTTACGGCGGAGGCGCCGGGGATCAATGTGGAGAATGGGTCGGTGGGGACGACGATTACGGCTAAAGAGGTGGAGAATTTGCCGCTGAATGGGGGGACGCCGATTATGATGGCGTCGCTGGCGTTGGGGGTGCTTTCGACCGCGCAACCTTCGGAGGTGCAGCCGTTTTCTTCGGGTGGGGGCGCGTCGTGGAGCATTGGCGGGGCACCGTCGCAACAGAATGAACTGTTGCTCGATGGCGTGCCGAATGCCACCTGGGATGGGCGGTTGGCGTATAGCCCGCCCCGGGATGCGGTGCAGGAGGTTCGGCCCAAGGTGTTTGAGACCGATGCTTCGTTTGGCCACTCCGGCGGCGGGACGATCAATCAGATTTTGCGGAGCGGGAATAACAAGCTGCACGGGTCCGTGTATGAGAATACGAAGCCGAGTAACTGGGTGGCGAATAACTTCTTTAACAATAAGAATGGGCTGGCGCGGCCGGATTCGATGTATCACCAGTTTGGCGGGACCGTGGGCGGGCCGATGGTGTTGCCGAAGATTTTCAATGGCCGGGACAAGGTGTTCTGGTTCTTTGCCTATGAAGGGATGCAGCTTTCGCAGCCGGCGACTGCCTTCATGACTGTGCCGACGGATGCGCAGCGGACGGGCGATTTTTCGAAGCTGCTGGCATCGCGGACGCAGCTGTACGATCCGCGGACGGCGGTGCTGACGGGGACGGTGGTGACGCGGACGCCGTTTGCGAATAACCAGATTCCGGTGTCGCGCCTGGACCCGGTGGCGCAGAAGCTGATGGGGTATTTTCCGAAGCCGAATTTGACTTCGCGGCGGGCGGATGACTTTGAGAACTACGGCACGAATAACATTACCAAAGATGGGTTTACGAATGAGCTGGGACGGCTGGATTGGAATGCCAGCGCGCGGTTCCGGACTTACGGGAATGTTCGGCATACGGACTATTCGCAGACCAAGGATGACTGGTATGGGAACTTGACGACGGGGTCCAATTTGAGCCGGGCGAACTTTGGCGGGAGCTTGGACCAGGTGATTATGTTGAACGCGCGGAACGTTTTGAATTTGCGGGTGAATTTTACGCGGATGTTTGAAGATCATTCGTCGCCGAGCTTTGGGTTTGACCCGACGCAGGTGGGGTTGCCGTCGTATTTGGGCGCGAATTCGCAGTATTTGCAGTTGCCTTCGATTACCTTCGCGACGACGACGACGGGGATACGGACGATGGGGCAGACGGGGGCGAATACGCTGCCGTCGCAATCGTTGCAGACGTTTAACACGTGGAGCGCGATTCGCGGATCGCACCAGTTGAAGACGGGCGTGGATTTCCGGCAGTACCGGCTGAATATTATTAATTACGGCCGGTCGACGGGCGAGTTGGCGTTTGGCGCGAATAACTGGGTGCGGCAGGCGAGTAACTCGTCGACGACGGTGGCGGTGGGGCAGGACCTGGCCACGTTTATGCTGGGATTGCCGACGGGCGGGAGTTTTGAGATTAATTCTTCGGCGATGTACTACCAGTATTATGGGGCGACGTTTGTGCAGGACGACTGGCGGGTGAAGCGGAATTTGACGCTGAACTTTGGCGTGCGGCTGGACAAGGATTTCCCATATCACGAACGGTGGGCGCGGACGAATAACGGGTTTGCGTTTGATACGGCGAGCCCGCTGGCGCCGGCGGCGGAGGCGGCTTACAAGGCGGCACCGAATGCTTTGCTGGCGGCGAATGATTTCAAGGTGAAGGGCGGGTTGACGTTTGCTTCGGCGGACAATACGGCGATTTACAAGACTTCGGTGAAGCTGAGTCCGCGGGTGGGGTTTGCGTGGACGCCGGATTTCCTGAAGGGGCGGACGGCGATACGCGGCGGGTTTGCGACGTTCGTTTCGCCGTTGACGATTGCGACGCTGCAGCCGACGGGGGCGTATTCGACGAGCCCGTTGCAGACGCAGGCGGGGTTCAGCCAATCGACGACGCTGGTAAGCACGAACGACACGAACGTGACGCCGTTTGCCACCTTACAGCATCCGTTTCCGCAGGGGATCCGGGGGCCGTCGGGAACGGCGGACGGGTTGTTGACGTTTGCGGGGCAGGCGGTGCGGTATATCGATCCGGAGTTGACCAATCCGTATGCGATGCGGTGGACGTTTGGTTTTCAGCATTCGATTGACCCGCAGACGACGTTGGAGGCGGTTTATACGGGGAACCGGGCGCAGAATATTCCGATTACGTACACGCAGATGAATGCGATTCCGCTGCGGTATTTGAGCACTTCGCAAGTGCGGGACCAGGCGGCGATCACGGCGTTGACGGCGACGCATGCGAACCCGTTTTTCGGGTTGGCGGGGACGGCGCAGAACACGGCGCGAACGGTGCAGGTGAACCAGATTCTGAGCCCTTATCCACAATTTCCGAACGGAAATGGGAGCCCGGGGAGCGGCGGGGTGGTGGCGCATAACAGCACGATCGGCAGTTCGCTGTTCCACAGTTTCAATGTTCGGGTGAGCCGGCGGTTTTCCAAGGGTTTGCAGTTTACGGCGAACTATATGCGGTCGAACTTAACGGAGAAGGTGTCGTGGTTGAACCCGGGGGATGTGGACCTGGAGAAGCGGATATCGCCGTTCGACCGGCCGCACCGGTTTGTGTTGAGTTCGGTGTATGAGCTGCCGTTTTTGCGGGGGCGAAAGACGCTGTTGGCTCGGGTGGTGGGGGACTGGCGGGTGAGCGGGATGTACACCTATCAGGTGGGCGGGGCGATTCCGTGGTTGAACGGGAGCACGAATAACCCGGGCGACTATGTATATCTGGGCGATCCGTTGAACTTGCAGAACCGGGCGGTGGATGTTCCGGCGTTTAATACGGGGGCGTTTAAGACGCTGGTGGCGGACCAGTTCCAGTTCCATGTGCGGACGTTTGCGACAACGTTTCCGAGTTTACGCGGGGATGGGACGAACGATATGAACGTGTCGTTGATGAAGGACTTGCGGGTGGGGGAGGCGATGCGGTTTCAAGTGCGCGGGGAGGGGTATAACGTGGTGAACCATCCGGTGTTCGGGGTGCCGAATACGCAGGTGAACAACTCGTTGTTTGGATATATTACGTCGCAGGCGAACCGGCCGCGGTCGGTGCAGTTGATGGTGCGGATGATGTTTTAAGGGCCGGGTGGTTACGGCGCGGCGCAGAGGAAGTTCGCCGCGTCGTCCACGTTGCCGGCGCCCTTGTACTTGGCGACTTGCGGGTGTGGGCAGAGCGGGCGGGTGCGGACGGTTTTGCCGCCGGAGACCTGGCTGGCCGGGATGGACTGGGGGGCGACGCCGGCTTCGACCCACTGGATGAGCGGCGTGACGGCATCGAAGGTGTTGGCGCCAACGCCGCCACCGCAATGGAACATGCCGGGAACCATGAATAGCCGGGCGAATTCCGGGGTGGAGGCGCCCATTTGCGCGGTGACCTGTTCGTAGTATTCGACGGCGACGCGGGGGTTCAATTGCGGGTCGGCCCAGCCGAAGTATATGAGGAGTTTGCCGCCGCGTTGGCGGAAGGCGGTGAGGTCGGGGTCGGAGGCGTCGATGGTTTGATGGAGGTATTCGAGGCGCGGGATATCTTTGTTGATGTCGAAGGTGCGGATGGCCTGGGCGGCGTCTGATCCGGGCGCGGCCATGTAGCGGAAGAACTCCTGTGCGTAGTTGGCCCAGACGCTGCGGCCATCGGTGCCCCGGATGACCTGGCCGAGCCAGCCGCTATTTCCGCCGGGGACGACGACTTCGGCGCCGACGGGCCAACCGGGGAAGAAGCGTTTTCCCTGGCGGGTGACGTCGGTGTGGATCCGTTCGATGGAGGCGATTTCGGGGGCGGTGAAACAGGTTGGGCCGTCTTGCGCGGCGGGGCAGCGGGGGAGATCACGGGCGGCCTGGAAATTGCAGCGGAGGGGGTCGGTGATGAGGCCGTCCTTCAGGCCGTCGGCGGCGTCGCACTTGGCGTAGACGGTTTCGGCGAGGAGGGGGAGTTTGGCGGGCGGGAGCGGGTTTGCGTCCTGGCCTTTCATCCAATAGGCGCGGGTGACCATGTTGCGGGAGTTGTAGAGCGCGGGGGCGCCGGCGACGATGCCATCGAAGTCATCGGGGAAGCGCTGGGCGAGGGTGAGGCCCTGGCGACCGCCTTGGGAGCAGCCGTCGTAGTAGGACCGGGACGGGGCGGCGCCGTAGTAGGTGTGGACCAGCATTTTGGCGGTCTGGGCGGTGACGTGGAGGGAGCGGAAGCCGAAATCGAGGAGCTTTTGGCGGGTGAGGGCGAAGCTGGCGCCGGGTTCCTGGGCGGCGGAGTGGCCGGTGTCGGTGGACGCCGTCGCGAAGCCGGCGCGGAGAGCGCGGGCGTGATTGGCCACGCGGCGCGGGGTATCGAACGCTTCGCCGGCCCAGCCGCCGTTGCCGAACATGTAGAAGCGGCCGTTCCAGTTTGCTGGGAGCCGGACTTCCATGTGGAGTTCGGGCTGCGCCATGAGGAAGACGCGGCAGTGGGCGGGGGCTTCTTTTGTTGCGGGGATGGGTTCGGCTGTGATGACGGAGAGGTCGAGGCTGGTGAGGCTGAGGAGTTTGTTGCAGGGGATGACGGGGGCGGTGGTGGCGGCGGGCGGGGTCCAATCGCGGAGTTGCACGTAGCCGGCGCCCTGGCCGGAGAGAAGTGCGCTGAGGCTGACGTAAAGGGCGAGGGCGCGGTGCGTGGTGAACATGTTGGAGGACTTTAGTTTATCCGGTAGCCATCGACGTGTTTGGGTGCGAGAATGAGGCCAGCGGTGTCCCAGATGATTCCTGCGATGCGAGTGCGGCGCGTGCGGCACGGCGAGTGCCATCGGTTTGGCTGGGGGTGTGTTGGTTGGCACCTGGTGCTGCTGCTAACGGCGGGGGCGCTGGGATTGGCGGGGCAGAACGCGCGGCTGTTTGTGAGCGGGGCTTCTTCGAAGGGCTATGTGGTGGGGGCGAAGTTGCCGCCGAGCGGAGTGTTTGAACTCGTTGGTGGCGAGTGGCTACAGCGTGGATTTACGCATCCGGCGATTGCGTCGATTGACTACGATCGGGGCGATCCGAATGTGCTGTATTTGGCTGGGGGGAATGGGTGTATCCGGGCGACGGAGGGCGGGCGGAAATGGCGGATTACGACGTCGTGGGACATGACCGAGTTGCTGGATGTGGCGGTGGATCCGCATCATGCGGGCACCGTGTTTATTGCGTTGCCGGATGGGATTGCGCGAACCGCAGATGGTGGGCGGACGTGGCGGCGCGTGGAGGCGGGGTTGGCGCGGAAGTTTACGAAGACGATCCGGGTGGACCGGGCGCGGGCGGGGCATCTGCTGGCGGGCACCGAGTCCGGGTTGTTTGCGAGCGTTGATAACGGGGGGACTTGGCGGCGGACGGGGGACGGCGGGGTGACGATGATTACGCATTTGGCGCAATCGCCACATGACGAGTTGGTTTGGCTGGCGGGGACGCAGGGGGATGGGGTGGTGCGTTCGGACGACGGCGGACGGACGTGGCGGCGGTTGGGGGCATTGCCGTTGGGGGAGACCTATTACCAGGTGGCGTTTGACCCGGGGGCGAAGGGGCGGGTGGCGGTGTGCGGGTGGAAGGGCGGGGTTCGGGTTTCCGAGGATGGCGGGGGGACATTTGCGGAGCGTTCCGCCGGGCTGCCTTCGAAGCAGGTGTGGAGCGTGGCGTTTGAACCGGGGAGGCCGGGGCGATTGTTGGCCGGCGTGCATGAGGAGGCGGTGTATGCCTCCGATGACGCGGGCGTGCATTGGACGCAGTTTGGGTTGCCGGGGTGGATTGTGACTTCATTTGCGTTTGTTCCGGAGGAGCGGCGATGAGGATTGCGCTGTTGGTCTTGCTGGGGGCGATGGCTTATGGGGCTCCGCCGTTTCCGGACCGGGTGAAGCAGGTGATCGAGACCAACGCCCGGTTGGAGAATGGGTCCTACCAGACGATAGCTGCGCGGCTGGCGTTGCGGCGCGATCCGGAGTGGTGCAGCCGGCTGCTGCTGGAGCTGTTGCGCGAGCCGACAGGGGATATGTTCTGGATGTTTCCGGTGACGGCGATTGCGTATCTGGACCGGGGGCAGTTGACGCCGGAGGCGCGGACGTCGCTGCGCGGGGCCTGGAAGACGTATATGCCGTATCGGGGGGACACCGAGAACCACTGGTTGCTGTATTACTCGACGTTGTATTTGATGGCGCAGAAGTATCCGAATGAGCCGGGGGAGAGCTGGTTCACCGGGAAGACGTCGCGGGAGAACTTTGCGGAGGCCGAAAGTTACCTTTACCACTGGATGAACCTGACGGTGACGGCGGGGCAGGGCGAGTATGACTGCACGCATTATTTGGGCGTGTATGTGTTGCCGCTTTCGTATTTGGCGGCGTGGGCGGAGGATCCGCGGATGCGGAGCGCGGCGGAGCGGATGCTGGAGTGGATCATGGCCGATTTCGCGGTGGAGACGCTGGACGGGCTGTATGTGGGCGCTCATGCGCGGACGGACGATGTGCAGGTGCTGGAGAAGTGGAACGGGGTTTCGAGCGACCTGGCGTGGATCCTGTTTGGGACGGGGTATCCGCTTCCGGGGTTCAGCTACTACGGGTTCTTTTATTGTGTGGCGCGGGCGTATGAGCCGCCGGAGGTTATTGTGCGGATTGCCACGGACCGCTCCGCACCGTACACGCACCGGGAGATGAAGCGGACGCGGCACCGGTGGCGGTTCAACGATGTGCGGAATGGGCCGGTTTATAAGACTACTTACATGACGCGGGATTACGCGGTGGGCTCCGACCAGGGCGGGATTCTGCAGCCGATTCAGCAGCACCGGTGGGATGTGACGTGGGCGCTCGAGGACCCGCGGGGGAAGCGCAATACGATCTTTTCGTTGCATCCGAATTCGTCGGTGCATGAGCTACAGACGTACTTTACGGGGATGCCGGACTTTTTGACCGAGGCGGTGGTGCGGTCGAAGAAGAGTTATGATTCGCCGGATAAGTTTCTGGGCGGGTCGCCGTACGAGGAAGTGATGCAGGACAGGGATACGTTGATTGCGCTGTACAACATTCCGGAGGGGGCGCGGTTTCCACATATCAATGGGTTCTTTCCGGAGGATTTGGACCGGTTTGAGGAGCATGCCTCCGGCTGGATATTTGCGCAGGGCGGCCGGGCCTACATTGCGTATCGCCCGCTGGCGCCGTATACGTGGGCCGTGGTGGCGGGCGGGGGGCGGCGGTTGGTGAGTCCGCATTTGCGGAATGGGACGATTCTGCAGGTGGCGGCGGTGAGCGAGTTTGCGAGTTTTGAGGAGTTCAAAGCTAAGGTCGCGGCTTTGCCGTTGGAGGTGCGGATGGCGCCGGTGCCGTCGGTACATTTCCGGTCGCTACGAGGGGCGGCGTTGTCGTTCACGTTTGGGCAGGCGCGGGATTTCAGGGCGTGGAAACCGTTTGATTCGCCGTTCATGGAGTCCGAACGCGGGTCGCGCCGGTTGACGCTGCGGCATGGGGCGTTGCGGCGGGTGGTGGATTTGTCGGATTTGCCGGGACGTTGATTAGCGATTGAAGACGGTGGTGGCGGGGTTGTAGTGGCGCCAATCGAACCAGTAGTCCTGGGTGATAGTGAGGGGTTCGAGGCAGGCGCCTTTGGCGGGGCCGGAGGTGGCGCAGCCCTGGAAGTTCCAGTGGCTGCCGGTGGCGTCGTCGATTAAGCTGGCTTCGGGGGTGCGGTAGAAGGTGCGGTCCTGCGTTTTGAAGGCGCGGAGGGACTGGCCGTCGGGGCCGAGGGTGATGAGGAGCGGGAGGCCGCCGAGGGTATCGAGGATGAGCTGTTCCTTGACGATGGCTTGGTGGGGGTAGGCGCGGGAGGCGCCGTTGGCACGGAGGCCGACGATGAGGGTGCGTGGCGTGAGGCCGGGCTGGGCGTAGCTGAGGACGGTGGGGGTGGATTGCATTTTTTCTTCCCAGTCCTTTTTTGCGTATTTCGGGGCGAAGGCGCCGACTTCGGCGAGGACGGTGCCGGCGGGTTGTTCGGCGCGCCAGAGGGCGAAGGTGAGTTCGTCGGAATGGATGAGTTGGAGGGCGCGGCCTTTGAGGGGGCCGGCGATGGCGAGGCCGCTGATTTGTTGCCAGTAAGAGCCGGTTTCTTCGTCGCGCATGAGGAAGTTTTGATTGTTGATGCCAGCGAGGCGGAAGGTGAGCGTGATGCCGTCGACTTGGCGCGTCCACACCAGACCGGTGTGACAGAGCGTTCAATAGGTGCCGACGAGGGGGACGCCTCCGACGGTGTCGTTGACGATGTGGTGGTAGGCGAGGGCGCGGACGGGGTAGGCGCGGGCGGCGCCGTTGATGGCAATGGCGAGGAGTTTTTCGGTGGGTTCGAGGGTGGTTTGGGCGGCGGGTTGGAAGGTGGGTGCGTCGATACGGTGGAACATGAGTTCGAAGATATTGACGCGGGAGAGGCCGAGGGCGATGGCGATGGTGAGGGGGATGGCGGCGAGGGCGAATTGGCGGGGGCGGGTCTTCGGCCAGGCGGATTTGAAGGTGAGGAGGGATGTTATTAGGCAGATGGTGAGGAGTGCCGGGCGGAGGCGGAGGATTAGGAGGGCGCTGTCGAGTTCGGCGGGGCCTTGGGCGCGGAAGGGGCGGATGACGTACATGGGCCAGGCGAGGCAGAAGAGGGCAATGAGGAGGCTGGCGGCGAGGAGGAGGCGCTTGGGCATTTTGATACTGTGCCACGGCGGGCGGGGGCGGGGCGATAGTGGATTTGGAGTATGGGCGTGTTTGCTCGACTTGTCCTAGGGCGTGTCCGGTTCTCCTTCCTCGGAAAATGTGGGAAAGAGTAGAGTTGTTTGCGTTGGGTGGCGGTTCATGTCCGGTTCGATGTCCGGTTATTCGAAGAGCGCGAAGCTGACCACGTTGGAGCCGTTGGCGATAGCTACGTACTGTTTGCCGTTGACCATGTAGGTGATGGGTTGGGCGGTGATTTGCTGGCCGGTGTTGAAGGTCCAGAGGGCTTTGCCGGTGCGGGCGTCGAGAGCTGTCAGGAAGCCCTGGTCGTCGGCGCCGAAGATGAGGCCGCCGGCGGTGGAGAGGAGCCCGGCGGCGTAGCGGCGGGAGTTCTCCTGCTTGTACTCCCACATCAATTTGCCGGTAGTTACGTCGAGGGCGCGGATGTACATTTGCCATGGCTCTTCCGGGCTTTCGATGTAGCCGGTGCCCATGAACGAATTGCCGCCGGGGCGGAAGGTGTCGCGGCTTTTGGTGTTGATACCGCAGCCTTCCTGCGCCACCAGATAGAACCAGTTGGTGGAAGGGTTGTAGGCGGGGGACATCCAGTTCGTCGCACCGGAGGTGGCCGGGCAGGTTTTGGTGCCTTTGAGGCTGGGGATAACGCCTTCGACGCGGATGGGGCGCCCTTTGTCCGTGAGGCCGCTGGCCCAGTTGATTTCCTTGAGGAACGGGGTGCCGTGGAGGAATTCGCCGGTGACACGGTCCAGCACGTAGTAGTAGCCGTTGCGATTGCCCTGGACGAGGAGTTTGCGGGGTTTTCCTTTGTAGGGCGTGTCGACGAGGATGGGGATTTCGACGGCGTCCCAATCGTGGACGTCCCAGGGGGTGGTTTGGAAGTACCACTTCATTTTGCCGGTGTCGGCATCGAGGGCGACGATGCATTCGGTGTAGAGGTTATCGCCTTTGCGCACGTCGCCGTCGAAGTCGGGGGCGGGGTTGCCGGTGCCCCAGTAGAGGAGGTTCAATTCGGGGTCGTAGGAGCCAGTGAGCCAGGTGCCGCCGCCGCCGGTTTTCCAGGAGTCGCCGGCCCAGGTTTCGTTGCCGGGTTCGCCGGGTTTGGGGATGGCGTGCCAGCGCCAGAGGCGTTCGCCGGTGTTGGCGTCGTAGGCGTCGAGGAAGCCGTTCAGGCCGTGGTCACTGGGGGCGATGCCCATGATGACTTTGTCCTTGATGACCATGGGGGCGGCGGGGGACCAGTAGCCTTCGCTGGCTTCGGCGATTTTGGTTTCCCAGAGCATGGAACCGTTGCGGGCGTCGAGGGCGACGAGATGGGCGTCGGGCGTGCCGATGTACACCTTGTTGCCGTAGACGGCGACGCCGCGGTTGGGCCCTTTTTGGAGCGCCGGTTGGCGCTCGTAACGCCAGATTTCGCGCCCCGTTCGGGCGTCGAGAGCGTAGACCTCATTGGGATTGGTGAAGTACATGACGCCATCGACGACCAGGGGGACTGACTCGAGGCGGCGGGCCGATTCGACGTGGTACATCCACTGGGGGACGAGTTTCTTGACGTTGGCGGTTGTTACTTGTTGCAGGGGCGAATGGCGTTGGGAATGATACTGGCCGTTGTAGTGGAGCCAGTTGGCGGGGTTGGGCTTGAGTAAGTCCGGGTAAGTGACCTGGGCGAAGGCGAGGGAGGAAGTGAGTAAGAAGAGGCGCATGGGTTATCTCCGGCTCCGGGCCTGGCGGCTGAGGTAGGCGATGATGTCGTCGAGATCGGCGGCGGGCAGGGCGGGGATGGGCATGAGGGATTTCTTTTGGAAGTCGATGGATTTGATTTCGGAGGTTAGCAGTAAGTGCAGCTTTTCGTCGGTGCCTAAGATTTGGTAGCTGGAGTTGTGTTGGTTCTTTAGCAGGCCAATGATGGTTTGGCCCTTGGTGGTAACGACTTTGACGGGCTGGTAGCCGCGGGGCGGGAGGGGCTTGGCGACGGTGACGGCTTCCCGGAGGGCGGCGAGGCTGCGTTCGGCGCCGATGTTGGAGAGATCGGGGCCGAGGACGCCGCCGCGGCCGGCGACCATGTGGCATTTTGCGCAATTGGCGGAGGTTTGGAAGAGTTCGGCGCCGCGGGCTGGGTTGCCGGGCGTGTCGACATCGACGGCGGTGGCGCGGAGGGAGTGGATGTAGGCGATCATCTTGCGAACGTCGGCTTCGGGGAGGGCGGAGCCGGGCATGCCGGTACCTTTAATTCCGTTTTTGATGGCGTCGTAGAGTTCTTCCGATGTTCCGCGGAGGTAGCGGCGTTGGGCGCCGAGGGCGGGGGCGCGGTCGCCGGCGGCGCCGTTGAGACCGTGGCACATGGTGCAGGAGCGGTTGTAGAGTTCGGCGCCGGCTTTGGCTTCGGCGGGATTGAAGCGGACGCGGCGGGGGCCGCGGGCGCGGGGTTGCTGGGTGGGGGGATTGGAGAAGACGACTTTGCCGAAGGCGGTGGGGGTGTGGAAGGTTTTTGAGGGCGGGGGGATGGGCGACCAGGTGGAGAGTTGGGGGTTGGTTTTGCCGCCGATTCGGCTGATGTTCAGGCGCCATTCATCGCCATCGAGGGGCGGGGTGTGGGCGGCGTCGCGGGCGAAGTTGCGGAGGGGGATTTTCAGCTCGACGATCCAGTGATCGTCGTCGGGGGATTCGTCCTTCTTCTCCGCGCCCTGGAAGGTGGCCTTGAATTCGACGCCTTCGGGCTCCCAGGTGGGGCCGCCGGTGTACCAGTCCGATTTGTTGCGATTGAGGACGGTGCCGATGGCGTTGATTTCCCAGGTGTAGTAGTTGGCGGGTTTGGCGGGGTTGGGCGAGATGAAGATTTCGACGCAATCGTCTTTGGAGACTGGGCCGTGGCGACGTTTTTCGTAGGCGGAGATGTTTTTGTCTTTGGCGTACCAGGAGACGTAGAGATTTTCGTCGTCGTAGAGGATTTTGGCGATGGTCTGTTCTTTTTCGCCGGATTCGTACCAGTTGAACGTCAGGTCGCCCATGGAGGGGGCGTTGCGCCAGGCGGGTTCATCGAGTTTGGCGTCGATGGTGATGGGGGAAGTTGCCCGTTGGATCGAGTATTGGGCGAGGCAGGGGAGGGCGGCTAGGGCGAGGGCGAGCAGGCGGATGGGGGCCATTGCCCACATATGATATCGGGTTGCGTGCTTATTTGGCGCGCCAAAACGCGGGATCGGACTCGGCGAATTCGGGGGAGACGTGGGAGCGGGCGGGGTCGAGGCGGAAGAGGATGTTCTCGTGGGTGACGTCGGCGCCGGGACGGGCGGCGGGGCGTGGGTTGTTGACGCGGCGGGGGACTTCGTCGAAGGTTTTGAGGGAGGGCAGTGGGGAGAAGACGATGTAGGTGCCGGAGGGGGCGCCGGCGATGACCTGGTAGACGAGAAAGGGGCGATCGATGTTGAGATTGTCGAGGCTGGCGCGGCGGGCATTGAGGAGTTCGGCGAATTCGGATTCCGAACCGAGGCCGGTGCGGTAGTAGGAGACCTGGAAGTAGCGGGCTTTGCGGAGGGCGAGGATGGCTTCGTCGGGGCGGTAGGACCAGTTTTGGCGGTGGAGGGCGAGGAGGGTGCGAGCGTCGGGTTTGGGAGAGCGGGGTTGGGCGGCGTCGAAGTCTTCGAGGGATTGGAAGGAGTTGTGGGTTTCGAGGGTCCAGGATTCCGATTGGCCTGTGATGGCGGACATGGCGAAGAGGAAGATGCCTGCGGACGGGGCGGCGGCGAGCGGGGGCGGTTCGGGGGAGGGGAACTGGAACAGGCGGATGAGGTGCGGGGGGAGGGTGAGGGTTTGGGCGGAGAGGGGGAGGAGGAGGGAGAGGAGGAGCGTGAGTTTCATAAGTTGGCCCTAGGTGGTTAGACGCATGCGGGGCGTGGGGCGTGGAGAGTTTGTTTTAGGGATGAAAAATGTCTGGATGCTTTTTCGTATTGGGTGCAGGAGCGTTTGATGACTTATACAGGAATTACGAAGTTATGCGTAGTGGCCCTGCTGGCGGGGCGGATGTTTGCCGGGGAGGCGCCGTGTATGACGCCGCCGGCGGGGATGACGAATTGGTGGCCCGGAGATGGGAACGCCAATGATTTGGTGGGGTCGGCGCAGGGGACGGCGCACGGGGCTGTGACGTTTGGGCCGGGGCGTGTCGGTTCCGGATTTACGTTTAACGGGGCTGGGAGCGTGGACTTTGGGACCACGGCGGGGAACTTCGGAGTGGCCGATTTTACGGTTAGTTTCTGGATGAAGACGACGGCTTCGGCGGGGACGGGGACGGCGCTGGTGGAGAAGCGGGCGGTGTGTGCGTTTTCGGACTTCTGGAGTTTCCGGATGGTGGGTTCGGCGAATCCGTCGGCGGTGACGCGGCTGGGGCAGGTGGTGGTGGAGTTGGACAATACGTCGGACCCGGGGGGGGCGGGGTATGCGTTGTTGTATTCCCAGGTGCCGGTGAATGACGGGGCATATCATCACGTGGCGCTGACGCGGGCGGGGACGACGGCGAAGTTGTATGTGGACGGGATCTTGCGGGACACACAGACGACGGCGAATGTGTTGCGGTTATCGAATGCGGCGCCGTTGCAGATTGGGGCCAGTGTTTGCACGAATTTTGATGGCACTTTGCCGCTGGTGGGCCAGTTGGACGAGGTGGAGTTATTCAGCCGCGCGTTGACGGAGGCGGAGATCCAGAAGTTCTGGACGTTGCCGTTGGGGCAGTGCCTGGGTGTGGAGATCGATATTCAGCCGGGGCGTTGTTTGGAGGGAGATGACGATGGGTTTGAGCGGGAGGGCGTGGTGCCGGTGGTGATTTACGGGTCGGCGATGGTGCCGGTGGCGCAGGTGGACTTGTTCAGTTTGACGCTGGGCGGGAGTCCGGTGAAGAGCTGCCGGGTGTCGAATGAGAAGAAGTACTCGTGTCAGGATGGCAAGCCGGCGAACGCGGACGGGTATCCGGACCTTTTCTGCCAGTTCTACACGCACGATGCCAAGACGGCCGACGACCACCTGC
This sequence comes from Acidobacteriota bacterium, assembly GCA_947470805.1. GTDB lineage: Bacteria > Acidobacteriota > Terriglobia > Bryobacterales > Bryobacteraceae. The sequence goes on along the minus strand of CANIVU010000029.1, from coordinate 60,958 downwards.
TGTATGTAAAGGGTCTCTTGCAGACGCCCGGCGGGTTGCGCGGGATCAGTGGTGTGGACCGGTTGCGGAAGGAGGAGTAGGGCGGGAATTGGGATTGAACGAGTGGGTGGGCTGGTAGTCGGCGGGATGCCAGCGCACCCCTTTGTCGAAGGCGATTTCGATGTGGAAGCCGGAGGGAGATTCGGTGGAGCGGCGGGCTTTGCCGCGGTAGCCGCAGGGGGAGAGTTTGACGGCGTTGGCCTTGTGGGGCGGGTGGTCGGTATCGAGCAGGAGGAGGGCGCCGGAGGGTTGGATCTCTTCGAGAATGGCGGGGGAACGACGGGGAACTCCGCGGTCGTCGGACCATTCCACTTGGACGATATCAGCACAGAGCAGGAGAGTCTTGGGTCGTTGTCTCACAATAATCTATATCGGTGCGGCGGCGGTTCTTCCTAGTCAAAATGCTGAAAGAAGAAGCCTTATGCTATTCGGGCGGTGGGGGATATGGCATTGGTAAGATGAGGTGTGAGCCAGGAAGCCGACGTTGCCGCGGTGTACGGCGAGTTACATAAGATTGCGGTGATCCATCTGAGCCGGGGCGGGAAGCAGCCGAGTTTGCAGGCGACCCAGTTGGTGCACGAGGCGTGGTTGCGGTTGGCTGGGCACGGGTGGAAGAGCCGGACGCACTTTCTGGCGCTGGCGTCGCGGACGATGCGGATGGTTTTGATCGACGCGGTGCGGGCGCGGATGGCGCAGAAGCGGGATGGGGAGTGGGAGCGGTTGGAGTGGACGCCGGGGGTGGAGATGGCGGGGGCGGGCGTGTCGGTGCAGGTGGAGCAGGTGATCGAAATTGACCGGGCGCTGGACGAGCTCGCGTTGAAGGATGAGCGGAAGGCGCGAGTGGTGGAGATGCGGTTTTTCGGGGGGCTGGAGTTTCCGGAGATCGCCGAGGCGCTGGAGATATCGTTGTCGACGGCGAAGCGGGATTGGGAGTTTTCGCGGGCGTGGCTGTTTGGGCGGCTGGCGGGGAGGTAGGCCGGACTACTTACAGAGAGCGCGGGCTTTGGCGATTTCCTTATCGGTAGCGGGGTGGATGCCTTTGACGGAGGGTTGGTCGAAGCGGACGAGATCGGCGACGATGGCGCAGGCGCGGGGCTTGTTGTTTACGGCGGTGTAGGCGAGGGCGAGGTCGAGGTGGGCGTAGACCATCTCGCGGTTGACGGCGACGTTGTTGAGGTCCTTTTCATGGATTTGACGGGTTAATTTGAGGGATTCTTCGCCGAGGTGGATGGCTTCGGGGTACTGTTTGGCTTCGCGAAGCGCGTCGGCGAGGCGTTCCTTGCTGGAGGCAACGCGCAAGGTGGCGATGACGCTGGATGGGTCTTCGGCGGCGATTTCCTGGCGCACTGCCAGAGCGCGGCGAAGGAGGGCGACGGATTGGTCGATACGGCCGGCGCGGCGTTCGGAGAGGGAGTAGAGAACGGCGTCGCTGGCGATGTTGGGCCGGGCGCCGCGGGGATCCTTCTGGTAACGGAGTTCATCGAGGCGGAGGGCTTCTTTGGCGTAGATGCCGGCGTTGGGGTAGTCTTTCTGGCGGCCGTAGGAGCTGCCGAGCCACTGATTGGCTTCGGCGAGGCGCTGGAGGCGGGGCAGGTCGTCGGGGGTGGTGTTGTAGAGTTCCTGGCGGAGTTGGAGGGCCTGAAGGTATTTGGGGATGGCGTTGGGGAAGTCGCGCTTTTCCTCGTAGACGGCGGCGAGTTGCTTGTAGGTGGTGGCGAGGCGGTCTTTGTTTTCGAGGGCGGGGGGGAGGTTGGTGGCGATCTGCAGGTTGGTTTGGGCGAGGGCGAGGGCTTTGTCGGTTTCGCCGCGGATGTTGTGGGCGGTGGTGTTGTAGTCGAGGGCATCGACCAGGAGTTGGCGTGCGGCGATGTTTTTGGGGCTACGGGTGGCGACGCGGTTGGCGACTTCGACGGCACGGGCGGCCATGGTCACTGCCTCGCCGGATTGGCCGAGGCTGGCGCCGCCGTAGTCCTTGCCCTGGATGTCGGAGAGGCGGAGGAAGCCGCGGGCGACGTCGAGTTGAACATCGTCCGCGGCATTGGTGTCGTTGGCGAGGGCTTCGAGGTATACGAGGGAGCGATCGACAATGATCTTGCGGGCGGGCAGGGAACCGGGGAGGGGCTTGACGGCGTCGTGGAGATCGAACATGACCGAGCGGGCGAGGGTGCGGACCTGTTCAAAGCGGGTAGCGGCAAGGCGGGCCTGCCAGATGGCGACGCCGGTGGCGATGGCCAGGCCGGCGACGGCGAGGGTGGCGGCAAAGACGGCAATTTTATTGCGGGAGATGAACTTTGAGGCGCGGTAGGACCATGAGGGTTCGCGGGCTTCGATGGGCATGCCGTCGAGGTAGCGTTCGACGTCGCGGGCGAGGGCGCCGGCGGATTCATAGCGTTCGGCAGGATCGCGGCGGAGAGCTTTGCGGGCGATGATGGCGAGGTCGCCGGAGAGGGGGAGTTGGGTGATTTCTTCGGTCTTGGCGCGGGTGACGATTTCTTCGTTAGTTAGGCCGGTGAGGGAGCGGGGGCGGCGGGAGGAGAGGAGTTCGCAGAGCAGGACGCCGAGGGAGTAGATATCGGTGGCGGTGGTGACGGGTTGGCCCAGGATCTGTTCGGGGCTGGCGTAATCGGGCGTGTAAGCTTGCACGCCTTTCGTTTGGGCGTCCGTGGCGTCGGGGGTGAGGAGTTTGGCGATGCCGAAGTCGAGGAGTTTGACGGTGCCGTCGGGGGTGACGAGGATGTTGTCGGGTTTGAGATCGCGATGGACGACGAGGGAGCGATGGGCGTATTGGACGCCGGCGCACATTTGGAGGAAGAGGCGGAGCTTCTGTTTTTCGTTGAGGGCGGAGGCGAAGGCGGTGCAGGGCTGGCCTTCGACGTACTCCATGAGCAGGTAGCGGAAGCCGAGCGGCGTGGAGCCGGCGTCCATGAGGCGGGCGATGTTGTGGTGTTCGAGGGCGGCGAGGATTTGGGTTTCGCCGAATTGGATAGAGGCGTGGGACTGGACCAGGACGACTTTGATGGCGACGTGTTTTTGGAAGTCGCCATCGGAGCGTTCGCCCTTGTAGACGACGCTCATACCGCCGCGGCCGATCTCGTCGGTGGCTTTGTAGGCGCCGAAGGACTGGCCGCGGAAGTCGAGCATGGGGGCCTGGAGGAAGTCTCCCTGTTGTTCGTGGGCGGCAAGGAGGGCGAGTACCTGGGAGTGGGTGTCGCTATCCTGGGCGCACTGCTCGTTCAACCAGGGGCCTCTGGCGGCCACCGGCATTGTGACCGCTTCGGCAAACAAATCTTCTACCTGGTTCCAGGTGTTGTTCGTTCCTTCGTTTGCGGCCAACGAATCCCTCCGACTGACAGTTGAATGTCAGGATAGCTGATGCAACGAGTTAGTGGTGATTATCTGTACCAACTTACTGCGCCGGCATTGTTGAAGGCTCCGTAGTCGGCGACGAAGGTCTGGCCGGAGGCGGAGGCGAGCGCTACGCCCCAGCCGGAGCTATGAGCCGGGACTTGGAGATGGGTGGCGATTCCGAGCGAGCCGCTGATGACTGGATGCCAGTCGAGCGTGTCGCGACTGGCGATGAGGGCGTAGGTGCTGGTGAGGGCGAGTCCGGTCCCGTATAACGTCAATCCGGGCGAGGTGAGGTAGGAAGTGGCTGTCGCGGCCAGTTGCCCGCTCGGGAAGGCAATCGAGTAGAGGTGGGCCGAGCCGGAGAAGCCGAGATTGGCCGGGGCGCCAACCAGCGTGTTGGTTCCCGCGGCGGCGATGGTTTGACCAAAACGGGCCGTCCCCGAGGCGGGGCTGGGGATGACGCCGGCGATCGTGAACGTCGAGCCGTTCTGCAGGTAGGCGTATACGACGCCACTGGCATTATTGAACATGCTGGCGCCGACGAGGAGATACCGTGTTGTTCCAACGGCGCCTAACGCCACGGAGATGCCGTAGTTGTCAGGGTTGGACGTCTGGGCGAAGAGGGTTTGAACGAGGCTCCAGGGCGTGCCCGGGGTGGCGCGGGCTAGGACGTAAGCCTGGCCGCGGCCATTAGAGATATTGGGCGCGCCGATGACGGCGGTGTTGTTAAGGAGCGAGATAATTGTGCCGCCGTAGGTGCCGAAGCCGTCGGCGAGGGCGAGCGATTGTGTGAGGGACCAGGTAGTGCCGTTGAACTCGAAGGCGTAGGCGCCATTGGCGTGCTTGCCGACGGCTGAGGTTTTGTACACGGCCAACCCAACGGTGAAGGCGGGGACGGCTACGCGGGAATTGAAGATCCATGTCTTTCCATCCCACCGATAGAAATCGACGCTGGAGAAAGAACCGACGGCGAGAGTGGAGCCGTCGGTGGCCACCGATCCGCCGAAATTGGTGACGTTGGAGGTGATCTGGCCTTGGAAAGTGGGAGCGGCTTGGAGGGTGGCGGCGGCGATGGCGATCAGGATTAGATTTCTCATATCTCTTATCGCGAAAGAAGTTCAGAAGTGGCTCACGATTCGGCGCGGAGGCGGCTGGCGAGCCAGGCGCGGGCGACGGACCATTCGCGTTTGATGGTGGCCAGGGAGAGCGCGAGAGTGACGGCGGCGTCGGCAATGGAGAGGCCGGCGAAGTAGCGGAGTTCGACGATGCGGACCTTGCGGGGATCGAGTTGTTCGAGCTGGGAGAGGGCGGCGTCGAGGCGTTCGAGGTCGACGGTTTCCGGTTGAGGATGGTCTGGAATTTCGAGATCGATGGTGAGATGGGTGGCGCCGTCCCCGCGCTTCTTGGCGTTGCGGTGACGGGCACGGTCGCAGAGGACACGGCGCATCATCTGGGCGGCGGCGGCATAGAATTTCAGGCGGCTGTCGAAATCGACGGAATGCTGCTGGACGAGGCGGAGGTAGGCTTCGTGGACGAGGGCGGTGGGTTGGAGGGTGTGGCCAGCGCGTTCGCGGGCGAGGTTGCCGGCGGCGAGGCGGCGAAGTTCGGCGTAGACGAGGGGGATGAGTGCTTGCAGGGCGGCGGGGTCGCCGGCGCTCCAGCGGCTGAGGAGTTGGGTGACATTGGTGTCGGTCTGCGGCACAGGGCTAGTATGTGACATTTGCGAGTTGACTGGCCGGTCAGTGGACTGTATTCTTGGTCAATGGCAATAGCCGGGAAGACCAAGAAAGATGTATTGCTGGAATTCCGAACGGCGGAGATTCTGGACGCGGCGCGGACAGTGTTTGCGCAGCGGGGCTTTTCGGGGGCGACGATCGATGCGATCGCGCTGGCGGCGGGAGTGGCAAAAGGGACGGTTTACCTGTACTTCGAATCGAAGCGGGAACTGTTTCTGGCATCGCTACGGGAAGGCGTTTTAGCTCTGCACGCCGAGGTTGTGGCGGAGATGGAGGCGGCCGATTCGTGTGAGGGAAAGTTGCACTCCTTTATCGCCGGACGGTTCCAATATTTTTCGCGCAACCGGGAGTTCTTCCGAATCTATTACACTGAGTTTTCGCACCTGATTGCGGGGACGGCCAACAGCCAGCCCGAATTTCAGGATCTGTATGAGCAGCAGGCCAAGTTGCTGGAATCCGTCCTGGCTGACGGGATTGCGCAGGGGCAATTACGACCGTTCGACGTGCCGCGCACCGCACGAATGATCTACGACCTGATCCGCGCCGCGTTGGCGCAAAATATTCTTCACGGGGCCGGGGAGGCGCCGGAAGTTCCTATTGCGACATTGTATGAGTTTGTCTGGAAAGGCATCGGAAGCAAATGAGATTCTGGAAGAACACCGCGTTGGCGGCGGGCGTGCTGGCGCTGGCAGGTTGTACGAAGACGGAGCCGACGGCCGCGGCGGCGGGTAACCCCGCGCCGCCGGCAACAGCGGTGAAGTTCGCAACGGCAACGGTGCGGAGCGTGCCGGTGGAGATTAAGACCATCGGCAAAGTGGAGTCGATGAATTCGGTGCAGGTGAAGCCGATCATTGGCGGGACGGTGATCAAGGCCTATTTCACAGAAGGCGATACGGTGAAGAAGGGGGATCCGTTGTTTGAGATCGACCCGCGGACGCACCAGGAGTCGGTGAAGCAGTGGGAGGCGACGCTGGCGCGGGACCGGGCGTTGCAGGCGCAATCGGAGGCGCAGTTGGCAAGCGCGCAGGCGCAGGAAGCGTTCTACGGAATGCAGGCGACGCGCTACGAGAAGCTGGCCAAAGAGGGCATTGTTTCGCAGGAGCAGGCCGACCAGGCGGCGGTGGAAGCGCGGGCGCGACGGACGAATGTGCGGGCGGTGACGGCGGCGATTGACAGCATTAAGGCCACGATTCAATCGGACATTGCGGCGCTGGACAATGCGCGGTTGCAGTTGAGCTATTGCAGCATGAAGGCGCAGATTACGGGGCGGACGGGCGATGTGCGGATCAAGGTGGGGAACGTGGTGAAGGCCGGGGATTCCGACATGGTGACGATTCACCAGGTGCAGCCGGCGTATGTGGCGTTCACGGTTCCGGAAGCAAAACTGATTGTTCTGCGGGAGCGGATGAAGCGGGGCGGTTTGGCTGTGAGTGCCTCGATCCCTGGCGACACGTTGCCGGATTCGCGCGGGACGATTACGTTTATGGATAACTCGGTGGAGGCGGCGACGGGAACGATTAAGTTGAAGGCCACCTTTCCGAATGCGGAGACGCGGTTGTGGCCGGGGCAGTTTGTGCATGTGAAGGTGCTGCTGGAGCAGCAGGAGGGCGCGGTGGTAATCCCGGCGGCGGCGTTGCAGAATAGCCAAACCGGCAACTACGTGTATGTGTTGACGCCGCAGCAGACAGTGGAAATGCGGCCGGTGAAGATCGGCACGAGGGCGGACAGGGATGTGGCGATCGAGTCCGGGTTGAAGAGCGGGGAGCAGGTGGTGGTGGAAGGGCAGTTGCGTTTGGCGCCGGGGATGAAAGTGAAGGCCGCATCGTGAACTTAGGATCCTCATATAAGGGCGGCGGTTTTACGGGGTTGTTCATTCAGCGGTCGGTGGCGACGACGCTGATCATGACGGCGATTACGATTTTCGGTTTGGTAGCGTACAAGTTTCTACCAGTGAGCGATTTGCCGAATGTGGACTTGCCTACGCTGGTGGTGAGCGCGAGCGTGCCGGGCGCAAATCCCGAGACGATGGCATCGGCGGTGGCAACGCCGTTGGAAAGGCAGTTTTCGACCATTGAAGGTCTGGATTCGATGAACTCGGTGAGCGCGCTGGGTTCGACGTCGGTGACGCTGCAGTTTGCGTTGAGCCGTGATTTGGATGCGGCGGCACAGGACGTGCAGGCGGCGATTACGCAGGCCTCGCCGTTGTTGCCGCCGGGGATGCCGAATCCGCCGACGTTCAAGAAAGTGAATCCGGCCGACCAGCCGGTGCTGTACATGACCATCACGTCGAAATCTATGCCGCTCTATAAGCTGCACGAGTATGCCGACACGATGATGGCGCAGCGGATGTCGATGGTGCCGGGCGTGGCGCAGGTGCAGGTAATGGGTGCGCAGAAGTACGCTGTGCGGATTCAGGTGAACCCGGATGCGCTGGCGTCGCGCCATATTGGGATTGACGAAGTTGAGACGGCGATCCGGAAGCACAACGTGAACATTCCGACGGGTACGCTGTATGGGAAAGACCAGATGGTGACGATCCACGCGACGGGCCAACTGGTGGACGCCGAGTCGTACAAGCCGATGATTGTGGCCTATTCCGGCGGGGCGCCGGTACGGCTGGATGAGATCGCTACGGTGATCGACAGCGTGGAAGATGACAAGGCCGCGTCGTGGTTCAACACGCCGACCGAGAGCCAGCGGGCGTTGGTGCTGGCGGTGTTGCGGCAGCCGGGTACGAATGCGGTGGAGGTGGCCGACGGCGTGAAGGCGCTGTTCCCGCAGTTCAATGCGGCGCTGCCGCCGACGGTGAAGTTGGGGATCCTGACCGACCGTGCGGCGACGATTCGCGAATCGTTTGAAGACGTGCAGTTCACGATGTTCCTGACGCTGGGGCTGGTGATCATGGTGATCTTCCTGTTCCTGCGGAATTTCTCGGCCACGGTGATTCCGTCGCTGGCCCTGCCGATTGCGGTGCTGGGCACATTTTCGGTAATGTATCTGTGCAACTACAGCCTGGACAATCTGTCGATGATGGCGCTGATTCTGGCAATCGGGTTCGTTGTGGACGATGCCATTGTGGTGCTTGAGAATATCGTGCGGCACATGGAAGACGGCGTGCCGCCAATGCGGGCCGCCTACGAGGGCGCACGTGAGGTGAGCTTCACGATTGTTTCGATGACGATTTCGCTGGCGGCCGTATTTATTCCGCTGTTGTTCATGGGCGGGATTCTGGGCCGGCTGTTCCGGGAGTTCTCTGTGACGATTGTGGTGGCGATTCTGGTGTCGGGCTTTGTGTCGGTAACTTTGACGCCGATGCTCTCGGCCCGGTTCCTGCAGGCGCATCATGGCGAACACGGGAAGCTGTATAACTTCACCGAGGGCATTTTTGACTGGATGCTGCGAGTGTACGACCGGAGCCTGTTGTGGACGCTACGGCACCGGTTTGCGATGTTACTGTTTTCCTTCGCGATTCTGGGCGGGACTGTTTACTTGTTCCAGTTAGTGCCGAAAGGATTCATTCCGAGCGAAGATACCGGGCAGATTCTGACGATCATTGAGGCGCCGCAGGGCACTTCGCACTCACAGATGATGGCCAACGTGCAGAAGATGGCCGAGATCGCGAAGAAAGATCCGGCGGTGGAGGCGTTCTTCAGCGGCATGGGTGGAACTTCGGGCGCGGTGTCGAATAACGGGCCGAACTTTGGACGTCTGTTCTTCCATTTGAAGCCGATTCACGAGCGTAAGGAGAGCGTGGACGCGGTGATGGCGCGGCTGCGGCCGAAGCTGAACAGCGACCCGAATCTGCGGGCGTTTTTGCAGAACCCGCCCAGCATTCGCATTGGTGGATCGCTGACGAAAAGCCTGTACCAGTACACGCTGCTGAGCGGCGATACGGCGACGTTGTACAAGAGCATTCCGGAGATGGAAAAAGAGATGGCGAAGATTCCGGGTGTCGTCGATGTAACTACGGATTTGCAGATCAAGAATCCGGAGCTACATGTGGAGATCGACCGGGATAAGGCCGCGACGCTGCATGTTACTCCGGAGCAGATTGAGAACGCGCTGTTTGACGCCTACGGGCCGCGGTGGATTTCTACGATCTACGCGCCGGACAACCAGTACCGCGTGCTGTTGGAAGTGGAGCGTGGATTCCAGTCCGATCCGAGCGAGGTGTCGAATTTGTATGTGCGTTCGACGGATGGGAATCTGGTGCCGATTGACGCCGTAGCGAAGATGGAGCCGAAGGCCGGGCCGCAGGCGATTAATCACTACGGGCAGTTGACGGCGGTGACGCTGGCGTTTAATTTGAGCCCCGGGGCTTCGTTGGGCGATGCGGTGAAGCAGATTGAAGACCTGGCGGACCGAACGTTGCCGGCGACGGTGAGCCGAACGTTCCAGGGCACAGCGCAGGCGTTTCAGCAGTCATCGAAGAACCTGATGCTGCTGCTGTTTGTGGCCATTTTTGTGGTGTATCTGGTGCTGGGGATTCTGTATGAGAGCTTTATTCACCCGTTGACGATTCTGTCGGGGTTGCCCTCGGCCGGGTTTGGGGCGCTGCTGACGCTGTATCTGTTCAACCTGGATCTGAACATCTACTCTTTCGTAGGTTTGATTTTGCTGATCGGGATTGTGAAGAAGAACGCGATTATGCAGATCGACTTCGCGCTGGAGGCGGAGCGTGTGCAGGGGCAATCGCCGTACGATGCGATTTATCAGGGCTGTTTGATCCGGTTCCGGCCGATCATGATGACGACGATGTGCGCCTTGCTGGGTGCGTTGCCGATTGCGCTGGGACAAGGCGCGGGCGGAGAAGCGCGGCGGCCGCTGGGGTTGTGCGTGGTCGGTGGATTGGTGTTTTCCCAGTTCATTACTTTGTATCTGACGCCGGTGGTGTATTTGTATCTGGCGAAGGTGCAGACGCGGCTTGCCGGCGCGCGGCCTTCGTCGCGGCCCGGGGCGGGGCAACCTGCGCTGGCGCCCGCCGGGGATTAAGCCTGCGCTGGCGCCCGCCGGGGATTAAGATTGTTGGCATGCCATCGATGATTGGAGCTTACGGCGACTGGGCGTCGCGGATTGCGGCGGACCCGCCGCGGCTGTCGTTCCGGCGGCCGGAGTTCAAGGACGTGGCTGCGTGGAAGCGGCGGGCTCGGGCTCGGTTTACCGAGCTATTGCTGCCGCCGGGGCCGGCGGGTGTGCCGCAGGTGACGGTGCAGCATGCGCAGGAGTTTGACGGGTTATCGATTGAACATTTGAGTTGGCAGTTGTCCTATGGGCCGCCGACGGAGGCGGTGCTGTTGAAGCCGCTGGGCGCGAAGGGGAAGTTGCCGGGCGTGGTGGGCCTGCACGATCACGGCGGGAACAAGTATTTCGGCGTGCGGAAGATCACGATGTCGACCAAGGATCCGCACCCGCTGATGGTCAAGCATCAGGCGCTTTACTACAGCGGGAAGGCGTGGGTGAATGAGTTGGCGCGCCGTGGGTATGCGGTGCTGGTGCACGATTCGTTTGGCTTCGGTAGCCGGCGCGTGCGGGCGGCGGACCTGGCGGATGGCGTGAAGGGGAACCTGGCGGAGCGCGACCCGGAGTCCAACGAAGAGATTGAGAAGTACAACCAGTTTGCGGCGCAGCATGAGCACATCATGGCCAAGAGCCTGTTCAGCGCGGGGCTGACGTGGCCGGGCGTGTTCAGCTACGAAGACCAGCGGGCATTGGATTATCTGTGCGCGCGGCCGGACGTGGATGCGGAGCGCGTGGGGTGTTGCGGGTTGTCGGGCGGCGGATTGCGGGCGGTGATGTTGTCGGGGTTGGACCCGCGGATTAAGGTGTCCTGCGCGGCGGGGATGATGACCACGTGGCGGGACTATCTACTGAATAAGTGCTATACGCACACGTGGATGTGCTACGTGCCGGGGTTGCCGTTGGACCTGGACTATCCGGAGATTCTGGGGTTAAACGTGCCGGCCGCGGCGATGGTTCTGAACAACAGCCAGGACCGGCTGTTTACTCTTTCCGAGATGGAACGGGCCGACCGGATGCTGGGTGAGATCTACAAGAAAGCCGGGGCGCCGGAGAAGTATAAGTGCGGGTTCTATCCGGGGCCGCACAAGTTCGACGCCGACATGCAGCGCGACGCGTTTGCGTGGTTCGACCGGTGGCTGAAGTAGCGGGGCTGATATGATGCGGCTCATGAACCGCATTGCCATTGCGCTTTTCCTTGGATCGTTGGTGTTTGGACAGACGCGGCCGCTGATTGGGGTGGGCGGGATTGTTCATGAGACAAACACATTCAATCCGAAGAAGACCGGGCTGGCGGAGTTCGAGCAGGGCATTGGCGGGGTGGATGGGATTCTGCGCGGGAAGGATCTGATCACCCAGTCGGCAAAGGCGAACAATACGACGGCGGGCTTTATTTACGGGGCCTCGAAGTATGGTTTCGATTTGTACCCGACGATGCTGGCCGGGCCGCAGACGATGGGGACGGTGCTGGATTCGGCGTTTGAAACGCTGACAAAGGAGCTGGTCGACGGGCTTCGCGCGGCGCCGAAGCTGGATGGGATTTTGCTGTTTCTGCACGGGACGATGGTGACGGAGAGTTATCCGCACGCCGATGCCGAGGTGGTGCGGCGGGTGCGAAAGGTGTTTGGCGATTCGATCCCGATTGTCGTCGTGCACGACTTTCACGCCAATATCTCCGAGGAGATTGTGAAGCTGACGACGGTGCTGCTGGCCTACAAGGAGTGCCCGCATTTGGACGCGCGCGATGCCGGGGTGACGGCGGCGCGGATCATGGCCGATATTGTGTCCGGCAAGGTGAAGCCGACCCAGGCGCTGGTGAAGCCGCCGATGCTGTTGAACATCCTCTACCACAACACCTACGCGCCGCCGATGCTGCCAATTACGGATGCGAGTAAGAAGCTGGAGAAGCAGCCGGGCGTGATTGTTGCCTCGGTGGCAGGCGGGTATCAATACGCCGATATTCCGGCGATGGGGCCGAGCGTGGTGGTGGTGACCAACAACGACGCGGCACTGGCGAAGCGGGAGGCGGAGCGGTTGGGGGACATGTTGTGGGGCATGCGATCGCAGCTATTGCTGAAGGCGCCGACGGCGGCGGAGGCGGTGCGTATGGCGATGACCAACGGGCAGTGGCCGGTGGCGCTGATGGACGCCGGCGACAATATCGGCGGCGGTTCGGCGGGCGATAGCACGTTTATTTTGGCGGAGCTGTTGAAGCAGAAGGCGGAAGGGTGGTCGGTGACGATCTCCGATCCTTCGGCGGTGCAAGCGGCGATCCGGGCGGGCGTGGGTGGCACGTTCGACATGCCGGTGGGCGGGAAGACGGATAACCTGCACGGCGATTCGGTGCGCGTGAAGGGGCGGGTGAAGGGGATCCACGATGGGCGGTTTGTGGAGACGGCGGTGCGGCACGGAGGCGGACGGTATTGGGACATGGGGATTTCGGTGGTGATCGAGGTGGAGGGTTCTACGCCGGATATGCCGAATTTGTTGCTGTTGACGCCGAAACGGATCATTCCGTTCAGTCTGAATCAGCTGATCAGTGTGGGGATTTATCCCGAGCGGATGAAGATATTGGTGGCGAAGGGAACGATTGCGCCGCGGGCGGCGTATGAGCCCGTGGCGGCGAAGATCATTGAAGTGGATTCAGGCGGGGTGACGGGTGTGAATCCTGCGCGGTTCGAATATAAGCGAATCCGACCGGGGCTGTTTGGGGTGAAGTAGGTGTTGACGATTCCGTACACGACGCTGCGAGGGCGGTTTGCGGCGGTGAAGAAGTTGCCGGCGGCGGAGCATTTGCGGATGGCGCGCGGGGCGAGTGGCGCGGCCGTGGGGCATGCGTTTGCGGAGAGTGTGGCGCAGTTCAGTTCGTACGTGAATGACGAACCGTTTTATCCTGCCGAGCGTCCGCCGCTGGTACCGGGGGATTTATCACGGACGGAGAATCTGGCGTGTTTGTTGGAGCGGGCCGGCGAGGCGTCCGTTCCGGCGGCGCCCGCGTTGGGGTTCCGATATGTGGACCGGGAGGTGGTGCCGGCGCGGACGTTTCAGTCGGTCCTTTATTCGAATGGTCAGAGCAGGACGCAGTTTGTCCGGTTTGACCTGCTGCTGTCGAGTGACGTTCCGATTCTGGCTGAGGTGAAAATTGCGGGAGATTCGACGGCGTTTTCGGCGTTGGCGCAACTGCTTACGGCGGCGGCGGAGTTGGTGACGCCCAGCCAGCGCCAGCGGTTGTACAAGCAATACGGAAATCGCCTGCCGTGGCCGGACGATCCGCGGGTGGACCTCTACCTGGTATTCGTGAATTTCCCGGTGCAGAGTGGTGTAAAGGTAGAGATTCTGCGAGAGACGCAGCGGATTGCTTCGGAGCTTGTGGCGTGCCCGGCGGTTCGGCCCTATCTGCGCCGGGTGGCGGCGCTCCACCTTCAGCAGGCCGATGCGCACAGTGTGCAGTTCCGGCCGGAGTTCACCTATTCGACATGAGTTTACGGCGACAGATTATGGAGCAACAGGAGCGATGGGCGCAGGCGAGGGGCTTGGTGCCAGGGCCGCCAGTGGGCAGACCGGGGAGCACGGCGAGCGGGTATCTGCCAGTGCTGGAGCAGAACCTGTTTGCGCCTTTGGACGCCGAATCCCGAGCGCAGTTTCTGGCCGGAGCGGGCGGGGAGTTGGCAAGTGGCAAGTTGTGCGCGACGCACTCTTCGGCGGCGCTCTGCGTGAATGTGTTTCAGTACTGGCGACGGTTTCTGGCGATGGCGTACGGGGCGGAGCGGGAGGCGGCGTTGGCACCGTTACTGCCGGCCTGCGGGGTGGCGCCGATGCCGATCGAGCGAATCGATTTTGAAGTGACGAACGTGGTGAACCCCCGGTTCCACACGGCGCCGCATCTGGATGTGCAGATGCGTGTGCGCGATGGGGTGGTGGCGATTGAGTCCAAGTTCTGTGAACTGTATATGGGGAAGCCGGCGGCGGGACTGCATGGGGCGTATCTGCGGGAGACGTAGTTGTGGAATGGGTGGCCGGCGTTGCGGACGCTGGCGGGCGCGATTTCGCCTGAGGACGATCAGCACAAGCATCTGCACGCGGCGCAGTTGATGCAACATCTGCTGGGTTTGCGGCGGCAGTATGGCGGCCGTTTTGTGCTGATCTACTTGTGCTTCGATGTTCCGGGGGATTCCGAGGCGGCCGCGCATGGCGAAGAGGTGCGGCGGTTTAGCGCGTTGGCCGCCCAGGACGGGATTCCCTTCGTGGCGCGGCGTTACCAGGAGGTATTTGCATCGCTGCCGGCCACTGGCGAGCACTCGGGCTACGTCTCCTATCTGCTACAGCGCTACGGGTAGTGTTGGGCTATAACTGAAAGGATGATCAAGCACACCGACGCCAAGGTCTATTCACCGACGCAGAACCTGTTTCCGGAGATTTCGCATCAGACGTTCACCTATCCGGGAGACGAAGAGGCGCTGGCGGCGTTGAAGTCCGTGCCGGGCGCGGGGCCGTTGCTGACGTGGCTGCAGGAGAACTTCACCGAGCAGATCACCTATCTAACAAATAACGAGCAGATGATCCGGGCGAATGCCGAATGCTTTCCGTCGCTGCATGCGCTGGTGGTGCGGTGCGCGGAGATTTTGTCGTGCCCGGTGCCGGAGTTGTACATCACGACGAACCCGGTGTTGAACGCCTACACGGCGGGGCAGCGGCGGACATGCATTGTGTTGCACAGCGGACTGATTGAGACGCTGACGCCGGACGAGTTGTGCTTCGTGATTGGCCACGAGATCGGCCATATCAAGTGCGCCCACGGGCTGTACCGGCAGTTGGGCGACCTGCTGATTCGCTATTGGGATCTGTTGGCGTCGGTGGTGCCGATTCCGGGCTTGGGGCTGCTGCGTATACCGCTTTTGCTGGCGTATTGGGAGTGGTACCGGCGAGCGGAGTTCACCTGCGACCGGGCGGCGCTGCTTTGCGTGCAGGATCTGGAGCCGAGTTTGCGGGCACTATCGAAGCTGGCCGGGACGGTGGATGGGTACGAGGATGAGGTGAACCTGGAGTCGGCGATTTCGCAGGTACAGGCTCACAAGGATGTGAACAAGCTGGTGCTGTTGGTTTCGATTCTGGAGAACGCGACGAACACACATCCGTTCATTCCGGTGCGGCTGAAGACGCTGCGCGAATGGGCGGGCGGGGAAGAATACAGGCGCGTGCTGGCCGGGGATTACAAGCGCGACGTGCTGGGACTGCACGAGGGCGGGGAACGGCTGAAGTGCGCCTGCGGGACGCTGGTGAATTCGAAGCTGTCGTTCTGCCCGCAGTGTGGCCGGCCGGTGACGGCGGTGGCGGTGGCTTCGGCGTGCCACCAGTGCGAGACGCCGCTGCCGCCGGGGACGCGGTTCTGTCCGAAGTGCGGGGCGAAGCAGGCGGCGGCGGACGCGCCGGAAGCGTCGGCCGTGGACCAGTGGAAGAATACGGCTTCGAGTTTCTTTAAGCGGTAGCTACTTCCCGGATTGGGGAATGACCCAGAGGAAGAAGTTCTGGCTGAGTCCGGTGTACTCGTCGTCGGACTCGGCGAGGCTGGCCTGTTTTTCGGCCTTCCAATCGCCCATGTCGAAGGTATTGGACACGACGCGGGAGCCGGGTTTCAGGTCTTTCAACAGCTTGGGGCGGAGCCGCAGATTGATTTGCGGGAGCAGGAAGATGGTGACGACCGTGGCTTCGCGGAAGTCGGCCAGGAAGAGATCCTTTTCCTCGAAGCGGACGAGGTGTTCGACGCCGGCCTTTTTGGCGTTCTCGCGAGCTTCTTTGATGCGCTGCGGGTCGATGTCGAAGCCCACGCCGCGAGTGCCGTACTCTTTCGCCGCGGTGATGACGATGCGACCATCACCGCAGCCAAGGTCATAGACGACATCACTTTTCTGTACCTTGGCAAGCTTCAACATCTCCCGCACGGCCGCTTCCGTCGTGGGCACGTAGGGGACGTCGAGCGGTTTCTTTTTCGCGTTTTGCGCTAAGACACTGGCGGCGGCGAACGAGGCGAGAAGCGTGCGGCGGAGCATGCACGCGATTATCGCAGTTTTCTATTCGGAGTCGCCGGGGGCGCCGTCGAGTACATCGTCGGCATAGGTGCTGATGCGCTGGATCATCTCGTCGACTTCCTTCTCATTCGGGTGGAATTCGCGGATGGTCATGAGCAGGTGTCCCATGAAGCGGGTCAAGTGCTTGGTGGTGATACCTCGACCCTGATGGATGTAGTCGATGGGTTGGCCGGTGTATTTGACCGGCCCATCGAGGGCGGCGGCGAAAAACTCCAACTGCATGGAGCGGAGTTTCTCCATCGGCGTGTAGCGGAAGAAAGGTTCGAGTTCCGGGTCGTCGAGGACACGATCATAGAAGTGGTCGACGAGGCCGGCGACTGCTTCCTCGCCACCGATACGATCGTAAAGGGACTGCGTCTTCTGAGTCATGGTATTCCGCCTTCCGTGCCTTATGATTGAGTGCCGGTTAGTAGTGCCACCACGCGAGCGACGGCGATCTCGGCGCCCTGACGCATGGCTAGTTCGGTGGCTTCCCTGGAAGCGGGCATGGGTTCCGAGGGAGGCTGGGGTTTCTGGAGCGCTTGCTCCAAAAGTTGATATGCCTGTAGGCGGTCGTGGCAGAACTCGGCGAGATCGCGAGAGACCGCAACCTTCGCATCCTCCGCAATGGCGAGAAACGGGACTGCCAGCGGAGGCTGGTTCCGGAACTGTTCGAGGTACTTGCCGAGTTCGATGGGGTCATGTTCATCGGCTTCGGCGGGCAACATTCGGAAGTGGTAGCGGAAAGAGGCGTTGCAGGCGGCGGCGTGGGCCGCGGTCCAGGGGTTGGGTTCGATGGGGAAAAGGTCGAGACTATCGCGCCAGGCCGGGCCGCGGGCGGGATTGTAGGAGAACAGCGCGAAGGCCTTGGCGAGCGGTAGCAGGACGGCTTCGGGCCACCCGCCGGCGGAGGGCACGGCGATTACCGCCAACGCCGGGCGGACGCATTGGGTGAGTGCGGCGAGAGCCGACTGTAGATGTGCTGGGTGCCCGAGAGATGCCTGCAGGACGTAGGCGTCACGATGCGCCAAGGCGATCTGCGCCAGATCGGGGCTGGTGGATTTGATGTCGGCGGCGGTGAGGGCCGGCTTGGTGACGATGATGAGAATCGGGCAGCCGGAGTGGAGCGCGCGCGAGAGCGATTGGAGCGGGAGGGCGGCGGCTTCGTCGGCGGAAAGGACGGCGATGACGGGCGGTTGGGCGGCGACCTCGGCCGGGTCGGCTGCTTCCCAGCGGAAGCGTTCGAGGATGGCGTCGTGGTGGGCGGGGTCGTAGGCGTCGTCCAGTTCCAGACGCGCCAGACGCAGGGCGCGAAGCGTGGACTGCATGGCGGTCAACTGGCTGCGGGCGTGATCGACGGCGGCCGAGCAGGGATCGGCGGAGTGGTGCAGTTGGCCGTTGAACGGGTTGGGCACCGGGCTGGTGTGGAAGAGTGCGAAGGGAGGCGGGACGACGGCGAGAGCTTGCAGGAGCGCGAGGAGCGCGTGGCTGCAGCGGTCGCGGCGTTCCGGTGTCATGCGGTGCACGGAAGTGGTGCGGCGACGCAGGGCGGCGGTGAGGCCGGCGGTGTTGAGATACTGGCCTCCGGCACCAAGCGCGTTGGTGAGCGTGGCCGGGGATACAGCGTCGTCGGCGTGGCTGGTATCGAGAGCGAGCAGGTCCTCCAGCCGTTCCGCGGTGCGGCGCACCGTCTCGATGAAGGCCGCGTGAAGTGGGGCTCGCGTTTCGAGGAGGGCGGCGATGGGAAGGGTGATCGCGGCTTCGGCGTTGAAAGGGACGAGCAGGCCGGAGGCGAGGCGAATGGGGTAGGTGGCTTCGAGGCTGGGCAAGGCGTGGGCGTTGGTGACCCCTTCGACGGAGAGCGCCGGGACGGATTCGTCCATGCCGTGGCCGGTGATGTGGAAGGTGCGCAGTTGTTCGGGGATGGTGGCTGTCATGGCATCCTCTACAGTTCGTACTTGCTGAGCCACTTTTCGGTGGCGGCGACTTTTTCGGCCTGCGATTTGCCGAGTCCCTGCGACGTTTGGAGGTCGTAGCGGGCGGCGTTTTCGTCACGGTAGAGCAGGCC
The DNA here is from genome assembly GCA_947470805.1 of Acidobacteriota bacterium. Lineage (GTDB taxonomy): Bacteria > Acidobacteriota > Terriglobia > Bryobacterales > Bryobacteraceae. Next base: position 42,686 of record CANIVU010000029.1, on the reverse strand, counting down.
GACGGGATAGACATCCTCGCGGCTGGCGATGGCCCGCGCGGAGGCGAGATCGCACGGATTGTGCGCGGCGCGATTGGGGAAGAGTCTCTGCAGGCCGGGGTCGAGCGGAATGCCGGCGTCATCGAGCAGCAGCAGGCACTGGCTCATGTCGCTCTGCGCTTCGGCGAAGATGTGGGAGGTGAAGTGCGGGCAGCGTTGCAGGACGCGCACGAAGGAGGTGCCTTTGTGTTCGTAGGCGGCGCGAATGGTGTTGTAGAGATGCGGCGGGTTCCAGTCCACTGTTTGGGCGACGAAGGAGGCGTTGGTGACGCCGAGAGTAACCGATAGCGGATTGAGCGGTGGCAGGACGTTGCCGCGCGGGTGGGTGTTGGATTTCTCACCGGTGCGCGTGGTGGGTGAGGTTTGGTTCTTGGTGAGACCGTAGATGTTGTTGTCGAGCAGCAGGATGGTGAGATCCATGTTGTAGCGAATGGTGTGGATCCAGTGCGCTGTGCCGATGGCGCAGCAGTCGCCATCGCCGGTAACAACGAACATGTGCAGATCCGGACGGCGGGAGCGGACGCCGCAGGCCACGGGAAACGCCCGGCCATGAAGACCGTGGAACCCGTAGGTGCTCATGTAGTGGGGGAAGCGGCTGGAGCAGCCGATACCGGAGACGCAGACGGTCTTCTCCGGCGGGAGCTGTTTATCACGCGCCAAACGCTGGACGGCGTTGAGAACGGCATGATCCCCGCAGCCGGGGCACCAGCGGGCCGCGGCGCCCTGGTAGTCTTCGATGGCGCAGGTACGGGGGGCGGCTTCGGCTTCCCACTCTTTGTGTAGACCTTGCATGGTTAGTTCTCCTTGGTGATCGCGTCGAGGCGGCGGCGAAGTTCGGCGGCGATCTTCGACGGGGGGATGGGGCTGCCGGGGACTTGCCCCCAGCAATCGATGTCGACGAGGGTTTGGGAGCGCAGCAGTTGCGCCAGTTGCGAATAGCGCCGGGATTCGGGGGTGATGTAGGGTGCCCCGACAGGGTCGCTATAATTCACCTCCACGGTCATGACGCGGCGAAACTTCTGGAAGATCTGTTTGAGCCCCGGTTCCATGGGCGAGAGGAAGCGCAGGTGGATGGAGGAGACGCGCTTGCCTTCGGCACGCAACTGGTCGACGGCCTCTTCAATACAGCCAAGCGTGGAGCCCCAGCCGATGACAAGCAGGTCGCCTTCGGGGTCGCCGTAGACCTTGGGCGGCCGCAGCACGCTTTGCAGCACCGCGAGTTTGCGGCTGCGCATTTCCATAGTTTTTTGGTTGATGGCCGATTCGTAGGCGACGTGGCTTTCCTCGTCGTGCGCGAGGCCTGTCAACACGTATTCGCCGCCGCGCTGGCCGGGAATGGGGCGTTTGGAGAGACCGGTCTCCGCGTCCCAGGCGAAGGGCGGGACCGTTTGATCCCAGGCGGCCTGGTCGATGGGAGCCGCGAGCCAATCGGTTTGCAGTTGGGGTTTTGGGAAGGGCTGCTGGCCGGTGGCGAGATTGGCATCGGAGAGCACCATGACTGGCCCGCGGAAGTCTTCGGCGAGCTTGCGGGCGGTGATCATGAAGTGGAAACACTCTTCAATGGTGGCCGGGGCGAGGATGATCTTCGGGCTGTCGCCGGGGGATGCGTAGAGCGCGGCGAGCAGGTCGCCCTGTTCGATCTTGGTGGGCAGCCCGGTGGAGGGGCCGCCGCGTTGAACCACGACGATGACCAACGGGACTTCGGCCATTCCGGCGTAGCCGAGGAACTCGGTCTTGAGTGCGAGGCCGGGGCCGGAGGTGATCGTGACCGCAGTCTTGCCGGCGTAGGAGGCGCCGATGGCGAACCCGATGGCGGCGATCTCATCCTCGGCCTGGTGGACGAAGCCGCCGGCGTCCTGGAGGGCTTGCGCCAGGAAGTGGGAGGCGGAGGTTGCCGGGGTGATGGGATACATGGAGCAGACTTCGATGCCGGCCGCCATGATGCCGAGGCCGATTGCCTGATTGCCATTCATGACAACCATTGGCTGCGTGTGTTTCTGCGCGGGGATCCGGTAGCGCTGGCGGACGTGAGCGAGGGCCCAGTCGTAGCCGTCGGTGAAAAGAGCGAGGTTTTTGTTGATGACGGCTTCGCCCTTCTTAGCGAAGCGCTTGGCGATATTGGCACCGACGCTGGAGCGGTCCAGATCATAGATGGCGCACAACAAGCCGAGAACCCACATGTTTTTGCCCTTTTTCGGGTCGTCGGTGTGTTTGCGGCACTCGGCTTCGATGGGTGATTCGACGACAAAGTAGGACCGGGCGTTGAAGTCGGTGATGGCTTCGGCGTAGCGGCGGCGGATGTCCTCGTCGGGACTTTCGGCCCATGTTTTGTCGACGAAGACGGTGGTGCCTGGGCGGAGTGCTCCGGCGTCGATCCGGCTGTAGAGAACCTGTTCGTTCAGCGCGACGACGATATCGGCGCAATCGCCGGCGTTGGTGACTGGCTTGGAACCAAGGCGGATGCGGTTGCCGCTGGCGCCGGCGCGGGAACGGCTGGGGGGTTCGATTTCGGCCGGGATGATCTCGACGGTCCAAATGCCGTTGCCGTTGCGCGCGCAAAGGTCGGCAAACATCTGGCCGCAGGTTTGCGCGCCTTCGCCGGAATCACTGACGATCTCGACGATGTGTTGATCGACAATCTGGACGGCGCTGGCGGGTGTGGCGATATCGGCGTCGACGGTGGATGTGGACATGTCTATTTGTCTTCCTGTTGGGGGAATTCGAGAACTTTCTGGAATCCGGAGGTGGCGAAGAGGCGGCCGCCTGGATCGATGAGGAGCGCCTCCACCCCTTCGGTATGGGCGAGGGCGAGGCCCTTTTCCGGGCCCAGGATAAAGATGCCTTTGGCGAGTACGACGCCCTGTTCGGCGGTGGGGGCGAGCACGCTGACGGAACTGGCGGCGTTGGCGGGCCAGCCGGTGCGGACGTCGATAATGTGGTGGTACCGGACGTTGTTGACGATACGGAAGCGTTCATAATCGCCGGAGGTAACCAGCGACTGATTGCGCGGTTGGACGGCGGCGAGCAGTTGGCCGTGTTCGCGGCGGGGATGTTGAATGCCCAGCCGCCAGGGTTGGCCGTTGCGGGCGCCGGACACGCGGACGTCGCCACCGCCATCGATCATCGTATTGGTAAAGCCGGCTTGCGCGAGAACGGCCGCGGCGCGGTCCACCGCGTAGCCTTTGGCAATGCCGCCAAGGCCGATGCTCATCGTGGATTTCGGAAGGAAAACGCGGTTGCCGTGGATTTGAATGGCACGGTAGTCCACGTTGCGGCGGGCTGTTTCGACGGCTTGTTTGGTGGGCGGTCGGAAGGTATCGTCGAATTTCCAGATAGATCCCATGCCGCGCCATGTAATGTCAAAGGCGCCCTCGGTGATGCGGCTGTAGCGGATGCTGCGTTCGATCAATTCCCGGAGTTCGGCGGGGACCTCGACGGGATGGCGGCCGGCCGCGGCGTTGACCTGTGAGATAGGGGACTCGGGCTTCCACTCGCTCATCAAGCGATCGATGCGGTTCAGTTCGGCGTAGGCCTGATCAATGGCCGCGCGGGCGGCGGCGGGGCGGGCCTCGTCGAACACTTCAATGGTCCATAGCGTGCCCATGAGCGGGCGGCTGAGGCGGATGGTGGAGACCGGCTTTTCCCAGGGAACAAACCGGAGGCCGAAGAGGCCGCCGGCGATGGCGAGGGAGAGCGCGGTACGTCGCCAGATGTTGACCATACGGTGGGGTGGGGTGCAAGTTGAATGCCAAACGGAATCGCCGGTTTGGCCCTGATCTTGCGAAGGAAAAGCTGCGGACAGAGCCACTATGAGGACATGGATAACCACAAAAAAGGCCGAAATCAGGACTTTTTCTATCGTTTCCGGCGCCCTTTCGGGTGAGCGGGCCGATGGGGCCCCCGGCCACCGGGGCATATCCCCCACCGTCTCCGGGCGGGATGGCGCGACGAGGAGGGTGAAAGTATGAATGAGTTCCTGGTTGCCGGCGGGGTGATGGGCGGGATCGGGGTCGCACTGGCGGCGATGCTCGCTTATGCCGACAGGAAGTTGTATGTGTATGAGGATCCTCGAATCGATGAAGTCGAGGGGATGCTGCCGAAGGCCAACTGCGGCGCCTGCGGCTGCGCGGGTTGCCGGGCGTTCGCGGAGAAGGCGGTAAAGGGCGAAATCGCGCCGGGCAAGTGCACGGTTAGCACGCCGGATGGGGTGCAGGCGATCGCCGCGTTATTGCAGATCGACGCCGGGACCGAAGAACGCCGGGTGGCGCGATTAGCCTGTGCTGGCGGGCCCCATGTGGCGCGCCACCGGGCTCAATACGTGGGTTTGCAGACCTGCCGTGCGGCAGCATTGGTCAACGGTGGTGGCAAGGGTTGCAGTTGGGGGTGCCTGGGCCTGGGGGATTGCGAGCGGGTCTGCGATTTCAAGGCGATCACGATGGATCGTCACAGCCTGCCCGTCGTGATGCCTTCCATGTGCACCGCGTGTGGCGATTGTGTCGACATCTGCCCGAAACAACTGTTTTCTTTGCATCTGGTGAGCCACCGCCTGTGGGTAGCCTGTAAGAATCTAGCCGACGGGCAGCAGTCGGAGTTGGATTGCGAAGTTGCCTGCACGGCGTGCGGACGTTGCGCCGCGGATGCGCCTGCGGGGCTGATTCAAATTGTCAACAATCTGGCGGTGGTCGACTATGCGCGAAACGCGCTGGCGACACCAACGCCCATCCAGCGCTGCCCGACCGGGGCAATCGTGTGGATGGAAAAGGACAAGCCGCCCATGCGCGGCCTGGACGCAAAGCGAATTACACGGCAATCGCCGTTACCTGTGGCCGAGGCGGACCTGCCTCTGCAGCGGGCAAATAGTTCAACTCAAGGAGTGCACTCATGAATGGCAAACAGAGCTTCCGTTACCCCGGCGTGCGGCAGGCGATGGATGGGAACACCGCCGTCGTTATGTGCGAACGGGAGTCGAGCGACGCCGCGGGTGCATACCCGATCACTCCCTCCACGCAGATGGGCGAATACTGGGCTGAAGAGTCGGCCAAAGGCCACATCAACATCTCCGGCCGCCCGTTGATTTTCATTGAACCGGAAGGCGAACATGCCGCCGCCGCCGTGACGGCCGGGCTTTCGATGACCGGGCTGCGCGCGACCAATTTTTCGTCGGGGCAGGGCATTGCCTACATGCACGAGTCGCTGTACGCGGCCGTCGGCAAGCGGCTCACTTATGTACTGAACATGGGCTGCCGCGCGATGACGAAATCGACGCTGAATGTGCACGCCGGCCACGACGACTATCACTGCATTGATGACACCGGGTTCTTCCAACTCTTTGGCAAGAGCGCGCAGGAAGTGTGCGATTTGAACATCATCTCGCACCGGATCGCCGAACTGTCGTTGACGCCGGGCATCTGCGCGCAGGACGGGTTTCTTACCACGCACTTGATCGAATCGCTGCTGCTACCGGAGCGCGAGTTGATTCAGGAATACCTGGGCCGGCCGGACGACATCATCGACACGCCGACCCCGGCGCAACGGCTCCTCTACGGGCCGCAACGGCGCCGCATTCCGGAGCTGTGGACGGTGGACAATCCCGTGATGATCGGGACGGTGCAAAACCAGGACGCCTACATGCAGAGCGTGGCCGCGCAACGGCCCTACTTCTTCGCCCATATTGCAGGGATCACCGATCAGGCGATGGAGGAGTTCTACGCGCTGACCGGGCGCCGCTATCAGCGCGTGTCCACCTATCGCGCCGAAGACGCTGAATACCTGATCCTTGGAATGGGCAGCATGCTGGTGACGGCCGAGGTTGTGGCCGACTATCTGCGCGAGACCCGGAAGCTGAAAGTGGGCGTCGTGAACCTTACGATGTTCCGCCCGTTCCCCGGCGATGTGCTGGGCGCCTTGCTGCAGGGCCGCAAGGGCGTGACCGTACTGGAACGCGTGGATCAACCGCTGGCCGAAGATTTGCCGCTGATCCGTGAAGTGCGCGCGGCGCTGGGCCGCTGCGTGGAGAATGGCCGCTCCGGCGTGGTGCACGAAGGCTACGCGAGCTATAAAAAAGCCGAAGATATGCCGCCGCTGTATTCCGGTTCGTTCGGCCTGGGCAGCCGCGACTTACAGCCGGAAGGGCTGATTGGCGCGATTGAAAACATGTTGCCGAACGGCGGCAAACGGAGGTTTTTCTACCTGTCGATCGACTTCGTGCACGACAAGCCGTTCACACCGAAACAGGAGATCCATCAGATCCAGGTGGCCGACGCCTATCCGGGGCTGAAGGCGCTGGCCGTCCATGGCAGCGAGAATCCGAACCTGATGCCGAAAAACAGCATCACTGTGCGGTTCCATTCGGTGGGCGGCTGGGGCGCGATCACGACAGGCAAAAACCTGGCGATGACGCTGTTTGACCTGTTGGGCTATCACATCAAAGCCAACCCGAAATACGGTTCCGAAAAGAAGGGGCAACCGACCACCTACTACCTGGCCGCGGCGCCCGAGCCGATTCGCGTCAACTGCGACTACTTCTACGTGGACGTGGTGCTCTCGCCCGATCCGAACGTGTTCCTGCACTCCAATCCTCTGGCTGGTTTGAAGCGCGGCGGCGTGTTCATTTTGCAGAGCGCGCATACCGATCCGGCCGACGTCTGGCAACAGATTCCTGAGAAGTTCCAGCGGATTCTGATCGACAACGAGATTCACCTCTACTACCTGGACGCCTTTAAAATCGCCCGCGAAGAGGCCACTGACGTCGAACTGCAGTTCCGCATGCAGGGCAACGCCTTCCAGGGCGCCTTCTTTGCGGCCTCGCCGTTGATGGGCCAGGCGAAGTTGACCGATCAGAATCTGTTCCAGGCCATCCGCTTGCAACTCGAGCACAAGTTCGGCACCAAGGGCGCGCGAGTGGTAGAAGACAACGTGCGCGTCGTGCGCCGCGGATTCGACGAGGTGAAGGAGATTAAAGACAAAAAAATCAACGCCACTCCGCTCGCCGTTCGCAAGGCGCCGGATGTGCCGATGGTGCTGCAGCGGCAAGTGGCCGCGGCGACGGCGACCACCGACATCCACCGCTTCTGGGAGCAGACCGGCACCTTTTACGCCACCGGCCGCGGGAACGACAATCTGGCCGACCCGTTTATCGGCCTCAGCTTCATCCCCGCCACCACGGCTCTGTTCCGCGACATGACCGGCGTGCGGTTCGAGCATCCCGAATGGCTGCCGGAGAACTGCACGGCGTGCGGCGCCTGCTACACGATTTGTCCCGACAGCGCGATTCCCGGCCTCGTGCACTCTGTGCTGGCCGTGTTGGAAACGGCGATGAAGAAAGTGATCGCCAACGGCCAGCCAGCCAGGCAGTTGCCCCGAGCCATTCGTACCTTGGACCAGAAGCTGCGCGCGAAGCTCGGCGACGGCATGAGCAGGCCCGACGTCGGCAAGATGCTCGACGCCGCGATGGAAGATTTGCTGGCGGCCTATCCGCTCGAAAACACCGAGAAGAAGGAACTCACCGAGGAACTGCACAACCTGCGCGCCGCGGTCGGTGACTTTGCCTTTGCCACGCCGCAGCCCTTCTGGACGGCGCGCGAGAAAAAGCAGCAGGGATCCGGCGGTCTGTTGTCGATTACCGTCAATCCGTTCGCCTGTAAGGGCTGCATGGAGTGTGTCAAGGTCTGTAACGACAACGCGCTGAAGCCGGTGACGCAGACGCCGGAATCGACGGAGAAGCTGCGGCGTAACTGGGATCTGTGGCAGTCCCTGCCGACAACGGCCCCCGAGTTCATACGCATCGATAGCCTCGACGAGGGCATCGGCGCGCTGCATACGCTGCTGCTCGACAGGAAGAACTACATGGGCATGGTGGGCGGCGACGGCGCCTGCCTGGGCTGTGGTGAGAAGACCGTGGTGCACCTCTTTGTTGCGACCGCGGAAGCGCTGATGCAACCGCGCGTGGCCCGGCAGATTGAGAAGATCGACGATCTGATTGCCCGGCTCGACCAGCACACGCGGTTGAAGCTCGCGGCCACGATCGATCTCAGTGACGACGCCCGTGTGGCCAACGCGCTCGACCATCTGCACAACGCCGATGTCACGCTGGCGAGTTTCTCTGAACAACTCGACGCCCGCCACGCCGGCAAGACCATCGATCCGGAATGGCTCCGCTGGGTGTCGCAGCTAATCGCCAAGTTGAAGCACCTGCGCTGGCAGTACACCGACGGTGCCGGCCGCCGCGGCCGCGCCAGCATGGGCATCGTCAACTCCACCGGTTGCACGTCCGTATGGGCGTCGACCTACCCCTTCAACCCCTACCCGTTCCCGTGGACGAACCACCTCTTCCAGGATTCGCCGTCCATGGCGATGGGTATCTTTGAAGGCCACATGGCCCGCATGGCCGAAGGCTTCGTCGCCATCCGGATGGCCGAGATGGAACTCGACGGCGGTTACCGCAAAGAGAAGCACGGCGAGTTCTTCACCTACTTCAACTGGAAGCAGTTCACCGACGAGGAGTTCCACCTCTGCCCGCCTGTCGTCTCCATCGGCGGCGATGGCGCGATGTACGATATCGGCTTCCAAAACCTGTCGCGCATGATGATGTCCGGTAAGCCGATCAAGGTGTTGGTGCTCGATACGCAGGTCTATTCGAACACCGGCGGCCAGGCATGCACGTCCGGCTTTACGGGTCAGGTTTCCGATATGGCTCAGTACGGCAAAGCGTTCCACGGCAAGGAAGAGATCCGAAAGGAGATCGCGCTCATCGGCATGGCGCACCGAACGACCTTCATCGCCCAGGGCACGACGGCGAATACGTCGCACCTGATCGAATCGTTCGTCGAAGGCCTGAACGCTCGCCGGCCAGCGCTGTTCAACATCTACAGCCCCTGCATGCCGGAGCACGGAATCGCCGACGATCTGGCGGAATTCCAGAGCAAGCTCGCCGTCGAATCGCGGGCCTACCCCATCCTCCGCTACAACCCCGACAAGGGAAACCTGCCGGAAGAGTGCTTGAACCTCGACGGCAATCCCTCGCTCGACGACGACTGGCCGACCTATACCCTGAAGTATCAGGACGAGAACGGCGCGCCCGGCGAAATGGAGGTCCCGATGACCTTCGCCGACTTCGCCATGACCGAAGGCCGCTTCCGCAAACAGTTCCGCACGGTACCGCGCGACGCCTGGAACGACAACATGGTCCCGCTCGCCGAGTATCTAGAGTTCGAAGCCGACGACAGGGAAGGGAAGTTCCCCTACATCTGGGCGGTGAACAAGAAGAACAAGCTGATCCGCGTGATTCCCGCCGAACCGTTGGTTCACTCCTGCGAGGATCGACGCCACTTCTGGCGGCTCTTGAAGTCGCTGGCAGGCGTCCGGCCCGCCGTCGACACAACGGCGATCGCCGAACAGGCGCGCAGCGAATTCGCGCAGTCCATTGCGGCGCAGTTGCTGGAGATGGTTGCCAATGGCAGCCTGCTCGGTGACGGCGCGGCTCCGGCGCCGATGGCCGTCAAGGCCGTCGCCGCCCCGGTCCCTACAGCGACATCGGTCGCCCCCGCCCCGGCTCCCGCCGCCCCCGCCGCGGCCTCCAGCGCACCTTGGATCGAATCCTCCATGTGCACCTCTTGCGACGAGTGCATGCGGATCAACAACCGCATCTTCGCCTACAACGAGAACAAACAGGCCATTATCAAGAACGCGAAGGGCGGACCGTATCGCGATCTGGTGAAAGCGGCCGAAAAGTGCACGGCGCAGGTCATTCACCCCGGGCAGCCCATGGACCCGTCGGAGAAGGATTTGGAGAAGCTCGTGAAGCGCGCGGCGAAGTACAACTAGTGCCGCAGGAGTCACTCGCATGAACCTCTTCGGAACAAAACGGTTATGGCGGGGCGTACATGTCCCGGAAAACAAGGAGCAGACCGCGCATCTGCCGATTCGGCGTCTGCCGTTCCCGCCATTGCTCGTCGTCCCGCTGTTGCAACACGCCGGCAAACCGGCCAAGGCCATCGTTCGCGAGGGTCAGGAAGTGGTGCGAGGTGAACCGATCGCTGAAGCCGATGGCTTCATGAGCGTCCCCATGCACGCCCCCGCCACCGGCCGCGTGGAACGCATCGCCCCGGCGCCCAGCGCCCGCGGCGAGTTGACCATGGCCATCTACATCAAGCCGTATCCCAGCGCCAGCCAGGAGGTGCTCTACGGCTCCGATCAGGACATCACACAGATGTCGCCGGCTGAAGTCATCGCCGCCGTGCAGGCGACCGGCGTCGTGGGTCTGGGCGGCGCGGCATTCCCGACACACGTCAAATTGAAGCCCCCGCAGGGACGGCATATCGATACCGTCGTCGTCAATGGTTGCGAGTGCGAACCGTATCTCACCACTGATCATCGCGTGATGGTGGAGTACCCCAAACAGGTGCTACACGGCACGCGTGTGGTGATGCGGGCGCTCGGTGTCGAACGCGCCGTCATCGGCGTCGAAGACAACAAGCCGGACGCCATCGCCGCGCTCCGCAAAGCCAATGCGGACCGGCCTGATATCACCATCGAAGCCGTCGCCGCCAAGTACCCGCAAGGCGCCGAGAAGATGCTGGTCAAAGTGTTGCTCGGCCGCGAAATCCCCACCGGTGGTCTGCCCGCCGATGTCGGCCTCGCCGTCTTCAACGTCGCCACGCTCGCCCAGATCGGCGAACTGCTGCCGCACCGCCACGGGCTCATTGAGCGCGTCGTCACCGTCACCGGACCCGCCGTCAGCAAGCCCGGCAACTACCTCATCCCCCTCGGCACGCCGTTGCGCTGGGTGCTGGAACAAGCCGGTTGCACCGACCAGGCGGCGTCGATCATCCTCGGCGGCCCCATGATGGGCCCGGCCGTCGGCTCCTTCGACATCCCCCTCACCAAAGGCGTTACCGGCGTCCTGGTGATGCCCGCGAAGAAGGCCGAAACTATCTACCCCTGCATCCACTGCGCGGCCTGCGTCGATGTCTGCCCGCTGCATCTGGACCCCTCCCACCTGGGCCTGCTGGCGCGCAAGGATCGCTACGAAGAGATGGAAGAGATCTACCACTTGAACGACTGTTTTGAATGCGCCTGTTGCAGCTATGTCTGTCCGGCGCACATCCCGCTGGTGCAGTATTTCCGAGTCGCCAAGCAGATGAACCGGGAAAGGAAGGCGCGCGCATGAGCGGTGTCACCACGACCATCATCGAAGTCCGCACGTCCCCGCATCTTCACGGGCCGCTTTCCGTGGACATGATCATGCGGAACGTGGTCTACGCCATGCTGCCGCTGGCCGCGTTCTCCGTTTGGCAGTTCGGCCTCAGCGCCCTGGTGCTGCTCGCGACAACCACCGCCGGTTGCGTGCTGGCCGAACATATTCTCTGCCGCGCCAATGGCAATGCCTCCACCGTCAACGACTACAGCGCCGCCATCACCGGCCTGTTGCTCGGGCTCACTCTCCCTCCCGGCTTCCCGCTGTGGATGGCGTTGCTCGGCAGCCTGGTCGCCATCGCCCCCGGCAAACTGCTCTTCGGCGGTCTCGGGTCTAATGTCTTCAATCCGGCCCTCGTCGGCCGCGCCTTTCTGCAAGCGGCTTTCCCGGTGGCCATCACCACCTACACGCCGACCCTAGCCAAAGCGCGCTTCGCCGAATTCGTCCCCACCACCTGGACCATGCCGCTGATGAAACCGCCGCCCATCGCCGACTGGATCTCGCAGGTCCGCGTCGACGGCTTCACCGGCGCCACTCCATTAGTCCTCCAAAAATTCGACCACATCTACACCGACCCCTGGCCCATGTTCTGGGGCCAGCGCGCGGGCTCATCGGGCGAAATCCCGGGGTTCCTGATTCTCCTCTGCGGCGCCTACCTGGTCTTCCGCCACATGATGGATTGGCGCATCCCCGTAGCGATGCTGAGCGGGGCGGTGGCAGCGGCGGCGGGGTTCCATCTCCTTGACCCTGCCCGCTACCCCGACCCGCTCTTCATGCTCTTCACCGGCGGCCTGCTCCTCGGCGCCACCTTCATGGCGACGGACCCGGTGGCCTCCCCGGTCACCCCGCGCGGCATGTGGATCTACGGCGTGCTGATGGGCGTGTTGACCATCCTCATCCGCAACCTCGGCGGCCTCGCCGAAGGCGTCATGTGCGCCATCCTTCTCGGCAACGCGCTGTCCCCGCTGATCGACCGCCTGACGCCGCCCCGCCCCTACGGCGCGCGCAAACCGGAAGGTGCCATATGAACAGCGTCGTCATGATTCGATTTCTCGGTGTGCTCTCCCTGATCTGCGGCATGCTGATCGTCGGCGTCAACATCGTCACCCACGGCCGCATCCAGATCAATCAGGAAACCATCCTCCGTGAGTCGCTCATCCAACTGCTCCCCGGCATGGATCACCAGACGGTCTACGTCATCGAGCCCTCCGGCGAACTCGCCGTTCACACCGGCGGCGAGACTACCGCCAAACGCCTCTTTGCCGGTTACGACAAAGGCGGCAAACTGCTCGGCGTCGTGCTCGAAGCCAATGAACGCGGCTACGCTGACATCATCTCGGCCATGTACGCCTACTCGCCCTCGGCCAAAACCGTCACCGGCTTCACCGTCGTCGAAATGCGGGAAACGCCCGGCCTCGGCAACAAGATCGGTACCGATCCGGACTTCCTGGCCAACTTCAAGGCGCTCGACGCCAGCCACCCCATCACCGCCGTCAAGCACGGCACCAAAAAGAACCCCTGGGAGATCGACGCCATCTCCGGCGCCACCATCTCCTCCCGCGCCGTCGGCCGCCTGCTGGCCAACAGCATCCGCGAAATGGAGCCCGTCATTCAGCGCAACAAAGAGCGCATTGAGCGAGGAAACTGATGAGCACCACCACCACACCTCCGAACCCCTTTCTGAACGGCCTCTGGCGTCAGAACCCGACATTCGTCCAGATCCTCGGCATGTGCCCGACGCTCGCCATCACCAATAGCGTGCGCAACGCCATCGCCATGGGCCTGGCCACCGCCTTCGTTCTGGTGATCTCCAACGGCCTCATCGCCGCCATCCGCAAACACGTCCCCAAACAGGTGCGCATCGCGACTTATATCGCCATCATCGCCACTGCCGTCACGGTGACGGATTATCTCGTCAAAGCCATCAGCATCCCGGTGTACAAGGCGCTCGGGCCGTTCATCCCATTGATCGTCGCCAACTGCCTGGTACTCGAACGCGCCGAAGCCTTCGCCGCCAAGAAGCCCGTTATCCCCTCCATGATGGACGGCGCCGGTATGGGCCTGGGCTTCGCCTTCGGCCTCACCTGCCTGGGTACGGTGCGCGAAGTTCTGGGCGCCGGCACGTTCCTCAGCATCCCGCTGTTTGGCCCCAACTTTGAGCCGTGGGTGCTGTTCCTCCTCCCTCCCGGAGGCTTCATTTCGCTCGCCATCTGGCTGCTCGTCTTCGCCACCTTCCGGGAACGGAAGCAACGGCAACTGCAAGCCGGTCTCACGGAAATCCAGCCCGCCGAGGTGCGCTCATGAATGAATCACTAGGTCACATATTCGTCGACTCGTTCCTCATCAATAACTTCGTTCTCTGCGTTTTTCTCGGGATGTGTTCGTTCCTGGGCCTGTCGGCGAAGTTCTCCACTGCATGGCGCATGGGCGTCTCGGTCATGTTCGTCATCACCGTCAGCGGCATTCTTTCCTACGGCATGAACATCGTGCTGGTCATGCTCCACGTCGAATATCTGCGGTTAATCGTCTACATCGTCATCATCGCCGCCACTGTGCAGTTGACGGAGATGTTCATCAAGAAGAACAGCCCGGCGCTGTTCCGCGAACTCGGCGTCTACCTGCCGCTGATCACCACCAATTGCGCCGTGCTCGCCGTGCCGCTCTTTCAAACGGCACGCAACTACAACTTCGTACAAAGCACCGTCTTTGCGCTGTCGGCCAGCGGCGGTTACTGCATGGCCATGTGCCTGCTCGCGCTGGTCCGGGAACGCACGGAACTTTCCGACATTTCCAGCCTCGCCCGCGGCACCGCCCTCACGCTAGTGCTGGCCAGCGTGCTTTCGATGGCCTTCATGGGCTTCGCCGGTATGGGAGGTGGCGGATGAGCGAACTCTGGAATCTACTGCGTGCGGTGGGCGGATTATTTGCCGTCCTCTGTTTCTGGGTCTTTCTACAGAACGTGGTTCGCCGGCGCTCCGGGTGCCGGAACCCGGACAAGGACGTTCTGGACTTTATGCTCCACGGCTGCGGCGGTGGTTGCGCCAACAAAGGCAGTTGCCACACGGATAAGGCGGAATTGGGAGAGGCAAGATGAGACTGAATGAATACGATCTGAATCACTCCTACACGACAACGCTTGTCAGTAGCGAGCGGATTACGCCCCTGGGTTGGGAGGCGGAGGTGCGCCACTTGGTGCTCCGGTTGCCCGACACGCCGTTCGATTACGTCGAGGGCCAGAGCATCGGTGTTCTCGCCCCCGGCCCCCACGAGTTCGGCAACGAGCACCATCTGCGCCTGTACTCCATCGCCAGCCCCCGCGGCGGCGACGATGGCCGCGGCGATACCATCTCCATCTGCGTTCGCCGCTGCTTCTCCATCGATGACATCAGCGGCGAGCGCTACCCGGGGCGCGCTTCCAACTTCCTGTGCGATGCCAATCCAGGCGATCCCATTCAAATCACCGGCCCCTACGGCGTGCAGTTCGAAGTGCCGCAGAACGACGATGCCAATCTCCTTATGGTCGGTGCCGGCACCGGCATCGCCCCCTTCCGTGCCTTCGTCAAGCACATCTATCAGCGCCACGGCGCCTGGCAGGGAAAAGTACGGCTCTTCTTCGGTGCCAAGAGCGGCATGGAACTGCTCTACATGAACGATTTCCGCAAGGATCTGGCGCTCTACTACGATCAGAGTTCCTTCCGCGCCTTCGAAGCCATCAGTCCCCGCCCGCACTACGACGCGCCGCCCGCGCTCGACCGCGTGCTGCTCGAAAACTCCGCCGAAATCTGGGAGATGCTGCAGGACTCCAAGACCTTCGTCTACGTCGCCGGGCTCACCGCCGCCGAAACGAAGTTCGAAGTGGCGATGGAGGAGATGGCTGGCGGTAAGGAGCCGTGGCTCGATCTGAAGTCAAAGCTCAACGCCGACGGCCGCTATGCCGAGCTGCTCTACGATTGAACTCCCCGCGCCGGTAAGAACGTGGGCGCCGGACAGGCCACCTTGCGTACTGTCCGCGCCCGCCCGCCGTGCAGGGCGTCATCGGTCATCGGCGGCGGCGCCTGCCATTTCAGCGCCGGGGTCTCTGCCGTGCGTGTCGCGGGCTGGAAGAAGGAATGAAGCGTGGCAATAATCGTCATGTTGCGTTCTCTGTGACACTCAGCGACAGGTACGGCCGGATTTGATCACGGCATGAAAATATTTTTCGCCCGTCCTACAGGTAGCGCCAATAGATATAAACGTGGCAAACGAGGATCGAAAGAATCATCAGCCCGAAGCACGACTTCAAATACGGGACGAACTTGATCGGCTGCCCGGCGCGTTCGGCAAGCCCGGCAACCACCAGATTCGCTGACGCTCCCACCAACGTCCCATTCCCTCCCAAACATGCGCCCAGCGATAACGCCCACCACAACGGCATAAGTCCCTGCTCCCCGCCGAACGCCGGCGCCATGCTTTTGATCAGCGGAATCATCGCCGCCACAAACGGAATATTGTCGATGAACGCCGACAGAAACGCCGACCCCCACAACACTGCCAACACCGTCACCGTCCGGTCCCCCTGCGTCGCCGCCAGCAACTTCTCCGCCATCGCCCGGATCACGCCCGACGCCTCCAGCCCGTGCACCAGAATGAACAGCCCGGCGAAGAACATCAGCGTCACCCACTCCACCTCCGCGAACGCCTTCTGCACGCTCGCCCCCTGCTCCTCGGCGCTCTTCCGGAAATTATCCAGCAGTAACAACAACGCCGCCCCGCCCATCGAAACCGTCGCCGGTTCCAGGTGCGTTAACCGCGAAGTGAAGAAGCCCGTCAGCACCAGCGCCAGCACGAACAGCGCCTGCCGCAGCAGTCGCCAGTCGTGAATCGCCTCCCGCTCTTCGAACTCCATCACGCGCCGCCGCGCCTTCTCGCTTGCCACCAGCTCCGTCCGCCAAAGGAAATAGAACGGCACAGCCGACACCAGCAGAACCACAATCACCACCGGCGTCAGATGGTAGATGAAGTCGTTAAATGGAATCCCCACCAGCGAGCCGATCATGATGTTCGGCGGGTCGCCAATTAGCGTCGCTGTGCCGCCAATATTGGAGCAAAGCACCTCGGCGATCAGATACGGATACGCCTTCACTTTCAATTCCTCGGTGATCAGCAGCGTCACCGGCACCACCAGCAATACCGTCGTCACGTTATCCAGCAATGCCGACAGCAGCGCCGTCACCATCGACAGCATGAACAGCACCCCCAACGGCTGCGCGTTCACCCGCTTCGCCGACCAGATCGCCACATACTGAAACACGCCCGACTTCGCCGTGATGTTAACGATCAGCATCATCCCCAGTAGCAGGCCGATGGTGTTGAAATCGATCCCTCGGATCGCCGCCTCCTGGTTCAGCACACCACATAGAATCAACAGCGCCGCGCCCAGCAGCGCCAGCACCGCCCGGTTCAATTTGTCGCTGATCACCAGCGCATAAGTGCCAACAAAAACACCGGTGGCCAACCACGCCGCGCTCCATCCATAGGCGGTCTCTCCATGCATGCGGGCGTGTGTCTCCTAAAAGGGTAGTTACCGGAGCGCGTCCAGGATCTGCCATGCCGACACGGTGCCCACCAGTTTTCGCGTCTGCCGGTCCACCACCGCCACCGTCTCGCCGTACTTGTCGATGAGGAGAATGGCCTGTTGAACCGGACTATCGGCGTACACCACGGGCAGGTCGTCGGCGGTCAGAAACTGTCGGATCGGCAACGGAGCCGCCTCGCTGATCTCGTCTTTCATTCTATCCAGCGAACTCGATACGAACGAAAGATCTTCAATCGAATTCCGGTTCAGATGCGCCGCCCGCGGCAACAGCAGCCGCCAGATGTCTTTCAGATCGAAAATGCCCTCGTAGACACCGTCAGCGTCCACCACTGGGATCGTCGTCACCTGCGCGTCCCGCAGCCGTTCGAACGCGCTGCCAAACGTCTCGTCGTCGCGCAGCGAAAGCGGAGCGCGGTTCATGATCTCGGCGACCTTCATGTTTTGATGATAAGCCCCGAATTATAATGAAAGGAGCGCTTCCGCGAACTTCCCCCATGCTCCTTTGCCCCGTTCGCGACTGCCAGAAACCGCTCCTCCGCGACGCCCGCCTCTGGGTCTGCGGCAGCGGCCATTCGTTCGACGTCGCCCGCAGCGGCTACGTTAACCTCCTTCAGCCCCAGGACAAGAAATCCAAACACCCCGGCGACTCCGCCGATGCCGTCGCCGCCCGCCGCCGCCTGCACGCCCGTGGCGTCACCGCGCCTCTTCTGGCCGGCATCGCCTCCATGCTCGCCCCCCAGGCCGAGGAATCCATCCTCGACGCCGGCTGCGGCGAAGGCTTCTATCTCGGTTCGCTCGCCTCCCAAACCGGCTTTGCCGCCCACGGCGTCGATATCTCCATCCCCGCCATCGACGCCGCGGCGAAGAAGTACCCCGCCTGCTCCTGGGTCGTTGCCAATGCCGACCGCGCCATTCCCTATGCCGATGGCGCCTTCTCCGCCGTCGTCTCCATTACCGCCCGCATGAACCCGGCCGAGTTCCGCCGCGTGCTGCATTCCGGCGGCCGGCTCCTGGTCGCCATCCCAGCCCCGGAAGATCTCATCGAACTCCGCGGCGCCGGCCGTGACCGCATCGACCGCACCATCGAAACCTTCGCCAGCGACTTCACCCTCGCTGCCCGCGAACGTGTCACCACCACCGCCGCCCTCGACGCCGCCGGCGTGGCCGACGTCCTGCTCGCCATCTACCGGCCCCTGCAGCCACGTCCGCCGGAAGCCCAGCCGGTGACATTCAGTTTGGACCTGCTGCTGTTCCATCCGCGGTAATCAGCGGACGCCTCGCTTCCGGGCAACTCTGATTTACGGGCTTGCCTTGCTGCGCCAGTCGGTAACCCATCTCTACCTCGGTGTGCCGCCCCCGTGCCACCAGCATCTCGTACACTTCGTAGGCGTCCGTACCCCGGCCTGTCACCGCGTGACGCACCACGTCCAGCAAGTGGGCCCCAGCCGCCAGATTTTCGTCGATGTCGAAATCGGCCAAATAGACCGCGTTCTCACCATCGCCGAACTTGGCCGCCGTAATCTGTACATTCCCCTGGCATAATGGCGTCTTGATGCTGTGCGTGTCTCTGGCGCGCGCGCGGGTACCCGTTGTCTTCCACAGCACCGGATCGTCAAACAGGTGCAGCGCCACACTCGCCGTCACCGTCGACTGGCACGTATACACCTGAGCGTTATTCGCCATTTCCAGTACGCGCAGGTAAAGCTCTTTCTTCACCCGTGCAATCATCCGCTCTTCGCTGATCACCAGCACACGTTGGATCTCCGCCAGCCAGTCCGGCTGCGCGGGTGCCATGCAGCCCGCTTCGGCTTCCGTGTTCAGCGCGTGGGCGATGTTCAGCATCGCCGCCCGTGCCCGCGCCGCCTGCTCCGGGTGCTTCTCGGTCTCTAGTTGGTAAAACCCGCTTTTCGATAACGTTCCAACGTTGATGGACGGGTTCTTTCTGAACAGGCTTCGCAATGGGGCGCGAAGCACCTGCAGGTAGACATCCTGCGGCACCGGAGCGCATTTGTCTTGTTTGCCATCCAGGATGTTGTTCAGTCGCACAAACGCCGCCGGCAATGGCGCCTCCGGCAGCGGACACGAAAACTGAGCCTGCCACTCCCGCCCGTTCCGCAGCAGTGTCGTTTCGAGCCTGGCCGTTTCCTCGGCGGGTACAATTTGGCCGTCCTGCTCCTTCAGTCGCAGTGGTCCAAACGAACGCTCCTTGTAGCCGGACGCGCTGACCCGCACCTGCCAGCTCTGGTTCTCCAGTACCGCAGAATCCGCCG
This sequence comes from Acidobacteriota bacterium, assembly GCA_947470805.1. GTDB lineage: Bacteria > Acidobacteriota > Terriglobia > Bryobacterales > Bryobacteraceae. The sequence continues at coordinate 23,608 of CANIVU010000029.1, read as the reverse complement.
AAATCCCTGTCGCCTCCCGGAACGTAGCCCGGTACACGCCCGGCGCCGCTCCTGACTCCACCGCGCCGCCAGACGCAGCCTGTTTTCCCGATGGAAACTGCTTCAACTCCACCCGCACTCCGCCGGCTCCCAGGATCGGGTTTCCCGCGACGTCCCGTACCGTCACCTCCATCGTAAAGATCCGTGTCTTCGCGGCCTGGCACGTTGGACGTAGGCCTGCTATCAGAATCAAAGTGAGCAAAAAGAATCGCATGAACACCCAAGCGATATCCTCGCGAATTTGGTGACACAAGAAACAAAAACGAATGGATGGTTTTGGGTTGACACCCTTTCCCGCCTGTGTTGTAATTGAGCGCGCATTCACCCGAGTTACTCGGTCTTGACTTACTAGTCCGCCCTATTCCAATCCAAGGACCGCCTCCATGCAAAAGGCATTCGTGTATCTCATACACAAAATCGGCGCCCTCGGCCGTCGCGCCCTCTGGCTCGCCGCCGCACTACTCGTCGCGATCATCCTCGTCCGCGCCACCGCCTGGTACGGCAGCCTCTACCAGAAGTTCACCGACAGCGACCCCGGCCGCGGCGCCGCCACCGTCTCCGCCGACGTCTTCGGCGACAAGTTCCAACAGGTGAAATACCTCGAACAAGGCTGGACCGCCTCCGATAGCCTCTGGTTCTACTCCACCACCCAGGGCTCCAACCTCCTCCCCTACGACTTCTTCCTCCACGTCGAACAGGAAAAGGCGCACCAGCCCTTCCGCGCCCCTGAAAACGTCAACCGCTACCGTTACCTCCCGCAGCGCCCCACTAAGAGCAACCCCGATGGCCTCCCGCTCGGCATGGTCGCCGATACCTATCGTGGCAAGAAGTACATGGGCTTCACCTGCGCCGCCTGCCACACCACTCAGGTTAACTACCAGGGCGTCGGAATCCGCATCGATGGCGGCCCCGGCGCCGCCGACATGGACGGCTTCATGAACGATCTCTGGCGCGCCCTCGCCGCCACCAAGACCGACCCCGCCAAACGCCAGCGCTTCGTCGCCGCCGTCAAGAACAGCGGTAACTACAACGACGAGGCCGAGATTCTCCTCGACCTCGACATCTACACCCTCCGCATGGAAGCCTACAGCTTCTTCAACGACAGCTTCAAACACAACGACGACGGTTCCGTGACCCCCGTGCCCTATGGCTACGCGCGGCTCGACGCCTTTGGCCGCATCTACAACCGCGTTCTCGAACACGTCCTCAATCCGGAAGCGCTCCGCGAGATTCTGACCGGCGCCCTCCCTCTCGATCAGTCCCAGGCGCTCCTGGAGAAAATGAAGCCAGTCTTGACCAGCGAAAATCGCGACCACCTCATGGAGCGCCTCGTCGCCTTGCTCTCCATCGAGCAGCGTCGCGCTCTCCGCGACCGCGTCTTCAATCCCCCCAACGCCCCCGTCAGCTACCCCTTCCTTTGGGACATTCCGCAACACGATTACGTGCAGTGGAACGGCATCGGCGCCAACGGCGGCGTCGGCCCCATCGGTCGCAACGCCGGCGAAGTCATCGGCGTCTTCGGCACCCTCGACTGGCAGCAGAAGAAAGGCTGGACCGTCTCCTCCGTTCTCGGCGGCCAGGGTTTCGGCGACACCCACATCAGTTTCCAGTCCTCCGTCAACGTCCACAATCTGCGCCAGTTGGAAGACCGTCTCTGGAGCCTCCAGTCCCCCCGCTGGGAGGACCCCGCCGCCGGTCTGCCCGCCATCGACCCCGCCAAGCGCGACGGCGGCGAAAAGCTCTTCGTCGAACACTGCGCTGCATGCCACGCCAACATCGATCGCAGCAGCTCCAGTCGCCGCATCGTTGCCCACATGGACAAGGTCTCCGCCGCCGGGACCGATCCGACGATGGCCAACAACAGCGTCCAGTACAACGGCTTCAGCGGCATCCTGCGCAACATGTACATGAAGGCCGGCGTTGGCGCCGTACTGCTGAACACCAAGGCCCCCGTCGCCGCCATCCTCACCACCGCCACCGAAAACGTCGTCGCCACCCCCAGTCCCGATAAATGGTGGTTCACCCGCGCCGCCGAATGGGCCGTCGATCTGTTCAACGAATACACCGGCAACGACATCAAGCCCAGCGTCAAGGCGGGTAATTACACCCCCGACACTACCGCCGCTCCGTTTCAATCGCTCCAGGCCTATAAGGGCCGGGCGCTCAACGGCATCTGGGCCACCGCGCCCTACCTCCACAACGGCTCCGTGCCGACGCTATATGATCTGCTCCTGCCAGCCGCGGACCGGCCGAAGAAGTTCCGCGTCGGCTCCCGCGAACTCGACGTGAAGAAGGTGGGCCTCAAGCACGGCGAATCCGAATACGACGGCTTCCTCTTCGATACCTCTCAATTCACCAACTCGAACGCCGGTCACGAGTACGGCACGAAGATGACCGACGACCAGCGCTGGGATCTGGTCGAGTACCTGAAATCGCTCTAGCTTACTTGGCCGCGCCGAAGGCGATGATCTCTTTGGCCACTTCGTCCGGGTGCGACGCGAACAGGTAGAAGTTCCCGCCTTCGATGTCCACCACCTTCGCCTTCGGCACGCCCTGAATAAAGTCGTCCCGGTGCCGCTTGCGGATGATGATATCGATCGGGTTCTTCGTGTCGGTTTTGGCGAAGAGCGCCAGCACCGGCACCTGGATCTTGGCGTATTCCGGCTTCTTCCGGCCGGCGAAGATCGCGTCGCGAATCTGCAGCGACGACTTCGCCGCGCCCAGGCTCCCGTCCGGCTTCTCTTCGTAGATCTGCCGCAATTCCGATTCCGGGAACGTCATCCCCTGTGTTTTCTTCTGCCAAGCCATGTAGGCGGCGAAGGAGGAGCGGTCCACCGGCACCGGCTTGGTGGCGGTCGGAGGGACGGTGCCCGGCGGGATCTTGTAGTCCGGCATGGTCAGCGTCGGGTCTTCGGCGGAGTTGATGTAGACCAGTCCGGTCACCCGCGGCGAGCCCTGCGCGCCGATGGTCGAGGCGTCCTGTCCGCCCCAGGAGTGGCCGGCCAGTATCACGTTGTTCAAGTTCAACGTTTCCAATACCTTCAGGACATCGGCGGCCGACCAGTCGGCCGTATGGCCCTCTTCGGTCCGCGTGGAGGCGCCGTAGCCGCGGCGCGAAATCCCATAAACATGGAAGCTCCCGGTCAGCTTCGGAGCCAGGTCGTCATAGGTGTGCGCGGAGAGGTAGCCGGCCAAAAGGACCAGCGGCCGGCCGGTGCCGCCCCAGTCGAGGACCTCCAACTGGACCCCGGTGGCGACGGGCACCATCTGGGTCTTATGCGTCGATGGATCCTTCCACCCTTGTGAAAAGAGCGTCGAAATGCATACAAAAGGTACCAAAAATCGCGCAAACATACCCCGATTGTACCTATTTTCATGGCGAACAAACGGCGAAAGTGGTATGCTCTTCGCATGGCGCAAAAACAGTGCCGGGTTACGGTGACAGACATGAATGGGATCGACCACACGGTGACGGTGGAGGGCGATTCGGTGTACCTGGCGGCGGCGCGCGGGCTGGCCGAACTGCGACGCCACGGGTGGGTGGGGGAGATCGCCTCCGGGATCAACGTGATTCAGGTTTTGATTCACGAGAACCGGGAGGTGTCCCATGCCGTTTCCTACCGGAAGTTGGTGGAGTGGGCCGGGCGGACGGCGGGCGGTCCGGCGGAGGTCGTGCGGCGTCGCGAGGTGCGCGATGTGCTGGGCCTGGGCTCAAGCGCGAAGGAAAAGTTTGCGGGCATATAGCCAGTAGGCCAGGGCCAGGTGCAGGGCTACGTAGGTTAACGCGTAGAGCAGGCTCGCGTTCATGGGCGAGGCGAGCGGCACGAAAACGGCCTGATAAATGGCCGTTTTCCAGTGCAGCATGTGCAGGATGATCTCGATGAACTCGCTGGCCATATAGAGGGCGATGGCGTTCATGCCCATGACCATTGCGGGCTGGAATGGCTTCACGACTTTCATTCCATCGATGAGCCAGAGCAGGAAGGCGAAGACGCTGCAATCGAGGCCGGCCATGAGGAGGGTGAAGGACGAGGTCCAAAGCTTTTTGTTGATGGGCAGGACGGTGTTGAGAGCGAGGCCGGCGGCGATCAGGATGATGCCGATGACGACCAGGCGCAGGGCGCGTTTCTGGACGTCGTTGGAGGACTGGAGGATGTGTCCGGCCAGCACGCCGAGCAGGCAGGTGGCGATGGCGGGCAGGGTGCTAACGATGCCTTCGGGATCCCAGGTTTTGGTTTCGCCGTAGTTGTGGGCGCCGAGTACGATTTTGTCGATGTAGTGGGCGATGTTGCCTTCCACGGAGAGGTCGCCGGCGGCGAAGCCGGGGGCGGGGATGAAGCTCATGATGGCCCAGTAGCCGCCGAGCAAGCCGAGCGTTGCGATGATCTGGCCGCGGACGGAGGTGTTGAGAAACAGGAAGGCCGCGATGGCATAGCATATGGCGATTCGCTGCAGGACGCCGAGGATGCGGAAGGTGTCGAGCGGGAAGGTGGGGAAGGCGTAGATGAGCAGACCGAGGCCGAAGAGGATGGCGGCGCGGCGGAAGATGTCTTTGTAGAGTTGGGAGCGGGGTTGGCCGAGCTTGCGGCCGAGGGAGAGGGTGATGGCGACGCCGACGATCCAGACGAAGCTGGGGAAGACGCAATCGGTGAGGGTCCAGCCGTGCCATTCGGCGTGTTGGAGTGGAGCGTAGGTGGTGCGGCCGTCGCCGGGCGTGTTGACGAGGATCATCAGCGCGATCGTCAGGCCGCGGAAGGCGTCGAGGGAGAGTAGGCGGGACACGATTATCTAGTGTATCCGTAGCCGCCGGGGAAATCCGACCTCAGTGATTTCCGGTAGCACGGCCCTGTGGAAAAAGGTTAGGGGTGGGCGCGGAATTCGTAGCGGCGGGCGGGTATGACGGTTCCTGTCGGTGCCAAACGTCAGTCATACCGTTCCGATCCGCTGGGGGGCGGACCCATTCCGCTCCCTGTGCATTTTCCAGGTAAATCCAATGCAGTCGGTTCAGTGTCGCCTTTAAATTCAACGGGATGGTGCGTTATTCTTCGTCTGTTGCTTTGATCATGTTGCGCGCGAGATCGGTGGTGGAGCGGAAATCGGAGACAGTTTCGGCGGCGGGGAAGCCAAGCGTCACCGATTCAACATGATCTGTCGAAATGAGGAACAATTGCACGAAGGGTGTTGGCGGCGGTGTCCAGGGATTGCCCACTGGGAATTCGAGGGCCCTGGAGCTCGCGGCGGTGCTGGTGCCAATGTGGCGGACCCGGGTCGAGGAGAATGTTTGTTCTGTAGCGGGTGTAGCAACTTCTTAAAGGGATGCCATCTCTTCTGGAATCAACGAATAGCGGGGCGGAGATCAAGTACTTCTTTTCTGTGCCGAGTTGGTAGGCGTGGACGCCGAGGACTGCGTTTGGAGCGCGCCTTTCCACTTCGCGAATGGTGGTGTTGAGGAACAGGGTGAAATTGGGTTCGCGGACGACCCCATTCGTAGAGCCCCAGATCCCAGATGGCGTTCCTGAAGCCTTCGATGTAGGGCTCGTGGTTGCGGACGCGTTCTTCGTCGTGGCGCTGTTCGAGGATGTGCTGCAGATGCCGTGGTTGGTGGAGACCTCGGGGTAGCGGCGGATTTCGCTGGAGGAGTTGCCACCGAGCATGCGCCATCGTATGTCGTCTACGTTTTGCCGATAAGATACCGGAGTGAGCATCTGGGGCCGCAGATTGGAATGGGTGGTGTTTTGCCTGCTGTGTGGCGTCATCGCGGTGGCGCCGATGGTGGCGCATTTGTTGTTGTTGTCGCTGCCGAACGCGGGGGGCTGGTTGGGGAGTGTCTGGCTGAACGGGGTGTATCTTTCGTGGGCGTTCTTGATCTATTTCTCCTGGGCGTTCCTGCCGCCGATCCGGGCGGCGTTTCGGGAGCGGATGCGGGGCTGGGGGTTGTTCTTTCTGTTTGAATTGGCGTATCCGGTGTTGAGTTGGGGGTTGGAGGGGGATTCGCGGGTGTATCTGGTGGCGGATGTGTTCAGCTATGTTTCGACCTGCGTGGCGCTGGCGGTGGCGTTTTTGTTGTTGCAGGCGGGGTTTGGAGAGTCGATGGAGGGGGGCGTGGTGATGGCGTTGGTGGCTACTTTCTTCTGTATTTTGCTGCCGGGCGTGGTGGGGGAGGTTGCCTGGTGGCAGCAGGTGGAGTTGGCAGGTGGCGGGTGGCTGGGGCCGGTGTTGCGGGCGGGCGGGGTGGGGCTGGGGGTTGTTGGGGTTGTGCGGAACTTGCGGGCGTCGGAGATTTTCTAGATGGGGGTACTGCTGGTGGCACTGTGTATCGAGACGTTTGGGGTTTTGCATTCCGCTTCGCCGTTGACCGAGATGCGGAAGCTGGGGTTGCCGGCGGATGATTTTCCGGTGGCGTTCGCGGCGGCGCCGATTGATCAGGCGCGGATGCGGCCGTTGGGGAATCTTGGCGGGTTGTTATGGGTGGACGGGCAGCGGGTAGTGGCCGATGCGGGGTTGGTTTCGGATTTGACCGTTGTGGATGTGACGAAGCTGCGGGCCGGGGAGCGGGCGGTGGTGGGGAAACTGGTGGGGTTGAAAAGCGTGCGGCCATTGATTGAGGCCGGGGTGATCCGGACCTACTGGCACTTGGAGAGCACCGTTTGTTTGGAGGCGGTCACGGAGAAAGACGGGGTTTGGGAGGGGCGGTATTCGGGGTCGCATGTGTATTTCACGAATTCGAAGAATGTGGGGAAGTTTGCGTTCTTTGTGAGGGTGGAGCGGGATGGGACGGTGGCGGTGGTGGGGCGGTGAATGAAATGGATCGGACAAATCCTGGGTGACAGTCACCCAGGATTTGTCTGGGGTTAGCGTTCGCGCCAGACGACTACGCCGGGGTATTGGGTGTCGGCGCCGGTGTTGGTGAAGATGATGTAACGGGCGTCGTTGGGGGCGTAGATGACACGGGGGAAGTTGACGTCGTAGAACGGCTGGCCGTCGCGGGCGATGGGGGAGCAGGCCTGCCAGGGGCCGGATTCGGAGGGCTGGTCGATGAGCTTCATGCTGCCACAACGGACATCGATGCCGCTGCCGCCGACTTCAGTGGCGGCGACTGATATCTGGCCAGCGGAGCCCACTGCGAGAGACGGGACGCCGAGGGTGACTTCTCCGTCAGTGGGCAGATTCTGGGGTACGGAGAACGCACCACCCAGGTCGCGGAGGAGCCAGAGATTCTGGTCGTAACGGTTGTAGAACTCCTCGGTGCGGCGGGCGACGGCGAGCAGGCGGGCACTGGCACCGGCGAATTTCAGGTCCACCTCCGGGGCGTCCGTCTGGTAGCCGGCGGTGTCCATGGCGATTTGGGTTTGCTGGCCGGGTCGCCAGACGCCGAGGATTAAGTTGTAGCTGTCGGTATTCGACCAGAAGGCGACGGCGGGCTGGTTGGCGGAGTCGACGGCGAGGTCGACGGGGCCGATGGCTTCGAAGCCGCCAATGGGCTTGGGTACGAGTTGGGATTGCCAGGCCGAGGCCGGCTCGTTGATAGAGCCGGTGACGTAGCGGACGCCTTCGGGGGAGCGGAGAACGGCCAAGTGCAGCTTGCCGGCGCCCATGGCGAGGGCGGGGGCGCCGCAACTCGAGTCAGCGCAATCGAGGAAGTCATTGTCGGACCAGGTGTCGCCGTTGTCGCGGCTGAGGGCGATGCGCGGGTTACCGCCGTACTTGCCGTAGGCGACGCCCCAGGTGTTGGAGGCGGCGTCGCGGGCGAGGATGGGGGCGCCGAGCATGTCGCCGGTCATGGCTACTTTGCGCGGGGTGTTCCACTTGTAGGTGACGCGGTTCCAGGAGACGAATTCGACGAAGCTTTTGGCGGGGTCCTCCTGGGGAGAGTAGATGTAGTAGGCGATGGCGGGGTCGCCATTGGAATCGAGGGCGATGCGGAGGCGGGCGCCGAAGTTGGCGGGGGTGGTGAGGGAGTAGGCGGTGATGGCGGGGTTGAGGGGCGAGGCGAGGGAGAGGCCGGTGGGCGGGGGGCCGACGGTGAATTCGTCGGAAGGGTCCGAGAGGGTGGTGGGGGAGAGGCGGGTGCGGACGCGGTAGGTGTAGGTTTCGTAGGGGGCGATGGCGCTGTCGGTATAGGTGCTGGTGGCAGGATCGGTATTGGAGGGGAGGGCGGAGTAGACGCCGCCGAGGGGTTTGCGTTCCACGACGTATGCGGGCTGGCCGCCGGTCCAGGAGAGCTGCACCTGTTTGCTGGTGGCTTGGAGGACGGCGAGGCCGGTGGGAGTTTGGGGGAAGGCGGCGAGGGCCAGGGCGAGGATTGTGAACAGTTTTTGCATTGCTACAAGGGAACGCCGGAAAAGTGATGTAATTGGCTCATGGGCGCGGAAAAATCGCTGGAGGCGATGCTGCCCCTGGTTTATGACGAGCTGCGGATGGTGGCGGCGCGGTACATGAGCCGGGAGCGGGAGGGCCATACTTTGCAGCCGACGGCGCTGGTGCACGAGGCGTTTTTGGAGCTGCAGAAGCAGTATGCGGTGGACTTTTCCAATCGGGCGCAGTTTGTGGGGGTGGCGGCGCGGCTGATGCGGCGGGTGCTGCTGCACCATGCCGAGGCGCGGGGGGCGGAGAAGCGGGGCGGCCCAGCGGCGGTGCTGTCGCTGGACACGGCGATTGACGGGTTGGAGGCGCAGGCGGCGGTGCCGTTTGCGGATTTACACGAGGCTTTAGAGCGGCTGGCGGTAATGGACCCGCGTCAGGCGCAGGTGGTGGAGTTGCGATGCTTTGGCGGGTTGACGATTGAGGAGACGGCGGAGGCGATGGAGCTTTCCGTGGCGACGGTGAAGCGGGAGTGGCAGGTGGCGCGCCTGTGGCTGAAGCGGGAACTGGGGGGCGGGTGACGGGGGAACGGTGGGAGCGGGTGAAGGAGCTGGTGGCGGCGGCGCTGGAGTTGGACGGGGCGGCGCGGGAGGCGCTATTGGCAGGGGAGGTCGACGCGGAGATTCGGGCGGAGGCGCGGTCGTTATTGGCGGCGGAGGACCCTGCGTTTTTGCCGTTGCCGGGGGCGATGCCGGCGGCGATCGGGCCGTACCGGATTGTGCGGGAACTGGGGCGGGGCGGGATGGGCGCGGTGTATCTGGGCGAGCGGACGGGCGGGGATTTTGAGCAGGCGGTGGCGATTAAGCTGATCAAGCGGGGGATGGACACCGATGCGATTTTGGGGCGGTTCCGGGAGGAGCGGCGGCTGCAGGCGCGGCTGAATCATCCAAACATTGTGCGGCTGCTGGATGGGGGTGTGACGGAGAGCGGGCTGCCGTATTTTGTGATGGAGTACGTGGACGGGCAGGCGTTGGATGAGTACTGTTCGGCGTTGGATTTGCGGGCGCGGTTGGGGCTGTTTTTGACGGTTTGCGACGCGGTGGATTTTGCGCACCGGAACCTGATTTTGCATCGGGATTTGAAGGCGGCGAATGTGTTGGTGGACCGGGAGGGGCGGCCGAAGTTGTTGGACTTTGGGATTGCCAAGGCGTTGGATTCGGAGACGGGGTTGACGCAGGTGGGGTGGCGGGCGCTGACGCCGGAGGTAGCGAGCCCGGAGCAGATGGCGGGAGGACCGCTGACGACCGCTTCGGATGTGTATTCGCTGGGGAAATTATTGGGGAAATTGGACGGCGGGGCGGCGGGGGATTTGGGGTTGATTGTGGCGCGGGCGACGGCGGGGGCGGTGGAGGAGCGGTACGCGACGGCGGCGCTTTTGCGGGAGGATTTGGCGCGGTATTTGGCGGGGGAACCGGTGCGGGCGCGGGCGGGCGGGGTTGTGTATCGGGCGAGGAAGTTTGTGCGGCGGCGGTGGAAGAGCGTGGCGGTGGCGGCGGTTGTGGGGGGCGCGCTGTTGTTTACGGGGGGGACGGCGATCCGGGAGGGGCGGCGGGCGGAGCGGCGGTTTAAGGAAGTCCGGCAGTTGGCGAATTCGTTGTTGTTTGAGTTGCATGACGCGATTGCGCCGTTGGAGGGGTCGACGGAGGCGCGGGCGCTGGTGGTGGGGAAGGCGATCCGGTATTTGGACCAGTTGGCGAGTGAGGCGGGGGATGACGCCGATTTGCAGCGGGAGTTGGCGCAATCGTATTTGAAGTTGGGGCAGGTGCAGGGCTCCTATTTTGAGGCCAATTTGGGGCAGGTGGGGGATGCGCATGCGAGTTTTGCGAAGGCGGTGGTTTTGTTGGAGGGGGTGGCGAAGCGGCAGCCGTTGGAGGTGATGGTGAAGGCGGAGTTGGCGCAGGCGTTGTTGCGATTGGCGACTACGGAGAATGCGGGCGGGCGGCCGGAGGAGGCGCTGCGGTTGTGCGAACGGGCGTTGGGGCTGTTGTGGATGCCGCACTGGCGGGCGCAGTTGGGGAAGGGGATGGCGCATTTCGGGCGGGCGGAGGCGTATTTGCGGTTGGGGCGGAAGGCGGAATCGACGGCGGCGCGGGAGGAGGCGATTTCGATATTCGCGGGGTTGGTGGCGAAAGATCCAGCGAACCGGGAGCCGTTGCGGTTGCTGGCGAATGCGTCGCGGCGGTTGGGTACGGAGGCGGGGGTGGCGCGGGCGTTGGAGGCGGATGAGAAGCTGGCGGCGTTGGCGCCGAAGGATACGCCGGCGAAGTTGAATGTGGCGGCGGATCATAGTTATTTGGGCGCGCTGGCGATGCGGGCGGGGAAGTTTGCGGTGGCTGAGCGGGAGTTGGGATTGGCGTTGGGGGTGCTGCGGGCGCATTGCGCGGCGGATGTTAAGGACGTTCGGGCGCGGGGGAGTTTGGTGCATAACCTGTTGCTGGCTGGGCAGGTGGAGGTGAAGTTGGGGCGGGCGGGGGCGGCGCGGGAGATGGTGCGGGAGGCGGAGCGGGCGGCGGAGGGGTTGAAGGGGGAGGCGGTGGAGGAGTTGCGGAAGGCGCGGGGGGAGTTGGGCGGGTAGGGTCTTAGGGGGAATCCGGGGCGGGTGTGGGAATTGGCGGGTCGGTTTTGTTATGGGTGGTGGCTGAAGATTTGGTCGGGAGATTCGGTATTTGCGGAATTTTCCGGTAGCACGGCTCCAGGGGAAATCTGGGGCGAGTTGGGCTGGGTTGGGATCGGGATTCTGAAATTTCGGCGATTTCTGGTAGCCCGGCTCCAAAGGGAGCTCGGGGTGGGCGGTTTGGGTTGGTCGGGGGAATCTGTGATTGCGGGGATTTCCGGTAGCACGGCTCCAGGGGAAGTCTGGGGTAGGATGGGTGCTGGTATGGGAACCCTCTTTTCGCGGCGCACGTTTATGGCGTCCATGCTGGCGGCGAATGCGCGGCCGAATGTTGTTTTGTTACTGGCGGATAACTGGGCGTTCCCGCATGCGGGCGTCTATGGCGACCGGGTGGTGAAGACGCCGGTGTTCGACACCTTGGCACGGGAAGGGACGCTGTTTACTCACGCCTTTGCGCCGAACCCGTCGTGCTCGCCGTCGCGGTCGTGGCTGCTTACCGGGCAGGATACGCACCGTTTGGGGGAGGCGGCTAGTTTGTATGGCCCGTTGGCTTCCGAGATTCCGACCTATGTATCGACGTTGGAAAAGGCTGGATACTTTGTGGGCTTTGCGGGGAAGGGGTGGGCTCCAGGGGCTCCGAAGGGTGGAAATCCGGCGGGGCGCTCTTTTGCCAGCTTTGAAGCGTTTTTGGCGGCGCGGCCGAAGGACCGGCCGTTCTGTTTCTGGTTTGGATCGCATGACCCGCATGTGCCTTGGGACCGGGGAGTGAAGTTCCGGGAGCAGATTGATTTGGGCGCGATTGGCGTGCCGGCGCATTTGCCCGATCATGCGACGGTGCGGGGGGATATTCGGAATTACTATGCCGAGGTGATGCAGTTTGATGCGGAGTGTGGAGAGCTGTTGGGTGCATTGGACCGGGCCGGGGAGAGGGAACGAACGCTGGTCGCGATGACGGGGGACAACGGCTGGCAGATGCCGCGCGGGCTGGCGAATTGTTACGACCTGGGCGTGCGGGTGCCGCTGGCGCTGCGATGGCCGGGGCGCGTGGGGGCGGGGAAGCGGCACGATGGGTTTGTGACGCTGGGGGATTTGTGCCCGACCTTCATGGAGGCGGCGGGCGTGGCGATTCCGGCGGCGGTGACGGCGAAGAGTCTGCTGCGGCCACCGGCGCGGGTGGATGTTTTCCTGGAGCGGGAGCGGCATGCCAATGTTCGAAAGGGCGACCTTTCGTACCCGGTGCGGGGCGTGCGAACGCGGGAGTTCTTGTATCTGCGGAACTATGAGCCGGAGCGCTGGCCGGCGGGGGATCCGGAGTATTACTGGGTGGTTGGGGAGTTTGGGGATGTGGACGAGACGCCGTCGAAACGGTTGATTATGGGCACTCCGGAGAGCGAGCCGTGGCGGCTGTGTTTTGGGAAGCGGCCGGCGGAGGAGCTGTATGACTGCGCGAAGGATCCGGGACAGGTGCGGAACCTGGCAGGGGAGGCGGCTTATGCTTCGGTGAAGAAGAAGTTGGCGGCGAAGGTGGAGGCGTGGATGCGGGCGTCGGGCGATCCGCGGGCGAAGGGGACGACGGATTTCTGGGACCGGGCGCCGTATGCGGGACCGAAGGGGCGGGTGAAATAGGCTATTCGCCGATGGTGTGGCGGATGGAGACCATGCCGAGGGTTTGGCGGCCATCGGCATTGGACCAGGTGTGGCGGGAGAGGTGGGAGAACTGCAGGGAGAAGAGCGTACGGCCGTATTTGGCGTTGTTGTAGAACTGGTGCGAGAAGCCGACGGAGTCTTCGCGGACGAGGTTGTTGCCGGCGGAGCGGGCGCCGTTGACGAGGCCGGTGTAGGCGTAGATCCGGAGGCCGGGGCGGGGTTGGATTTCGACGCCGTTGATGTTGGAAAATGTCCCGGCGGTTTGGGGGAGGGTATTTAAGACATCGCGGCCGGCGGCGCGGGCGCGGTAGAGCTGGGTGACGATGTCAACTTTAGGCGTCACGTGGACGACGGCGGCGGTGCTGGCGCCGAGGTGGCGGCCGGCGCCTTTGATGGCCATGGCTTCGAGGTGGACTCGCTTCAGGTCGCGGACGACCTTGGGGACGAAATCCCGGCCGCGCTCGTAGGAGAGGGCGAAGTGCCAGGAGCCTTCATGACGAACGAGGCGGAGGTGGCGTTCTCGGTTGCCGACGAGGCCGATGTGGTAGGCGGCGTCGATGACGCGGGTGTTCATGAGCTCGGTTTCCGAATCGATGCCGATGCGGTTGGGGCGGAGGAGGCTCCAGCCGCGGCCGGCGAGGAGTTCCCACTTTCCCATTTCGACTTTGCCCCAATACTGGCGCCAACGGTAGGGGTTGCCGGTTCGGTTCATGAAGTCGGATTCGAGGTAGGCGGAGAGCTTCCAGGTTTTGTTTACGGTATACACCGTTTTGAGCTGGACACGGGAATGGCGTACGGTGCCGAGGGCTTGGGGGTTGGCTTCGCCGGTGGGGAGGCTGCCGAAGCGGGTGTTCATGTCGTCGGTGGTGGTGGTGGAGCGGAAGACGCCGGCGGATTCGAAGAAGGCGGAGGGTTTGACGAGCAGGTTGCCGATTTGCACGTGTGGGGCTTCGGTTTGGGCGAAGGCCAAAGGGACGGTTAGCAGGAGAGCGGAGATTTTGAGGCCGTGGGGGATAAGCGAACCTTTGGGGTGTGTAACGCAGCTGTCATGCAATAGTAGTATTGAGGCCAGAGGGCGTGAAGGGCGGCATTGGCGAGATTTGATAGACTGCCGGGAGCATGATTCGACTGGTATTGTTTGCCTTGATGATGACCGGCCTGGGGGCCGTGGAGTATACGCTGGGGCCGGATTCGCAGCCGCAGACGGGTGTGCCGAAGGGCACGGTGACCAAACACGTTCTTGCGCCGGGGAAGCACTTTCCGGGGACGCCGCATAACTATGCGGTCTACGTGCCGGCGCAGTACGACAAGACGAAGCCGACGGCGTTCATGGTGTTCCTGGATGGGAGCGGGGCGATGGGGAATGGCGTGCGGGTGCCAGTGGTGTTCGACAATCTGATCCACAAGAAAGAATTGCCGGTGATGATCGGGATCTTTGTGGACCCGGGCATATTGCCGGCCGTTTCGCCAAACGTGCAGAGCCGGTATGAGCGGGTTTTTGAGTACGACTCGTTGAGCGACCGGTATGCGAAGTTCCTGGTGGAGGAACTGATTCCGGCGGTGGCGAAGACGCATAACCTGTCGAAGGACCCGAATGAGCGGGGGCTGTATGGCGTGAGTACCGGGGCCGTTGGGGCGCTGGTGGCGGCGTGGCACCGGCCGGACCAGTTCCGGCGGGTGTTGAGTTTCATTGGCACGTTTGTGGCGATGAAGGGCGGGGATGGGTTCGCGGCGCTGATCCGGCGGAGTGAGGCGAAGCCGATTCGCGTATTTTTGCAGGCAGGGAAGAACGATCACATTGTGCCGAACCAGCCGCAGGGGACGTTTTATGCGGGCAGTTGGCCGGTGAATAATCAGGTGATGCTGGACGCGCTGCGGTTTGCCGGGTATGAGGCGAAGTTGGAACTGGGCGATGAGGGGCACAACATGAAGCACGGCGCGGCGATTCTGCCCGACGCGTTGCGGTGGCTTTGGGCGGGGCATCCGGCACCGTTGGCGGTGAAGGAGCCGGCGGCGTTGAATGGGCCGGGTTGGGATCCGCGGGGAAAGGTGTCATCGATTGTGGCGGCGGACACGGGTTGGGAAAAGGTGCAGGAAGGGGCGATTGATGGTGTGGCTGGCCGGGATGGGACCGTTACCTACGCCAAGGGCGGGAAGTTGTATAAGGTGGGCGGGGCGGAGGCGATTGGCGCGAGCGCGGCGATGCCGACGGCGGTGACGAGCAAGGGCGCGGTGTACACGGTGGACGCGGTGAAGACGCGGGCCGGGCTGGCGGGCACGGCGGGCGTGGCGCTGGAGATGGCGGCGCCTTCGGGCATTGCCATTTCGCCCGACGATGGGATGGCGGTGATCACCGATGCGGGCGGGCGGTTTGCGTGGTCGTACCAGATTGGGCCGGATGGCGGGCTGCGGAACGGGGAGCCGTTTTTCCGGTTGGAAGTGCCGGAGACTGGATGGATGAGCGGGGTGCGCGGGGCGGCGATGGACACGATCGGTCAGGTGTATTTTGCGACGGCGCTGGGCGTGCAGGTTTGCGAGGCGAACGGGCGTGTGGCGGCGATTCTGCATTCGCCGGCTGGGCCATTGAAGGGCGTGGCGTTTGGTGGCGCGTATCTTTACGTGGCGACGGACGCGGGGCTGTTCCGGCGGCCGGTGAAGGTGCAGGGTGGGGTTAGCGCGAAGCTGCCGAAGCCGCCATTGTAAGGGCCTGGAGCGGGAAGCCGATGGTGAACCGGGCACCTTGGCCCGGGGCGGTTTCGAGATCGACGGTGGCGTTATGGGTTTCGGCCATGGACTTCACCGTTTCCAGGCCGAGCCCGGTGCCGCCGTTGGCTTGGCGCGTGCTGAAGAATGGTTCGAAGACGCGCTGACGGGTCTCCGCGTCCATGCCACAGCCGGTGTCGGCAATGGTGAGGTGGATGAAGTTGGTGGTGGCGGCGGAGCGGATGGTGAAGGTGCCGCGGCTGTTCATGGCGGCGGCCGCGTTGGTGGCGAGGTTGAGCAGGGCGCCGCGGAGGAGGGGCGCGTCGAGGGGGATTTGGGGGAGATCATCGGCGAGTTCGACCTGGCAGAGGACGCCGCGGCCGAGGGCGAGTTGGACGAGGGGGAGGGCGGCGCGGATGACGTCATTGACATTGGCCGGGGTGAGGCTGCCGGGTTCTTCGCGGAGCCAATTGAGGAGGCGGCGGGGAGAGTCGGAGGCCTGATCGATGGAGGTGGCGAGGTCGTCGGCGAGGGCGCGGGCGGGGTGATCCGTCGGGAGGACATGGGCGATTTCGCCGGCTTGGGCGGCGAGGAGGGTGAGCAGATTGTTCCAATCGTGCGCCAGATTGGCCGCCAGGCGGCCCGCAGCGACGAGGCGCCGCGTTTGGGAATCGTCCATCGTTTCTATTATGGGTGCGGCGGCGGCAGGATCCAAACCGTGCAGCCAGCCGGCGTCTTCGCCGAACAGGAGTAGGGCCATGTGGGCGGTGGAGGCGAAGTAGTCCGAGAGCAGTTCGTTTTCGGCTTGCAGTGCTTGCAGGTGGCGGCGGGTGGCTTCCAGGTCGCCATCGGGGAGGGTGCCGGTCCAGCCTTTGCGGCCGGCTTTTACGAAAGAGCGGAGGGTTTGTTGCGTATTGCGTTCGGTGATCTGGATGGCTTCGGCCTGGGTGAGGCCGGACTTTTTGAGGCAGTCGACGGTGGCGGCGACTAGAGGGGTGAGGAGCGTTCCTGTGAAGGCGGAGCCGGCGGCGAAGAACTGCTTGCGGCCAGGGGTGATGAAGAAGATGCCGGAATTGGTGGCGGCGGCGAAGCGTTGGAGGAGACGGTGCGAGGGGGCGTCGATATCGGCGACGAAGCGGGGTTCGGGGAAGGCTTCGAGGCAGTCGAGCGTGCCGACATTTGCGCCGCGTTGACGGAGGGGGGCGAGGTCGGAAGAGTCGTGGTGGAAGTCGAGGAAGAGGACGGTGCGGCCGGCCCAGTTGATGTCCGGGTGCAGGGCGAGGGCGAGGAGATCGTCGAAGTCGGCTTCGGGGCCGGTGACGAGGATGAGGTCGGCTTCACCGAGTTGACCGGGGAGGACGGCGGTCCCGGCTTTGAGGCGATTGGCGAGGCGGGAGGCGACGCGGAGGGAGGCAGAGACGACGGGGCCGAGATGGGCGGCGAGATTGGGGAGCCGGAAGAGAGCGGGACTCATGGGCCCGGCGACGAGGAGGCCAAGCCAAGGTTGGCTTTTCATGGCGCTGGGGATTTGAGGGCTTTTATCCGGTCGCGGAACTGTGCGGCCTTTTCAAATTCGAACTGGCGAGCGGCCTCGCGCATACGGAGTTCGAGATCGGCGATGAGCTGGATTTTTTCCTTGGGATCGAGTTCGGATTCGTTTGATTCGGGTTCGAGGGGGATAGTGACGTAATCGGATTCCGCGATGCGGATGAGGCTCATGTCGATGGGCTTGATGATCGACTGCGGCGTGATGCCATTGGCGACGTTGTAATCGGTCTGGATGCGGCGGCGGCGGTCGGTCTCTCCCATGGCTTGTTTCATGCTGTCCGTGAGAACATCCGCGTATAGGATAGCGCGTCCATTGAGGTTGCGGGCGGCGCGGCCGATGGTCTGAATGAGGGATCCGAAGGAGCGGAGGAAGCCTTCTTTATCGGCGTCGAGAATGGCGACGAGGGAGACTTCGGGGAGGTCGAGACCTTCGCGAAGTAAGTTGACGCCGATTAGTACGTCGAGCTCTCCTTTGCGCAGGTCGCGGAGTAATTTAATGCGATCGAGCGTACTTACTTCGGAGTGGAGATACTGACATTTTACGCCGACTTCGGAGTAGTAACTGGCCAGGTCCTCCGACATGCGTTTTGTGAGCGTTGTAATGAGTACGCGTTCGTTCTTTTCGACGCGGATGCGGATTTCGTTGAGGAGGTCGTCGACCTGGCCGCGGATGGGGCGGACTTCGACGGGCGGGTCGATGAGGCCGGTGGGGCGGATGATCTGTTCGACGGTGACGCCATGGGCGATTTCGAGTTCGTAGGGGCCGGGGGTGGCGGAGACGTAGATGACCTGATTGACTCGGTTTTGGAACTCTTCGAAGGTGAGCGGGCGGTTGTCGAGGGCGCTGGGGAGGCGGAAGCCGTGGTTGACCAGGTTCTCTTTGCGGGAGCGGTCGCCGTGCCACATGCCGCGAATTTGGGGCATGGTCTGGTGGCTTTCGTCGATGAAGATGAGGTGATCGGCCGGGAGGTAATCGAGGAGGGTTGGCGGGGCTTCACCGGGGAGGCGGCCGGAGAAGTGGCGTGAGTAATTTTCGATGCCGTGGCAGTAGCCGATTGTCTTGATCATTTCCAGATCAAACATGGTGCGCTGGTGAATGCGCTGGGCCTCTATTAACTTACCGTTCTTCTCTAACTCCGTGCGCCACCACTCCAATTCCTCCTTGATAGTTCCCATGGCCTTTTCCTTCATGTCTTCACTTAGGACGTAGTGAGTTTTGGGATAGAGAGGCAGGCGGTTGTGGGATTGGCGGATGGCGCCGGTGAGCGGGTCGATGTGATGGAGCGATTCGACTTCGTCGCCCCAGAGTTCGATGCGGAGGGCGTATTCGTCGTAGGAGGGGAAGACCTCGACGACGTCGCCGCGGACGCGGAATGTGCCGCGTTTGAAGTCGTGATCGTTGCGTTCGTAGAGGAGTTCGACGAGGCGGCCGAGGAGTTCCTTGCGGGAGACGCGCATGCCCTTTTCGAGCATGAGGAGCATGCCGTAGTAGGCTTCCGGCGAGCCGATGCCGTAGATGCAACTGACGCTGGCGATGATGACGCAATCGCGGCGTTCGAAGAGGGAGCGGGTGGCGGAGAGGCGAAGGCGGTCGAGTTCGTCGTTGACGGTGGATTCTTTTTCGATGTAGACGTCGGAGTTGGGGATGTAGGCTTCGGGCTGATAGTAGTCGTAGTAGCTGACGAAGTATTCGACGGCGTTATTGGGGAAGAAGGTTTTGAACTCGTGGTAGAGCTGGGCGGCGAGGGTTTTGTTGTGGGCTAAGACGATGGAGGGGCGGCCGGAGGCTTCGATGACCTTGGCCATGGTGAACGTTTTTCCGGAGCCGGTGACGCCGAGCAGGACCTGGTGCTGGGCGCCGTTGTCGACGCCTTCGAGGAGTCCTTCAATGGCGGTTTCCTGATCGCCGCGAGGGCTGTAGGAGACACCGATCTGAAATTGCATTCTTACAGTGTAGAGGGTGCGAAGCGGGCGCGGATACGTTCGCGTTCGGCATTGAATTCGCAGCCGTAGAGGGCGATGGCGGCGAGCAGGTACATCCAGACGATGAGGGCGATGACGCCGCCGATACTGCCGTACATGACGTTGTAATTGGCCAGATTGCGGACGTACCAGGCGAAGATGACAGTGACGCCGAGCCAGAGGGTGGTGGCGACGAAGGCCCCGGGCCACACGTTGCTCCACTGTTGGGGGCGGTTGGGTGCGACGTAGTAGAGCAGGCCGGTGGTGATGACGACGGCGCCGAGCGAGATGAACCAGCGGATGAGTTTGCTGGCGAACAGGACGCCGGCGGCGACGTTACCGCCAACGTCAATCCAGCCGGCCATTTGGAGGAGTTGTTGTTCCAGTTTGTCGCCGAAGACGAGCATAACGGAGGCGGCGATGGCCGGCATGGCGGAGATGAAGACGAGGACAAAGGCGACGATGCGGTCCTGGACGATGCCGCGGCCGCCGGGGAGACGATAGGCGGCGCGAAAGCCCTCCATGAGCGTGGCCATGAGCGAGGACGCGGCCCAGGCGGAGAGGAGCGCGGCGACGACGATCAGCGAGAGCGGTTGCTGGCCGCGTTCGCGGAATTGGCGGCCGATGATTTCGGCGGTGCCGGGCGGGACGACTTCGAAGACGAAGCGGGCGAGGTATTCCGAGACACGGTCGGCATTGGCCTGGACGAGGATGGCGGCAAGAGAGGAGAGGACCGGGAAGAGGCTCAACAGGCCGGAGTAGGCGGCGCCTTTGGCGATGCCCCAGCAGCCATCGAGGAAGGAGTTGATGAAGGCGCGGCGGAGGAGGATGAGGAACGTCCGCATGGGGTCAGGCCTTTCGTTGACGGAAGAGAAAGACGACGCAGCCGAGGGCGGTGAGGAGGCTGATGAGGGCGAAGCCGCGTTCTTCCCAGGACGCCTCGAAGCGGAGGTCGAGTGAGGCGGAATCGGTGGGGAGAGGGTCGGAGACCATGAGGCCGGTGGAATTGGCGCGGAGGGGGACGGATTGGCCGTTTTGATAGGCGTGGAAGTTCGGGTCCCAGGGGATGGCGAAGGCGACGTGCATGCCTTTGGGGAGGGCGCCATCAATGCGGGCGTGGCGGGCGTTTTCCCATTGGAAGTTGAGCAATGGCCGGGCGGGGTCCAGCATGGCGTTGATGTAGGGATACCAGGGTTTTTGATAGCCGTATTGGATGGTGATGGTGGGGATTTCGTTCGTCTTCACCAGGTGGGCGTAGCGGACGGGGCCCATGCGGTAGATGGCGTCATCCTTCTCCTCCCAGACCTTTTCGAGGACGCCTTCGAACTTGCGCGGGTTTTTGTAGTCGCGGTAATACTCTTCGGAGTTGGGGCCGTGGACGACGATGTATTCGACGGCCATGGCGCGGAGGAGCATGATGGACTCTTCGGCTTCGCGCGTTTTGGCGAGGCCCAAATCCGTGCGGACCTGGTAGCCGATGATGAGCGGGATGCGGGACTTCAGGCCGGTTTCAAAGACGCCGCCGACTTGCGGGATGGGGAACCAGGAGTTGAGGCGGAAGCGTGTGCCGCCGGAGGCGAAGACGCGGCCGGTGGGGTGGAGCGTGTTGAGTTCGTTGGCGACGCGGAATTCCGTCGTATCCTCCTTGGCCAGGAGTTGCCACTTCTGATAGCGGTGGGCGATGAAGCGGGAGACGGTGGGGGTTTGTTGGAGCAGCAGAACGAGAAGTCCGATCGCGGTGACGGCACGGACGGGGAAACGGCGGTTGTTCAGGAGCAGGCGGAGGAAATCGATGATCAGCAGCAGGAGGCAGAACTCGAATTCGAGAGCGTAGCGGCGGGCTTCCGGAAAGGCGTTGATGCCGTAGCGGTAGAAGAGAATGACGGGCAGGCCGTAGCCGAAGACGCAGAGGATGAGCCAGCACGTGTAGCGGTGTTCGGGGAGTTTGCGGAAGAGGAACCGAATCAGCAGCAGGCCGGCGGCCCAGCCGAGCATGGAGAGGCGCTCCATGCGTTGGAACTGGAAGCCGAAGGCGTCCTGGGGCCAGTTGTAGGCTATTTGGGCAATGAAGGACGGCGTGAGCCAGAAGGCGGCGAGCAGGTAGCCGAGCAGGCAGGCGTGGATGACGCGGCGTTGTTGGAATTCCTTGTCATCGACGTGGACGAACATCAGCATGAGCACGCCGAAGGCGAGGGCGAGACCGGCGACCCAGTTGGTAAGCACGGTGGCGACGAGGGCGAGCGCGGCGGCGAGCAGGACGGGGAAGCCCGGGCGTGTGGCGGCGCGGCGGACCAGTAAGAGGGCGGCGAAGAGGAAGACCATGCCCACGGTGTGCGGGCCTTCGCCGTACTTGATGAGCACCTGGATGCGCCAGGGGACGGGCATGATGCCGCGGTCGGTATTGATGGGGTCGATGAAGTAGTAGAGCGGGGAGTAGAGCGTGACGGCGAGGGCGGAGTAGAAGGCGGGCCAGACGCGTCCGGTCCAATCGCGAATGAGGAGGAAGGCGGCGGCGGGGGAGAGGAAGAGGGCGATGGCGCAGACGGCGCGGTGGACGTAGGTGGCGTCGAGGGAGGGATCGGCCCAGAGAAACAGGGCATTGAAGTAGGGCAGCAGCGGCAGATAGACGTAGTGCATGGGAATGCCGCCGTACTGCAGCGGATTCCAGGAGAGGTAGTCCGGATTGTCGGCGAAGAGCCGGGCCATGTAGGCGTAGCCGCGTTCGATGGAGCCGCGATAGGGAGAGACGCCGGGGAGAACGATGCGCCAGTTGATGACGAGGTTGACGAGGAAGACGAAGATGGCACCGACCCAGACCCGAGGGTTCATTGTGCGCGGCCGTCCTGACGTTGGAGCGGGATGAGGGAAAGGTTCAAGCGGCGGTTTCCTGGAAAGTTGCGGTCACTGTTATATTCTATATTTCTACGCTCGTCGGCCGAGTGTAACCTGCTGTGTTCGCAGATCGCCTACAATAGTTCGGAAATTACGGAATTCTCATAATGCAATCATTTCGCGCTTTCTTGTTTGCGCTTTTCGTGGTGTTGGTTGGCTGCCAAAAGCAGGAGGCCCCTGTTGCCGCCAAGTCGGATGGACCTCTGACGGTGGCGACGGCATTGGCCAAGGGACGGGAGGTGCAGCGGATGGTTGAGTCCGTCGGCACGTTCTATCCGATGGACGAGGCGATTATCTCCGCTGAAATTGAAGGCCGCGCGGAAGAGGTTCGGCATGATCTGGGCGATCTGGTGAACGCCGGCGAGGTGCTGGTGCGGATCAACGACGAAGAACAGCGGTACCAGGTGGCGCAGTCGGAGGCGCAGTTGCGGCAGTCGTTGGAGCGGCTGGGATTGAAGTCGGAGAAAGACCGGTTGGCGGATGCACGCGAGGCGCCGGATGTCCGGAGGGCGCAGGCGGAATTGAACGAGGCCGATCAGCGCTTGAAGCGGACTCGGAGCCTGGTTGACCAGAATATTGGGGCGAAGAGTGATTTGGACGCGGCCAATTCGCGGCAGCAGGCGATGAAGGCGGCCTACGATTCGACGATCAACCAGACGCGGAACCTGATGCAGGAAGTGGAGCGGTTTAAGGCGATTCTCGATTTGCAGCGCAAGAAGTTGCGCGATACGACGGTGAAGGCGCCGTTTAAGGCGTTTGTAAAAGAGCGGCAGGTGACGGTTGGGCAGTTCCTGCGGGCGAATACGCCGTTGTTTGTGCTGGTGAAGACGGACCCGATCCGGTTGCGTGTGGAGATTCCCGAGCGGCAGGCGCCGTGGATCAAGCTGAACCAGCTGGTGGATATCAGTGTGGAAGCGTTCCAAGGGCGGAAGTTTCAGGGGAAGATTTGGCGTATTTCGCCGACCGTAGACCAGACCAAGCGCACGTTTGTGGCCGAGGTGCTGGTGGCGAACGCGGCTGGTGAGTTGAAGTCCGGTTCCTACGCCAAGGCGCATGTACCGACGTCGCATACGGAAAAAGTCACGGTGCTGCCACAACGCGCTGTTTACTACGTGATGGGCGCCAATAAGGCGTTTGTTGTGAAGGACGGGGTAGTGGAGTCGCGCGAAGTGAAGTTGGGCGACCGATTCGAGACCGATGTTGAGATTCTGGAAGGCGTCGCGGACGGCGAAGAAGTGGCGCTGTCGCAGCAGGCGAAGCTCGATACGGGCGTGAAGGTGCGGGTGAACAACAATCCGCCGAAGAAGGACGCGGCACCGGCCAAGCAGGGGAAATAAGCATGGTTGCCGGGGCGCTGCTGGCCGCGGTCCGGGTGCTGGTGACGGTATTGGACCCGGAGAGCGGCTTGCCGATATCCGGATTGGGCGCGGCGGATTTTCTGGCGCCTTCTCCCGTCATGGCTGTAGCGGCTGCGGAAGAGCCGCTGGCGGTTTTGTTGGTGTTGGACAACTCGGCGGCGGGCGACGGATTGCGGCGGACGGCCGGCGAGATTGTGGCGCGACTGACTTCCCGGGATGTAGTGGCGCTGGCGCCATTCCAGGGGGGCGCGACGGCGTTTACTGGCGACAGGGCGGCGGTGGGGAAGGCGTTGGGTGAACTGCGGTTTGGCGGGGATCCGCGGCTGTTGGATTCGCTGTTGACGGCGTTGGATACGGGATTTCCGGCGGGCGGGTATCGGAAAGTTGTTGTGCTGTTGACGGCGGGTGTCGAGGGGCCGAACCGGGCAACGGAAAGTGGCGTGATTCATGCGGCGCGGGAGAGGGGGATTGCCTTGTATCCGGT
>CANIVU010000028.1 GCA_947470805.1 Acidobacteriota bacterium | reverse complement strand
GTAAGGAACCATCCGTCCCTGATCGGTGGGACTTTTTTGGCGCCAAATGTTGAGTGTTAAGCGCATTACTTGTAGCTCCGCTGAGACGGGTGAACGTAGTCGAAGGTCAGTTCTTCTTTATGGAGGTTGGCCGGTTTATCTTCTCCGGCGTACTCCCAGGCGGCGGCGTAGGCGTACTTTTCGTCATCGCGCATGGCTTCGCCTTCCGGCGTCTGGTATTCCTCGCGGAAGTGGCCGCCACAGCTTTCGTTGCGTTCGAGAGCGTCGATGCACATAAGCTCGCCGAGTTCGAGGAAGTCCGCCACGCGGCCGGCTTTTTCGAGGCTCTGATTCAGATCAGCCGATTCGCCGAGGACGTTGACGTTCTTCCAGAACTCCACTTTGAGGGCGCGGATCTGGGAGATGGCTTCGCGGAGCCCTTTTTCGTTCCGAGCCATGCCGCAGTGTTCCCACATGATCTTGCCGAGTTCGCGGTGGAAGCTGTCGACGGTGCGATTACCCTTGATGGAGAGCAGTTTTTCCACGCGGCTGGTGACCTGGGCCTTGGCGGCTTTGGCTTCGGGGTGGGACTCGTCCACTTTGTCGAATTTATTGGAAGCGAGGTAGTTGCCGAGGGTGAAGGGGATGACGAAGTAGCCATCGGCCAAGCCCTGCATGAGCGCGCTGGCGCCGAGGCGGTTGGCGCCGTGGTCGGAGAAGTTGGCTTCACCGAGGACGAAGAGGCCGGGGATCGTCGACATCAGATGGTAGTCGACCCAGAGCCCGCCCATCGTGTAGTGCACGGCGGGGAAGATGCGCATGGGCACTTCGTAGGGCGATTCGCCGGTGATGCGCTCGTACATTTCAAACAGGTTGCCGTAGCGTTCGGCGATGGCCTGTTTGCCCAACCGTTCGATAGACGCGGCGAAATCGAGATAGACGCCGAGGCCGGAGGGGCCGACGCCGCGGCCTTCATCGCACATGCGCTTGGCGGCGCGGCTGGCGACGTCGCGCGGGACGAGGTTGCCGAAGCTGGGGTAGATGCGTTCGAGGTAGTAGTCGCGTTCGGACTCGGGGATCTGCTGGGGCGGGCGGTTGTCGCCGGCCTTGAGCGGGACCCAGATGCGGCCGTCGTTACGGAGCGATTCCGACATCAGGGTGAGCTTGGATTGATAGTCGCCGCTGACCGGGATGCAGGTGGGGTGGATCTGCGTGAAGCAGGGATTGGCGAAGCAGGCGCCGCGTTTGTAGGCGCGCCAGCTGGCGGTGACGTTGCAGCCCTTGGCGTTGGTGGAGAGGTAGAAAACGTTGCCGTAGCCGCCGCTGGCGAGGACGACGGCGTCACCAATGTGGACGTCGGTCTGGCCGGTGACGAGGTTGCGCGTGACGATGCCGCGGGCCTTGCCGTCGATGACGATCAAGTCGAGCATTTCGGTGCGCGGGAACATCTTGACGCGACCGGCGTCGATCTGGCGTTCGAGGGCCTGGTAGGCGCCGAGGAGAAGCTGCTGGCCCGTCTGGCCGCGGGCGTAGAAGGTACGTGAAACCTGGGCGCCGCCGAAGGAGCGGTTGGCGAGGGTGCCGCCGTATTCACGGGCGAAGGGAACGCCTTGGGCCACGGCCTGATCGATGATGTTGACCGAGATTTGGGCGAGGCGATAGACGTTCGATTCGCGGGCGCGGAAGTCGCCACCTTTGACGGTGTCGTAGAAGAGGCGGTAGATGGAGTCGCCGTCATTCTGATAGTTCTTGGCGGCGTTGATACCGCCCTGCGCGGCGATGGAGTGGGCGCGGCGCGGGGAGTCCTGGTAGCAGAAGCACTTGACGTTGTAGCCGAGTTCGGCGAGGGTAGCCGCGGCTGCGCCACCGGCGAGGCCGGAGCCGACAACGAGGACGTTGTACTTGCGCTTGTTGGCTGGATTGACCAGCTTCATTTCGAACTTCGTATTGTCCCAGCGGGTTTCGATGGGGCCGGAGGGGGTTCGGGAGTTGAGAGGCATGGTTACTTCACCAATCCTGCGAGAACGGAGAGGGGAATCGAGATGTTGCCGACGGCGATGATGGCCGCGAAGGCTTTGGCGGCCAGTTTCAATTTTGGCGTGTAGGAGGGGTGCGAGACGCCAAGAGATTGGAACATGGACCAGACGCCATGATAGAGATGCATGCAGAGCATCGACATGGCGACGATATAGAAGAGCGACACGTACCAGACGGAGAAGCCGCTAATCACGTTTTCGTGGACGTGCAGATATTGGAAATTCGGATGCGCCTGGCCGGTGGTGAAGTGGAGCAGATGGTAGATGAGGAAGGCCAGGATGATGGGACCGCTCCAGTACATGGTGCGCGAGGCGTAGGAGGAGACGATCGGGGTGTGCTTCACGTAGGGAGTGGGGCGGGCGGCGTTCTTGATCTGGGAGAGTTGAAGGGCGCTCAAAATGTGGGCCAGGACGGCCAACAGCAGCACCGAACGGGCGCCCCATAAAATGGCGGCGTTCTTGTGAAGGGCCTCGCCGTAGACGTCGAGGGCATAGCGGCCATCGGGTCCCGGTGGCATGTATACCTGGAGATTGCCCAACATGTGGACAAGCACAAAACCGAACAAAACCAAGCCGGAAAGGGCCATTACGGCCTTCTTCAGGACTGGTGCATCGAACATGCGCGCTTCGCGCGCCGGAGTGGTGGCCGACGAACTCATAACCGTTAGAACCCTCATTATATGGGATGACGGAAATTTGTGTGGGTTTTAAATATCTCGCTGGCGGATTTGGCAGCCGGGGGGCTCCGGTATCATGGATGAATGAATCGGAATGTGGCCTTTGCCGCGCTGTTGCTGTGCCTGTCGGCGCTTGATGCGCCGGCGCAGTCGTTGAATGGACTTTGCGTCTACTTGGAGTATCAGGTGGTTGCGCGGAATTTTGCGCCGCGGCATTGGTACTTCCTGGCGGACGGGCGGTATTTGAACGATGCGCCGAAGGAAGAGTTGAGCGCGAAGGGCATGGAACCGGTTTGCGCGAAGTATCCGGGCGAATGCGGAAAGTATGCGGTGGCCGGTGGGAAGTTGAACCTGACTCCGAACAAGGGGAAGCCGTGGACGGCGGACTTTGCGCCGGCGGGGGGAGGGAACTGGAAGATTGGCGGCGTGGACTGCCAGCGGATTACGTCGAGCTATCCGGCGAACGCGAAGCTGAACGGGAAGTACACGTCCGGGCAGGCGTACGGCGGGATCGCTTCGGCCACGACCTTCGTGTTCAGCCCCGATGGGAGCTACACGGTGGAGAAGGTGGGCGCGGTGCGGTCCGGCGGGACGGGCGCGACGTCGGCGAGCTCGACGCGCGGGGCATATAAAGTGAGCGGAAACACGCTGGAGTTGACGGCGAATGGGGCGACGACGCGGCACTTGATCTACGAAATTCCGGCGGGGACCGGGACGCAGATGGTGGTGGACGGGATTTCGTGGAAGAAGAATTAGCGGGGGCTAGGCGATGACGGGGATTTCCAGGGCGGTTGCGGCCTGTTGGAGGTTGGCGTCGAGGGTGGCTAAGGGTAGGGCTTCGCGTTTGGCGAGATCGAGGTAGGCGGCGTCGTAGGCGGAGAGGCGGTGTTGGCGGGCGAGCGGGAGGATGGCT
The DNA here is from genome assembly GCA_947470805.1 of Acidobacteriota bacterium. Taxonomy (GTDB): domain Bacteria; phylum Acidobacteriota; class Terriglobia; order Bryobacterales; family Bryobacteraceae. The sequence continues at coordinate 75,772 of CANIVU010000028.1, read as the reverse complement.
TGCCAGAGCCAGAGGGATTCGCGGCGTTCGATGTGGATCTGGAGCCCGCGGAGTTGTTGTGTGAACTGCTCCGATTCGGCTGATGTAATTCGCTGTCTTCGTTCGGCGATTACCAGGGAACTTGCAATTTCAAAGGGCCAGAGCGAGGGGACCACTGCATAAGAGTTTCGGAGTGCCGATAAAACCATGTCCCCACGCTCCGACGCTTCAGAGGCAAAGCACCAACTGAGGGTCATCGAGGCGTCCACAACGAAGGGGCCCATATCAGTCGAGATTACGGCTCTCGCGAACCAAATCGGTTACTGAATAGCCGTTGCCCAAGGAGAGTTTGTGCTTTTCTCGAAGTGCAAACAGTGCATCGACTGCTTGATTGGGGTCGGCCGGTACTGCGCCCGCGACGCCGGAGGCCATGGATTCCAGTGCACGCGCGACGACCTCTTCCGGAGAATGGAAGCGGCCGGTGTGGAGTTGCTCTTGGATGAGGCGTTCGGCGCGGGAATCGAGGTGGAGAACCATCTGCTGTGATTATAGAAGTTCCGGAGGGAAACGGGGTGGCGGCCCGATGCGGTGAAAATCGATGTTGCCCAAAGTGGCGGGGGTTTGATTCAATAGATAGAGTCTACCCGTCGGAGGAAACCCCACTTTGAATCCAGCAATCCTTGCCCTAGAAGACGGCACTGTCTTCGAGGGCCGGGCTTTTGGTGCGCTTACCGAACGATCCGGTGAAGTTGTTTTCAATACATCCCTCACCGGTTACCAGGAAATCTTCACTGACCCCTCCTATTCCGGACAGATCGTTGTCCTGACTTATCCGCAAATTGGCAACTACGGCGCCAATGATGAAGACATGGAATCCGCCCGGCCCTATATTGAAGGCCTTGCGGTGCGTGATTTTTCGCCCATGGTCTCCAACTGGCGCAGCGATCAGGCGGCCGACGCCTTTTTGAAGCTGCACAATATTCCGATTATTGATTCCATCGATACCCGGAAACTGGTGCGGCATCTGCGCACGCGCGGCGTGATGCGCGGGGTGTTGTCTTCGATTTCGACCGATGTGAAGGGCTTGATTGAAAAGGCCCGGAGCATTCCGTCGATGGCGGGGCTGGACTTGGCGACGCGCGTTTCGACCGTTGGCTCGTATGCATGGACTTCGCCGGTTGAGCCCTGTTCGCCTAGCGAACGGATCCGCAACGGCGAACCGCTCCATCATGTGGTGGCCTACGACTTCGGCATCAAGCGCAACATTCTGCGGCGCCTGGTGACGAGCGGGTGCCGGGTGACGGTGGTGCCGGCGGGAACGTCGGCGGACGACGTTCTGGCTTTGCGGCCGGACGGCGTCTTCCTGTCCAACGGGCCGGGCGATCCGGAACCGCTGGAGGCGCAGGCGGCCGAGGTGCAGAAGCTGTTCGGCAAGACCCCGATCTTCGGCATCTGTCTGGGCCATCAGATTCTGGGCCTGGCAATGGGCGGCAAGACCTATAAGCTGAAGTTCGGCCACCGGGGCGGCAATCATCCGGTGCTGAACAAGAAGACCAATAAAGTGGAAATTACGGCGCAAAACCACGGTTTTGCGGTGGATCCGGACTCGATTCACGACAACGTGGCCGAGATTACGCACGTGAACCTGAACGATCAGACGGTCGAGGGTTTGCGGCATAAGTCAGAGCCGGTTTTCTGTGTGCAGTATCATCCGGAAGCCGCGCCGGGGCCGCATGATTCGCTGTATCTGTTCGATGACTTTACCCGTTTGATGCAGGAGCACAAAAAGTAATTCATGCCACGCCGCACTGACATCCACCGCATCCTGATCATCGGATCGGGACCGATTATTATCGGGCAGGCGTGCGAGTTCGATTATTCGGGCACGCAGGCTTGCAAGTCGCTGAAGGCCGATGGGTTCGAAGTGGTTCTGGTGAACTCGAATCCGGCGACGATCATGACCGATCCGGAATTGGCCGACCGCACCTATGTGGAGCCGTTGAGCGTTCCGTATTTGACCGAGATCATCAAAAAAGAGCGGCCCGATGCGCTGCTTTCGACGGTGGGCGGACAGACGGGTTTGAACCTTTCTGTGGCGCTGGCCGAGGCGGGCGTGCTGGACGAATACGGCGTGGAGTTGATTGGCGCCAAGATCGACAGCATCAAGAAAGCCGAAGACCGGTTGCTGTTCAAAGACGCCATGCGGAAGATTGGTTTGGCGACGCCGACGTCGCAGCTGGTCACCGATCTGAAGGGCGGGTTTGACTTCGCCGAGCGCGTGGGTTTTCCGCTGATTCTCCGCCCCAGCTTTACGATGGGCGGCAGCGGCGGCGGTATTGCTTACAACAGCGAAGAGTTGGAAGAGATCCTGACGCGCGGGTTGGATCTGTCGCCGGTGGGCGAAGTGCTGATCGAAGAGTCCGTCCTGGGATGGAAAGAGTACGAGATGGAGGTTATGCGCGATCTGGCGGATAACTGCATCATCGTCTGCTCCATTGAAAACTTCGACCCGATGGGCGTGCATACGGGTGACTCGATTACCGTTGCTCCGGCGCAGACGCTTTCTGATAAGGAATACCAGATGATGCGCGACGCGTCGCTGGCGTGTTTGCGGGAGATTGGCGTCGATACCGGCGGATCGAACGTGCAGTTCGCGATCAACCCGAAAGACGGGCGGATGGTTGTTGTGGAAATGAACCCGCGCGTGTCGCGCTCCTCGGCGCTGGCGTCGAAGGCGACGGGGTTCCCGATTGCGAAGATTGCGGCGAAGCTGGCCGTGGGCTACCGTTTGGACGAGATCAAGAATGACATTACCCGGCTGACGCCGGCGTGTTTTGAGCCGACGATCGACTACGTGGTGACGAAGATTCCGCGGTGGCAGTTTGAGAAGTTCCCGGGCGCCGATACCACGCTGGGCACGCAGATGAAGTCTGTGGGCGAAGTGATGGCGATTGGGCGGACGTTTAAGGAATCGTTCGGCAAGGCGATCCGGTCGCTCGAGACGGGCAAGTCGGCGACGAAGGAAGATCCTCTCGACGAGGCGCTGATTCCGGCGCGGCTGATTACGCCGACGGCTGAGCGGCTGAACTACATTCTGTTTGCCTTCGAGCGCGGCTGGACTGTGGAGCAGGTGTTCGAATTGACGAACATCGATCCGTGGTTCCTGTTGCAGGTGAAGGAAGGCATCGACCTGAACAAAACGCTGCAGGCCGAGAGCCTGGAGACGATGACGGCCGATCTGTTCCGGACGGCCAAGCGGGGCGGCGTGTCGGATTCGTCAATGGGCCGGTGGTGGAAGAGCGATTCGCTGACGGTGCGGGCGAAGCGGAAATCGTTGGGTGTTGAGGCGGTTTTCAACCGCGTGGACACGTGCGCGGCGGAGTTTGAGAGCTTCACGCCGTACATGTATTCGAGCTACGAGAGCGAGTGCGAGGCGGCGCCGTCGGATCGTAAGAAAGTCATGATTCTGGGCGCGGGGCCGAACCGCATCGGGCAGGGAATTGAGTTCGACTACTGCTGCTGCCACGCGAGCTTTGCGTTGCAGCAGTTCGACCATGAATCAATCATGGTGAACTGCAATCCGGAAACGGTGTCGACCGACTACGATACCTCCGACCGTTTGTACTTCGAGCCGCTCACGCTCGAAGACGTGTTGAACATCTACGACACGGAGAAGCCGGACGGCGTGATTGTGCAGTTTGGCGGGCAGACGCCGCTGAATCTGGCGCTGCCGTTGCAGAGGGCCGGGGTGCCGATCATCGGTACCGACCCGAAGAATATCGACCTGGCGGAAGACCGGAAACTGTTCGGGAAACTGCTGGAGGATTTGAACATTCCGTGCCCGCCCAATGGGACGGCGACGAGCGTCGAAGAGGCCTGCGAAGTGGCCGGGCGGCTGGGCTATCCGGTGCTGGTGCGGCCGAGCTACGTGCTGGGCGGCCGGGCGATGACGATTGCCTACGACGAGGACACGGTGCGCAAGTACATGCGCGAAGCCGTGGTGTTCTCGCAGGATCGTCCGGTGCTGGTGGATCGGTTCCTGGAAGACGCCGTGGAAGTGGACGTCGACTGCCTGAGCGATGGGGAGAACGTGCTCATTGCCGGCATCATGGAGCACATTGAAGAAGCCGGCATTCACTCCGGTGATAGCTCCTGCGTGTTGCCGCCGTTCGGGCTGGGCGCGCGCGAACTGCAGACCATCCAAGAGTATTCGGTGAAGATGGCGCGGGCGTTAAACGTAATCGGGTTGATGAACGTGCAGTTTGCCATTAAAGAGGGCAAGGTGTACGTGATTGAAGTCAATCCGCGGGCTTCGCGCACGGTGCCGTTTGTGGCAAAAGCGACTGGCGTGCCGCTGCCGAAGATCGCCGTAGGCCTGATGCTGGGCAAGAAGTTGCCCGAGTTCGCGCACATGATGCAGGGCAAGACCAGCGGCGTGCTGGATGTGCCGCAGTTCTTTGTGAAGTCGCCGGTGTTCCCCTTTAATAAGTTCCACGGCGTGGATCCGGTGCTTGGCCCGGAGATGCGTTCGACGGGCGAAGTGATGGGCGTGGGCGAGAACTTTGGAGAAGCGTTCGCCAAGGCGCAACTCGGCGCGGGTTCGCCGTTGCCGGCTGACGGGACGGTGTTCATCAGCGTGAGCGACCGGCACAAGAATGAAGCGATCGAGGTGGCGAAGAAGTTTGCCGACCTGGGTTATAAGCTGGCCGGGACGCGCGGAACGGCGAGTTTGCTGAAGGGTGCGGGGCTGGAGTGCCAGACCGTGTTCAAGGTGAACGAGGGCCGGCCTAACGCGGTGGATCTGTTGAAAGCCGGGAAGTTGAAATTGGCGATCTACACGACCAACGGTGTGCATAGCTTCAGCGACGAAAAGGCAATCCGTCGGGCGGCGATTCAGTATCGCGTGCCGTGCATTACGACAATGTCGGCGGCGCGGGCGGCGGTGCAGGCCGCGGCCAGCCGGCGGCGCGATCCGATCCGGGTGTGGAGTTTGCAGGAGATTCACAAGGGGAAGTAGGCGGGGCGTCAGGCCTCGCCAATTCCGTGGGTTCGCCCTAGACTAGTGGCATGCGCGCAATGGCGATCATGCTACTGGCGGGGACGTGTTTGCTGCCGGCCCAGACACGGGACGAGATTCTGGCCGCGATGAAGCGGGCGGCGTTCTTCTATTCGGAGAAAGTGTCGACTGGCGGCGGGTATCATTTCGCGTATGCGGATGATTTGAGCTACGGGCGGAGCGAGCACGGCGAGGGGCCGACGCAGGTGGAGACGCAGCGGGAGGGGACGCCGGCGGCGGGGATGGCGTTTTTGGAAGCCTGGTGGGCGACCGGGGATCGCTACTATCTGGACGCGGCGGCGAAGGCGGCGCGGGCTGGGGTGGCGGGACAGTTGTGCAGTGGCGGCTGGGATTACGTGATTGAGTTTGATCCGGCCAAGCGGGCGAAGTTGCCGTATCGGGCTGACGGGAACTGCGGCGTAAAGGGGCCGCCAACGACGCTGGATGATAACGTGATGCAGGCGATGGTGCGGCTGTTGATGCGCGTGGACGGGGAGTTGGAATTCAAGGACGCGGCGATTCATGAGGCCGTGGTGTTTGCGTTGGACAAGCTGATGGCGGCGCAGTATCCGAACGGGGCGTGGCCGCAGCGGTTCACGGCGCCTCCGGTGGCGGCGAAGTTCCCGGTGAAGCATGCGAGCTATCCGGAGAGTTGGTCGCGCACCTGGACAAAAAAGGCCTACGAAGGGCACTACACGTTCAACGACAATTCGATTGCGGACATGATTGATATGTTCCTGGAGGCGGCGCAGATTTACAGCGACGCGCGGTACCGGGCGGCCGCTGAGCGCGGGGGCGGGTTCATTTTGCTGGCGCAGATGCCGGAGCCTCAGCCGGGTTGGGCGCAGCAGTATGATGCCGAGATGCATCCGGCGTGGGCGCGGCAGTTTGAACCGCCGTCGGTGACGGGTGGGGAGACGCAGGGTATTATTCGGGTCCTATTGGTGCTGTATGGGGAGACGGGGGAGGGGAAGTACCTGGACGCGGCGGGGCGGGCGCTGGGGTGGTTGGAACGGTCGGTGATTCCGGGGAAGGGGAAGCTGGCGCGGTTCTATGAACTGAAGACGAACCGGCCGCTTTATGTCACGAAAGGGACGCAGGTGACAGCGAAGGGGTTGGGCTCGGCGCGGATCGATGGGTACGAGTTGAGCTATGACGACGCGAGCGTGATCACGCATTACGCGGTGACGGTGGGGGCGGAGAAGTTGCCGGCGCTGCGGGCGGCGTATGAGGCGGCGCGGCAGACGCGCGTGAAGCGGTTTGGGCGGCTGCATGGGTTGTCGCCGTGGACCGATTCCCAACGGCCGCGGGGCGGGAAGGTGGATGGGTTGATTGCCAGTCTGGACGGGCGGGGGGCGTGGGTGGAGGAGGGGGTGATTGGGAAGGCGGATAAAGTGATCAGCGTTTTCGCGGCGCGAGATATGGTGCTGACGATCAACGGGCGCGCGATCCCGGTGAAGGAAAACGACAAGATCGACCTGTTTAACGGGGCGCAGCCGCCGCGGCGGAAGGTGATCCGGACGACGACGTTTGCGCGGAATCTGGAGCAGTTGGCTGGGGCACTCGATCGAAGTCGCTGAGTTTGGCGAGGTCGATGGAGACGACGCCCTCCGCGGTGGTGCCGAAAAGGTCAGCGAACTTTCCGCCGGAGACGATGTCGGTGTCGGCGTAGGAAAAGCGGGAGTGAACGGTTTGGGAGAATGTCTCTTCGGTGGCGGAGAGCGAGACGAAGACTTCGGGGTCGGCGTCGAGAATCTGTTGCTGGGTCCGATTGTAGAAGGGGCTGTTTTCGTCGATGGGGTGGACGATGACCCATTGTGTGGGGAGCAGCACGACGCTGTCGCGTTCGAGCGGGAGTTGGCGGAAGCGGCGGATGGGACGGCCCTCGGCGGAGTGGTCCATCCAGCTGTATGTGACGGTTGCCTTGACGTCGATGAGTTGGCTTTCGCGGCCGTTGGCTATGCGGAACATGAGTCCGGTGCGTGTGCCCTGATAGGGCGATACGAGGGCTACTTTGCTGCGCAGGATGTGAGCCGACGGGCGTGAGAAGCGGGCGAAGAGAATTCCGGTGATGAGGGCAAAGCCCATGAGGCCGCTGAGCGCTTCGAAGGCGACCAGGGCGTTGGCAGCGGTGCCCTTGGGGGTCATCTGGCCGTAGCCGATGGTGGCGATGGTTTGGACGGAGAAAAAGATGGCGTTGTGCCAGGGGGCATTGGGTTCGCCGCCCTGGATGGCGCCGGGACCGGCGGCGATGTAGAGGCAGGCGAAGGCGGTGTTGGCGGCGATGTAGAAGGCCAGCACATAGAGGAAAAATCGCGGCCAGGTGACCGTGATCATGTGCTGGTAGACGTTGAGCGACTGCCAGAATCCGTGGCCAAGGCGCACGACGTTGAGCGTGCCATCGGGGCGCATGATGCGCTTCTGGTTCGATTGGGCGATGCGGCCGCTGAGGCCCAAATCACGTGATTGCGTTTCTTCCGGCGGTTGTGCCATTGGGAATGTTACCCTATTAGGTTAGGACAACTGAGGCTGAACCATGTCAGGTCACTCAAAATGGCACACAATTAAACACAAGAAGGCGGCTCTGGACGCCAAACGCGGGAAGATCTTCACGCGTCTGATTAAGGAAATCGTGATCGCCGCACGCGGTGGCGGGGATCCGGGCTCCAACGCACGCTTGCGGACGGCCATCACGGCTGCCAAGGCGATGTCGATGCCCCAGGACAACATCACCCGCGCCGTCAAGCGCGGTACGGGCGAACTGGAAGGCTTGACGATTGAAGAATACGTCTACGAAGGCTACGGGCCGGGCGGGGCGGCGGTGATGGTGAAAGTCGCCACCGACAACAAGAATCGCTCGGTGAGCGATATCCGCCACCTGTTCACCAAGAACGGCGGCAATATGGCCGAACCGGGCGCGGTGGGCTGGATGTTCGAGATGAAGTCGAACATCATCGTGGACGGCGAAGGCGTTACCGAAGACAAGTTGATGGACGTGGCGCTGGAAGCCGGCGCGGACGACATCCGTGACAACGGCGACAGCTGGCAGATCCTGTCGGACGTTTCGGCGCATCAGACGGTGCTGGACGCACTGGCGGCGGCGAAATACACGGTGTCGGAATCCGAGCAGACCGCGCTCGTGCCGAAGAGCACCGTGAACCTGGAAGGCAAAGACGCGACAGCGATGATGAAGCTGTTTGAAGCCATCGACGACTACGACGACGTGCAAAATGTTTACGGGAATTTTGAAATCAGCGACGACGCTGACGTAGACGGCTAACGTCCAACTGGTATGCGCATTCTGGGCATCGATTGCGGATCGGAGCGGACAGGATTCGGGGTCATCGAAAGTGACGGCCGAAGCCACCGCCTGATCGCAGCCGATACCATTGTTACCTCGCCGAAGAAGCCGCTCTCTGAGCGGCTTCTGGCGATTGCAACGGGTTTGCGGGCGGCTATCAAGATGCACCAGCCGGAGATGGCGGCGATTGAGGGTGTGTTTCATGCCGTCAATACGCAGACGGCGATCAAGCTGGCGCATGTGCGGGGTGTGGCGATGTTGATGATCGCCGAGGCGCAACTGCCTGTTGGCGAGTACTCCCCGATGGAAGTGAAGACGAGCGTGGTGGGCTACGGGCGTGCCGAGAAGGAACAGGTTCAGTTGATGGTGCAGACGATTCTGCGACTTCCCGCTGTGATCAAATCCCAGGACGCTTCCGATGCGCTGGCGGTGGCGATTTGTCATGCTACTCGGGCCGGTTACGCCGAACGGGTCAAGGCGGCCCGATGAAAGTACTGTTATTGCTTTTGAGCGTGGCGGCATTCGCCGAGGACGGGAAGCTGATCTTTCAGAAGTCGTTTCCGGGGAGCACGCCGGCTTGGGTGAAGATTGTAATTGAGAAGAATGGCCAAGGCGTTTACACCGAGGCGCCCGACGATCCGCAGCCGATGACGTTCAAGTTGCACGAACACGAGGCGGCGACAATGTTCGGATTGGCCGAGAAGTTGGGCCATTTTTCGCGGACGTTGGAAAGCGGCCTCGCCGTGGCGAAGATGGGCGACAAGACGCTTCGATGGGAAATCGACGGCAAGGCGCAGGAACAGAAGTTTAACTACTCGTCGGACGTCGACGCGCAGCAGTTGACCGATTGGTTCGAAAAGATCAGCGAGTCCGAGCGGTATTTGATGGAATTGGAACGATCGGCGCGGTTCGATAAGTTGGGTGTAAATCGGGTCATTCTGCAAATTCAGGCGGCTTACGAGAAAAAGCGGTTGGTGGCCGTGGACCAGTTTCTGAAGTGGCTGGACCGCGTGACGAAGAACGAGAGTTATCTGAATATGGCCCGGGAGCGGGCGGCGCGGCTGGCCGATATTTTCCGGAATCCGCCGCCGGTTGAGGGAACGAAGTAATGAAATCTCTTCTGATTTTGGCGTTGGCTGGCGCGATGATGATGGGGCAGTCGCAACTGCCACCGCAGGAGCAACAGGACCTGAGCAACTCGCTGGCCGAGGCAGGGAATTCAAGCCATGAGTTCATCTTTGCGCTGGAAAGTCACCTGAAGAAGTACCCGCAGACGAAGTCGCGCTGGGAGTTGGAGCGGGCGCTGGTGAAGGCGGCCAAAGAGATCAACGACGATGCGCGCACGGTGAAATGGGGCGAATCGGTGCTGGCGCGCGAGAGTGAGGACATCCAGACGCTGGAAGCGGTGACGCGGGCGTTGGTCCGGGCCGGTGACAAAGCTTCGGCGGCTAAGGCGCTGGTACAGGGCAAGAAGTGGGAGGCGGTGTTGCGCAGCCTGGAGCCCAAAGATGCCACGGAGAAAATCCGCTGGCAAACGCGGATGGACCTGGACCAGGGTTTGAGCCGCGCCTTGCAGGCGCAGGCGCGGGCGCAGTTGATTCTGGGTAAGCCGGTGGAGGCGGAAGGGCTGGCGGAGAAGTCGTTCGCGGCATATCCGTTTGATGAGAGTGCGCGGGTGCTGGCTCAGGCGAGGGGCGAACTTGGGAAATGGGATGCGGCGGCCGATGCGTGGGCCGATGCGTTTGTTTCCGGCGATGCGAAACGGCCGGATGATCTGGATGCGATGCGCGAGGCCTGGAAGAAGGGCCACTCGGATGCGAAGGGCGTCGGAGACCGTTTGCTGGCCGCGCACGACCGGTTTAATAAGTGGAACGATGCCAAGATCACGCGGTTGCGCCAGTATGATGCCAACGCGCTGAAGGGCAAGCCGGCGGAGTTCGTCATCACGGGTGTTGGCGGCGAGAAACTGCCCCTTTCTTCGTTGCAAGGCAAGGTTGTTGTCCTGGATTTCTGGGCTACCTGGTGCGGCCCCTGCCGGACACAGCACCCGCTTTATGAGAAGGCGAAAGAGAAGTTCAAAGGCCGGACAGACGTGGAGTTCGTTTACCTCAACACGGACGAGGACAAGAGCCTGGTGGCGCCGTTTTTGGAGGCCAACAGTTGGTCGAAAAAGGTGTACTTTGAAGACGGGTTGTCGCGGTTGCTGAACGTCTCCTCCATTCCGACCACGGTGATCCTGAACAAGCGCGGCGAAATCGCCAGCCGCATGAACGGCTTCCTGCCGGAGAAGTTTGTGGACATGCTGACCGAACGGGTGCAGCGGATATTGGCGGAGTAGGATGGGCACACGATTTCAGCGGGTAATTTGGATTGTGCTCGATAGCGTGGGCATTGGCGAGATGCCGGACGCGGCGGCGTATGGCGATGTGGGGTCCGACACGCTTGGCAATATTGCCCGGCAGAGGGCGTTGCAACTGCCGAACTTTTCGCGGTTGGGGCTGGCGAATATTAAGCCACTGGCTGGTCTGCCGGCCGATGCGGCGCCGTTGGGTTCGTTTGGGAAATCCACGCTGGCTTCACCGGGCAAGGACACGACGACGGGACATTGGGAAATGGTCGGCATCCACTTGGAAAAGCCGTTTCCGCTGTTCCTGAACGGGTTCCCGCGTGAGTTGCTGCAGGAGTTTGAAGACCGGATTGGGCGGGCGACGATCGGGAATAAAGCCGCTTCCGGAACCGAGATCATTAAGGAGTTGGGCGAGGAGCACGTGCGTACGGGCTCCCCGATCATTTATACCTCCGCCGACAGCGTGTTCCAGATTGCGGCACACGAAGACGTCATTCCGCTCTGGGAGCAGTACAAGATTTGCGAGACGGCGCGGGCGTTGTTGCGCGGGCCGTACGAGGTGGGCCGGGTGATTGCGCGGCCGTTTACTGGAGAGCCGGGCGCGTTTGCGCGGACCTCCAACCGTCACGATTACGCCGTGCCGCCGCCGCAGGGAATGCTGCTGGATCAGTTGTTTGATCGCAAGGTCCCGGTGCATTCGGTGGGCAAGATTTTCGACGTGTTTTTGGGCCGTGGCGTGAGCGTATACGACAAGACAAAGACGAACGCCGAGGGCATGCGCGTCACGATGGAAGCGATGGAGCACACCAAAGAGGGGTTGATTTTCGTAAACCTCGTGGACTTCGACATGCTCTTCGGCCACCGCAACGATGTGGAAGGGTATGCGAAGGCGTTAGAAGAAGCCGACGCGTGGGTGCCGTCGTTGTTGAGCGCGATGGGGCCGGGGGATCTGGCGATCTTCTGTGCCGACCACGGGTGCGACCCGACGACGCCCTCCACCGACCACAGCCGCGAGTACACACCTTTGGTTTGTTATTCCCCGGGGGCGCGCGGTGGCGTGAACCTGGGCACTCGCGCCACGTTGAGCGACATCGGACAGACGGTAGCCGAAAATTTCGGCGCCGTGATTACGAAAGGAACGAGTTTCTTACACGAATTATGAGAACCCCGCTAATGGCCGGCAATTGGAAAATGTACAAGACGCCGGCGGAAACCAAAGCATTCTTTGATGGATTCCTGCCCCTGGTGGCCGAATCGAAGCACTGCGAAGTGGCGATCTGCCCGCCGTTCGTGAACATCCCCACGGCGGTGGAGGCCACGCGCGGCACGCGCGTCGGCGTGGGCGCGCAGAACCTGTACTGGAAGAACGAAGGCGCGTTCACCGGTGAGATCTCCGGGCCCATGATCAAGGCCACGGGCGCCGAGTGGGTCATCATCGGCCACAGCGAACGGCGCCAGTACTTTGGTGAGACCGACGCCACGGTGCTGGACCGCACGAAGGCCGCGCTGGCCGCCGGGTTGCGCCCGATCGTCTGCGTCGGCGAGCGGCTGGAAGAGCGTGAGGCCAGCCAGACCGAAGCCGTGCTTGCCGAGCAGTTCAACGGCGGCATTGCTGGCCTGGATGCCGAATCGTTCGCCAAGATCGTGATTGCTTATGAGCCCGTGTGGGCGATTGGCACCGGCAAGACGGCCACGCCCGACATGGCGGCCGATGCCCACCGCGCCATTCGCGCGTTGGTGACGGCGAAGTTCGGGGCCGAAGCCGGCGCCGCGGTGCGCATCCTGTACGGCGGCAGTGTGAAGCCGGACAACGTGAAGAACCTGATGGCGCAACCGGAGATTGATGGCGCGCTTGTGGGTGGCGCGAGTTTGGAAGCGGGCTCGTTCGCTTCGATCGTCAACTTCTAGTTTTCGCTAGGGATTGAGCCCTCCGGCCAGCGGGTGTACCGTATGGCTGGAGGGCTTTTTCGTGCGCATTTTCGGGTTGGTATTGCTGGCTGGTGTGGCGCTACCGGGGCAGGTGGAGTCGCTCGGCGTGCAGCATGAACGGGCGTTGGCGGTGTCGCAACAGTCGATGAAAGCGTGGCTGCGCCATGATGATCCCAAGGCGCTCTACACGCCTCACAACTCGGGCGCGGACCTTTATCCGTAGCTGATGCTGACGGCGCGCCTGACCGATCCGGGCCTCTACGTCGGGCAGTTGCGCGAGATGCTGCGCAACGAGATTCGCTACACGTCGGCCGCCGATGGGGGGCCGGCGAATCTGGAATTGAAGGGCGGCACGCTGGGCCCGCTGAGCGTGTTTGGCGCTGGGGAGTACGCCAAAGGCGGGCTCATGACGGTGACCGAGTATCTGGGCCGTACGCCTTGGAACGGACCGGATGGCCGATATGGTGGCGGCGGCGATGGAGCGGGGAAGCGTGGCGTCGCGGTTTGGCAAGCTGCCGGCGTCCGATAGTGAGTTGAACGGGGATTATTTGCAGGTGATGCCGCGGCTCTCTTTGCTAACGGGCGAAGTGCGCTATCTTGCGTGGGGGCGCCGGATTGCCGATGCGTATATCGAGGAAGTTCTGCCCGGGAACTTCGGGCTGCCAAGCATGGAGTGGGATTTCGCCAAACACACAGGTGACCGGAAGTCGAAACTGCGCGATCACGGCAATGAGATGGTCGTGGGGTTGGTGACGCAGTTCGCCTTGGATCATCAGTTGGGAACAGCGCGGGAACAAAAAATGCGGCCGGTGCTGGCGCGGATGTTCGACCGGGTGTTGGAGTCGGCGAACGGTGACGGGATGCTGTTCAACACGATCGACTCGGAGACGTTGAAGCCGATTGACGACAGGCTGAGCGACAACTGGGGCTACCTATACGGGGCGATGTACACGTTCTATCAGGTAACGGGCGAGGTGCAATACCGGGACGCCGTGGTGCTCGTTTTGAAGAGTTTGCCGCAGTACGCCCGGCACGACCCGAAGTTGGGTTCGTTCGGTGGGTATGCGGACGCCATTGAGAGCGCCATCTATCTGGTGAACCGGGAGCCGATGCCCGAGGCACTGGCGTGGAATGACTCGGAGATGGAGGTGATGCTGTCGATGCAACGCGCCGATGGGCATATTGAGGACTGGTACGGAGAAGGGAACTTCAACCGTACGGCGTTGCTGTGGTTGTTGATGAAATCGCAGGGTCTGCGCGCTGAGCCGTGGGGGCCGGGGTTGCAATTGGGGGCGAAATTACGTTCGGCTGAACGAATTCCCGGTGTGGTTCACGGTGGAGGAGAATCGGTTGTATTCGTTGATGGCGGCCGATGGGACGGCGCGGGTTCTGGCGGGGTTCGAGTTGGTGCGCGGCGTGGACGTGGCCACGGGGCGCCACACAATACGCATCGTCGAAGGCCGGTGACGCATCTGAGGTAGCAGGAGGCGCTATGCGAATCCAAATTGGCATTCTCGCTCTTGCGCTCAGCACGGCGGCCGTGGCGCAGACGCCAGCAACGAACGAACAGGCCGTGATCCGTATGGCCCGCAGCATACAGCGGGAGATTCTCACGCTACCTGAGTACGGCGTTTTTGATAGTCTCCGATTCAGTTTTAAGGGCGACGCCGTCGTTCTGCGGGGACAGGCTTCGCGGCCGATTCTCAAACAGTCAGCGGAGAACGTAACGAGGCGAGTGGAAGGCGTGGCGAAGGTGGAGAACCAGATTGAAGTGCTACCCCTTTCGCCCAATGACGATCGAATCCGTTTGCAGACCTACGTTGCCATTTACGGTCACCCGGCCCTCTCTCGCTTCAATCCAAACCGAGGCACGCCGCTTTTTATGTCCCGGATGAGTGCGATGAGCGGAATCACGAACGATCCGCCGATGGGGAACCATCCCGTCCACATCATCGTCAAGAATGGCCAGGTGACGTTGGAGGGAATGCTGCCCAACACAGGGGATCGCACGATCGCGGAGTTACAGGCAAATGGCGTGTTTGGAGCGTTTTCCGTCACCAACAACATCGAGGTGCAGGAGACGATGAAGTTCAAGAAACCGAAGAAGTAGCTGTTTGTGCTATTTTGCCGGAATGGCAAAACACCCGGTTGTTCATTTTGAAATCGGCTGCCGCGAACTGGCAAAGACGCAGGCATTCTACAAAGAACTATTTGAGTGGGAGTTTAACGACCTGTTTCAGGTTGCTGAGAAAACCGCGGGAATCAGCGGTCATTTAACGAGTCTGGGCCACGAGCCATTTAACTACACGATCTTCTACGTCCAGGTGGAAGATGTGGCCGCGGCAATCGCGAAGGCAGTGGGGCTGGGCGGGAAAAAACTGGTGGGGCCGGTGACGATTCCCACGGGAACGTTCGCGTGGGTGCGCGATCCAGAAGGCAATGTCGTGGGTTTGTGGAAGTAGGCCCGGTGGGGCCTACTTCCACACTCACGGCTAGAAGGTGATGCGGGCCTGCGCCTCGATCCACCGGTTGGTGGCCGCCGTTTGGCTGGTGATGCGTCCGAAGTTGGTATTGAAGGGATCGGTCACCGGGGCGGCCATCTGCGATCGGTTCTGCAGGTTGAGCGCGTTGATGCGCAGTTGCATCTTCACCCGTTCGGTGAAGGGGATGTTTTTGGACATGTTGGCGTTCCACTGGTTGGTGGAGTCGGCGCGAATGCCGTCGATGCGGGTGGGGAAGACGCGGCGGTGGAAGGAGTTCGGGCCGCGGGCGGCGGTACGCTCGAAGTTGGCGGTATTGAACCAGCTATCCCAGCTGCGGCTGACGTTGGCAACGCTGTTCACATCGTTGCCGTAGTAGAAGAGATTGCCCCAGTCGACCAGCGGGCCGGGCTGGAATTCGTAGGTGGCCGCGACCTGCCAGCCACCGGCGATCAGGTCCACCGCTCGGTTGGCGCCAGAGAGGAATTTCTTGCCTTTGCCGAAGGGCATTTCGAAGACGCCGGTGGCCGTGAACCGGTGCGGCCGGCCATCGTTGGAGGCCCTTTCGGTGCGCGTGGTGTCGAACTCGTTAAAGTAGAAATCGGCTTCGCGGAGGTTCATACGGGTGTAGCCCAGGTTCAGGTTCCAGCCCTTGGCGAAGCGCTTTTCAAACGAAGTTTGGAACTCGTGGGACTTGGTGTAGGAACTGTACTCGGTATTGTTGGTCAGCCCGTTCATGTGGGAGAAGGGGCGGAGCAGCTGCGAGCGGCGAATGGTGGGCGAGGTGAAGAAGCCGTTCGTATTCATGTCGGCCCAGACGAGGGCGGGGAAGTCGGCACGGTTCAGATTACCGATGAAGAAGGGGTTCGCCACGTTGGCATTCAGGTTGTTCGCAACGGCGTCGTTGCGCACCGTGCCGTTGGCCCAGTACTGTTCGGGAAGCGCGCTCATATTCCGGCCGAGAGAGATGCGATCCGAATAGGCACCGGCGTAAGCGGCGCTGACCACCATCGACGAGCCGAACTGGCGCTGCAGCCCCACTTGCCAGCGCTGCTGGCGCGCATGTGGTTGATCGAACGCCGTGTAGCCGAAGCCGCGGCCGACGCGGTTCATGGCGCCCAAAGCGCTGCCGGTGGGTATGTCAAAGCGGCTGCCATCGGCGCGGACCGGGAACGGATCCACCAGCGGGCTCTTGAAGTTGGCCGGGCTGGCGTTGGCCGGGAAGTTCCACGTCTGACCGAAATCGTTGGAGATAACGGAGCTGGTGGAGCGGGAGAAGCCCGTCTGGTCCGGGCCGAAGTTCAGCACGTTGATCGTGTCGTAGAAGATGCCGTAGCCGCCGCGAATGACGGTCTTCGAATTGCCCTGATACGCGGCGCCAATACGAGGCAGCCACATCAGCTCGTTCTTATAGAGCTGACGGGGATTGCCGCCGACGCCCGTGTAGGTGTTGCCGCCCTTCACCACGAACTGGCTGGCAGGCAGTTCGGGGATCGGGTTCTTCGCGTAGGCGGCCTGTGCGCTGGGGGCGAGGGGAATGCTGGCGTTGGCGTCGAAGTTGCCCATCATGCGGTTGTAACGTTCCGTGGCGCCGCGCTCATATTCCTGGCGAAGTCCCAGGTTCAGCGTCAGCTTGCTGGTGACGCGCCAGGAGTCCTGCACGAAGGTCGCGTAGTAGGGATTGTGAATGGCGTAGGTATCGTTCGTGGCAACGCTGGCGCCGGAGGGCAGACCCAGAATGAACGCGGCCCAGCCAAGGCCGAGGTCACTGGCCGGCGTGAAGCCATCGTCGTTCCGGCGCATATAGTTCTGGTTGAAAGAGAAGTTGCCGCTGGTGTTGCCGCCGCCGCCGCCGGTACGGAACTGGTTGCGAATGTCGAAGGCGGCGCGGATGGAGTGGTTGCCGCGAATAAACGTGCCTTCGAGTTTCGCAGTCAGGCTGCGGGTGCGGGTCCAGGTGGAGTAGCCACCGGGGCTGATTGTGGTGTACCCGGCCACGGCCATTTGCGGCAAAAGAGAAAGCGCACTGGCCTTCTGGTCCATGTACGAAGGTAGACCGATGTCGCTCGGTTTATACTCCAGCGCCTTGGGTTGAATGTTGCCTTCACGGAACTGATTCATGGCGACGTTGAAGTTCCACAGAGTTGTGGCGTTCTGCGTATAGACCACGTCGATATTGCCACCCTTATTGTTCCGGACAAGGCCACCGAGATTCAGGCCACGCGCGGATTCATAGGTCCAATCGCCGCGATCCTCGGGCCCGAAATCGTTGAACGACCATCGGCCGAACATGCGCCACTTGTCGGAGATCTGATAGTCGACCCGGTTGGAATAAGCTTTGTAGTCCCAGTTATAGGGCGTCTGGGAGGCCAGGTAGTTGTTCACCGGGTCGGCGTTTGGTGCAATCGGGTTGTTGGGGTTGGGGTAGAGCTTCGTGATGGCGTCGTAGGCCGGGTTGGCAAAACGGCTGCGCGGAATGATGTTGCCGGGGATCGGCCGAGCCGGATCTCGAATGATCGTCGTGGGGTCGTAGATCGCGTAGCGCGGGCCGTTATTGGCGATCGACAGCATGTCGCTGAAGTCGCCCTGTCGCGCCTTCAGCGTGGGCACGGTGCGGTTGAATGTGGAGGCATCTTCCGTCTTTACATCTTTAAACGCATTGTATGTGAAGAACCAGAAGAGCCGGTTTCGGCCGTCGTAGATTTTCGGAATGACAACCGGGCCGCCGCCAGAGGCCCCCAGTTATTCGAGCGCCCGGTGGCCTGTTTATCGGTGTTGCGAATTTGATTGGCGAGCGCGGTGTTGCCGGCGGCATCGGCGGCGGCGATACGACGGAAATAGCTCTGCTTGACGAAGAACGGCGTCCCCTGCCAGCGCTGCTGCCAGTGCTGCCAGGTGGCCGTGCCGTGGAACTCGTTGGAGCCGGATTTGGAGATCATCGAAATCCCCGCGCCGGAAGCCTGGCCGAGGCCGGCATCGAAGTTATTTGTTTCGACCTTGAACTCGGCGACGGCGTATGTGTATGGCAGATAGGCGGTGCGGCGGCCAGGGCCCTGATTAGGCGAGCCATCGAGAGTCCACGAGTTACCGCCGATGTTACCGCCGACGTTGTAATCGGAGCCGCCGGCGTTTGAGTGCAGCGCGAGATAGTTATTCACTCCACCGGTCTGAATGCCAGGCGCCAGTTTGACCAGCAGGATGGCGATGTTGCCCATGACGGGTAGCTCCATCAGCGACTTGTTGTCAATGACGCGGCCGGAACTGACGGCGTTCGTTTCCAGAAGCGGCGCTTCAGCCTTGACTGAAATCGTTTCCGTTACGCTGCCGACTTCCAACGGCATGTCGATTTGAATGCGGGATGATACCGGCAGCGTGATGCCTTTCCGTACTAACTGCTTGAAGCCCTTGACCTCTGCCATGACCTCGTAGCTTCCAGGCATCAGGAGGTTGCCTTCGTAGTAGCCGGTGGGGTTCGTCTTATAGCGGAGCGCAACGCCCGTTTCGGCATTGGGGATGGTGACATCGGCGCCGACAATCGCGGCCCCCTGCGGGTCCAGGACCCGGCCGAATAACATAGAGCGCGTTTCCTGTGCCAATGACGACACGGACGCGACGAGAAAAAGCATGGCTGCGCCATGCTGCAATCGAATACCCATTTACGACACATCTTCCCTACTGAGTTGTCTGCTATTTTACACGGCCCTGCGGTGGGTGGAGAAGCCGCACGCGCTGGTAGGATGGGAGTCTGCCATGAGTGAACTGAAGACGATCATTTTCGATCTGGGAAACGTCATCATCCCGTTCGATTTCCGGCGCGGCTACGCGGCGATGGCGCAGCATACCGCCGTGCCCGCAGCCGAGATTCCTGAGCGAATTCGCGAGACCGGGTGGGTGCCGGAATTGGAGAGCGGCCGGATTGAGCCGCGCGATTTCGTAGAGCGGATCAACGGGTTACTGGGCGCGTCGTTGAGCTATGAAGGGTTCCGTGAGGTCTGGAGTTCCATTTTCCTGCCCGATACGCTGATTCCCATCGACCTTGTCCGCGAGTTGAAAAAGAGTCACCGAATGCTGGTTCTCTCCAATACCAACGCCATCCACATCGACATGGTGAGCGAGACCTATCCGATTCTGCATGAGTTCGATCACCTCGTCCTCTCCCACGATGTGAAGGCGATGAAGCCGGAGCCGGCCATCTACGCAGCGGCGCTCGCTCACGCGCAGGCCCGGCCCGAGGAGTGCTTCTTCACCGATGACATCCTGGCCTATGTCGAAGGCGCGCGACAAGCGGGTATCCAGGCGGAGCAGTTTCTGGGGTACGAGAAGTTGCTAGGTGATCTGCGAGCGCGGGGTGTGTCGGTGTGAGATTTGGATGGATAGTGGCTGTTGCGGCGGCGGGCTGTTTCGGCCAGATGCCGGAGCGATCCACGGATGGGTATGTCGAATCCATTTTTGAAAGGCAGTTGGGGGAACTGCCGCGGATGGGGTGGTTTGCGCCGGAGTATGGGTTTCTTGCGCGTGAGAGCGGGGCCTCGGAGCTTATGGTTTTGGGCCCATTGGGGACGGGGGCGGTGGCTCGCCGCTCGGGCAGCGTGAAGGGTCGCGCCTGGGGGCGACGTGCGGAGTATGGAATTGCATGCCAGTTGACGGATTCCGATTCGCTGGGCGTCTATCGCGTGGATGGGGAAACACGGCCCCGGCGGGCGCTCTACCTTTCCCGAAGGATGGCCGGCGAGGTACGGCGTGGGCTGGTGATGATTGGAATGGATAACGCCCAGTTGGCAAAGGTCAACCGGCTGCTGGGGTGGCCGGAGAAGGGGGAATTGCGGCGCGACAACGCGTTCGGCGTCCGGGCGGATTCGCTCTTCTACTCGCGGCACCGGCTCTATGACGCGAAGACGAAGCTGCTGCGCGAAGAAGCGATTGTTTTGCATCGAGCCGACGGCGAGATTGTGACCCATGAAGTGCACCGCGGAATCGACACCGGCGAGCATTGTGATGGGTGTGCGATTCCAGGTTTCGGTCTGGCCGATTCCGGCCTATACCGGGTGGTTCAGATGTTTGCTTTGCCGGGGTTCGCCTATCCGGTTCTACTGCTGGATTCGAGCACGTTTGAGAATGAGGGGCTATCGTTGTTGACCCTGACGCCGGCTGGGAAGGTGACCCAGTTCCGGGTGAGTGAGTATGTGATGCACTGCGGGTGAACGGGCGCGCGGCGTGGTGGTGCCGGTCAATCGGCTAAGCCAGATTGTCCGGGGCTGGCGAGCGATCACCCCGGATACGGCATTCCCGCTACTTCGGACCATCTCCGCAGTATTGGGTCCGGCCGCAAATGCGCTCCGAATTCGAACTCGTGCGGCACCGCCTGCCTACTTCGGTCCGCCAATCGCCGAATCTGCCCACTTGGCGATCGCCTCCCGTTCGACTGCGGTGAGCTTGGCCTCGGCATGCATCCAGTCGTACCCGTAGAGCGGCATCGACTTATCCAGCACCGCCTTGCCAATATCTTCCAACTGGCTCCAGTCGGAAAATTTCGTCTCGCCCGGCTTCAGCCACTCCGAAAGATTCAGATGCTTGCGGCCATCGACGACGTGTTTCCGGACCGGCCATGAGATGGGGGCGATATCGGCGTACCAGGGCCACTTGGTTTCGTTGGAGTGGCAATCGGCGCAGGCGCGTTGCAAGACCGCCTGGACATCGGGCGGCGGCTTCATGACCGTGGCGAAGGTACGTGCCGGGTCAATCGGGGGATTTGTTTTGGCGGGGGCGGGGATGAGCTGAATGGCGACGGCGACAACCGGAATCGCGAGGAGAAGTTTCTTTTTCATGGGCACCAAAAGGAAAAGGGCAGGCCGGTTGGCCTGCCCTTTCCATTGTACGTTCCCGTGCAGTCTAGAAGAAGTACTTCAGACCGAACTGGATGTTGCGCGGAGCCTGGACCTGGCTGCCGATGACACCGAAGGTGGCCGGCGAACCAACGTTGGCGCCCGGAGGAGCCCACGACACGTTGTTGAACGCGTTGAAGAGTTCCATGCGGAAGTCCAGGTAGTTCCTCTCGGAAACGCTGAAGCGCTTGCCGATGGACATGTCGGAGCTGAAGTAGCCGGGGCCACGTTCGGTGCCGATGCCAGAGTTGCCGAAAGTGCCGTTGCCGGGCTGACCGTAGGCGCAGGAGCCGTTGTCGACGCCCGCGGCGCAGAAGACGGCGCCACGAGCGGCCGAATCGGTCGGGAGACCGAACCAGTTGTCGACATTGACACCGCTCTGATTGACGGTGAGCGTGCGGTAGCGGTTCGCACGGACGTTACCGCGAACGGCCTGACCGGTGAGGTCATTGGCGCGAACGGTGATCGGCAAGCCAGTGCGGGCAGCCACGGAGTAGTTGACGTTCCAGCCACCGGCGATGAGGTCAGCAGCCTTGCTCATGCCGGAGCCGAACTTCTTGCCCTTGCCGACCGGGACGAACCAGGAACCGGCGATGGTGAAGTTGGAGCGAACGTCGAAGAACGCCGGGCCACGGTTGGCCTTGCGGTCGTAAGCGTTCTGCCAGTAGGCGCCTTCACCGGAGGTCAGACCGGAGCCGTAGTAGCCCAGGTTGTCGGTGATCGTCTTGCCAAGGGTGTATGCGGCCAGGAAGTCAAAGCCGGCAGCGAACTTGCGGCGGCCAACAACCTGCAGCGAGTGGTAGTCCATGGTGGCGGACGATTCGGTGCGGGCGATGTTGCCAACGTTCGGCAGGACATTGATGAGCGGGCGGCGGAGATTGATGTTCGTCCAGGAGGCGAACGGACCAACGCCGGGGAGGGGCTGATTCGCTTCAACCGGGGCGACCAGGTGGGTGCCCTTCTGTCCGACGTAGCCAGCCTGGATGGAGGTGGAGTTGTCGAACTGATATTCGGTTGTGAAGTTGATCTGGCCGGTGGTCTGGGGCCGGAGGTTCAGGTCCCAAGCGCGACCCTGCAACTGCGGCGTGGTGCCGGCAACGGCGGGGCGGGCCATGTCGAACGAGATGTTCGAAGTAACGACGTCGGAGAAGCCGGTGCGGATGGAGCCCGGTGTGCGGGGATCATACGTGAAGTCGGTTTCGACGAAGAAGGGCGGGTTCAGAGGCAGACGAAGGTTGGCGCCGGTGCCTTCCATGAAGCTCTGATAGGCGTAACCGCCACGGACGACCAGCTTGTTTTTGAACTGTTCGGGCGTCCAGGCGAAGCCGATGCGCGGCATGAACTGCTTCTTGTAGGGATTGTAGAGTGCGTTCCCGTAAGCGCCGCCGGTCTTGATGAGGGCACCGGTAAAGGTGTTCAGGTTGATCTGGCGGTTGTCCTTCTCATAGATCGGCTGCATGTATTCCCAGCGCATGCCGATGTTGAGCGTGAAGTTGCGGGCAACTTTGAAGTCGTCCTGAATGAAGAGGGCGGAGCGCCAGAAGCGGTGGCCCCAGGGATCGGCGACCGCGCCACGGCCTTTGCCGTTGAGCGAGTCGGTGAGGAAGTCGGCGAAGTCGAGACCGGTGTAGGTGCCGGTGTAGCGGAACAAGCCGAGCGCGCCGTTGTTGCCAGCATAGTAGCGGTCCTGGTTGTACTTCATCAACTGGGTCCCCATCTTCAGGAGGTGCTTTCCCTTCTGCCAGGTGAGGTTGTCGTAGATGATGTACTTTTTGTCGACCGTGTTCGAGATCGAGGCGCCGGAGCCGATACCGGAGAGGCCGGAACCGAGGCCAACGCTGCTCAACCCAGCGATGGGCTGGCCACCGGGGATGCCGAACTTGGAGTTACCATCGGCGCCGAGCTGACCGGACCAGTCGAGGACGAGATCGTCGATCTGGATGCGGGAGAACGAGAAGCGGGCTTCGTTGACGATGGCGTTGGAAACCGTGCGGTTCCAGTTGCCAACCCACGAGGTCGTCGGGCCGGACTGACCGCTGGTCATGAAGACCGGCAGGGCAGCGCGCGAACCGAGCGACTCATACCGGCCGATGGACCAGCGAGCCATAAAGGCGTCTTTGTCGGTCGGACGGAAGTCGACCTTGGCGTCAGCCTGGTGGTTGTTGGTCTGCGAAGCGGTGGAAGAGGCGTAGTTGCCGGCGATGCCGAGCGGACCGGTGCCAGCCTGCGTCGGCAGCGGATAGAGCGAGGGGTTCGAGAACAGGTAGCGGGCCACCGGGCTGAACCGCGAAACCGGGATCTGCTTGCCGGCGAACGGCTGGCCGTTGGTCGGATCGACGATCGAGGCGTTCGGGAACTGGCTCAGGTCGCCATTGCGCCAGGACTGCGGGGCAACGCTGGCCGTCGCCGGACCATCGTTGCGCTGCAGGGTGCCTTCATAGTCAACGAAGAAGAACAGCTTGTTCTTGACGATGGGGCCGCCCAGCGTGCCGCCGAAAATATTGCGCTTGAAACCAGCGCGGGTGGCGGTGGAAACGGTGCGGTTCCGGAAGTATCCATTGGCGTTGAGCACCTTGTTCTGCAGGAACTCAAACACGTTCCCGTGGAACTGGTTGGTGCCGCTCTTGATGGACATCATGACCGTCGCGCCGCCGGAGTTGCCGTAGTCGGCCGCAGCGTTGCCGGTCAGGACTTTCACTTCCTCGAGCGCGTCCACGTTCGGCGAATAGCCCACGCGGTTGTCGATCGAGTCGTTCACGTCCACGCCGTCAAGCATGAAGTTGTTGGTCTGTTCGCGGTTGCCGTTGACGTACGGACGCGCGCCGAAGCGGCTCGCCATCGCGTCGGGCTGGGGCGAAACAGCGCCCGGGATGAGCAGCGTGAGCGACACAAAATTGCGGCCCTTGAGCGGCAATTCGGTCAACTGCTTGGATTGCAGCGATTCACCGGTCTGTGTCGACTCGGTCTGTAGCACCGGCGCCGCCGTCGTCACTTCGACCGACTGGCTGGTTTCGCCGACTTCCAACTTGAAGTCGACGCGCGCGGTCTGATTCACTTGCAGCCCGAACGGGCCCGTGTTGGACTTCTTGAAGCCCTTCACTTCCGCCGTCATGCTGTAGTTGCCGACAGGCAGGAAAAGCAAGTTGTAGACGCCCGAGTCATTGCTCTGCGCGGAGTACGTCACGTTCGTGCCGGTATTGGTTGCCGTCACTTTGGCGTTCGGAACTACAGCGCCGGATTGGTCGGAGAGCGTTCCAGTGAACGCACCGGTAATGGTTTGCGCAGCGGCCGTAACGGCCAGCATCGCGGTAAGGATAGTAAGTAGATTCAGTTTTCTCATAGGGTAAGAGACACCTGTGCACCTTTATTCTATGCACGGGGGGTATGCACTGCAAGCGCTATCTGCTTGATTTTAATGGAGTTAATATATAGGTTTTGGAAGTTCGATCTATGAAAAAACGGATCTGTAACAAACAAAAGGAGATGCGCGGGTCCGGTTTAAAGGAGTGCCGTGTCAATTGGGTCATTTGACCCAGTCGGCTCTAAGGCTTCTTTTCTTGTTGACCCATCCAACCACCGCCTTAAATCATCCCGTGATCCGCCAAAGTAACTCCGCACGAACTCCTCCATGGCCACCGCCCGCAACTCCTCCGGGTCCTGTGCCGGCGTGTAAACAAAGCTACGCCCCGTCTTCCGTCGTCTCAGATGCCCCCGGCGTACTAGCCGTTCCAGCAGCGTCATTACGGTCGTGTACGCAAACGAATGCCGCGGGGCCAGCGCCGCCGCCACGTCCCGCACGGTGCCCTCTCCGTGTGTCCAAAGCACGCCCAGGCAGGCCATCTCCAGCGGCGGGGGAAGCGGAGATGAACCTGCGCGTCGTGCCATGGTTCTACTTCTCGTCGCCCAAGGCGGAGATCAGTTTATCCCCGAAAAGCGAACCGGTCGTCGGCACCCCGGACTTGCCCGTCTTCGCCGGCGCCGGCTTCGGTGCCGGCGGGACAACTTGCTCCTCCGCCAGGAACCGGTCTTTCTTCAACAGGCTCCGCTCGAGCGACGGCGCGTATCCCGTGAAGTTCCCCTCCAACATCGCATCGCGCGCCACAATCGTTCGCACCGTCTCCATCTTCGAATCCAGATTGTCCAGATGGTGCAACAGCATCGCCTCCAGGAAACACGGCACCTTCGGCGACCCGTATTCCAACTCCCCGTGATGGCTCGCCACCAGGTGCTCAACCAGCAGCTTCATCTTCGGCGGGAACCCGGGAATCTGCCGCGCCTTCTCGTCAATCATCCGCAGCGCAATCACGATATGCCCGATCAACTGCCCTTCGTCCGAATAGCCAAAGCCCCGGTCATAGGTCAGTTCATAAATCTTGCCGATATCGTGCAGCACCACGCCGGTCAACAACAAGTCCTCATCCACCTCCGGATAATGCCGCGCCGTGAACCGCGCCAGCGTCATCAACGAAAGCACATGTTCAATCAACCCGCCAATCCACGCATGGTGGATCGACTTCGCCGCCGGGGCCGTCTTGTACCGGCGCGCAATCTCCGGATCGGCGAAAAATGACTCGAGCAGCGCCTTCAAATGCGGATTCCGCATCGTCTCGATGTAGCCCATCAATTCGGCATACATCTCGTCGCGATCGCGCTTGGAAGCGGGGAAGTAGTCCGCCGGTTCAATCTCCCGTTCATCGGCGCGCTGCAGCCGGTCTACGCGCAACTGCAGCTTGTTCTGGTAGACCGTCGCCTGACCGCGGATCTTGACGTAGTCGTTGCGTTCAAAGGTGTCGACAATGTCGGCCACCCCATCCCACATCTTGGCGTCGATGTCGCCGGTCTTGTCGCCAAGGACCAGCGACAGATACGGTTCGCCCGTCTTTTTCTGACGGACATCTTTGTTCAAAACCAGGAAGGTGGTCTGGACCTGCTGGTTGGGTTCGAGTGCGTTCGCGAATATTTTCATCCGATGGGATCGGATTTCAGGTTAGCAGGCTAGGACTTCGAAGTGGAGATGTTGCCCGTGGAGGTGCCAGGCACCGGAACGAACAGCAACCGCTTCCGGCGTTTCTGGCTGGCCACTTCGGCGCGCGTCACGGTCTCCGGCTTCAACTGCGCCGGGTCGCTCCACTTTGTCGATTTCCCCGCCGCCGCCGCGCTGTCCACATATCCCTCGCGGATTTCCAGGAACGCGTCACCGCGCAATTTGGTCAAGTATTCGCGCACCGCCGGCTGCATGCGAGGTTCGAACAGCTTGTTCATCACTTCGCCTTCCACTTCTTCAAACGCCGCCAAACCAGCCTGATGCTGTTCTTCCACCTTCAAAATCAGCCAACCGTTCGGGAACTGCACCGGGTCCAATACGTCGTTCCGCTTCGCCGCCCACACCTTGTCTTCCAACTCTTTGCGCAACTCGCCCTTCTTCGACGGCGGCAGTTCGCCTTCGTTCTTGGCCGAATCGGCGTCAGAGTTGTCGCGGGCCAGGTCGTTAAACTTCTCACCCTTGCGCGCCCGTGCCACCAGGTCTTTCGCCTTCTTCTCCACAGCCGCTTTCTCGGCGTCTGACTTGCCGTCGATGGACAGGAAGATCTCGCGCAGGAAAATACGTTCTTCGCGCTGAAACTCTTCCTTGTGCTCGTCGTAATACTTGCGGACTTCCGTTTTCGGAATGACGATCTTCGAGCTCACTTCCTGCCCGATCACCCGCCGCGTCAACATGCTGTTCTTGATTTCGGCCCGGTAATCCTCGTACGTCATGCCGGTGTTTTCTTTGATGTAGGCCTGGAACTTGTCGGCGTCGACAAGCTTCGATTGCCGCTGCAAATTGGCGATGTACTTGGTGACTTCCGAGTCCAGATTGATGCTCAGGTCGCGGCCCTTCTGTGCCAGCAACATCGAGTCGATCTTCTCGCGCAGAAAATCTTTCTCCCGTTCCTTCAACGCGGCTTCGATCTCCGCCGGGTTCGCCCCCCGCTGTTTCATCTCGTCCATCATGTTCTTCTTCAATCGCAGAAGTTCCGAACGAGTGATAATCTCGCCATTCACCTTCGCCACGATCTGTTCAATGACGATGGGATCGGCGGCGGTCAACAGGGTGCCGGCGGCAACACAGAGCAAAAGGACGCGATGCGACATATCTTCTCCTATATTACCCTTTGCAAGCCCCTGGCCAAAACCGGGAATCAAAGGGTTACGCGTGTTGCCGGTGTGGCCCCCGGAAGACGCTGTATCCCGGATGGCGCAATCGGGCCCGGATCCAGTTGCCGCAGACACTCCTGCAAGTGCCGCAACATGGCGTTCGGATTGGTGACTGGCCACGGGTCGGCAGGCAATCGCAGCACGCCCGCCGGCGTAAATTGGCACCCCTGCGTGCCCGCCACCAGCGCCATCAGGTTCTCCGGACTGATGCGCGCTTCCGGGTGAATTTTAATGTTGAAAAATCCTTGCCGCCGGTCGATCGACTCAATCCCCAACCGCTGCGCAATCGCTCGCAACAGCGAAAATTCCGCCAGATGCCGCACCATCTCCGGCACCGGCCCGTAGCGATCGGTCAGTTCATCGATCACCCTCTGCTGCTCGCTCACGTTCTCCACGCCCGCCAGTTTTTTATACGCGCGCAGCCGCTGATGCTCCTCGCCAATATACGTATTCGGAATGCGAATATCCACGCCCAGCGTGATCGTCGAATGAATCTCCGGTGGCACGTCTTCGCCCTTCAACTCTCGCACCATATCGTCGAGCAGCTTCAAATATGTGTCGAACCCGACGCTCTCAATGTGCCCGTGCTGCTCCCCGCCCAACAGGTTCCCGCACCCGCGCAACTCTAAATCCAGCGCCGCAATTTTGAACCCCGCGCCCAAGTCGCTGAACTCGCGCAACGCCGCCAGTCGCTTCCGCGCCACGTCGGACAAATCCGCATTCGGCGGTACCAGCAGATACGCATATGCCCGCCGGTTCGAACGCCCCACACGCCCGCGCAGTTGGTACAACTCCGACAATCCGTGCCGCTCGGCGTTCTCGATGATGATCGTGTTCGCCAGCGGAATGTCCAACCCGTTCTCCACGATCGTCGTGCAAACAAACACGTCGTACTCGCGCTTCATGAAGCCCAGTAGCACGCGTTCCAACTCGGCCTCCGGCAACTGCCCGTGCCCTACGCCCACGCGCACATTCGGCATCGCATTCTGCAGCCACATCGCCCGGTTGTAAATTGTCTCCACGCGATTGTGTACAAAGTACACCTGCCCGCCGCGGAGCACCTCGGTCTCAATCGCCGCCCGCACCATGTCTTCGTTGAAGTGCGCCACCGTCGTCTGCACCGCCAGCCGG
The DNA here is from genome assembly GCA_947470805.1 of Acidobacteriota bacterium. Lineage (GTDB taxonomy): Bacteria > Acidobacteriota > Terriglobia > Bryobacterales > Bryobacteraceae. The sequence goes on along the minus strand of CANIVU010000028.1, from coordinate 47,469 downwards.
TCCTTCGGCGGCGTCTCAATTACGGAGAGGTCCCGCAGCCCCAGCATCGACATGTGCATGGTGCGCGGAATCGGTGTGGCCGACATCGTCAACACGTCGATATTCTTCCGGACGTCCTTCAGCCGCTCCTTGTGCCGCACGCCAAACCGCTGCTCTTCATCGACGATCAGCAGCCCCAAATCGGAGTACTCAATGTCCTTCGACAAAATGCGATGTGTGCCAATGACGATGTCCACTTTGCCGAACTTCAAGTCCTCCAAAACCTGCTTCGTTTCGGCCGCTGAACGGAACCGGCTCAGCATTTCAATTCGCACAGGGAAGCTCGCGAACCGCCGTTTGAAAGACTCGAAATGCTGGAAGCAAAGCACCGTAGTCGGCGTCAAGACGGCCACCTGTTTGCCGTCCCCGAGTGCTTTAAATGCCGCCCGCATCGCCACTTCGGTCTTCCCAAAACCTACGTCGCCACACAGCAGCCGGTCCATCGGCTGCGCCCGTTCCATGTCGCGCTTAATCTCTGAAACCGCCTGCAACTGGTCCTTCGTCGCTCCGTATTCAAAGGCGTCTTCGAACTCGCGTTGCCAGTTGGAATCGGGCGAATAGGCAAAGCCTTCCGACATCTTCCGCGCCGCGTAGAGCTTCAAAAGCTCCTCGGCCATGTCGCGCATCTTGGCCTTCACGCGGGACTTGGTCTTGCTCCAAGTCACCCCGCCCAGTCGGTCCACCGATGGCTTCTGCTCGCCCGCCCCGCGGTACTTCTGCACCAGGTCCAGCCGCGTCATCGGCACGTAGAGCCGCGACTCGCCAGCGTACTCCAGCAACAGGAAATCGCCCTTCTGGTCGTCCCCCTGCGCCAGCTCTTTGATCCCCAGGAACTTGCCCACGCCGTGCGTCACGTGCACAATGTAGTCGCCCGGTTTCAGGTCCGAAATGTCGGCCGCGAACGCCGCCGCCGCGCCGTGATTAATCGCCGGCGATACCGCCAAATCCGAAGGATCAAACAGATCCTCGCTGCCGATCACGGTGACCTTCGCATCGAGGAACGTCGTCCCGCGCCGGATCAGTCCCCGCGCAAGCATCGTGCTCGCCGAAGCCCCGAACACCCGCGCCCGCTCCGCCAAATACTGCGACGGATGATCCCCCGGATCGAGCGCCAACTGGAACGGAATCTGATACTCGTGCAGAATATCGGCCAGCCGCTCCACCTCGCCCACCGCCGGGGCAAAGTACACCACCCGGTGCCCGCTTTCAATCAGGTTCCGCGTCTCGCCCACCGCCGCCTGCAGGTCCCCGTGGAAGGCCACCGAAGGCCTGGTGGAAATATACGCCGCCGGCGCCGCGCCCGATTCGCCGATCATCTCCAACTGCCGCAAACTCAGCGTCGTGCGGGTCTCCATCCACCGCGCCCACTCCCCCATCGACGCATACACCGCCGCGTTCGGCACCGTCTCCTCACGCACGTTTTCGTTCAGCCGTTTCCAAAACCGTTCGGCCGCGCTACGGATCTGCTCCGGCTCGTCCATCACCACCAGCGCGTCCATCTGCAGGTCGAACAGCGTGCTCTCCCGCGGCTCCTGCAGCACCCGCACGAACTCCCAACCGGTGATCGCATTCGCCGGCACCGCGTGCTCGGCCAGCGGCAGCACCATCGCACTCGTCACCTTCAACACCGACCGCTGCGTCTGCACGTCAAACCGCCGCATCTCCTCAATCGTGTCGCCGAAAAGCTCAATGCGCAGCGGCTGCGCGCTCTCCGCCGGGAAGATGTCGATGATCCCCCCGCGCACCGAAAACTCGCCCACCATCTCCACCGGCTCGCGCTGTTCGTAACCGATGCGCCGCAGGTGCTCCGCCAGGTCCTCCATGGCGATGTCTTCGGTGGCGCGCAACTCCAGCGCCAGATGCTTATACTGCGCCGGCGCATACGTCCGCGCCAGCGCGCTGCCGATCGGAGTAATCGTAATGGTGGCCCGTCGCGTCGCCAACCGCCACAGCCCCACCGCCCGCTGCGCGCTGATTTCGCTATGCGGCGACAGCCCCTGCGACGGCAGCACGTCCAACGCCGGAATCATCTGCGGCGGCTCCAAATGCTGCCCGCCCGTCAGAATGTCGAAGAACGTCAGCACCGCTTCCAACAGCAACTCGGCTTCCTTCGCCCCATCGGTCACAACGATGATCGGCCGCCCGGTCGCCTTCCACAACAGCACCGAATAGAGCGCCTTCGCCGTCAGCGTCAGGCCCGATAGCGACTGGTGCTTGTTGTGCGCCAGCCCGCGCACAATCTGCTGCAACCCATCGCCGGAAGCGAAGGATTGGAACAGGTCGCGAACGGCCGGGTGCGTCATCGCCATACTAGTTCCGCGCCAGAATCTCTTTCTCGATGTTGGTCGTCGAATGGCCCGGCTCCAGCGGAATCAGCACAACTTTCCCGCCCGCCGCTTCCACCTCTTCCCGCCCGGCCACGTAGTGCGACCAATCGGCGCCTTTCACCAGAATGTCCGGCAAAACCACGGAAATCAGCTCCGTCGGCGTATCTTCGTCGAAGAACGTCACCGCGTCCACCGCGTCCAATGCCAGCGCCGCCGCCGCCCGCTCGTCCTGCGACAACAGCGGCCGGTGCGGCCCCTTGTAGCGCGCCACGCTCGAATCGGTATTCAACGCCAGGATGAGCACGTCGCCCATCGACTTGCACTGTTCCAGCAACCGCACATGTCCTGGATGCAGCAAGTCATAACAACCGTTCGTAAACACGACAGTTTTTTCTTCGCGCTTCCACCCTTCGCGCGCGGCGGCCAACTCGGGCCGGGTATATACGGCAGGCATTCTCTCTATTCTCTCCCGATCCCAAGGAAAACGGCAGTCCGCTCCCACATTTCGTCAATCACCTCCGTCAACTCATGCCCGGCGTCAAAAACCCCCAACGCCACATTCCCATGCCCCGCCGCATACGCCTCCGAACTCGCCACCGGCACCACCGGGTCGTTCGAACCATGGAAAATCAACGCCGGCTGCGTAAACTCCGGCACCGCGTCCCAATTCTTTGCGTCCTCAGCCAACTGCCATCCCACCTTCGCCAGCCCCTTCGAAGCGTAGTGGAATACCTCCAATTCCCCCGTCTCTTCCCAGGCCCGAAACTTCTCCGGCCCCAGCATGTGCGGCCACCGATCCTGAAATCCAAACGCCGGCGCCAACAGCACCAACTTCTCCACTTCCGGGTGCCGGGAAGCGTACAGAGCCGCCAAATATCCCCCCATGCTCGACCCCACCAGCACCACCGGTTCACCCGCCGCCTCCCGCTCCAGCAGCGAATACTGCCCGGAAATCGTCAATCCGAAAAAATTTCCTCCATCCAGGTGTGGAACGGTCACCCGAACCCCCGCTTCTTCAAAACGAGCCCGAAAAACTTGGGCTTTGCGCGATTCCGGTCCCGATGCGAACCCATGCAAATAGATGATTCTCACGAAAGATTTTCCTCATCTACTATTGTGCAGAGTTGCGGTGGCAGCATAGGTATGGCTAGGATAGGGAAGTTTGAAGGAGACAACTGAACAGGTATGTCCGTTGAAGCTAAAGTAAAGCAGATTATCGTCGAACAACTCGGCGTCGATGAAGCCCAGGTTGACGGCACGGCTGCTTTCGTCGATGACTTGGGCGCAGACTCGCTCGATCTGGTGGAATTGGTGATGGCCTTCGAAGAAGCCTTCGACCTCAACATTCCCGACGAAGACTCCGAGAAGATCAAGACCGTCAAAGACGCGATTGATTATATTGACGCCAAGGCCGCTAAAAAGGCTTAGGCTTACGAAGGCCCGTCCGCTGCCACTCGACCACTCTCAAGCGGAGGGGAGATAGCATTGTCTGATACACACCAACGCAGAGTCGTTGTAACGGGCATTGGGCTTGTGTCCGGTCTCGGTATCGGCACGGAACAGACCTGGGAAGGTCTCCGTGCCGGCCGGTCCGGTATCGCGCCCATCACCTTGTTCGACGCTAAAGAATTCGCCTGCCGGTTCGCGGGAGAAGTGAAAGACTTTGACCCGGGCCGGTGGATTGAGAAGAAAGAAATCAAGAAGCTCGCGCGCTTCATGATGTTCGCCATTGCGGCGAGCGATGAAGCGTTGTCGATGGCCGGATTGAAAATCGATCCCTCGAACGCTGAGGAAATCGGTGTCTTCATCGGCAGCGGCATCGGCGGCTTCGAGGCGATTGAGCGGGAGCACAAGAAGTATCTGGAGGGCGGTCCGTCCAAGATCTCCCCGTTCTTCATCCCCGCGGCCATCGTCAACTTGGCCAGCGGCCACATTTCCATTCGTACCGGCGCCAAAGGGCCCAACTCGGCTGTCGCTACCGCCTGCACCACGGGCGCGCACGCCATCGGCGATTCGTTCAAGATCATCCAGCGCGGCGACGCCGTGGCCATGATCTGCGGCGGCGCTGAGGCGGCCATCACCCCCATGGGCGTCGGTGGTTTCGCGGCTCTCCGTGCGCTCTCCACGCGCAACGATGAGCCGGAACTCGCCTCTCGTCCCTGGGACAAGGATCGCGATGGGTTCGTTGTTGGCGAAGGTGCGGGTGTGCTGGTGCTGGAAGAGTACGAGTTCGCCAAGAAGCGTGGCGCAACCATCCTGGCCGAACTGATCGGCTACGGCATGAGCGGCGACGCCTTCCACATGACGGCTCCCTCCGAGGATGGCGACGGTCCTTTCCGCGTCATGCGCAACGCCATTCGCGATGCGCGTATCGAGCCTTCGCAGATCGACTATCTGAACGCGCACGCCACCTCCACCGACATGGGCGACAAGATCGAAACCGTGGCCATCAAACGGGCCTTCGGCGATCACGCTTATAAGCTGGCGGTCAGCTCCACCAAGTCGATGACCGGTCACCTTCTCGGTGGCGCCGGTGGCTTGGAAGCAGGCATCACAGTGCTCGCCATTCGCGATCAGATCGCTCCGCCGACCATCAATCACGACAACCCCGATCCGGCTTGCGACCTGGATTACATCCCCAAAGTCGCTCGGCCCATGCGCATTGATTACGCGCTGTCGAATTCTTTCGGATTCGGCGGCACCAACGGTTCGCTGATTTTTAAACGCCCCACAGAAGAGTAGTCGATGAAAATTGTAGTCGCTCTCAAGCAGGTCCCGTCCCGGGATTCGGCCCTTCGTGTGCCGCCCGGTGATTCCTGGATCGATGAGTCCGATCTCACCTACGAGATCAATGAACCGGACGCCTATGCCCTCGAAGCCGGGCTGCAACTCAAAGAGCAGCACGGCGGTGAGGTCGTGGTCGTCTGCGCCGGGCCCGATGGCGCCGCGTCTTCCATCCGCGAAGCGCTCGCCAAAGGGGCCGATCGCGCCGTTCATATCGAAGACGACAGCCTCCACCAGGCCGATTCGCTTGGCCTCGGCACGCTGCTCGCCGCCGCCATTCGCGCCGAAGCGCCGGATCTCGTTCTGACCGGTCTCCAGTCGGACGATCTCGGCAGTGGTCAAACCGGCGTAGTGGTCGCCGAACTCCTGGGTCTCCCCAGCGCCACCATTATCATGGCGGTCGAGGTGCTCGACGGCGCCATCCGCGTCAAGCGCGAACTGGAAGACGGCTGGTTCCAGCACGTCACGCTTCCGCTCCCCGCGGTGCTGACGATTCAGAGCGGCATCAACAAGCTGCGCTACGCCACCCTCATGGGCATCAAAAAGGCCAAGACGAAAGAACTCCGCGCCGTCTCCGCCGATGATCTCGGTGGCGTTCCCGCCGCGCAGGTTGTCTGCGAAAAGGTCTACCTCCCGGGCCGCGGCAAACAGACGCAGTTGCTCGAAGGCGATGCCAAAACCGCCGCCACCGCGCTGGCCGACAAGTTGAAGTTTGAGGTCCGTGTCATATGAGCGTCCTCGTCGTTCTCGAACAGTCCAACGGCCAGTTCCACCGTATGGGATGGGAAGCCATCGTCGCCGCTAAGCAATTCGGTCTGCCCGTCTCCGTCGCTACCATCGGCCCCGCCGGTGACGCGGCCGCGAAAGACGTCGCCAAGGTCTACACCATCGAACATGCCGATCTGGCCGCCTACAGCGCCGACGGCTACACGTCTACTTTGGAGCAACTGATCCGCGCCACCAACCCGGAATACGTCGTCTTCCCGCACACCTACCAAGTGCGTGACTTCGCGCCCAAATTGGCCACCCGCTTCGGCAAAGTGTTCATCAGCGACGTCGTAAAGCTGACCAAAACAACCGCCGTCCGCCAGCTCTTCCAGGGCAAGCTGAACGCCGATTACGCTCTCCCCGCCTCCGGCCCCCGGTTCCTGTCCATACAGGCCGGCGCCTTCCGCGGTGACCAGCTCGGCGGCGGTACGCCAGCCGTCGAACCCTTCGCCGTGCAAATCTCCGGCATCCGCGTGAAAGCCGAAGCCCCCTTCCGCGAATCCTCCCGCGCCGTCGACCTCACCGCCGCCGACATCATCGTCAGCGTCGGCCGCGGCATCAAGGAGCAGGAAAACATCGCGATGGTCGAAGAGCTCGCCGCCGCCCTCGGTGGCGAAATCGCCGCCTCCCGCCCCATCTGCGATAACGGCTGGCTCCCCATGGAACGCCAGGTCGGCAGCTCCGGCCAGACGGTCGCCCCCAAGGTGTACATTGCCGTCGGCATCTCCGGCGCCATCCAGCACCAGGTCGGCATGAAGGGTTCCAAGTGCATCGTCGCCATCAACAAGGACCCTGACGCTCCCATCTTCGAAGTGGCCGATTACGGCATCGTCGGGGATCTCTTCGACGTCGTCCCTGCCCTCACCGAAGCCGTGAAGAAGCTGAAGGGCTAATCGCATGTTCGTGAGGGTCCTGCAGATCATTGCGGCGACCCTCTACATCGTCGCCGCCATCGGTACCGTTGCCTACAACGAACTCTCTTTCTTCTGGCTGGCGCCCGTCCTGGCACCAGCCATTTACTTTATTTTCACCCTCCCCAACATCTCCGTCCCCTCCGGTCCCTACCTTCCGCCCCAGCCCATCGATCGAACCTACATCAACGTCCGCATCGAAGAACTGAAATCCGGACCTCCCCACCGCAATAAAACCCAGTACATCGACAGCGTCAGCCGCGGCATCCCCTACTCCAACGAACGTATCGACTACCTCGAATTCCCCGATCGCCTCGTTCTCTGCGAACATCTCCGCCCCATAGAAGCCGCCATGCGCGCCGCCCGTCTCCCGATGGACAACCCCCGCCCGGGCCAGGTAGAAGTCGGCGCCCTCCTCCGCAAAAAACCGATCGAGGCCCACTTCCATCCCGACCCCTGCGTCGTCTTCGGACTCGGCCCCGGCGTCGACAACCACGCCCCGGATATCAACGTCATCCGCTGCACCCTCTGCGGCCACTCCATCGAAGAGAACGGCTACAACAACACCCCCTGGCCCGCCGCCTAATTCGCCACGCAGTCGCTCACCGGCTCCCCATAAATCAAATCGTCCACCACCACCACGTTCCGCCCGTTCGCCGGATCGTCGGCCGTCCCAATCACCGCGTTCCCCGGTACAATCCGCGCCCGCGTAATCATCCGGTTCTGAAACTGGATCCCCACAAACGACAATCCCTTCGCCGCCACCGGCGCAAAGTACCTTCCCAACAAAAAACCATCCGCGTTATAGAGTTCCACCGCCGTCGTAAACGGCAGCGCGACGTTCGCGAAAACGATCCCAAACCCCGAAACTTTCCCCTTCACCTGCGTCCCCGGGACATAAAAATCCACGTTGTAGTCGTTCTTACCCGTCGAAGTGAACAGTTTTTGCGCACTAAAAGTGGTGAAAAGTGACGAATAACCGGGCAGAATCGTGTCAAAACGCACCGGTCCGTCGCCCTCATTCGCGCTCACCTGCAGCCCATTCGCCCCCGATCCATCAATCGTCAACACCACACCGCGCACCGAATTCTTGTTGAAAAAGTCCGCCGGCAGCGCATTCGGTGCCGAAAAACCGGCCGGAACCGCGTCCCAATTGATCTCCCTCCGCCCGTTCGCGTCGCCCACCGGCCCCGGCGCATTCAATGGCCCCAGCGCGTTCTGAAACGCAATCACCGCCGGCCGGATCGCCGCGGCGTCACCGCCGGCTGCCCCAAAAATCGCCGGCTGCGCGTAAGTGCAAGAAAGGAAAAGGGCGGATACCAAACAAATGAGTCTCATGCCTCACAGTCTGCGCCCGCCCTCTGGAAAAGTTGTAAGCGAAAGATCAGGATTCCGTCAATCAATCACCGCGGCGTTGGCCATCTGCATAAACCCATACTTGGCGCCCGGATCAATGCCCGTCATCTGGATCAGGAACACGCCAACCATGTCCTTTTTCGGGTCCACCCAGCCATGCGTCCCAAACGCCCCGCCGTGCCCAAAGGTCCCCGTCGACAGATACGCCAGCTCGCCGCGCGGGTCATCGATCACCTCCCACGTCAACCCGAACGCCGTGTTCGGCATATGCCCGGCCCGCAGTTGCCCGGTCTGCTTCCGTGTCATCACCTCAATCGCCGACCGCGAAATCAGCTTCTTCCCGCCGCTCAACAGCATCTGGTAGAACGCCGCCAAATCCTGCGCGGTCGTGTACAGCCCCCACTCCGGCGCCGGATACTTCGCGCCCTTGCGGAAGTTCAGCGCGTATCCGCCCAGCGTCTCGTCCCCGGCCTTCACCAACTTCCCATCCGGGCCTTTCTTATAGATCGCCGCCAGCCGCGAATGCTTCTCCGCCGGCAGGAAAAAGTGGCTGTCTTTCATCCCCAATGGCTGGAAAATTCGCGTCTCTAAAAACTTCTCAAAAGGCATTCCGGAGCGCACCTCAATGATCCGCCCCAGAATCGCGATGCCCAAATTCGAATACTGCCACTTGCTGCCCGGCTCGAACTCGAGCGGCATCTGCGAATACAGCAGCACCGCGTCGGCCAGCGTCCGCTCCATCGTCGTGTTCAACTCTTTGATCCCCGCCGGTGGCAGATACGACATGCCGGAAGAATGCGTCATCAGGTCGTGAATCGTAATCACCCGCGCCGGCTTCTTCAACAAAAGCGACCCATCGTCGTTCTTCTGCGCCATCACCAACTGCCCACGAAACTCCGGCAAATGCTTCTCTACCGCATCGCCAATGGCCAGTTTCCCTTCATCGGCCAGCATCATGATCGCCGTGCCCACGAATGGCTTGGTCATCGACATCACCTGGAAAATCGTATCGGCCTTCATCGGCTTCTTCGCCTCGATATCGGCCCAGCCCACGGCCTCCAAACTGGCAACGGCCCCATGCCGCTGCACCAGCGTCACCGTACCGGATAACACGCCAGCGTCCACCAACTCCTGCATCCGTTTGGGAATGCGCTGCAATACCGCCGGATCCATCCCCGGCGCACCCCACATCGACACGGCCAACAGGGCCATGCATAACCGTTTATTCACCATAGAAACAAGAGCCATCCTCTTATATAATCACGGACAACCCATGAAGTCTTCGTCGATTGCGATTCTCCTTTCGTTTGTAGTCACCACGCAGTTGATCGCCGAGACGACCGCCCCCCTCGGAACCTACACTGCCGTCGAACGCCGCCATTGGTCTTTCCAACCGCGCCAAACTCCCGCAGTCCCCACCTTCACCGCACCCGCCGATAAAGCCTGGGTCAAGAACCCCATCGACGCCTTCGTCCTCGCCCGCCTCAAACAGGAAGAAATGGCGCCCGCGCCGGAAGCCGATCGTCGCACGCTCATCCGCCGCGCCTCCTTCGCCCTGCTCGGCCTGCCGCCCACCCCCGAAGAGATTCGCGCTTTTGAAACCGACAAATCCCCCAACGCCTGGGAGAAGGTCGTCGAACGCTATCTGGCCTCCCCGCAATACGGTGAACGTTGGGCCCAGCACTGGCTCGATGTCGTTCGCTACTCGGAGACCGATGGTTTTGAATACGATACCCACCGCAATGGCGCCTGGCGTTTCCGCGATTACGTCGTTCGCTCTCTGAACGAAGACAAGCCCTACGACCGCTTCGTCATGGAGCAGTTGGCGGGCGACGAAATGGATGCCAAGGCCGAATGGCTTCGCGTCGCCAGCGGCCTCCAACGAATGGGCCCGCTTCGCAAAAACGCCGGCAATCAGGAGGTCGCCAGCAGCCGTTCGGAAGTGCTCACCGAGATGACCAACATCGTTGGCGCCGCTTTCCTCGGCGTGACGATCGGTTGCGCCCGCTGCCACGATCACAAGTTCGACGCCTTCCGCCAGTCGGACTACTATCGCATCCAGGCCTACTTCGCCGCCACTCACGACAAGGATATCGCCCTGGCCTCCGAAGCCGAACAAGCCGCCTGGAAAGCCAAGGCCAAGGCCACTGAAGACGAGATCAAGAAGATAAAAGCCTCCATGAAGGGCAAGGAAGGCGACGAGCTCGCGGCCATCGAAAAGCAGTTGGAAGACGCCACCGACAGTCTCCCCGCGCCTCTCCCCGCTCTCTACAGCGTGGAAAACGATTTCAAACGCGCCACCCCCATCCACCTCCTGGAGCGCGGCGAATATACCCGGCCGAAGGATAAAGTGGGTGCCCGGCCCCTCGGCGTGCTGCTCCCCGACGGCGCCCCTGAACGCGAAACGCTCCCCGAAAATCCGCGCACAAAACTGGCCGAATGGGTCGTCGCGCCGGAAAATCCGCTCACCGCCCGCGTCATGGCCAATCGCATCTGGCACTGGTATTTAGGCCGCGGTATCGTCGCCACGACCAACGATTTCGGCAAAATGGGCCTGCGCCCCACCAACCCGGAACTGCTCGATTGGATGGCCAATCAGTTCATCGCCGGCGGCTGGAAGCTGAAGCCAATGCACCGCCTGCTGCTGAACTCCAGTACATGGAAACAGTCCTACAACTCACCGGCCTTCGAAGCCAACATGGCCAAGGACCCCGAAAACAAATACCTCTGGCACGCCTCCCGCCGCCGCCTGGAAGCTGAAGAGATGCGGGACTCCATGCTCGCCGTCGCCGGCCGGCTGAACTTGAAAATGGGTGGCCCCAGCATCATGGTGCCGGTCGACAAGGAACTTACCAATTTGCTCTACAAGCCCAGCCAGTGGGCCATCGCCGCCGACAAGTCGGAACACGATCGCCGCAGCGTCTACCTCATCGCCAAGCGCAACCTGCGCCTGCCCATGATGGACGCCTTCGACGCGCCCGACATGCAGATCTCATGCGCCCGCCGCGAATCCAGCACCCATGCCCCGCAAGCCCTGGAATTGACCAACGGCGAGTTCGCCTCCGCGATGGCCGACGCCTTTGCCGCCCGCCTCACCAAAGAAGCCGGCGCCGACCCGAAACGCATCACCGAACGCGCCTGGCAACTGGCCACCGGCCGCTCCCCGAACGCCAAGGAACTCGCCCTGGCCGCCCAATACCTCAGCGGCAATCGTCCGCTCCGCGAGTTCGCCCTCGCCGTTCTCAACCTGAATTCGTTCGCCTACGTGGAGTAACCCGTCATGAAAGAACACAGCCGCCCCACCCGCAACCGGCGCGAATTCGTGGCCGACGCCTTCTGTGGCTTCGGAGCCCTGGCGCTGGCCTCGCTCGACGCCCAGGCCGCCGTCAAAAACCCGCTCGCGCCCAAGCCCCCCCACATTCCCGCCAAAGCCAAATCAGTCATCTTCCTCTTCATGGCCGGCGGCCCCAGCCAGGTGGAAACCTTCGATCCCAAGCCGCTGCTCAACAAGCTCGACGGCCAGAAACGGCCCGCCGAATTCGGCGAAGCCAAGTACCAGTTCGTCGCCCCCAACGCCACGCTCCTCGGCACTAAGAGAACGTTCAAAAAATACGGAAAAAGCGGCATCGAAGTCTCCGATCTCTTCCCCCACCTGTCGACCGTGGTCGACGATCTCGCCGTGCTCCGCGGCTGCCATGGCGACATGGTGGTCCACTCCGCCGCCCAGTATCAGCTCATGACCGGCCGCATTCTCCCCGGCTTCCCGAACATGGGTAGCTGGGTCACCTACGGCCTCGGTTCGGAGAGCAACTCGCTCCCCGCCTACTGCGTCCTGCCCGATCCCAAGGGCGCGCTCGAAGCCGGCCAGCCCATGTACATGCAAGGGTTCCTGCCTGCCGTCTATCAGCCCACCATGCTCCGCAGCGGCGCCAAGCCCGTCCTGAACCTGGATCTCCCGCAAGGCATCACCTCCAGCCAGCGCAAAGAAACGCTCGACTTCCTCCGCGGCCTGAACGAAGCCGGCATGAAGCCCGGCGACTCGGAAATGGAAGCCCGCATCGCGTCCTACGATCTCGCCTTCCGCATGCAGACCGAAGCCCCGGAAGCCTTCGATATCTCCAAGGAAACCGAAGAAACCAAGGCCCTCTATGGCATCGGCAAAAAGGAGACCGACGACTACGGCCGCCGCTGCCTGCTGGCCCGCCGCCTGGTCGAACGCGGCGTCCGCTTCACCTGCGTTGTCAGCGGGGGCGGCCCCGGCAACATGCAGTGGGACGCCCATGGCGACATCGAAGAAAACCACCTCCGCATGGCCATGCATACCGATCAGCCGGTAACCGCGCTGTTGAAGGACTTGAAACGCCGCGGCCTGCTTGATACGACCCTCGTCCTCTGGGGCGGGGAATTCGGCCGCTCCCCCGAATCGCAAGGCAACAAGGGGCGCGACCACCACAACTTGGGCTTCACCATGTGGATGGCCGGCGGCGGCATCAAAGGCGGACAAGTGGTGGGCAACACCGACGCCATCGGCCTCCGCGCCATCGAACGCCCCATGCACTTCCGCGACATCCACACGACGGTTCTGAACCAGCTCGGCCTCACGCAAGATGCGCTTAGCTATCTGCATTTAGGCCGCCGCGAACGGCTCACAGAAGTCCACGGCGAAGTGATCAAGGAGATCGTTTGAAGCGCGCGCTAGTTACCGGCGGAGCCAGCGGCATCGGCGCCGCGCTAGTGGATCTGTTGCGCGCCGATGGCTACGAAGTCATCGCGATTGACGTGCGCGAGGCCCCCGGCATCACCGTCGCCGATGCTGCCGAAATCCCCTACGATCTCTACGACCTGGTCTTCCTCAACGCCGGCATCATCGGCCAGCCCGGCCCCGCCTGGGCCCCGGCCAGCGATGAGGTATGGCGTGTCAACTTCCATGCCCCGCGCCGCGCGTTGCAGATCCTGATCCCCGGCTGGCTCGCCGCCGGGCACAAGGGCCGCATCGTCTTCACGGCCTCCATGGCCGCGCTGCTGCCCATGCCGTATTCGACGGACTACTGCGCGTCCAAAACCGCCCTGCTAGCCCTGGCCGAAAGCTGCCTCCACGAGCTCCGCGCTCTGGGCTCGGAGATTGGCATCTCGGTCGCCACGCCCTCGTTCACCCAATCAAATCTGGCCAACGAACTCACCGGCGAATTCGCCGAACAGTTCCGAGGGTTCATCGAACGCGGCGCGCCCACCACGGAGGTCGCGCAATCGATGATCGACGGAGCGCGCGAAGGCAAATTCCTCATCGCCACGCACCCCAATTCGCTCGACACAGTCCTGCCGCACCGCGAAGCCCTGCTATCCGGCGCCGAACCGCCCCGCCCCAAAGGGCGCCGCATGGACGCCCTCTTCCAAACCAAATACTAACCAGACAATTCCTGGGTGACAGTCACCCAGGAATTGTCTGAGCCGCCACCTTCAAGTCAAACTCCGTATCCCCCGCCTGCTCCGGCGTGATACCCCCGCCATACGCGATCAGCTTCCGCCCCGCCAAATGGTCTGCCGGCCGGTTCACCGAGTCGATCGCAATCAACCGCCCGTCCCGAAAATAGCAAACCGAAAACTTGCCGCTGGCCAGATCCCCGCGCGTCACTTCACAGTCAAACCCCTGCGAAATGCCCACCATTTGCAGCTTTGCTTCAAACTGGTCGGTCCAGAACCACGGCACCGCATCGTACGGCCGCGGCCGCCCGCACACCGCCTCCGCGAAACACCGTGCCTGGTCGACCGCGTTCTGTACCGATTCCAACCGCGCCATCCCGCCCGCGAACCGAGATGGAAACGAGGCGCAATCCCCAATCGCATAGATTCGCTCATCCGCCGTCCGCAAATAATCGTCGACGACAATCCCATTGGCCACAGACAACCCCGCCGCCACTGCCAACTCCGCCCGCGGCGTCACGCCAATCCCCGCCACCACCATATCCGCCGGCAGCACGGCCCCATTCGTCAGCCGCACAGCGCCGTCGTCGTCAATCCCCGTGCACCCTTCGCCAAACACAAACTCCACCCCGTGCCCCACATGCATGGCCCGGAAATACTCGGAAATAATCGGCCCCACCGCGCGCTGCATCAGCCGCTCCTGCGGCTCCACAACCGTCACCTTCCGCTCCAGCGCCGTCGCCGCCGCCGCCACTTCCAGCCCAATAAAACCGCCGCCCACAACCACCAGTCGCTCCGCCGCCTCCAACTCCGTCAGCAGCATCGCGGCCTCTTCGCGAGTCCGCAAATACAGCGCCCCCGGCCCGGCTAACCGGCGATTACTCGCCCCCGTCGCCAGCAGCAGATAGTCGTATTCCAACCCCTCCCCATCCGCCAAATAAACGCGCCGCGCGTCCCGGTCAATCGCCAGAATCCGCTCCCCCATCCGCAGCGTGATGTCCTGCTTTTCGTAGAAGGCCACCGGCCGCAGATCGATCTCGTCCAACTCCTGCTTGCCGCGCAAACAGCCCTTGGAAAGCGGCGGCCGCTGATACGGCAGTCCCGCTTCCTCGCCCACCAGCGTGATCGGGCCCGTGTACCCTTCCGTGCGAAGCGAACAAGCGGCCTGAAAACCGGCCTGCCCCGCGCCGGCGATCACGACGCCAGCCGCCACTAGACCTGCGCCTCAGGCGTATGCACCACCATCCCGTCCAGCGATTTTGTGACTTGAATCTGGCAGCTCAACCGGCTATTCGGCTGCCGCTTCACCAGCGTGTTGCCCAGCATCTCGTTCTCGCCCGCTTCCATCTTGTCCAGTAACGGCAGATATGCCTCATCGACGAACACATGGCAGGTGGCGCAGATGCAGGCGCCGCCGCACTCGGCGACGATCTCCTCCACGCCATTGCGCACGCCGCCTTCCATCAGGGACGTGCCCACCGGGACTTCGAAGGTCTGGCTCACACCAGCGTGCGAAACGTAGGTGATGCTGGCGGTTTCTTTGGGTTTTCGGCTAAATAGGCTCATGCGCTGTCTCGACGATGGTACTCCATCTTTCCGGAATCAGGCAAGAACAGCACCCGCAACCCGGCCACCGCGCCGAGCGCGATGACGCCCCACGCCCACCAGACGTGAATGGTGCTGAAGAAGTACCGGAAGCCCGCGCCCGGTTCGATCAGCTGCGAGATCGGCCACGCCGCCGCCCACAGCCCAACGGGAACAAGCAGCATCGCGCGCCGCCCGGTCCAGGCGGAATTCAATTCCCGCAGTGCGTACAGGCTCAGAATTAACGGCGCGAGCAGCGTGCCTGTGCCAAGTGCCAGTGCTGTCTCGTTCAGTTGCTCTATTCCCTGAAGCGCCCAATAGAATCCCCGGAATAAGCTAGGCCGCCAGTGCAAAGTAGCGCCCGCATCGGTAGCCACAGACGCCACCGCCACCGCCACCACCGCCGGCAGCAAAACGCCCAAAATCCCACTCCACCAAATCGCCTTCGCCTGCGGCCGCGCCTTCCCAATACGCCACGCAATCACTATGGCCGGTGCCGCCGCCAGCAAAACCCCCGGCGTGAAATACCCGAACATCGTTTCCCGCCCCGAGCTGTAGTAAGGATTCGTCGCGCCAACGCCCCGCCACTGCGCCTGCAACGCCCACCCCAGAACCCCCACGCCGACCGCCAACGAAGCCCCTGGCACCCAACGCCACGCCGGCCGCCAACAAACCACCGTTGCCCCAAGAACAAGCCAGCCCAGCACATCCCAACCCGCGCCTGCGAGCCCCCACAACCACTCCAAATACCCAAACGCCAACCACGCCATCGCCCATCCCGGCACCGCAAACCGCGACGCGTAAAACGCCGGCCCCACATGGCACGTCAACATCCCGACCGTCGCCGCCCCCACCAGCGCCAACGCAAACGGTACCGGCTCATACGTTGGCGCCGCCCAACTCGCCGTTGTCTCCCAACACACTACCGAAAAAAACAGCCCCGCCTCCAGCGCCACCAACCACCGCAACTCGCTCATGTACTGATAGACACCGGACCATCGGTCCGCGACAGCGCCGCTACAATATTTTCTTTCCGCGCCTCCGCCACCTCCACCGCCGTCTCCGTCGCCACATGATAAAAACAAAGCGCCACCACAAAGGCCACCGCCAGCACCCCGTGGTAGGCCCAATAGTTATCCGTTGCCCACCGCGCCAAATGCGCCAACGCCACCGGAATCGTCAGCACCGGATAGGCCGCCAGCAGCATAAACTGTGTCTTGCTCGCGTTGTTCCGCCATGCCTGGTCGGCGTCAATCGGCCGCGGCATATAGACACTCGTCAAATTCCCCCCGCTCATCACCGAAACCAAAAACACCGCCGCCGCCGCCAACGCATCGGCCACCTGCGCCACCCCCGCCCCAATCGGCAACACCATCGCAATCGCCGACAAAATTGAGATCGTCAGCACTGTGAAGAAAATTGCCACCATGTTCTTCGCCCGCAGCACATCGCGGAACCCAATCGGGGTCGCAAACCACTGCTGCGCCCCGGCCCGCTCAAACCCGAACACGTTCCAATACAGCACCTCGCCCAGCACCAGAATTCCATACAGCGCGGCCATGGTGATGTAGTTGTTCGCCATCCACCCGCCCTTGCTGCGCAGCGCCTGTGGCAGCCACAGCACCGCTCCGAACGTGCTCGCCATCATGAAGATCAACCGGAACCGTGGCGAACGCGTCAGCGTCCGCAGATCCTTCTCCACCACTGCGGCCACCGGGTCCATCAGCACGACACCCGGCCACCGCACCACCGCGTCGAACCACGTCGATTCGGCCTTCTCCGCCTTGCGCTGCCCGTCCCCCTCCCCCTCCTCCAACCGCAACGACCTGGCAAACTGAATTCGCGCAAACAGATACGCCAACCCCGTCGATGCCGTCAACGACGCCACCGCCAACCCGCCGCCCTTCCCCAACGCCAGCGCCCCCACCGCAATCCACGGCGTCACCCGCATCACCACCGCGAACTTCTCCAAAAACGCGAACTGGTTCGGCACGCCCTCCTGCAGCCCCGCCGCGAACAGTTGCGGCACCAGAATCAGCCCCAGGAAAAACACCATCATCAACTCGCGCACGCCCTTCTTCTTGAACCACCGCTCCATCAGCGCCTTCACGCCCGTGGCCAGAAACAGGTTGAATACGATGAACACCACAATCACCAGCGGCGCCCACACCCGCACCTCCGGGTTGCACCACAGCCCCACCATCAGGCCCAGGCAAACCAGCAACATCTCAACCGCCGTCGTCACCCGCAGAGCCACTTCCAACGCAAACATCTGGCTCTCCGGAATCGGATACACCAGCAGCCGCCGCATGTCTAGAAACGCACCCTGCGAGGCCAGAATAATCGGAAACAACTGCCAGAAAAAGAACACCAGAAACAGCGCCCCTGGCAGCGCCCGTTCCACAATCGCCATCGGCACCCGCCCGCTCACGACGTACCCCGCGCCCACCGCCCCCAGCGCCCAAACGCCGTACCACACCAGCCCCATCAGCCACTTCAACACCAGCCCGCCCTTGTTGGCGCGCATATAGAAATTCCGCGAGGTCGCCCACTGCGCCCACACAATCGCGCGCAGCGGCCCCAGTTGCTCCACTACAGCCACTCCAGATTTTCGGTACTCCGCGCTCCGCCCACTACCCGCACAAAAATCTCTTCCAACGACTCGGTCCCGCCCCGCAAATTGGCCATCGTATCGTCCACCACCAGTCGCCCCTGACTGATAATCGCCACCCGGTCGCACAACCGCTCCACCACCTCCAGCACGTGCGAGGTTAGGAAAATCGTCGCCCCCTTGCCTACCAGGTCCAACAAAATGTCCTTCATTAACCGCGCGCCCACCGCGTCCACGCCCTCAAACGGCTCGTCCATCAGAAACAACTGCGGCCGGTGCAGCAACGCCGCCGCCATCGCCACTCGCTTCCGCATCCCCTTGGAATACTCGCCAATCAGCTTCCGCCCCTGCCCGTCCATTTCAAATAGCGCCAACAACTCCCGCATCCGCTCCCGCGTCATCGCCGCCGGCAACCCGTAGATGCGCCCCGTGAATTCCATATATTCCTGCGCCGTCAAATGGTCGAAAAGCAACGTATCTTCCGGCACTAGTCCGATCTGCCGCTTGATCGCCACGCCCTGCTCCGGCATGCGCAATCCCAACACTTCAATCTCCCCGGAAGTCGGCGTATTTACTCCCATCAGCATCCGGATGGTAGTGGTTTTGCCTGCCCCGTTCGGGCCCAGAAACCCGAAGAAACAGCCGCGCGGAACCTGTAGGGTAAGGCCGTCCACCGCCGCCTTACTCCCATAGTATTTCCGTAAGTCGCGCACGGCGATCGCGGACGTCGTCACCACCGGCGGCGGTGGTGGTAGGTCCACTTCCCGTCCGCCCTCGGGAATAAACTCTGGGTTCACTTTCCCAGTGTAAGACTTTCTCCTCCTTCGCCGAAGAGAGAAGGGAGTATGTCCTCCATCCTTGCACCCACCCACCTACGCGACAAAGCCCTCGAAGGGATCGGCAAACTTCCCCCGTTCAGCCCGGTCCTCACCAAACTACTGGCCAGCCTGGCCAAAGACGACATCATGGTCACTGAGCTGGCCGATTGGATCGAGAAGGACACCGTCCTCACGGGCAACGTGATGCGGATGGTGAATTCGGCTGCCTATGGCCGCATGGGCACCGTCTCCAGCGTGCGCCACGCCATTACCATTCTCGGCACCAATCGTCTCCGCAATATCGTCCTCGGCCTCTCCGTCTGCAACATGATGGCGCAACTGAAGCTCCCCGCCGGCTGGTCCACCAAACAGTTCAATCTCCACGCCGTCGCCGTCGCCAACATGAGCGATCTCATCGTACAAAACATGACCGTCGAATACGCCGAAGGCGCCTTCGTCGCCGGCCTGCTCCACGACGTCGGCAAGCTCCTCCTCGCCGTTACCTGCCCGGAAGAATACGCCAACGTCATCGCCGAATCCAAGCGCGAAAGCCGCGAACTCTACGACGTCGAAATCATCCAGCTCGGCTTCTCCCACGCCGAACTTTCCCAGAAAGTACTGGAAAACTGGAAGCTCCCCATCCCCGTCCAGGTCGCCGCCCGGTTCCATCACAACCCCGATGCCGATGCCACCGCCCCCGGCCTCACCGCTCTCAGCCGCGCCCTGCAACTGGCCGATTTCACGGTCAACGCCCTCGGCATCACCGCCGTCGCCGATGACCGCGATGTCACCGATCCCGCGCCCTATCTCCAGGCCTTCGGCCTCGGCGATAAATGCGAAAAAATCCTCAAATCCTTCGATCAGGAAATGGAAGCCATCCGCGGCATTCTCTAATCCGGCACCCCGGCGACGTACACCTGCGTGGACCCCGTCCTATCGCTGGCGAAGACCACCAGTCTCTCGTCCGGCGAATAGGACGGGTGCGGGTGGGTCCACTGTGGCCCGTACACCGTGTCCGTCCCCGCCTCCATCCAACTTAACGTCCCGCCCCCAGCCGCCCCGCTCCGCGCCGCCGCGAAATCCGCCGCCAACGCATACCGGCCCGTTTTCCACTGCGATCCCCCGCTCGACGCCTCCGACACGCAGATCTGCTTCCGCTCCCCAGTCGCCACATCAATCTCAAAGATCCCCTCATCGGGATGATTCGTATCGCACAGCACCTTACTCCCGTCGTGGTTCGGGGTAATGTGCCACGCATGGAACTCGCAAATCGTCCGGTGCTCCCGCGTCTTCCAATCCATCACCCGGAGCGCCCGCGGCCACACCGTATACACCACGTTCCCGGTCTGCCCCAAAAACGTCTCGTGCACCACGAAATAGTCGTTGTCGTGCGTGAACAAACACTCCATCGCCGTGCCGTCGCGCCGCACGCGGTGCATGCGCGGCGCCGGGTCCCCGGCGAACTCAATCCACTCCGGCTCCAACGGATGAAACTGCGGATGGATCACCGTGCGCGGGTACGGAATGATGTGCCAACCCGTCCCATCCACGCGCCCTACCGCCAGCCCCGATTGCCCATCCTTCTTGATCGCCGCCACCAGCCATTCGCCCACTGCGTCAAGCGACGGCTCGCCCATTGACCCGGCCCCGAAATCCACCACGCAACTCTCCGCCAGCGTGTCCAATTCCAGCCGCCAAATCCCCGCGCCCCGCACAAAGAACACGCCGGCCCCATCCCGCGAAATCGCCGGCGAAAACGGATGAATCGGCGCCCCTTCGGTCAACTGCCGAATGGTTCCGCCCGGAAACTCCGTCACCGCGAACAGCTGCCAGCCGCCCGTCCGGTTGGAGATGAACAGCATCGTCCGCCCATCGGGCGTGAACGACGGCTGCAGGAAATATGTCGCGTGGTTGATCGCCGCGCCCGCCGTCATCTGCAGCACCTCCACGCCCGTCATCCGGTCGCGCTGCCGCCGCAGTTCCGAAGGGAAAAACTCGCCTTTGGCCATCTTTTACTTCTTTCGCAAAAAGATCATGTGTTGCCACGGCAGCGTATCCAAAACCTTTTCGATCACGAACCCTTCCGGCTCGGTCTCGGCCTTCACCTCGGCCAGCGTCATCTTGTGCTCCAGCCGGATCGGTACGCTCGTGTCTTCCTTCCGGAACTCCAGCAGCACCAGCCTCCCATCGGCCTTCAACGACCTCCGGATCGACCGCAACATCTCCTGCGGCTTCGAAAACTCGTGGTACACATCCACCAGAATGATCAGGTCCTGCGAATCCACCGGCAGGTTCGTCTCCGCCTCCGCCCCCAGCACCGGTTCGATATTCTTGATCCCCGCCGACGCCAGCCGCTTACCCAGCAACTCCAGCATCTTCGGCTGAATATCGACGGCGTATACCTTCCCCGTCGCACCCACCAGCCGCGCCATCCGTACCGCGTAGTACCCCGTACCGGCCCCCAGATCGCACACCGTCATGCCCGGCTTCAACCCCAGTTGCGCCACCGCTTTTGTCGGGTTTTCCTCGCTCTCCCGCTCGCTTCTCTCCAGCCAATCGGCACCTGCGGCCGACATCACTGGCGCGAACACTCGCCCGCTTACCGGGTGTCTGGCTTGCACCCGTTGCCCGTAGGCCATAGTACTCAGGAGAGTTAGCGCCAGAAGATATATTTGCATTTGATATCGCAAGCTAATCATAATAACTTCAAATCCCGCCATTCTAGGATCGTACTTCCATGCCGATGTCACTTCGCGCGTTCATGCTGATCTCCATCAGTGCTTTTTTGCTCACTTCCGCAGGTTGTTCCTCGAAAACCAAAGCGCTCACGTTGCCGATTGGAGAGAAAGTGCAGGTAGGAAAGCTCTCCTACCAGGTCATTGATGCCAACTGGCAGGCAGAGGTGGCAGGATTGAAGCAGCCCCCGAAGAATCGCGTACTGCAGATCCACATCACGGTCACCAACTCGGGTGCTGAGGAGATCTCCATCCCGATGCTGCGCCTCCACGATGCGGCTGGGAACGAGATCTCCGAAATCATGGAAATGGAAGGCAACACGCGTTGGATGGGGATGATCCGTCGCATGCAGCCCGCACTCACCGAAGAAGGCATGATCTACTTCGACGTTCCGGTCGGCACGTATAAACTGGAAGTGGTCGATAACTCGATGGCCGACAATGAACAGATCGCCTTCATCGAAATCCCGGCCACACTGGCGCCGCCGCCCTCCCTGCCTGCCGACAAAAAAGGAATCTAGCCACCGTGCGTCTGCCCGGCGCCCTCCTGATCCTCGCGCTCGCCTCCCACGCCGAACTGGTGGCCGAGTTGGCGATCGTCCAGCCGCAACTCGCCCAGTTTGACGGCGGCCCCGCCGTTGCCAAATCGTTCGCCTTCGCCAGCGCCGAGTCCATTTTCCTCAGCTTCGACATCGCCGGCTTCAAACCCTCCGGCGACGAGGATCTGAAGCTCAATCTCTCCTGGGAGTGCCAGGCCTTCGACGCTGCCGGCCTCGCCATGACCGCGCCCCAAAAAGGCGATGTCAAAGTCGACCTCGCGCCCGAAGACAAAAAATGGCGTCCTCGCATCCGCCTGGAACTGCCCCTCCCGCAAGCCCTCGCCACCGCCGCCGCCGAAATCCGTCTCACCGCCGTCGATCACGTTGGCTCGACGAAAGCCGCCCTCACCGTCCCCTTCCAAACCCGCGGTCTCAACCTCGCCACCGTCACTACCCTCCAGCCGCTCCGCTTTCGTTTCCTGCGTTCTGAAGACGCCCCCGAAGCCCTAACCGTGCCTGCCTACAAGCAGGGCGATATGGTCTGGGCCCGTTTTGAATTTGCCGGCTACAAGCTCGGGGAAGGGAACGCCTTCCAGGTCGGCTACGGCATCGAGGTCTTCCGCGCCAACGGCGAAAGCCTTTTCAAACAGGAGGAGGCCGCCAACGAAACCGGCAAATCGTTCTACCCGCGCCGCTACCTCCTCGGCGCCCTCAGCCTCCAACTCACCAAGGATCTCGACCCCGGCGAATATACCATCGCCCTCCGTATCCGCGACGCCGTCGGCTCCCAGCAATCGGAGACGAAACACACCTTCCGCGTCGAGTAACTCCCGTAAGTACGATTGTCTGCGCGATAGTTGAGAACTTTCGCCTCCGTCGCCCACTCCACTAATATGGGACTCTTCCGGACGCGAACCGCGGCGGTCTTCGGCATCGACGCTCACCTCATCGACGTGGAGGTGGACCTCTACCCGTCCGGATCCGCCCGTGACTTCATCACCGTCGGCATGCCCGATCTCGCCGTCCGCGAAAGCCGCGAACGCATCAAATCGGCGCTCATGAACTCGGGCTTCGGCTATCCCGCCAAAGCCGTCACCATCAACCTCGCCCCCGCCAACGTCCGTAAGGAGGGCGCCGGGTTCGACCTGCCCATGGCACTCGGCATCCTGGGCGCCACCGGCGCTCTCCAGCCCAGTGACCATCACGCCTTTGCCGGCGAACTGTCGCTCGATGGCTCGCTCCGCCCCGTTCGCGGCACCCTCTCCATGGCCGTCTGCGCCCGCCGCAGCGGTCTGCGCTATCTCGTCGTGCCAAAGGAAAATGCCCCGGAAGCCGCCGTCGTCGAAGGCATCCGCGTCCTCGGCGTCCGCCATCTGGCCGAAGCCGTCGCCGCCCTCCGCGCCCCGGAGGAGTTTGCCGCCGAATACCCCGCCGCCGATGCCGACGGGGCCAACACCATTCCCGATTTCGCCGACGTCCGCGGCCAGACCACCGCCAAACGCGCCTGCGAAGTCGCCGCCGCCGGTGGCCACAACGTCCTGCTCGTCGGCCCTCCCGGCTCGGGAAAGACCATGCTCGCCCGCCGCCTCGCCGGCATCCTCCCGCCGCTCGACTTCGACGAAGCCCTCGAAACCACCCAGATCCACTCGGTCGCCGGCCAGCTCAAACCCGGCGCCGGCCTCCTCCGCCGCCGCCCCTTCCGTTCGCCCCACCACACCGTGTCCGACGCCGGCCTCATCGGCGGCGGCAGCGGTATGCCCCGTCCCGGCGAAGCCAGCCTCGCCCACAACGGCGTCCTCTTCCTGGACGAACTCCCCGAATTCGCCCGCAACGTCTTGGAGCAACTCCGCCAGCCCCTCGAAGAAGGCGCCGTGACAATTGCCCGCACCTCCGGCACCATGCGCTTCCCCGCGCGCTTCATGCTAATCGCCGCCATGAACCCCTGTCCCTGCGGCTACTACGGCGACGCCAGCCGCGAATGCCGCTGCACCGGCGGCATCATCCAGCGCTACCTCGGCAAAATCAGCGGGCCCCTATTGGACCGCATCGACCTCCACGTCGAAGTCCCCGCCGTACCCTACAAAGAGCTCCGCGCCAGCGACACCGGCACCACCTCCGAGCGCATGCGCGATCGCGTCCTGAACGCCCGTGCCCGCCAGCAAGCCCGCGGTTTCTACAACGCCAACCTCCCTCCCAGTCAGGTCCGCCCGCTCTGCGCCCTCGACGAAGCCGGCGAACGCACCCTCGAACTAGCCATGAAAAAGATGGGCTTGAGCGCCCGCGCCCACGACCGTCTCCTCAAAGTCGCCCGCACCATCGCCGACCTCGATAACGCCGACCGCGTCCTCGCCAAGCACCTCGCCGAAGCCATCCAATACCGCAGCCTCGACCGCAGCTACTGGGGCTGAGATCCGCTTACTTCGTTGCGAGCTGCGGCGCCTGGCACGCCGCGCTGGCCGTCTTCGCCGTGGCGGCGATCACCGTTCCCGTGACGAACGGATTGTACGTCAACGCCGGTGTGCCAACGCGGTCGAACTGCAGCGTGACAGTCACTTTGCCCAGTGAATCCAGCGCCCCGAAACCCTTGTTGGGAAAGGCCCCCGTATTTCCGTTTGTTAATGTCCACCCGCTCGCAAGTGAGTCCAGACCGAGAGCAAGATTCTCCACCCTATCGCAACTTCGATTTGCAATCTGAACGGTCTGCTGCCACACGCGCGTACTCCGGTTAAAAGCCACCACGCCAGGGACAATCGCAAATCGCTTCGTCTCCGCGCAGTCGAGGCTGATGCACGTAATCGTCTGCAAGCAGGAAGTCAGGCATATGGGAAGGAACCCATTGCAGTCCCCGGAACATCGGTCCACGTTGTAGTCCTGACCCACCATACATCCGAAGATACACGAGCCATTGTTCTTGCACCCGAGTGCGCATTGGTTGAAACACTTTGCCTTAATGGTAGGAAGGCAAAATCCGTCCACTGTCCCGCCCGTCAGGGTCGGGTCGCAGCTCTGCGGATTCTGTCCAAACAGAAGGCCGGAAAAAAGGCAAACAGTACTACGTGTTTCATAGCAGCTCCTCGGTCAGGCTGAAAACAAGTCTAGCCACAAAAGATGGGGTTGAGTGACTATACTATAGCAAAACTGTGTTTTCTGCAATAAAACTCCTTGTATCCGTTGCTGGTCGCATGTTATCCTCCGCGCGCTGGGTAATACGCCTTGGGCCTGTCGGCCTCCTCCTCCTAGCCAGAATGGCGCTCGGCGGCCAGTCCATCACGGGGCGCGTTTTGGACGCCGGCAGTGGTGCCGGGCTCGCCGCCGTCCGCGTCGATCTGCTGAGCTGGTCCACCAATCCAAGGCAGACCCTCACCGATGGAGCCGGTGCCTTCCGGTTTGACGGGTTGGCCTCCGGTGAGTACCGCATCCACTACGATGCCCCCCAGTTCCACTCCGCCGAAGAAAGAACTCTGGTTCGCCTTGCCGCCGGGCGCGATCTGCACTTGGAAGCGCAACTGGTCGCCTGGTCAACGGTGCGTGGCCGGGTTGTCGATCCCGCGGGCAAGCCTATGCCGAACGCCCGGCTGGAACTCCGAAGCTCCGGGATCACGGCCAATGGCCGGCTGTACCACCGCACCTCCTGGGGTGCCGGCGGCGGCGCGTTGCTAACCGACGCCCCAACACCGATGTTCTTTCAAGGGCTGGCGGATGCGCGCGGGGAGTTTACCGTCCGGCTGTTTCCCGGCGCCTATGCTCTCACTGCCCTGGCCGCACCGGACGCGCCCCCCCCCCCGCTCCTCTTGCCGATGGCGTGAACAGGCGTGGCGGCGCACCGCTCCGTTTCGTCTGGCAGTGGCCTCCCAGTCCGAAATCTCGGACGTGGAACTGCGCGTGGAGGCCGCGCCCGCATTCGCCGTGCGGGGCGCGGTATATCTCCCCGACGGCACCCCGGCTTCGCAGGCGACTGTGACGTTGGAGGACGGCTTCGGCACGAGAAAGACCGAATCGCGCAGCGATGGCAGCTTCGAACTTCCTGGCGTGGCGCGCGGACGATGGTGCTTGGCGGCGGAAGTGGGAGCGGCTAGGGCCCTGGAATGCATCGGCGTGGGTTCGCAAGATGTCCCCGGCGTACGCTTCAACCTGATCAATGCGCTGCAGGTATCCGTGGACGTGCGGACGCGGGAAGATGTGCGGGCAAAGGAACAGGGCAAGCCGTCCCCCCCCTCCGTCGGAGCCCTGCTGCTGGCGATGGCGGGTTCGCCGGAACGCCCGCTGGAGGAGCGGACGCGCCATACGATCTTCCTGACCAGTGACGCCGCCGGACGCTACAAGGCCTTGGATGCGTATCCGGGGTCCTATCGTTTCGCGGGGACACTTCGGCCTCCCGCCCCACCGTTTTACCTTGCTGCGATCTTAGCCGGTGAGCAGGATCTGTTGCGCGTCGATGGCGCGATCACGCCCGGAACGCCACTGACCTTGCTATTCGGCACCGACTCGGGTATTGTTCGCGGGAACGTGGAGCACTGTGCCTCCGGCACCGTAGTATTAATTCCCCGGGATCCGGCGCTTCGTGGCCGCGGCTGGTCGCGAAGCGCCCCCTGTGAAGCGTCCGGAGAATACGAAATCTCCGGCGTGCCGCCCGGAGACTATGTGGCGTTAGCGCTGGCCGGCAATAGCCCCGTCCCCGTCTTTGACGAGTCCTTGCTAAAACTGGGAACCCGCGCCGAGGTTCGGCCCGGCGAAAAGCAGACCGTCCCTCTGACGGTCACCACCGCGCCAGTCTACTGAAGCCTCGGTAGCATGCGGTAACACAGCGTTCAACGTTGCTGCCCACTGCGAAAAACTCCGCGCGCATTGTAGGGCCCTGGCCGCAACCGCCAGCAAGCCCGCGAATTCTATACCGCCAGTCTCCCGCCCAGCCAGGTACGCCCCCTCTGCGCTCTCGACGAAGCCGGTGAGCGCACACTTGAACTGGCCATGAAGCAGATGGCCTAAGCGCCCGCGCCCGCGCCCACGACCGGTTCCTCAAAGTCGCCCCCACTATTGCCGATCTCGATCAATCCGATCGCGTCCTCGCCAAGCACCTCGCCGAAGCCATGCCATACCGCAGCCTCGCCCGCAGCTACTGGGGCTGAGTGATAAAACCAGGTATGCCCGATCAACAGCTTGAAGTTCTGCATTCGTTCCAGGAAGCGGAACAAAGGGACCTCGAGGAGATGTGGGCCATGTCACCGGACGAGCGAATGGCGCTCATCCAAGAAGAACTGCGGAGGAGTTGGTATGGCCGTGGGGACGCCGAATCTGAACCCGCATTTCCAGGAGTTCTCGAAGTGTCTTTCCGCACATGAGGTTCGCTACCTCCTGATCGGCGGATATGCCGTGGGCTTCCACGGTTGGCCGTGAAACACCAAGGATATCGATTTTTGGATCGTGGGGGATGCGGAAATCAGGCACGGGCCATTAAGGCGCTCCGGGAATTCGACTTCCCTGATATCCAGGAAGATCTTCTCCGAGAAGAATCGGTTATCGTGCGCTTCGGCGTGCCTCCCCATCGTGTCGAGATCATTCGCCGAATTACCGGGCTCGAGTTCGAACAGGCGTGGCAGAACCGTGTCGCCTGGACGGGCGATGGTTTTCAAATCCCGGTCATCGGATTGGCCGACTTTCGGCGAAACAAGGCGGCATCCGGCCGGAGCCAGGACCTCGCGGATCTGGAACACTTGCCCGACGTTTGATCCGTTGGTTCAGGAGCCATCAACTGTACCCGACGCCAGCCGCGAACGAACGCGAAGTCAACGCCCGCAACCGCTCCACCCCACTCCTGTACACTGTCCCCAATGCTCAAAGTCTTCTGCGCCCCCGCCCGCTACACCCAAGGCCCCAACGCCACCCTCCACCTCGGTCCCGAAATCCATAACCTCGGCCTGCAAGGCCCCGCCCTCATCGTCGCCGGCCGCTCCGCCATCCGCCTCCTCGAACCCGCCTGGAAAACCACTTTCGCCGAAACCAATACCACCTACGAAATCTTCCCCTTCGCCGGCGAATGCACCGCCGCCGAAGTCCAACGCGGCGTCACAGCCGCCCGGCAAATCAACGCCAAAATCATCATCGGCGCCGGCGGCGGCAAGGTCCTCGATGCCGCCCGCGCCATCGCCGCCGATCTAAACCTCCCCATCGTCAACTGCCCCACAATCGCCTCCAGCGACGCTCCCTGCAGCGCCCTGTCCGTCATCTACAACGAAGCCGGCACCGTCGAAACCTACCGCATCTACCGCCGCAATCCCGATCTCGTTCTCGTCGACACCACCGTCATCGCCCAAAGCCCCGCCCGCCTCCTCGTCGCCGGCATGGGCGACGCCCTCGCCACCTGGTTCGAAGCCAAAGTCTGCGTCGCCGGCGGCGTCAAAAACATGCGCGGTGGCGCCTCCACCCAAAGCGCCCTCGCCCTCGCCGAGCTCTGCTACAAAACCCTCCTCGCCGACGGCGTCGCCGCCATCGAAGCCCTGCAAACCAAAACCCCCAACGCCGCCCTCGAACGCCTCGTCGAAGCCAACACCCTCCTCTCCGGCCTAGGCTTCGAATCCTCCGGCCTCGCCGCCGCCCACGCCATTCACAACGGCCTCACCACCGCCCACGGCACCCACTCCTACATGCACGGCGAAAAGGTCGCCTTCGGCCTGCTAACCCAGTTAATGCTCGAATCCCAGCTGCAAGTCACCATCAACGAAGTCATCGCCTTCTCCAAAAGTGTCGGCCTCCCCACCACCTTCGCCGAAATCGGCATCCCCAACCCATCCAACGAACTCCTCCACACCATCGCCACCCGCGCCACACTGCCCGGCGAAACCATCCATAATGAACCCCTGCCCGTCACCCCCGCCATGGTCGTCGAAGCCATGCGCGCAGCCGACGACGCCGGACAATCTCTATGAAACTCCTCCTCCTTGCATCCCTCGTTCTCCAAGCCCAGGACCTCACCGGCCGCTGGACCGGCACCGCCGACACCATCGACGAAGCCGGCACCAAACGCCAGGAGTCCCAAACCTTCGAAATCAAATCCGAAAACGGCAAACTCACCGGCGTCCGCGTCAGCAAATCCGGCACCGGCGGCACCCCCATCGAAATCCAGCAGGAAGGCCCCACGGTCAATTTCTACAGCTTCCTCGCCTTCGAAGGCGGCGAGCCCCTCCGCTGGAAACTGGAATGGAAGGAAGGCAAATGGGTCGGCACCTTCTCCGCCCAACACCACAGCCCGAAGAAGTGGATTTACGACCGCATCGGCCCCATTACGCTCACCAAAGTCGAACCGAAATAGCACTCCGGGGCCCGATTAGGCTTGCCCGCGTCCCCGCCAGCGCCTGGCCGTCCACTTCTAACGGCAACATCTTCTCCCGCGCCCGCCCTTGACGCTCCGGAACCTGCCCCGTCCATGTTCCGGTCATTTCTGCGGCCAATCCACAGGCGGCAAGCGCGGGATCACCAAACCGCTACCGGTACTCTTTCCACTCCGGCGACAGCTCCCACCACAACATCGCCACCGGCTTCTCCTCCTGCGCCCGCTCCACACAACACGATACCCATTCGCCCAGCCCCAGCCCCGCGTACGGCATCGCCACATCCAGCACCGATACATACCGTTGCTTGGCCATGCTGCCCAACTCATCGGCCAGCCGGTTGGCCTCATCGGCCTGCCCGCTCCGCCCATAGCTGTAGCTCAACGCCCCTGCCATCCGTGGATCATCCGGCGCTAATACCCGCCCGCGTCCGCAAGCAATAATCGCCTCCCGGTACTGCCCCAGCGCCGCATAGGCGCGCCCCAGCAACAGGTACACCGTCGGCTCGTTCGAATCGATCTTGAACGCATGACGGCACAGTCCAACGGCCGCCGCGTAGTCGCCTTTCCAGAACTGCACCCACGCCATCGCCATGATCGTCTCAATCGCGCCCGTATCGGCCCGGCGCAGCAACGCCTCGGCCTCCTCCATCCTCCGCTGCGGCACCATCACATGCGTCGCCAGCCCGGTTAGAGCCAACAGGTTCGTCGGGTCCAACTCCAACGCTCGCAAAAACGCTTGCTCCGCCATGCCCGGCGCCTTACCCAGCACCGCGTTGGCATACCCAAGCGCCACCTGCGAATCCACCGTGTCCGGGTTGCGCAGCGCCGTCCGGATCGCCTCCGTCAAAATCTCAATCGGTGCCGCCAATCCCCGCGATGCCTGCAGAATCTCTTCCATCACCAGCGGCCGCACTGGCGGCTCCGTCCGCATCGTGATCGCGAACTGCCCCGTCATCCCGCTGGACACCATCGGCGCCGCCACAATCGCCTCGCCGCCCACCCGCGCCTGCAGCACCTGCGTCACCCGCTGCCCCACCTCGTCCTGCACCTGCAGCGCGTGCGCCATGTCCCGGTCCAGCCGCTCGGTCCAGATCTGGTACCCCGTCGCCACATCGGTCAGCTTCAAAATCACCCGCACCAGGTTCCCCGCCGTCCGCGCGTTCCCCTCCAGAATCAGGTTCACGTTCAGC
Source organism: Acidobacteriota bacterium (assembly GCA_947470805.1). Classification (GTDB taxonomy): domain Bacteria; phylum Acidobacteriota; class Terriglobia; order Bryobacterales; family Bryobacteraceae. The sequence goes on along the minus strand of CANIVU010000028.1, from coordinate 17,059 downwards.
TGCGCGCCCACCTTCCGCAAGTCGTCCGCGCGCCCCTTGAATCGCGCCGCCGACGTCGTCGCCGCCACCTGCAGGCCAATCACGCTCGACAGTTGATACGCCACCTCTTCCGTCAATCCATCGCAGAACGCAGCCAACGCCGCGTCCCCGCCCACCGCCGTAAACGGCAGCACCGCCACCGCCGGCTCCTCCGGCAGCGGATCGTTCGCCTGCAGCCCGTCGCGCAACTCCTTCCGCAGGTCTTCCACCAGCAGATCCATCGTCGCGTAACGGTCCTCGGGCTTCTTCGCCATGCCCTTTTCAACAATCTTCTGCAGCCCCTCCGACACCCCTGGCCGCACCTCGGCCATCTGCGGCACCGGCTGGTACATCACCTCTTGCAGGTGCGCCGCCGCGTTCTTCGATCGGAACGGCTTCTCCCCCGTCAAAAGCTCATACAGCAACGCGCACAACGAATACACGTCGCCCCGGTGGTCCACCGCGTGGCCCTGCAACCGCTCCGGCACAAACACGCCAAACGCCCCGGTAATCGACCCATTCCCCGCAAACGTCGGCCCGTCGCCGAACCGCGCCTTTCCGAAGTTGGTCACCTTCACCGCGTGCGTCGGTGTCACAACGACGTTCTCCGCGCACACATCCCGGTGCACAACCCCGTGCCGGTGCGCCTCCGCCAACCCCTGCGCCACACACAAAACGTAGTCCACCGCCCGGTCAATCGGAATCAATTCGCCCGACGTCACCGCCCGCTGCATCCGCTCCCGCAACGACCCGCCCGGCTGATACTCATAGATCAGATACCGCCCGCCCGGCTGGTCGATAATGTCGAAAATCGAAGCGATGTTCGGATGGCTTAACGACACCCCGGCCCGCGCTTCTTTTTGGAATGCCGCCAGCGCGTCGCTGTCGTTATCCGGCACGTCAATGGCCTTCAGCACCACCACGCGGTCCAGCCGCAGGTCCTGTGCCTTGTAGACCGTCGTGGTCTCCGAATTTCCCAGCTTCTCCAGGATCAGGTAGTGGTCGATTGTTTTGCCGATCATGACTCTTCTACAGTACTCCGGCCGCTCACCGGCGGCTGCGCTTCCATCTCTGTCTGTCCTGCCGGCGTCAGCTGCGGGAACACTACCGGCCGCGTCCCAGCCAGCCGCACCGGAATCACAGTCCGCACCGTCTTCGCCGGATTGCACGTATAGTCGCCCGTAAACGACCATCCAATTTGCGCCAACACGCCCAACTGCTCCGGCGCCTCCTCCGTCCACAACGTCAGATACGCCTGGCCATCGGAGTAGCTCCAAATCTGTTCAATCGTCTTGTCCAGTGCCGCGCCGTCGATCACGGTCGCCGTAACCCCCGGCGCCACGCCCGCCCGGAACGTCGCCGTCCCGTCGTCGCCGGTCTCCATCGTGCTCCCCGGCAGGGTCCGCTCTCCGGCCCGCGCGTGCAACAGCGGTCCGGCATCCAGATCCGCGACCAACTTCTCGGCCCCGGCCTTGTACTTGTACACCGTCTGCGTGGTCGACCCGCCCTTGTATCTCGCCCCCGAATTATCGCTGACAATATTCCCAACCCAGCCGCCGCGAACCGCCTCCACGCCCCGCCGTCCCTCCGGCCCACCGCCCGTCAGCCGTACCGTCGCGTCCAGTTGCACCGCCGGCCGATCGCCCGCATGCAACGCAAACCGGTCCGTCCCCGCCACCCGCGCGCAGCCGCACAGCCGGCCGTTCACCGCGCTCGCATGTTCGGTCACCGCCGCATGAACAAAAACCACTTCCATCTCCGCCACCGGGCCGCCCCATTCGCCCGCGCCGCCCGCCGCCGCTCGCACGCGGAACGTCCCCGTCGCGTCGCTCAACAACGCCCCATCGGTCAACGTCGGCACAGCTTTCGCCGATACCGCCAATACCGCCTCCCCGTCATCCTCGGCCCGCTCCACGGACCAGTCGATTCCCACGCCCTCCGGTGCCGTCGCCGCCGCCAGTCGCACCGGCCGCGCCGCTTCCACCGCCCCCGTCAGCAGTACCAAACTCCGGCCGCTCACCGTCTCTTCTTCTCGCTCCAATGGCAACCGCCCCGTGCGGCTCGCCGTCACCGGCACCGTCGCCGAAATCGCTGTGACCGATGCCACCGTCACCGGGCACTGCACACCCACCGCCGTGCTGCCCTCCACGCTCAATAGAGTCGTCGCATCGCCCGCCCGCGCACTCGCCGTCTCGCCCTCCACCCAGAAGCTCACGCTCTCACCTGGCACGTCGAAACTGAACCCATCCGCCAACGGAAATCCAGTCGTCGACGCCTCCGAACTATACAGCGTCAATGCCGGTCCGCCAGCCGCTGTCCGCAACTGCAGCCGGCCTTTGAACACCCGCGGTGCCGCTGGAAATACGTCAATCCGCCGCCGTCCGCTTCGCACCCCACAGCACACCGTGCCGCCGGTCTCCATCGAAAGTTCTACCGCCGTCAGCGTCGTCCGCGCCTTGCCGCCGCTATGCAGCTCCAACGTCAGCGTCACCTCGCCCGGTGCCGCCGCCTCGGCGTACACCGTCACGTCCGGATCCAATCCGGACGACGGGATCACGTACGCCCCCTCGGGCGCAGCCAACTCCTCGGCTGCTGTCGGCGTCCGGTAAATCCGGATCGCGCCGCTCGACCGCCGCAACTTCGCCCCCGCTCCCGCTCCCTGCAGCAGTACCGGCACCCGGCTTCGCGTTCCCCGCTGCAATACCAACACGCTCTGTGCCGGCACCACCTCGGGCGCCAGTTCGTCGCCCCCATTGGTCCCGCCAGAAAGCACTACCGGCGTCGCCTGCAGCACCTTCCCCTTCACTTCAAACTGCGTCAGCGTCCCGGGCCGGTCACTCTCCGTCCAATACGTCTTCACAGGCCCAAAAATCGTCTGCAGTTCCGTTGAGTTGCACGTTGGCAGGTACACCCGCATGATCCGTGGATCGTAGTAGCGGAACAGCATCTTCTGTCCCCGCGTGTCCTTCACAGTCAGAAACGACCGCAAGTGCTTCCGCACATCCTTGAGGCCCACATCGCACCGCAGGAAAATACACAGATTCCGGCCCATGTTCTCGGCCAGGTACGTCGTCAACTTATCTTCCGGATCCAGTTGCACCAAATACGGCGCCGCCATCTCCAGCGCCTGCGGCAGCTTCCCGGCAAACAGACAACAATGATTCAGAAACGAATTCGTCAGCGTCCAATAGACCTTCTGATCCTGCGCCGCGTCCACAATCGCCCATATGTCCGGACGCGGTCCATTCGGCCACAATGCCCTGCGCAGTTCTTCCTTCATGCTCTCCCTGCCATTTTTTCTTCAACCATGTGCTTTTGGCACTCCTCACAGAACGGATAGGCTTCCTTGGCGGCCTCAATCAGCACCGCTGCCTGCGCTTCCCCGTCGTGATTTCTATCGAACAGTGGCGGAGCATCGTCCGGCTCTTTCTCCTTGATCGCCACCGGCGCGGGTTCGGGTACCGGTTCAGGAGCGGGCGGCGGAGGCGGTTCCGGTGCAGGCGGTGGCGGAGCCTGTCGCGCCCGCGGTGGCGGTGCTGCCATCATCTGCTCCACCATGTGCTTCTGGCACTCCTGGCAGAACGGAAAGGCGGCCTTCGCGGCGGCGATCAGCACCGCCGCCTGCGTCACGCCGTCGTGGTCACTGTCGAAGGTGTCTACTTCTTCTTCGGGCTCAGCGGCTTTTCGCTCGCGCGGTGGCGGTGCCTCTTGCTGTACCGCCGCCGGCCGCGGTGTCGATACCTGCCGTTCCCGCTGCGGCAAAACAACCAGCAGTTCCCCGGAAACCATCTGCCGCGCAATCACCTGGATCAGCTGTTCTTCCGACAGCGCTCCCGGGCCCGCTCCGGCCCCCGCCGCCAGCGCCTGTCGCCGGAACTGCGCCATCGCAACTGCGTCGCTCCGGAAGCCGTTCAGAAACTGCGTGGCCGCCTTCAGGTCCCAACGCATCCGAACGTCTTCCCGCCGGAAGAACTGATATTCCCGTCCGCGACCGAATCGTATCAAGCTCATCTAGGCACCAGGAAAAAGGTCCCCTCAGTATACACCGCCCTTAGCTCAGCTCCCCGTACCGGTCCACCGGTCCGCCTCCCAATATCTCGTTCCAGTGCTCGAAATACTGTGGCGCCTGCCGGTAGCCACCGTGCGTCTTCACTCGCGCCGAACAATCCACCACATACACATTCGGCGTCTTCTCCAGCGTTACCGCCTTGCTCCGAGGTCCCTTCAGTCCCAGTGCCGCGTGAACCCCGTTCACCACATCGCCAATCCAGAAGCCCGTTTTCAACACCGGATCGTTCTTCGAAAAGTACACAAAACAACGGTTGCATGACGCCACCGCGCCCCCAAACGCCATCCCCGGCTCCAGGATATTGTTGTCCACCGCCGGCGCCGTCAGCATCAGGTTGTCCACAAATACCTTGTCCGGATCCGCCAACGCCTTCAGCGCCACCCGCGCCCCCAGGCTGTGCGTCTGCACATCCACGCTCAACGCCACTGGCCGCAACGCATTGATCAAATCCCGCAAAAACGGCGCCGCCCGGTTCGCCTTCGGCACCGCCCCAAAATACCCCGCAGGCGTCCGCGACCCTGGCCACGTAAACCCAACCACCAGCCCATACGCCGCCTTCGTCTGTACTCCCGTCACCAGCTCCCAATACGATTTGGCGACGTTCTCAATCGGGTTGTTGAACCCATGCACCAACACACAAATATGTTTGTTGGTGGCCGCCGCTTGCAGCGCGGCGAGGTCAATGTCCTGGAACTTCGTGTGGTCCCCGGGCTGCGTATAGTTGCGATACTGGTTCGTTTTCGCAACCACAATGTTCGATTCAAAGTCCTTACGGCAACTAACGACGTACATAAGTTGAGGCTCCTTCTCGTTTATGACGGTCCCAAAAGTTGTATATCCGGCCGCGCCGCGCGTAGCTGCGCCACGCCGTCCAGTGTAACGCGTGTGCCCTCCAGCGCAACCACCCGCAGCGATTTCATTCCAATCAACACCGGCACCACCGCGTCATCGATGTTCTTCGCCAACGCCAATCGCAACTCCCGCAATTGCCCCAGTCCCGCCAGCGCCCGCACCCCCGCCGCGTTCACCGGTGTCCGGCTCAAGTCCAGCTTCTCCAGCTTCCGCAGCCCTCCCAACTTCTCCAACCCATCCAGTGACTGCCGCTGCTCCTCCTTCAACCCCGGCTTATCCGCCCCAATATCATTCAATACCGCCCCGCTCAAATTCAGCGATTCCAACCCCTCTAATGTTCCCAACTCCGCCAGCACCGCCGCGCTCAGCGTCAACCCCCAATGCCCGGAATCCACCCTTTGCATCCCGCTCAAATCCAAATGCCGCAACGCCGGCAACGCCTTCAACGCGGACAACGCGACCACCCCAATCCTCGTCCCACCCATCGCCAGACGTTCCAGCACCGGCAACTCCGCCAGCATCTCCACCCCGCTGTCATCGATCTGCGAGTAACCCACGTCCAAACTCCTTAATGCCGACAGCTTTGAAACCGCCTCAAATACCCTGCTGGTGACCTTGGTTCCCCGCAAATTCAGCCGTTCCAGCTTCTGCATCCCGGTCAGCGATGCCACCCCATCGTCAGTAAAAAACTCCGCAAAATACAAATCGAGTTCCCGCAAATTCCGCAGTTCCCTAAGCCGTTCCAGCCCTGCGTCCGTGACCCGCGTCTGACCCAAACTGAGCCGTTCCAACCGAGCCATCCCAGCCACCCGATGCAACTCTCCATCAGTAGTCCAAGACGCCGACAAATCCAGGGCCGCCTGCCCCCAAGCCACCCCCAAAAACATCAAAACCACCCCAGCTTTCCCTGGGTATCGGGTAACCGGGAACTTCCGTAATTTAGGAATCACCCGATCTGTCCTCCTCACGCCCGCCTCCCAAACCGCCCCGGATTTCCCTTGGTACCGTGACACCAGCAAACTCCGTAATTTGGGAATACCGTGACCCATCCACTCCTGCCCGTCCCCCAATCCATCCCAGATTTCCCCTGGAGCCGTGCTACCGGAAAACCCCGCAATTCCGGGATTCCCCGACCCATTCCACTCACGCCCGCCTCCGATGCGGCATACCTGCCTTCTTATCCCAAATCACCCGCAACCCTCGCCCCCGCAACTTCGCCTCACCCGCCCCCGTAACCAGCGAATGATATAAGTTCACGTTTTCCAACTTACTCATCTTTCCCAATAACTCCACCGCCCCATCCGTCACATGCGTACTGTCCAGATTCAACGAAAGCAGCTCTCCCAAACCAACCAGCTTCCCCAGCCCCTCGTCATCTAACTCGGCATACGACAGATCCAAACTTTCCAACCCTGTCAACCCCGCCAAATAAGCAATCCCCGCATTCGAAATCCGCGTCCGTGCCAAGTCCAAATGCCGCAAGCTCTTCATTCCCGCCAGCTTCCGCGCCAGCATCAAATCACTGATCCGCGCATCCCGCAACCCCAGCCGCCGCAGTCTCGTAAACTTCTCCAATGGCGCATCATCCCCCACATCCGCCGCCGACAAATCCAACTCCTCCAGCCCCAACCCAACTAGCTTCCCCAGCCCCACCCCAGTAACATCACTTTCCGCCAACACTAACCGCCGTAACTTACTAAGGCGCGCCACCCCCTCCATCGCCCCATCCCCCACCGGAGCTCCCAGTAAGTGCAACTCCTCCAGTCCCGCTCCCGTCGGCCACCGCGCAAACGCCATCCCCTCCACATACGTGTTATCCAGTCGCAGTCGCTTCAACCCCCGCAACTCCCCCAGCGCCACCAACCCGGTATCGGAAACCTGCGTCCCATTCAACGTCAATTCCTCCAACGTCCCCACCCCGCCCAACACCCCCATCGCCCCATCCCCCAACTCCGTCGCCTCCAAATCCAACACCCGCAACCCCGGAATCCGCGCCACAGTCGCCACGGCCGACTCGTTCAATGGCACCCCGCGCAACGAAACAAACCCATCCGCCATCCGCGTCGTCCCGCCAATCGAGCGCACCCACCCCGCCAACGCCCCCGCGTCACTCCCCTTCGGCGGCACAGATTTCGAAATCGCCCGCCCGCCGCCCCCGGCAAACTGCACCCGCGCTCCCGGCAACGCCGCCCGCAACGCGTCATAACCGGAAGCCGTCACGCGCGTGTACCGTACGTCAATATCCTGTAACTTGCTCAACTTACTAAGCCGCGCCAAACCAGCGTTTGAAATCTTAGTCCGATACAAATTCAATGACTCCAACCCAACTAGCTTCTCAAGTGTCTCAATCGCCGCGTCCGTGATCGAAGTCCCCTGCAAATCCAACCGCCGAAGCCCCCGCAATCCAGCCAAATAAACGATCCCCTCATCCCGCACCCCCGTCCCGTGCAGATCCAGATCTTCCAACGCCGTCAACCCCGCCAGCGGCGCCAAATCAGTAACAAACGTGTCTCCTGCCCACAGTCGCCGCAATCCCTTCATCCCCCGCAATCCCTCAAAATCCGCTACCGGACACAGTGTCACATCGAGCGACTCCAAATGAACAAAATGCCGCAACCCCGGCCCCTTCACCTCCGCCTGCCGCATCGCCAACTCTCGCAAGCCCGTCAGCGCTTGAATCTCCTCCAACCCCGCATCACGAAACCGGATCCGGTCCAGAAAATGATCGCTAAATGTCAATTTCTCCAACCCCGCCACCGGCGCGAGAAACTTCAACAACTTACTAAGATCCTTCCCCCCATCCGCATTCCGGTTCCACAGCGGACCCGGCAACCGTAACTCCCGCAACCCGCGCAACCCGGTCATCCGTTCCAGGTCCTCCGGCACCGCGTTCACCGCCACCCAGTCCACCATCTGTAACTCGAAATCGCCCACCGGCAACTCAGTCACGTCGGAGATCACCCGGCCGCCGATCCCCACGCGTCCGCCCTCCAGCAGCGTCCAACGCGCCACCGCCTGGTCCGCCGGCCCACCTAGCGCCGCCAATCCGAAAACCAGCCACGCCAAAACCCGCATCACACAATCTCGCTCAGCTTCCGCTCCGCTGTCGGGAACGTCTTCACCTGCGCGCCCATCACCTCATTGGCCACCGTCAAATACAAATCGCCCAACGTCCCCGTCGTCCGTGTGTGCAGTCCCGTCTTCCACCCGCCCGCATGACCCGCCAAAATCAACGCCAAATTGTTGTTCTTATGCGCATTCGCTTCTGCGTGCTCATGCACAAACACCAGTGCCGTGTTATCCAACAGCGTCTTCTCCCCCTCCGCCGTCGCCTTTAATTTCCCGAGTAAATACGCAAATTCCTCCACATGCCACCGGCAAATATCGCGCAACGTCCGCATCCCTCGCGGCGTCTCCACATCTCCGTGTGTGTATTCATGATGACGCTGCGCCGTATGTCCCAGCCACGGAAACCGCGTCAACCCCTGGCACTTAGTCAACATATAGGAAGCCACATGCGTCTGCTGCGAAGCCAGCGCGTGAACCAGTAAGTCGCTCTGTAGCTTCGCAATTCGCGGATAGTCCCGCAAATCGACAGCTTCCGCCGGCCGCTCCACCGCCTTCTGATACTCCGGCGGCAGCGTCGCAATCGACGTCTCCAACTCCCGCACCGACTGCAGATACTCGTCCATCTTGCGTTTGTCGGAAGCCCCCAGTCGCCCCTGCAACGCCGCCGTCTGCTCCTTCACCGCGTCCAAAATACTCTTCTGCCGCGTCACCCATGCCGCGTCCTTCACCCCAAATAAGCGATCAAACAAACGGTGCGGAATCATCTCCGGCGGCAACGGCCGGTCCCGGTCCGCCCAGCTTAAGTTACGTTGAATACTCTCGCCAAATGACTCCTGGCACACACCCACCTGCAACGATCTGAACCGCGTCTCCCCGCCAATCTTCTGCGCAATTACCTGGTCAATCGACGGTCCGCCCGCCCCGCGCCCCGTGTAGGTCTTGCACGAAACCACCGCGCTCATCGAAGGGTAATGGCTGTTCCCCGGCCCCGGCAGTCGCGCCGCCGCGCTGTCCAAACCGGTCACCACATGCATATCGTCGCGATACGCCGCCAGCGGCTGCAAACACGACGGCATCGCGTAATCGGCCCCAGTCTCCCGTGGCACCCAATACTTTTCCGGAATCCCATTCCCGTTGAACCAGAACACAAACCGCTTCGGTACCGCCTTCGCCACGCCCGCCGCATACGCCGTCCCGCTCGTATTGAACATCGCCTCCAACGGCGGCAGCCCAACGCGAATGGCCGATCCCGCCACGCCCACCCCGCGCAGAAAGCTCCGCCGGTTCAACTTAGTGTCAATTCCCATGCAACGACTCCTCTAAAAACGGGCGCGAAGTAACTACGGCTAACATCAGTTCCCGGAACCGGAAACCCGATTTCACAAAACGGTCAAATGCCTCGTCCAAATGAGGCCGGTCGGCCTCCGTTTCGGCTCTGCCTGTAGCATAACGGAAAAACTGTTTTACCACGCACCGCTGGCACGCTGGCGTTGCCGCCAATATCCGCCCCGCCTCGGCCGGGTTCGAAAAATCTGAATTCGGTAGCCCCAAGATGGTTGCCCGCGTGTCCACCGGAACCGCCACCGGCACCCCGTCCCGCCGGATGTTCTTCTTCGTCGTATCCACCGGTGGATATACCAGCGCAATCTGCTTTTCCCGGTACCGCCCAATCGCGTCAAACTGCTCAAATCCAAAGCCAATCGGGTCCACCAATCGGTGACACGACGCGCACGTCGGCGACGACAAATGTCCCGCCAACCGCTCCCGGTTCGTGATCGGCTTCTCATCGGAAATCACCGGCAGCGTCGTGCTCACGCCCGGCGGTGGCGGCGGCACCATCTGACACAAAAAGTGTTCCCGCACAAACAACCCGCGCTCCGTCGGTGCCGTCTCCGCCGGCTTCGAAGTAACTGTCAAAAAGGAGGCATGTCCCAACACCCCCGCCCGCTTCCCGCCCGCCGGAAACCGCACCATCCCAAACTCACTAGCCGGCGCCGGAACCTCATACAGCCCCGCCAGCGAGTAACTCAAGAAACTATACTCCGCCGTAAAAAACTCAAGAATCGACTTATCTTCCCACACTAAGTGCCCAAATAACCGGCTGGTCTCCTCTAACATGGCCCCAATCAACTCTGCCCCGAACTCCGGATATAACTTCCGCTCCCGCAGCGCCCCCTTCACCCGGTCAAACCGCAGCCATTCCGCCAGAAACTGATTCATTGCCAGCCGCGCCCGCCCATCGGCCATCAGCCGCCGCGCCTGCGCCTCAATCTGCGCCCGCGTCCCCAGTTGCCCCTTTGCCGCCGCCTCCCGCAACGTCGCATCCGGAGCCGTATCCCACAGTAAATAGGACAACCGCGAAGCCGTCGCCCACTGCCCCGTCCCCGTATGAAACAAAAATGCAGGCGACTGCAACATCGCCTCCACAACCGTCACCGCGTCAAAATCCGCCCCCAGCAACCGGACAAAACTCGCCACCTCCCGCTCCGTCAACGGTCGCCGGAACGCTCGCTCTCCAAACGAACGGACAAACTCCGCGCTACACCCCGGCCGCGCCTTATCACAAGGAATCAACCGCGCCAGCGCCCCAGCCCGCGCCGCATTCCGCGCCAATCTCCCCGCCGCCCGCGCATAATCCTCCGCCATCAACGGCGAAATACTCTGGCCCGCCGCCTGATTCGTAAACCCGTTAACCACGTCCTCAGGCGGAAACTGATTCGCCGGCCGCGTCCGGTCCCCCAGCAAATCGGCCACAGTGTTGTTGTACTGTGCGTGCGTCAGCCGCCGCATCACCACCGTCAGCGCCCGCGCCGCCGCCGGCCGCTCCCCAACCCCCTCGGGCAGGGAAGCCAGATACGCCGCCCACCCCCGCAGCGCCGCCTCGCCCTCCGACCCCTTCACCAACCGCACGCCTCCCGCATGCGCCACACGATTCGTCGGCTTCAACACCAACAACGACTCCTCCGGCCGTTCCCGCCGCACCAATCGCCGCATGCCCATCCCCGCCCGCAAAATCTCGTCCGCCCCCGCCCCTTCACCCGGAAAAATCAACCGGCTCGCCGACGCTACCCCATTCTCGTTATGACACCCCTTGCACCCCGCCCGGTCCAGAAACGGGTACACCTTCCCCACAAAATCCGGGACCTGCGCCGCCAGCGGAATTATCAAAAACAGCCCAATAAATCGCACGTGAACCGGTCTACAGCCTATCAAAGTTTGATACGATCCCCCCATGCGTCTCTGCCTCATCTTGAGCGCCGGCCTCCTCGCCGCCGCCGATGGCAAACTGCTCCCCCTGCTCACCCAGCACTGCGGCGCCTGCCACACGGGTTCCCAGGCTCAAGGCGGCCTCAGTTTTAACTCCGTCGAATCCCTCCAAAAAGGCGGCAAACACGGCCCCGCCCGGGACTTGATCGTCGCCCACATGACCGGCGAAAAGACCCCGCAAATGCCCCTCGGCGCCAAGCTCCCCGCCGAAACCATCGCCGAAATCAAAGCCGAAATCGCCAAGCTCCCCGTCAACGCAAACCCCACCGACGCCCACTGGACCTGGCTCCGCCAATCCCCCGCCAAACCGCAGAACCCGACAATCAAAAACCAATCCTGGCCCCGCAACCCCATCGACAGTCACATCCTGGCGAAACTGGAAAGCCAGAACCTTACCCCCGCCCCAGAAGCCCCCAAACGCACCCTCCTCCGCCGCCTCTACTTCGATCTCATCGGCCTCCCGCCCACCCCCGAACAAACCCGCGAATTCTTAAACGACCCCAGCCCCGCCGCCTACGAAAAGCAAATCGACAAACTCCTCGCCGACACCCGCTACGGCGAGCGCTGGGGCCGCCACTGGCTTGATCTCGTCCGCTACGCCGAATCCGACGGCTTCGCCATCGACGGCGAACGCCCCACCGCCTGGCGCTACCGCGATTACGTCATCCGCGCCTTCAACTCCGACAAGCCCTATGACCTCTTCGTCCAGGAACAAATCGCCGGCGACGAATACCGCGGCAAAAAGCCCACCAGCCAGGCCGACAAAATCATCGCCCAGGGCTTCCTCCGCTTCGCCCCTTGGGAAGCCGACGCCAACAGCAAAAAGCAGCTTCGCCAGGACTTCCTCAACGACATCACCGGCACCGTCGGCAGCGTCTTCCTCGGCCTCACCACCGGTTGCGCCCAGTGCCACGACCACAAGTACGACCCCATCAAGCACAAGGATTACTACCGCCTCCAGGCCTTCTTCGCCGGCACCGCTATTGCCGACGCGCCCCTCCCTTTCGACGCCGTCGAAAACCCCAAGGAAATGAAGCGCCAACAGCGCCTCCACGAAGATGCCGCCGAAGCCGCCCAACAGGAACTCGACGCCCAACGCGAAGCCCTCAAAAACCAATACCTGAGCCTCTTCAAACTCAAACCCGACGATCCCAAAGTCAAACAATTCCTCGGCAAACTGAATACCAAAAATCTCTTCTTTCTCGACCAGGATCTCCCCCTCGTCAAGGAGCCCGAATGGCGCCAGCCGCTCAAAGCCTACTTCGACACCCGCGACAAAATGCAGCGCGAACAGGAACTCGCCCGCCGCTACCAGGCCCTCGCCTACACGGTGAAGGACGTAGCCCCGCCGGCCGCTCCCGAAGTCCCCGATACCTACATCCTCTCCGGCGGTGACCTCGCCGCCAAAACCGAAAAAGTCGAACCCGGGTTCCCGTTCGAAAACAAACCCGCCGAAATCCCCTTCGCCGGCGGCTCCAATGGCCGCCGCCTCGCCCTCGCCGAATGGATCGCCGCCGACAAGAATCCCTTCACCGCCCGCGTCATCGCCAACCGCCTCTGGCAGCGCCACTTCGGCGAAGGCATCGTCCGCACGCCGTCCGACTTCGGCCGCAACGGCGAACAACCCACCCACCCTGAGTTACTCGACTTACTCGCCACCCACTTAGTCGAAAACAAGTGGAGCCTCAAATCTCTCCATAAGTTCATCCTCACCTCGGCCGCCTACCGCCAATCCAGCGTCCACCCGGAGCAACAAAAATACGCCGCCATCGACCCCACCAATCGCCTCCTCTGGCGCATGAACTGGCAACGGCTCGACGCCGAAGTTCTCCGCGATTCCATCCTCTTCACCAGCGGTCGCCTCAACCCCCAACCCGCCGGCCCGCCCGTCCTCTTCAACGTCCCCGACGACGTCGCCCAAGGCTTTGAGTTCTTCAAGTGGTACCCATCGCCCGAAGACGAGCAACGCCGCCGAAGTGTCTACCAGATCCAGCGCCGCAGCGTCATCCTCCCCATGGCCGAAACCTTCGACGCGCCCAATCTCAGCAGCTCCTGCGCCCGCCGCCAATCCACCATCGTCGCCCCCCAAGCCCTCACGCTCCTCAATGGCGCCCTTACTCGAACCGAAGCCGAGCACTTCGCCAAGCGGATCGAAGGGAACCCGGACCCCATCACCGAAGCCTTCTGGCTCGCCCTCTCCCGCCCGCCAACCGAAACGGAGCGCCGAGCCGCCGAGCCCCTCAAATCCAATCTGCCCTCCCTCGCCGCCGTTCTCTTCAATCTGAACGAATTCCTCTACGTGGAGTAACGAACATGAACCGCCGCCAATGGATTACCCAATCAGCCTTCGGCCTCGGTAGCGCCGCACTGAACCAGTTACTCGCCGGAACGCACCACCCAGCCAAAGCCGACGCCTGTATCTTCTTAGGCATGCTCGGCGGAGTTAGTCAAATTGACACCTTCGACCCCAAACCCAAGTTAGTCGAACTCAACGGCAAAATCATGGATTGGTCGAAGGAGAAGAAGACCGACCAGCCCAATTTATTCGCCAAGCCCCGCAAGTTCGTCGCCAGCCCCTTCAAGTTTGCAAAGTACGGCAAGTGCGGCCGCGACGTCAGCGAACTCCTCCCCCACACCGCCCAATGCGTCGACGATCTAGCCATCGTCCGCAGCGTCCAGTCCGACAACGGCAACCACCCCGCCGCCGTCTTCCAGATGAACACCGGCTTCATCATCCCCGGCAACCCCTCCATGGGCGCCTGGGTCACCTACGGCCTCGGAACGGCCAACAAGAATCTCCCCGCCTTCGTCGCTATGCCGGACTTCCGGTCCATCCCGTTTTCTGGAGCCCAACAATGGGGCAGCGGCTATCTCCCCGCCGAATTCCAGGGCACCGTTCTCCGCGCCGCCAGTGAGCCCATTCGCGATCTCGACAATCCCAAAGGCCTCCCCGCCCAAACAATCGATGCCGAACGCGAAGCCCTCCGCCAGCTCAACGCCGCCTACCGCGAAGCTCGCCCCGACAACGCCGACCTCCAAGCCCGCATCGACTCCTACGAACTCGCCTACCGTATGCAGATGGAGGTCCCCCGCGTCCTCTCCATCGACGCCGAACCAGAATCTGTCAAGGAAGCCTACGGCCTCAACGATCCCATCACCGCCTCCTTCGGCCGCCGCTGCCTCATGGCCCGCAAGCTGGTCGAAGCCGGCGTCCGCTTCGTCGAAATCTTCACGCCCTCCCAAAGCTGGGACGCCCACGGCGACATCAAAAAGAACCACGAAAAGAACGCCCGCGAAACCGACAAACCCATCGCCGCCCTGCTCAAGGATCTCAAGCAGCGCGGCATGCTCTCCCGGACGTTAGTCGTCTACATGGGCGAATTCGGCCGTACCCCTGACACACCGGCCGACCAGGAGACCCCCGGCCGTGATCACAACACCCGCTGCCAGTCCATGTGGTTCGCCGGCGGCGGCGCGCGCGGTGGCTCCATCATCGGAACAACGGATGAAATCGGCCACAAAGCGGTCGAGGACATCTATCACATGCACGATGTCCACGCGACCATTCTTCATCTCATGGGCCTGAATGACATGCGCCTCACCTACTACTTCGCCGGGCGCAACCGCCGGCTCACCGATCTTGGCGGCCGGCTCATCAAACCCATTCTCAGTTAGTCGCGGATTACCTGCCGAGACGAGGTGTTCATCATCCCGCAGATTCCCATCACCACAGCCATCCCGCCGAAGAGGTAGATGGACTGCATGTTACACGCGACAAGGTCAAACAGCTTCACCACCATCCCCGCCGGATACTCGGAGATCTGGACGTAGCCAACGGCGGCCAGTGCAAACGCCACCATCGCTCCGAAAAACAGGCCAGAAGCCGCCGTTCCTTCGCCCTTGGTTGTAAAAGTCAGAAGTAGAATCCCGATCCCGGCAAGGACCGCATTAAGGATCGTGTCGGTGCGGAAATATCCTTCCGCGCCAATGAGTGGGTTCGGAATGAACCCAACCAGGGAAAGAACAATCAGGAGGGCGCCCAGGACTCGGGCTAGCGTTTTCGCAACTTGGGGTGGCGGCATGCAAACCAAATCGGCGGAACCCTCACTCAGCATTAGCGCGAAACGGCCGCTTCGCCTCAGTAAATCCGGAAGACCGAAAAGGAAAGAATCTTAGTACTGCAACTAAGCAGTCGGGACGCCCCTACAATTGGGGGAGTTATGGTCCCCACACGGTTGGTTATCGCCTCGTTGTTACTCTCCGCCGCCCTTCTCGCCCAGGATAAAGTCCTCGGAGATGCGATCGAGCATTTCAAAGGCGCCGCTGACGAAGCCCGCAAGGCCAACCCGCTCCTGGCCGCCGGCACCGGCGATGGCGTCACGAAGGTCATCAAGAGCCTCGGCTCCCGCCGTTCCTACGGCAAAGCGCCGGTCAACGTGGAGCTGCCAAAGGAGCAGCAGGAGGAACTGGACCGCCGCCAGAAGGTCCGCGAACGCGCAGAGCAACTCGCCAAATCCGGCCCCCGCCGCGCCGCCGCCCCCAAACCCGCCTCGTCCACGCTCCCCGCCGTCACGCCCCTCGTCCTGCTGGCAATCCAAAGCCCCACCCCAAAGCCCCGCTTCACCCTCATCAATGAGGAGGCTCTGAACCAGATCACCCCCGGCCAACCCCGAGCCAGCGTTCTCGCCGCCCTCGGCAATCCAAGCACCACCGCCGCCGTCTGCGGCCTCGAAGACGGCGACCGCGAACTCCTCACCTATCACCTCACCCCTGAGAAGACCGTTGCCATCCGCCTCCTCGCCGGAGTCGTCACCGTCATCTCCCGCCCCTAACCAATCACCCGGTAAATTCCAAACCTTGGTATCGTGTCTGAAACCGGCCTCAGACACCATGACCAAATCAGCCCTCCTCCTCTTAATCGCCGCCACCCTCCTCCCCGCCCAGAAAACGGACCGCGCCCACGGACGCTCAATGGTCATCGCCACTGGCGGCATCGTCTCCACCAGCCAGGTCCTCGCCTCCCAAGCCGGCGCCCAGATCCTCGCCCAAGGCGGTAGCGCGGTCGACGCCGCCATCGCCGCCAACGCTGTCCTAGGGGTAGTCGAACCCATGATGTGCGGCATCGGCGGCGACCTCTTCGTCATGTACCGCGACGCAAAAACCGGCCAGATAACGGGACTAAATGCAAGCGGTCCCGCCCCGCAGGCCATGACCATCGAAGCTCTCCAATCCAAAGGCCTGAAGAAAATGGACGGCACCGGCATCCATTCGGCCACCGTCCCCGGTTGCGTCCGCGGCTGGGAGGCCATGCACAAAAAGTACGGCAAACTCCCCTGGAACAAGCTCTTCCAAACCGCCATCCGCCTCGCCGCCGACGGCTTCCCCATCCAGGAAATGGTGGGCCGCGTCTGGGACGCCGAACTCGTTCGTAAGGACCCCGAAGGCGTCCGCGTCTTCTACCCCAACAACCACGTCCCCGCCGTCGGCGAGCTCTACAAGAACCCCGACCTCGCCCGCGCCATGCGCCTCATCGCCGACCAGGGCGCCGACGCGTTCTACAAAGGCGACATCGCCAAAGCCATCCTCGCCAAGTCCACCCGCCAGGGCGGCCTCATGGCCGCGGCCGACCTGGCCAACTACCAGCCCGAATGGGTAACCCCCATCTCCACCACCTACCGCGGCTGGCGCGTCCACGAACTGCCCCCCAACGGCCAGGGCTTGGCCGCCCTGTCGATGTTGAATATCCTCGAAAACTTCGACCACGCCAGCCCCTACAGCGCCACC
>CANIVU010000027.1 GCA_947470805.1 Acidobacteriota bacterium | reverse complement strand
CCCGTCGACCTCCCCGACGAACTCAAACCCGTCGAACACGCCATGAACGTCGCGCTCACCCTAGCCAAGTCCGACGCCATCTTCGACCGCCAGATCGACAAACTCCACGCCCGCATCGCCAAACTCGAAAAGCGCCTGCGCTACGTGAATCAAAACTTCCCCCAAATGGGCACGCAACCCGAATCCGCCCAACCCGAGGAAGCCGACTACAACCGAACCGACGACCAGGAACCACAACCCGTTGAAAAAGAGGAGGATACCGAAAACGCCCTCTTCACCGACGACCCCTCCGAGGCCACCCGCGAAGCCTACGAATACTTCTTCCCGGGCCGAAAACTGGTCGTCATCAAGCCCGAACCCAACTAAAACACAATGTCCACCCACTGGATTCCCCTCCGGCCCCCGCCCGAGGAACTCGAAACATCCCGGTGGACACCCGAAGTGTGCCCAAACGCACCACAAACAAACGAAAAACTCCCCAAACCCTCCCAATGGGCGAAGGACACATTCAAGTTCAAGCCCAACAAGATCCAGCAGACCGTCCTGGACGCGAAATCAAAACGGCTAATCCTCTGCTGCAACCGCCAATGGGGCAAAAGCACAGTGATCGCCCTCAAAGCGCTCCACTACGCAATGGAACACCCAAAATCGGTGATCGTAGTAGTCTCACGCACCGAAAAACAAGGCGGCGAACTCCTCGCCCGAGCCCTCGATTTCGCTAGCTTGCTAAAGATCCCGAAACGCCGCGTCCCGGGCTACACGCACTCGATCCTCCTCCCCAACGAGGCCAAGATCTATGCGATATCCCACTCAACCCAAACGGCGCCATCCCGCACCGCCGACGTACTCATATTCGACGAAGCCGCCGTTGTAAGTGACGCCGTCTTCTCTGTAACATTGCCCTTCGTGGCACGCACCGGCGGAGCCGTCTGGATGTTATCCACGCCCCGCGGCCAGATAGGTTTCTTCTATAACTTCTGGCACGACAAGGATCCGCAGTGGACCCGTATCTTCTCCACAGTCGAAGACTGCCCGGAGATCCCCAAGGAGTTCATCGAACTCCATCGCCGAGGCGCGCCCCACTTATTCCGACAAGAATTCTATTGCGAATTCACGCCGGCCCTGGGCAGCCTCATCTCACGCGACCGTCTCCAGTCGATGTTCGACCCGACTCTCGACGCCCGCAAACTGCCACCGCTTCCCACTCGGAGATAACGTATGTTTCTACCAAACAACCCACCCTTCGATCCTGGCTTCGCCGCGCGCGTCCGCCGGGAAACGCCGAAACCAGCCTGGTTCCTCGGCCTCGATCTCGGCCAGCGCCTCGACTTCTCCGCGCTCGCCACCACCCAGCTCACTTGGACCGAAAACGGGCGCTGCCCCGTCTCCTGGGAGATCCGCCGCGTCCCCACCTTGAGCCTCCTCGCCCTCGATCGCTTCCCCCTCGGAACCGACTACGAGGAGATCCCCGGTATGCTCGCCGCCCGCGCCGACATGATCGACGCCTCGCCGCGCGCCTACTCCCCCACCAACCCGGCCAAGCACACCGTCATCGATGGCGGCGGCCCCGGCGCGCCCGTCGTCGATCGCGTCCGCCGTACCCTCGGCCACCGGCTCAACGTCAAGCCCATCATGATCACCAGCGGCAAGCTGGAATCACACCTCGGCAAGGGTTACAACGGCGTTCCGCGCCGCACCCTCATCTCGAACACGCTCCTCATGCTCGCCAACGGCAGCCTCAAAGTGCCCGCGTCACTCGACCTCCGCGAAGAGCTCGAAAAGGAGTTCGCCGCCCTCTCCGCCGGCGGCGCCCACCACCCCACCGGAGCCAATCACGACGACCTCGTCATGGCCGTCTCCCTCGCCGTCTGGGGTTCCCTCCTGTCAGCGCCGGAACTCCTCCCGGACCGTCGCCTCGCGCAGTACGACGTCTGGGACGCCAACAACGAACGCCACGTCCCGCCACCACCCCCAGAACCGCCCAAACGCCAAAAACGGCGTCGAGCAAAGTAACAACCCGGCCGCGGTGATACACTCAAAGTGCACCGCGGCCACCCACTTACTAACCGGAGTCCAGTCGAAATGACTAGATTAACTATTGCCGCCCTCTGCCTGCTAACTGCCGCCCACGCCCAAACCCCGTCCGTGGCCCCAGTAATCGTCGGGCCGAACGCCGGCGCCACCCTCCTGCCCGTCTCCCTGCAAACCGCCACCTCCGCCAGTGACTCCTGGCTCACCATCGTCCCCGGCCCCCAGTCCCAGGGCGTCGCCTACACCGCCAACCCCAACTCCAACGCCCGCATCGCCACCGTCACCGCCGCCGGCGTGAAATACCCCATCGTCCAGGCCTCCGCCACCGGCGTCCTCACCCCCTGGGGCCCCCTCGGCTACGGCAACATCCGCACCATCGCCGGCGTCGCTCTCAGCGGCTACTCCGGCGACAACGGCCCCGCCGCCAGCGCCCAAGTCGACGCCCCCGAAGGCATCGCTATCGATGCCAACGGCAACGTCTACATCTCCGACTCACGCAACAACCGCATCCGCAAGATCAACGCCGCCACCGGCATCATCACCACCTTCGCCGGCAACGGCGCCAGCGGCTTCTCCGGCGACGGCGGTCCCGCCACCGCCGCCAGCATCGGCAATCCCCAGGGCATCGCCCTCGACCCCACCGGCAACCTCTACATCGCCGACCTCTACAACAGCCGCATCCGCAAAGTCACCGCCGCCACTGGGCTCATCTCCACCGTCGGCGTCATCGGCAGCCCCGCCCGCATCGCCGTCGCCCCCAACGGCGACCTCATCCTCACCACCTACAACTCCCCCTACGTCAACCGGCTCAACCCCGTTACCGGCGACGTCACCACCGTCGCCGGCAATGGCTCCCTCGGCTTCTCCGGCGATGGCGGCCCCGCCCTCAACGCCCAGCTCAACAACCCCCAAGGCGTCACCGTCGACCCCGCCGGCAACATCTACGTCGGTGATCTCTACAACTACCGCATCCGAAAAATCACCCCCGCCGGCACCATCTCCACCATCGCCGGCACTGGCATCGAAGGCCTCGCCGGGGACAACGGCCCCGCCACCGCCGCCCGCTTCTCCGGCGTGGGAGGCCTCTCCATTGGTCCCGATGGCAACCTCTACATCGCAGACCGTGTCAACCAGCGTGTCCGCCGCATCAACCTCTCCACCGGCATCATCACCACCCTCGCCGGCGCCAGCCCCAGCGGCATTGGCGACATCCGCGGCGATGGCGGCCCCGCCACAGCCGCCTGGCTCCAAAGCCCCACCGACCTCGCCTTCGACCCCGCCGGCAACCTCTACACCAGCGAAACCGCCATCCGCTACATCGACTTCACCAGCCCCGTTCTCGCCATCACCCCCGCCTCCCCCACCGTCCCGCCCACCGCCGGCGCGGGCGCCATCACCGTCACCCCCACGCCCTCCACCGCCCCCTGGTTTGCCACCACGCCCGCCTCCTGGCTCACCCTCTCCCAGGCCGGCACCACGCTCAACTACACCTACACCGCCAACCCCTCCGCCACGCCACGTTCGGCCGTCGTCCGCGTTAATACCGATACCGTCCTCATCACCCAGCAGGGCTCGGCCGTCTCCCTCACCCCGGCCACTGCCACCGTCCTCGCCACCGCCGGCTCCGGCTCGCTCACCCTCACCGTCACCCCCGCCGCGCCGTGGACCGCCACCAGTTCCGCCCCCTGGCTCACCGTCACCCCCACCTCCGGCTCCGCTGGTACAACGCTCAACTACACCTACTCGCAGAACACCGCCGACGGCGCCCGCACCGCCACCATCCAGGTCGCGGGCCGCACCTTCACCCTCACCCAACCGGCCACCTCCGGCGCCTACACCGCCTGGGGCTCCAGCGGCCTCGGCACGGCCAAATCCGTCGGCACCCCCACCGGCGTCCCCTACTCGGTCGCCGTCGACGCCAATGGCAACATCTACTACGCCGATAACACCACCAACTCCATCGGCCGTATCGAAGCCAACACCGCCGCTACCACCACCACCCTCGCCGGCGCCAACGTCGTCAACGCCCCCTACGGCCTCGCCGTCGATTTCGCCGGCAACCTCTACGTCGCCGACGCCGGCTCCTCCCGCATCCTCAAGCGCGACGCCACCACCGGCGTCTTCTCCACCGTGGTCGGCAACGGCGCCCTCAATCGCCCCCTCGGCGTCGCCGTCGACGCCTACGGCAACCTCTACATCGCCGACACCTCCAACCACCGCATCCGCCGCTACGACGTCGCCACCGGCCTCCTCACCACCCTCGCCGGCACCGGCGCCCAAGGCTTCAACGGCGATCAGCTCAACCCGCTCGACGCCCAGCTCAACGGCCCCTACGGCATCGCCATCGACGCCGCCGGGAACATCATCTTCTCGGAGTACTTCTCCAACCGCGTCCGCCGGATTAGCGCCTCCACCGGCGCGCTGGTCACCCTCCTCGACCCCAGCCAGCTCCGCTCCCCCAGCGGTCTCACCGTCGACCGCGCTGGCAACATCTACGTCGCCGACTTCGGCAACGGTCGCGTCCTCAAGCTCCTCAGCGCCTCCAGCCAAACGGAGGTCGTCGCCCTCAACCGCGGCGCCCAGCCGCAGCCCATCGATGTCGCCGTCGACGCCAACGGCAACCTCTACATCGCCGACCTCGGCTTCCGCGACATCCGCGTCATCGATAACTCCGCCCCCGCCATGACCCTCACCCCATCGGGGACCAACACACTCACCGTCTCCCCGTCCTTCCCCGGCGGCTACTGGACCATCACCTCCAACGCCAGCTGGGTCACCCTCTCCGCCCAAACCGGCGCCGGCGTGGGCACCGTCACCTACACCGCCACCCCCAACAACACCTTCGCCCCGCGCACGGCCACTATATTCGCCGGCGCCACCACCTTCACCATCAATCAGCCCGCCGCGACGATTACCTTCAACCCGCCCGTCGCGCTCGTCCAGCCCACGGCCGGCACGGGCTCAGTGGGCCTCACCTTCTCCGCCCAAGGCCAGTGGGGCACCTACACCACCGCCAGCTGGCTCAACGTCATCAGCGCCACCAACCCGCTCACCTACGCCTTCACCGCCAACACCGGCTCCTACGGCCGCATGGCCACCATCTCGGCCAGTGACTACCCCTTCACCGTCGTGCAGCCCTCGGCGAACGGGACCGTCTCCCCCTGGGGCCCTACCGCCAACGGCAACATCGAGACCATCGCCGGCAACGGCGACCCCGCCGTTCTCGAGCGGCCCCTCTCGGTCACCGTCGACGCGAATGGCAGCCTCTACATCGCCGACTTTGGCAATAACCGTATCCGCAAGTACGACGCCGCCACCCGCCAGTCCTCGACCTTAGCCACCGCCACTAACCCCAGCAGCGTCGCCGTATTCGGCACGCTGCTCTATTTCGCCGACGCCAACGCCATCCGGTCCGTCGACGTCAACACGGGGACCATCTCCACCGTCCGCCCCATCGGCACCGTCACCGCCATGGCCGTCGACCGTTTCGGTAAGCTCTACTACGCTTCCGGCAACACCATCGCGACGCTCGACGGCGGCACCCTGGTCACCGGCTACTCCTCTTGGGGTCTCGCCGTCGATCTCGCCGGGAACCTCTTCTTCTCCGACACCTTCAACTCCCGCGTCTACCGTCGCGACGCCATCACCGGCATCATCACCCCGGTAGCGGGAACTGGCACGAACGGCTTCTCCGGCGACAACGGCCCGGCCACCAGCGCCAAGCTCTACTACCCCAAAGGCCTCGCCGTCGACCGTGACGGAAACCTCTACATCGCCGATCACTCCAACTACCGCATCCGCAGGGTTGCCGCATCCGGCAACATCGCCACCATCGCCGGACAATCCGCTTTCGGCTCCAGCGGCGACGGCGGCCTCTCCCAGAACGCACTCCTTCAACAGGTCTGGGGCCTCGCCCTTGATGGCGCAGGCAACCTCTACATCGCCGGCAATCAGGAGAACCGCATCCGCTTCATTGACTACGTCTCCTACCTCTCCCCCCTCCCCATCGTCAGCCGCACCTTCACCATCCCCGCCCCCGCCAGCGGCCGGGTCTACTTCGTCCTGAACCCCGACGCCGCCACCGTCGCCGACTCCTGCCATGGCTTCTTCGACCGTGCCAACAACGGCATCACCCTCTACAACGACGCCCTCACCAGCTTCGCCCCCAGCAACCAGAACTCCCAGTGCGTCATCACCAGCCCCTCCTTCACGGCCACGGACTTCACCTTCACCCTCACCCGCCGCGGCACCTACACAACCGGTAGCCAGACGCTGTTCACCTGGACTGTCCCCGGCGGCACCGGCTGGCAGCCCTTCGCCACCTGGCCCATCGGCGGCCCCGCGCTGCCCACGGTGGTGGCATCCGCGCCCACGACGGCCAACACCCTCTCCCAGACCTTCACCGTGGACGCCCGTAACACAAACCGGCTCTACTTCCTCTTGAACGCCGATACCGGCATCCCCACCGGTACCTGCCACGGCTACTACGACCGGACCACCAACACAGCCTCCCTCTACAACGACGCCCTGACCGGCCTCGCCCAGAACCTGCAGAACAGTCAGTGCGCCCTCACCGCGGTCACCAACGTGGGAGACACCGTCACCTTCACCCTTACCCGCCAGGGCGCCTACGCCACCGGCAACAAGAACCTCTACCTGTGGGCCGTCGGCCGGCCGGGCACCGGCGAAGGCACCGGCTGGCTGCCATCCGCCACCTGGAACCTCGCGCCGGTCTTCAGCCCGCTCGTCCAGACCTATACGCTCCCCATCCCCTCCAACGGCCGGCTCTACTTCCTCCTGAACAACAGCCCCAACATCCTGGCCAACACCTGCCATGGCTTCTACCACCAACCGTCCAACGCCATGTTCCTCTACAACGACGGGCTGACCGCGCTGAACGCCAACCTCCAGAACAGCCAGTGCGGCATCTCCAGCGTCTCGGCCACCGCTAACACAGTCACCTTCACCATGACCCGCCAGGGCAGC
This sequence comes from Acidobacteriota bacterium, assembly GCA_947470805.1. Taxonomy (GTDB): domain Bacteria; phylum Acidobacteriota; class Terriglobia; order Bryobacterales; family Bryobacteraceae. The sequence continues at coordinate 73,426 of CANIVU010000027.1, read as the reverse complement.
TACACGGCCGGAACCCTGACCCTCTACACCTGGGCGAACGGCTGGGTGCCCGCGGCCACCTGGGGCCTCAACCCGGCCATCAGCAGCACGACGCCGGTGAACGCCACCCAACTGTCCCAGCCCTTCAGCATCAGCGTCCAGGGCACCGAGCGGCTCTACTTCCTGGTCAACCCCTCCGCAAATATCCCGGCCAATACCTGTCACGGCGACTGGGACCGGGCGACGAACCGGGCCTACCTCTACAACGACGCGCTAACCGCCCTCGACCCGACGCTCCAGAACAGCCAGTGCGGCATCTCGAACGTCTCAGCCTCCGGCGGCACCATTAACCTGACCATCACCCGCAAGGGGACCTACTCGACCGGCAGCCAGAGCGTCTACCTGTGGGCCGTCGGACTGCCGGGTACCGGGAACGGGACGGGCTGGGTGAACGCCGCCGTCTGGAACCTCTCCGGCCCGGCGCTGCCGACGGTGGTCTCCGCCACCCCGGTGCAGTCGGTCACGGCGAGCGAGAGCTTCCTGCTCACGGTCCGGAACACGACGCGCCTGTACTTCCTGGTATACGTGAACCCGCAAGTCTTCGCCAGCACTTGCCATGGCTTCTTCGACGTGGCGGAGAACAAGGTGTACCTGTACAACGACGCCCTGACGAGCCTCATCGGCCCCATAAGACCCGGCACGCCAGGCTCGGTCCAGAACGGCCAGTGCGCGGTCGCGACGACCAACGAACTGGCCGGCTTGAACAACAACGGGGACCTGACGGTACGCCTGAACATCACCCGCCGCGGCAGCTACGCGGCAGGGAACCTTAACCTCTTCGGCTGGGCCATCAACGCGGCGACCAATGGTGCCGGCTGGCAGCTACTCACCCCCTGGTACGTCCCGTGAAACCCGGCACGCCCGGGCAGCCACACCATCCACGCCGACAGCCCAGCATCCCGGCACACCCCGAGCCAAACCAGCCAAGCCAACAGCCCAGCACCACGGCACACCCAGGCAGCCACACCACGTCCCGGCACACCCCGAGCCAAACCAGCCAAGCCAACAGCCCGGCACCGCGGCATACCCCGGCCGCCGCACCACATCCCGGCCCTCGGGCAGTCCTGGGCGGGGGTTCGGCCCACACATCCCGTATCGGCACCGGCGGCAGCCGCATGAGCCCCAACCCACAAGAAAGGAGCATCTCGCATGATCATCCAGCCCCTCCTCGACCTCCGCGTCATCGGCCCCGATGAACTCCGGATGCTTCGGGAACTAGACGCCCCGCGCGTCCGCCACACAACCGCCACCCTCGCCCAGACGCTCGGCATCAAGGAGTCCACCCTCCTCCCCTTCCTCCGCTGGGCAGATGGCGAACAGGAGGTCCTCCACATCGTCACCGCCAACTTCGAAGGCTACGCCAACCCCAGCCAGCCGCCGGTGAAGCTACTCGCCGTCCGGCCCGGCCCGCTCGCCATCTACCGCGGTTGGCCGCTCCGCAAGGCGGTCAAGGAATGGCCCGCCTCGCGGAAGCCGCTGGAGGTCCCCTCGGCGGCCGCCGAGGGCTACCGCTATAACGCGGCCGACGAATGGGCCAGCGTCTGGGATATCCGGGAACAGCTCCAGCATGCCAAGCCCAGCCTCGGCGACCGCCGCGAACACGCCTGGGAACGCCTGGTCAACGGCGTCCTCGCCCTCTACAAGACCCACCCGGAGGCACTACCGGACGTCCGGCACCTGCTCACCGCCGGCCCCGTTCGCCTCGAGCGGGACGCCACACCCTCCACTGGGCCGGAGCCGATCCGCCACGAACTCGCCTTGCTCTGCGCGACCGAGGCCGACTACCTCGCCCTGGTCCCCGATGGCCGCCGCGACTGGTTGGCCAGCCGGATGGGCATCTGGGCTGGTCCGTTGACCTTGCCCGACCTGGAAGCCATGACCGCCGCGCTGCCGGAGGCGGGTAGCACGGCCCTCCAGGGCTTCGAAGAGGCCTGTCAGCGGTCGAGCGCCCCCCACCACGCCTTGCCCGCCCTGGAGCGGATCATCGACGACCTGCGCTGGCACGGCGTGCCGCTCGACGACGCCCTCCAGGGCCACGCCCTTCACTACCTGGAAAGGACCCGGCAGATAGAATGGCTCAGGGAACAGAGCAGCTACTGATTGGGCAGCACCTGGACCCGGGTGATGAAGTACTCGGTCTCCCCAAAGCACTTGGTGGGTACGCCCATATGCTGGTCGTAGGAGAGGGACACGCGCTGGCCGGCGGCCTTGACGAGCTGCTGGGCTACGCCCTCGTCCCGGACGGAGAAGGTGAAGATCTGCGGCGGGATGCCGGGTTGGGTGGGCATGGTGATCTCCCCCTCCCAGGTCTTACAGACCCAGCCCTTATGGGAGATCTTCTGCAACTGGCCCGCCCGTTCGCCGCTGGAGTAGCTGTAGCTCAGGGTGATCCAGACCCAGGCGGCAAAGCCCAATGCCGGTACGACGACCAGCCCAAGAACCGCGTAGACAACCCAACGCATCCGTGATTGCATGACCCTGCCATCCTCCCATATCTGGCCGGAAAACGTACTGGGCCTTGAGAGGGCTCGCGCGGCGCGGTAAACTCCTGAGTTAATGCTTATACCGATGACCAGTGACGGGGCCCTCCTCGTCCTCCTACTTGCCGCCCTCCTGCTAGGCCTCTGGGCGAACACCATGCGCGTGGATAAGAAGTACCGGTTTGAGCTCTACGCCTTTGACTTCGCCTTCGGCGCGCTGCTGGCAGCCGTGCTGTTGGCCTTCACCCTGGGCAATCAGGGAAGCTCGGCTACCTTCACGTTTGAAGACAACATGACGATCGCCTCCCGGCGGGCGCTGGGCACGGCGGTTGGCGCGGGGGTGATCTTCTGCCTGGGGAACATGATGACGATGGCCGGGATCGCGCTGGCGGGCCTGAGCACGGCGATGCCCGTCTCGGCGGCGATGGCGATGATCATCACGGTCGTTCTGCAGATTTTCGGCAAGGGTCCCGGTAACCCGGCGCTGGTCTACGGATCGGCGGGCGTGGCTGTGCTGGTGCTGGTGGTGACGGGGCTGGCGCAGAAGGCGGTGATGGCCGCGACGCCGGTGAAGCGCGGGTTGCACGCGGGCGTGAAAGGGTACATTATGAGTTGCGTCGGGGGTCTGGTCCTCGGTGCGTTCCCGATGGCGGTGGACTCCAGCCGCGCCTCGGAGATCGGGCTGGGAGCCTATGCGGCGGTGGTCTTCACGGCCCTCGGCAGCCTTCTACTCACTCCCCTGGTAAACCTGTACTTCCTGAACCTCCCGGCACAAGGAGAGCCGCTGCCGATCACGGCCTTTTTTAAGGCGACCGTGAAGCAGCACCTGCTTGGCGTGACGGGCGGGGCGCTTTGGGCGGGCGGGGCGGTGGCGCTGTTCGCCGCGGCGGGCGGCACCTACACCGGTGCCCCGAAACAGCTGGCGGTGCTGGCGGTTGGGTATGGCGGAGCGGTGATCGCGGCGCTGTGCGGCCTCCTCATCTGGGGTGAGCCGGCAGGTGCTCCGAAGGCGAAGGGCCTGTTGTTTGGCACGGCTGTTCTCCTGCTCGGCGCGGTGGCCATGCTCTACCTCGGCGCTTAGCTGAATCTCCCCCTCCGCGCCGGTGATACAATTTGGTAACACCCTTCCATTCAGAGGAGGGATTTCTATGCCCGGAAGGGCGTGAGGAACCAAATGGATAAACTGGCGCAAAACATACAAGAAGCATTTTTAAATAACGCGCGCAAGGACAAGATTTTCCTCACCATCTATTTGATGAGCGGCGTAAAGCTCTCGGGGCGCATTAAGAGCTTCGACAAGTACTCGGTGATCCTGGAATCGAACAATCAGGAGCAGCTGATCTTCAAGCACGCCATCTCTACAGTGGTGGTATCCAGACCAACGCATGGGCATAGCGGCCATCCTGGCGCTGCGCACGGCATACCGGGACCGGCGCCGCTTCCGGGTCCCTCGCCCTCCATGGGCGGCGACGGTAACGAAGGCTAAAGGACGCATTGAAAGAAACGCGGCATACGACCGTATCGACACAGGCAGGGCCGGAGAGAGCGCTGCTGGTAGGAGTCGATTGGCGGCGAAGGACGGAGTCTGCCTTTTCGGCGGAGGAGTCGCTGGACGAGCTGGCGACGTTGGCCAAAAGCGCGGGGGCGGATGTCATTGACCGGCAGATGCAGGTGCGGGAGAAGGCCGATTCCGCGTATCTGATCGGGCCGGGCAAGGTGGAGGAGATCGTGGCCCTGGTGAAGGGCTTCGAGATCGACGTGGTGATCTTTGACCACGAGCTGTCACCGACGCAGATGCGGAATTTGGAGAAGAAGCTGGAGGTCCGGGTGCTGGACCGGACGCAGCTGATTCTGGACATTTTCGCGAGCCGAGCGCGGACGCGCGAAGGGCAGTTGCAGGTGGAGCTGGCGCAGTTGCAGTACCTGTTGCCGCGGTTGAGCGGCCATGGAGCGGAGATGACGCGGCAGGGTGGCGGCATCGGCACGAAGGGCCCGGGCGAGACGAAGTTGGAAACCGACCGGCGGCGGATCCGGGGGCGGCTGGCGCAGTTGGAACGGGCGCTCGAATCGGTACGGGGGACGCGCGGGACGCAGCGGCGGCAAAGGCAGTCCGTGCCGCTGCAGACGGTGGCGCTGGTGGGGTATACCAATGCCGGCAAGAGCACGCTGTTCAACCGGCTGACGGGGGCAGGCGTGGTGGCCGATGCGCGGATGTTCGCGACGCTGGACCCGACGGTGCGGATGTTGGCGCTGCCATCGAAGAAGAAGATTCTGCTGAGTGATACCGTTGGGTTCATTCGGAACCTGCCGACCACTTTGGTGAAGGCCTTTCGGGCCACGTTGGAAGAGGTGACGGAGGCGGCGCTGCTGGTGCATGTCGTCGACGGGGCGAGCGAAGAGGCCGAGCTGGCGATGGCGCATGTGCAAACGGTGTTGGAAGAGATCGGGGCGCAGGGGACGCGGCAGCTGGTGGTGTGGAACAAGGCCGATATGCCTGGGTTCGTTGGGGCTCCGGAGGGCGCGGCGCGAGTGAGCGCGGCGGCGGGGATGGGCATCGACGAGCTGTTGACGAGGATTGAGGCCGAGCTGCCCGGGCAGGCGCTGGTGCATATGGAACTGCGGGTGGCGGCAAGCGACGGCGCGGCGTTGCACCGGGTGCACGAGAACGCGCGGATTCTGAAGAAGCAGTTTGTGGAGGACCACTACGAGTTCGAGGTGGAGATGACGGACGCAGCGGCGAAGGAGCTGGCGCGCTACCGGCACTTGCGTTGTGATACGGTCTAGTGGACTCTAGAGAGGTGAACCTGGGATGAACCTCCCCAACCTACTCACTATCCTTCGGATCTTTTTCGTGCCGCTGCTGGTGGTGGCGCTGGTGCAGGACGACTTTGGCCTGCGGGTGATGGATTGGCCGGTGGCCAATGAGTATCTGGCGTTGGCGATCTTTCTGGCGGCGGCGTTCACGGATCTGCTGGACGGGTATCTGGCGCGGCGGTGGAAGCAGGTGACGACGGTCGGTACGCTGCTGGATCCGATCGCCGATAAGATGCTGATTTCGGCGGCGCTGATTTCGCTGGTGCAGGTGCGGGCGGTGCCGGGTTGGATGGCGATTCTGATCATTGGCCGGGAGTTCGCGGTGACGGGGTTGCGCGGGATTGCGGCGGCCGAGGGGTACACGATTAAGGCCAGCGACTTGGGGAAGACCAAGATGGTCTTTCAGGTGATTGCGATCTCGCTGATGCTGGTTTCGATCCGGAACCGGGAGTGGGCGCAGTGGGCGATGTGGTGGATGTATGGGGTGGTGGTGTTCGGGGTGGCGTCGGCGATTCAGTACTTCTTCAAGTTCTGGAATGGCGTGGACGAACGGACGAAGTTGCGGCGGCGGCGGGAGTTGTTGGCGTTGGAGAAGCGGGAGAAGCGACGGCAGCGGGCGGCGTATGCGGGAGTGGGGTCTTCGACGGTGGCGGAGCGGGTGCGGGAGTAGTTCTAGTGGGAGAGGAAGTCGGTACGACCGCCGTCGACGGTGAGGATTTGGCCGGTGATGAAACGGGCTTGTCCGGAGACGAGGAAGGCGACGGCGTCGGCGATGTCTTCGGGTTGGCCGACGCGGCCTAGCACGGCTTTGGCGGCCATGGTTTGGATGACCTGGTCGCGGTTGGCGGGGTCGACCATGTCGGTGAGGATGAAGCCGGGGGCGACGGCGTTGACGCGGATGTTTGCGGGGCCGAGTTCGAGGGCGAAGCGGCGGGTTAGCGTTTCCACGGCGGCTTTGGTGGCGGCGTACCAGGTGGTGCCGGGGGCGGAGGTGCCGTGGGCGGCGATGGAACTGATGTTCACGATGGCGCCACCTCGGTTCGTTCGCATGGTTTTCATGGCGGCGCGGGTGCAGTGGATGACGCCGTCCAGGTTCGTTTTCAACATGTCGGACATGGAGGCGGGGTCGTAGTCATCGAGGGAGCCGCGGCGGAGGATGCCGGCGTTGTTGACCAGGATGGAGATGGGGCCGAGGCGGTCTTCGGCTTGTTGGAAGAGGGAGTCGACTTGGGCGGGGTTGCCGGTGTCAGCCTGGAGGGCGCAGGCGCGGCCGCCGGCGTTGAGGATGGATTCGACGACCTGTTGGGCGGCGGTTTGCTGGGTGTTGTAGTTGACGGCGACGGGGATGCCGTCGAGGGCGAGGCGCAGGGCGATGGCGCGGCCGATGCCGCGGGAGGCGCCGGTGACCAGCGCGGTCATTTGGCGACTTCGGCGGGTTCGACGGTGGCCGACATGGAGCCTTTGCAGGACTGGATGCGGGGGTCGCGGCCGTAGCCGTGGATCTGGTCACGGGCGAATTCGGCCTGGGGAAGTTCGCAGGTGAGGACGATGGTGCGGCCGGTGGCATCGACTTCGGCGGCGTGGCGGGCGCCTTCGCCGGCCGGGATGTAGAAGAGGCGGCCGAGCATCTCGATGACGTAGGTATCGGAGTGGTGGTCGTCGTCGAGGAGGACGACGTGGAAGAGGGGCTCGTAGGCGGGGTCGAGCTCGTCGGTGAGCTGGTCTTCTTCTTCGAGAACTTCCAGGTGGCGGTCCATCTACTTCCATGGTAGCGAAGGGAGATGCAACTCGTCGAGGGCTTGGTGCATCTATGAAGTGGTACAGTGAGATTGGACCAATGTGGGGGCGAAACGGCTTCGACGGGTTCGAGTCATTGTATGGAGGCGTGCCGGGTTCTGAGCTCCCGTAAAACGATCAGAAAACAATAACTGCCAACAACACGCAGTTTGCTTACGCTGCTTAATTTTTAAGTAGCCGCCGCGGTCTTTAGGCTCGCATGGAGATCGAATGGCGTCATATGGCGGGATTGGCCCTGGCTTCTGTTCGGAGCGAAAGGCTGAAAACAATCGAGCTGGGTCGTGGGCGTCTTGCTGGTTCTTCAGTTCACGGCTGAGAAAAACGAAACAGATACGCACGTAGTCATCATACAGTGGGCGTTCTCGGACGCGGGTTCGACTCCCGCCGCCTCCACCACCCTTCGCCTCTTCGAGGCTTCGGGTGGCGAGCCACGTTTTTGGTTTTATCTGGGATTTTTTGGGTGGACGTTTTGGCGCTTGGCCGGACATGTTGTTGGGTTGACTGGGATTTTTTTTGTTGTAGGTTGTCGGTTGTTATCGGGGTTTTCTGGGTTGGTGGGTTGGGGTTTTGGGGCTTATTCTGGGGTGGCGTGCACTACGTCTACCTCTTGCGGAGTACTTCGCATCCGGGGCAACGGTATGTTGGACTTGCGGATGATTTGAGAGCTCGGTTGGGTCAGCATAATGCCGGCGAGGTTCCTCATACGGCTAAGTTTCGGCCTTGGGCTCTTCAGAGTTATTCCGCCTTTTTGACTCGGGAGCAGGCGGCTCGGTTTGAACGGTACCTCAAATCCAGGAGCGGGCAGGCGTTTGCTAATCGCCGCCTTTGGCCTGTTTGAGTTGGTGATAACCTTCCTGCTATGGCCGTGAAACGGTTTCCTGCTCACCCGGAGTCTGCGCCTGGGGATTTCTTTGTGGTGAATCACGAGTGCACCGCCTGTGGGGCTCCTCATGCGGTTGCTCCTGATTTGATTGGGTGGTCGGAGGGTGGCGACCACTGCATTTGGAAGAAGCAACCGGAGACTCCGGAGGAGTGGGAACAGGCTTATGCGGCGTTTGCGGTTTCCTGCGTCGAAGCCTATCGGTATGCCGGGGCGGATCCGACGGTGGTGACGCGGATTGGACCGGCACTTTGTGGGGTTCCGGTTGTGGTCGGTCCAGGGCCGTGGGTTCCGATTGCGATGCGACTGACGGCAAGTGAGGAGTCGCGGTGGTGGGTTGGGTTGAAACGGGTTTGGCGGGCGTTGCGGGGCTCGCGGTGATACTGACGGACGCTGAGGTGGTAGCGGCTGTGGAGACATTTTGGGAACGGAACGCGGCTTGGCATTTGCGGGAGGCCTGTGTTTTGTCGGCGGAGGCTTTGGAGGTGAACTCCTATTTAGCCGGGGTGCCGGGGCGGGCTGAGTTTGAGACGGCAGGGCGGGCGGGGATGGTGGCGAGCATGCTGCGGTTGAATTCCCTGCCCCGGACCGATCCGTTCTGGCACAACACGCATCTGCGGCCTACGGCGTTTAAGCTTTGGGAGTTTTGTTCGCTGGTCCTCCGGGAGGAACCGGACGATTTGCCGAGCCTTTGGAGTTTGGCGGTGCTGAATACTCTCGAACGGGGGTATTTTGAAGTCCCGATCTGGACGCGCTTGGCGGCGGTCGAGGCGGCGTGGTTTGCGGCGGCGCTGTTGATGGGTGCGTCCTTTGAGAGCACGGCGGAACGGTTTGTTGTGTTTGTTGGCGCTATTGGACAGCGGGACCGGGTGTTGCGGATTCTGGAGCGCGACCGGGGATTGGGTGGGCCCTGGATGGTGGAGTGGGCTGGGGACGTCGAAAGGTTGCTGGCATGACTCTCTTTCTGCTGGCGGCGGCGTTGCAGTTGGTGGATCAGTGCGGGTCGGTACCGGATGCGCGGGCGGTGGCGGAGGTTGTTGTTACCGGGGTGATTGAGTCCGACACGCTGGTTCGGCGGCCGGTGCCGATGCGGCTGGATCCGCGAGCCTTTTTACAACTGCGCAAGCTGCGGTTGCGGGTGGAGAATGTCCTGTTGGGCGACGTGGCGCCGGGGCGCCTGGAGGTTTACTACTTCACGTATTTGCCGGGTCCTGTGGGGACTGCGCCGTTGGGACGGTGGATAAAGGGCGGGCGACGGGTTTGGTGGCTGCGGCGAGATGGCGGCGTGTTGAGGACGACTTGCGATGGCGTGGATGATTGCACCTTGTCCGTTGCCTCCGGGGCGCACTTGGGGTACCGGATGGCGCCTGGGCGTTCGGTTGATTCCGCTGTGGCCGAGTTGCGACTGACTCGCGGTAGCGGGCCGGTGCGGGATTTGGCGTTTGCTTCGACGATCGAGGAGGGCCTGGGGGTGGACGTACCGGAGCGTTCCGTGATCGGCTATTTACGGCGGTTGGTGGAGACCGAGAAGGGAGTCGTGCGCGAGGCGGCTTGCACTATGGTCTGGGTTGATGCGCTGGATTATGGGGAGGCGAAGGACATTCTGGCAGCCGGGTTGTGCCGGTGCCGGGAGTTGCCGGAGGGGCATGTTTGCCGGGAGTTGGATTCAGGCGGCGTGGCGCGGCGACCGTAGGGTTTGGCGGTTGCATTCTCACTCAAATCATTCCCAGGCGAGAGAGGCTTGATGGCGGATGGGGTTCGAATGCGCGTAGGATGTTGTGATACCGATGCCCGCTCTTTCCGCCGAAGACAATGACCTGACCGAGCTCTACGCCGAGCTTCGGAAGATCGCCGGGTTCCAGATACGCCGGGCGGCGCAGCACCCGACGCTGCACCCCACCATGCTGGTTCACGAGGCTTGGGTGCGGTTGAATGGGGCGAAGTATAAGTCGAAGACGCATTACCTGTCGCTGGCCAGCCGGGTGATGCGGAATGTCGTGGTCGACTACATCCGGCGGAAGACCGCGGACCGGCGGGGCGGGGCGTGGAAACAGATCACCTTGGAGATGCATGGGCCGAGCGCAGAGGCGGCCGCTGAGCCGATGCACTTCCGGATGGACCAGATTCTGGATGTGGACCGGGCGTTGGAGCTATTGGCGGAGAAGGACGAACGCAAGGCCAAGGTCGTCGAGATGCGGTTCTTTGGCGGGATGGAGTTTGAAGAGATTGCCGAGATGCTGGACGTTTCGGTTGTTACCGTAAAGCGCGATTGGTCGTTTGCGCGGGCGTGGCTGGCGAAGAACCTGGGGGCTGATACGGCGGCGGCGGATTTGACGAGTTAACCATTGATGCAGGACGGGGGATTTGAGCGGTTGGAAGAGTTGTTCCATTCGGCGCTGGCTTTGCCGGTGGGGGAGCGCTCGGCGTTTCTGCGGACTCAGTGCGGGGATGACGCGGCGTTGCGGGAAGAGCTGGAAGGGCTGCTGGCGGCCGATGGGGGCGTGCTGGATGTTCCGGTTTTAGAGCAGCTGGGCGGGGATGACCTGGAGGGACAGACGGCGGGGCGGTGGCGGATTGGGAAGCGGATTGGCGAGGGCGGGCTGGGGGTGGTGTATGAGGCCCGCGAGGACGGGGGGACGCGGCGGGCCGCGATCAAGTTTTTGCGCCCGGGGTTCGATGCGGGTTCGTTCCGGCGCCGGTTTCTGAAAGAACGGCGGATTCTGGGGGAGCTGGAACATCCGCACATTGCCCGGTGGCTGGACGGCGGGGTGGACGAGGCGGGACGGCCGTATCTGGTCATGGAATTCGTAGATGGCCAGCCGTTGGACCACTATCTGGCGGAGACGCGGCCGGGGGGGACGGCGCGGCTGGATTTGTTGACCCAGGTTTGTGACGCGGTGCAGTATCTGCATGGGGCGCTGGTGGCGCATGGGGATTTGAAACCTTCTAACATCCTGGTGGGGGCGGACGGGCAGGTGAAGCTGCTGGACTTCGGGGCGGCGAAGCTCATTATGCCGAACGATTCGACGGGGGGCGGGGAGACGACGATGACGCGGGCGTTCCTGACGCCGCACTATGCGAGTCCGGAGCAGAAGATGGGGGAGGGGCCGTCGGTGGGCTCCGATATCTATGCGTTGGGGGTGATTCTGGGCGAAGCGTTTCCGGCGGCGGACCGGGACCTGCTGGCGATTCGGGACTTGTGCTGCCGGGCGGAGGTGCGGGAGCGGGACCGGAGTGTATTGGAATTAGGCCAGGACTTGCAGAGATATAAGGCCAAGCAGCCGGTGCGGGCGCGGCGGCAGGATCTGAAGTACAAAACGGGGAAGTTTTTGCAGCGGCATGTGGTGGCGGTGGGGCTATCGGCCGCGGTGATGGCGGGCGCGGGGACGGCTGGATATTTTCAGTGGCGGGAGGTGCAGCGAGACAGGGAGCGGCTGGCGCAGATGCGGACGGTGGTGCGGTCCGTATTGCAGAACGGGCCGACGCAGGTGGTGAACGCGGGGGAGGACCGGAAGGCGATGCGGACGACGATGGAATCGGCGATCCGGGAGGTGGAGGCGTCGGGGGAGAAGGGGATGGAGTTGGACATGGCGGCGGCGTGGCGGCGGGTGGGGGCAGCGCGATTGGAGGAGGGCAACACGGACGGGGGAGTGGACGCACTGAAGAAGGCGAGTGAACTGGCGGAGCAGGTTTGGAGGACGAAGGGAGACCCGGCGGCGTTGGAGTCCAAGGCCGTTTCGTTACCGTTGTGGGCGCTGGCGTTACAGGCGAGGAGGGACAGTGAAGATGGGATAGCGGTGGCGCGAAAGGCGGTGGCGCTGCATGCGGAGTACAAGCGGGTTTTCGGGCGGCCGTTGGGACCGGCGAATCCGTATTACCGGTTGATCTTGCAGTTGGGCCCGGCGCTGGCTAAACGAGGGGAGATGGAAGAGGGGCGGGGGTTGTTGCTGGAGGCGCTGGCGATGGCGCGGCAGGTGAAATCGACGGAGTATACGGGGCGGGCGCTGGTGGAGTTGGCGGCGTTGGAGGGGAAGGACGGGAAGGACGCGGCGGCGAAGGGGTATTGTGACGAGGCGGGGAGGGTGGCGCCGTTGACACGGAAGCTGCGGGAGGTGTGCGGGAGCGAGGCGCCGGCGGCGATGACCGAGGACGAGCAGATTGCAACGATGCGGGCGCAGATCCGGGCGAAGGTGGAGGAGATACGGCACGATCCGGAGCGGTTTCCGGCGTTGCGGCGGCTGGCGGGGATGCACCAGCAGTTAGGGATGCTGTTGCATGAGAAGGGACGGGACGCCGAGGCGCGGGTGGAGGTGGAGCGGGCGGCGGAGTATCTGGATGAGATGGTAAAAAAAGACCCGCAGAGTGTTCCGTTAAAGAAACAGGCACGGCGGGCGAGACTGCAACTGGAACTGCTGTCAAAATAGAAGGGTGGCGGACCACCTTTACTATTCCTGTTGGTTGCGTGGATTTTCCGCGCTGAGCATGTTGCGGCAGTACAGCAAGGCGCTGGAGCTGTTTCCGTTTTCGCCGGAGAACCCGGCGGATTCGGTGCTGCGGGTGCAGGCGGTATCGAGCGCGGAGCCGTACTTACTGGAGCGGGCGTATCTGGACCCGGTGGACCCGAAGCTGGTGGCGGAGGAGGCGGGGGACTTCCTGCACGACGACTGCGCCTACAGTTTTGAGACGTGGTGGGGATTGTGGACGTATGAAAAAGACTGGAAGCTGGCGCCGGCGCGGGTGACGATCCGGTGTTTCGGGCCGCGGTTCAGTGATTCTCCGTTGGGGGATGAGGACAGCAAGGCGGAGCATTTGCGGGTGGATTTCGGGTTGGATACGTGGTTTTTGCCGCAGGTGGAGTTACCGAATGCGGCGTGGTACGCGCGATCGAATCTGAAGGGACTGTTAAAGTTTGTCCACTCGTTGGATGAGGCACTGCCTATTGAGCGGCGGTCGTTATGGACCGAGTCCGGCGGAAACTTTGCGGAACGGCTGCGAGAAGCGGCGGGAGAATTGTAAGCAGAATTCTTAGTAATTACGAGCCAAAGCGGGCCGGCGACTTAGATGCAACTTGTTGAAACCGTTGTATCTGATATACTATAAATCTCCAATTTTTCCGAGATCTATGCCGTTGCCGAGGAGGGGGCCGCGCTGAAAAAAGGCGGGGCTCATAAGGTGATTCCTTAGAACTGCATAAGTCGTTTCGTGCGTGAATAGTAGGGGTACTCTCAGTTGACCTCGTACTAGAGCGCCTTTACCATCGGAAGCGTGGTGCTGGAAAAAACAATGACGAACGGTACAGCTATCATGGACATCCCCCAGGGGGAAGAGGCCGCCGAGAAGCGAATACGGATTGTGATCGCCGACGACCATCCGATTGTCCGCGACGGCATCAAGCGGCTATTGGCGTTGGAGAGCGACATCGACGTCGTAGGCGAGGCCGGTGACGGGCGGGGCGTGCTGGATGTGGTGCACGAGACGAATCCGGACGTGTTGCTGCTGGATCTGCGGATGCCGAACCTGGACGGGTTAGGCGCGCTGGAGACGTTACAGCAGACAAACAAGCGGACGCGCGTGATCATCCTGACGGCGTCGGAAGACAAGAACGAATTCGTGCAGGCGATGAAGCTGGGCTGTTCGGGCATTGTATTGAAGCAGACGGCGCCGGACCTGATTGTAAAATCGATCCGGAAAGTCTTCGCGGGTGAGATCTGGCTGGACTCGCACACGACGGCGGCTGTGATGCGCCAGTTTGCGACGCCTGGTTCGGAGATGGCGCAGCAGGGCGGCGGGAAGCAGGGCCGGGAACGGTCTCCGTTGTCGACGCGCGAGCGCGAGATTGTGGCGCTGGTGGCGCAGGGTTATAAGAACAAGGAAATGGCCGAGAAGATGTTTATTTCCGAGCAGACGGTGAAGAACCATCTGCATAACATCTTCGACAAGCTGGGCGTGAGTGATCGCTTGGAACTGGCGCTGTACGCCATTCACAAGGGTCTCCATTTGCAGGGCTAACGCCGGAATCGATCGGCGAGGCGAAGCGAGAGAAGCCGGGGCAGCAGACGCACGGCTTCGAGGATGATGGTCAGGTTGAGCTTCGACTCTCCGTGGACGCGGCCGCGGTAGAGGTTCGGCGCTTCGTGGAAACGGGCGCCGGCGCGGCGGGCGTGGAGCAGGACCTCGTAGAGGAAAGCGAAGCCGCCGGAGCGAACGGCGTCGAGATCCATACGGCGGAGGAGGGCGGCATTCCAACAGCGGAATCCGCTGGTGGGATCGCCGAGAGTGACGCCGGTGCAGAGGCGGACGAGGGCGGTGGCGAGGCGGCTGACGAGCAGGCGGTGGCGCGACCAGTTTTCGACGAGGGTGTGGTTTTGGCAGTAGCGGGAGCCGACGACGACATCGGCGTGGGCGAGGGCGGCGAGGAGTTGGGGGAGGATGGCGGGATCGTGGGAGAGGTCGGCGTCCATGGTAATGACGGCATCGGCGCCGGAGCGGAGGGCAAGTTGGAGACCGGCGCGCATGGAATGACCGTAACCGCGAGGAGCGGCGCGTTCGAGGACCTGGACATTCGGGAGGGCGCGGGCGGCGACGGCGGTGCCGTCGGGGCTCGAGTCATCGACGATCAGGATCTGGCGGATGGGCGCCTGGGAGGTGCCGATGGCGGCGACGAGCGGGGGCAGGTTGTCGCGTTCATTGTAGGTGGGAACGACGATCCACACATTTGGAATTTTCATTCTCCAACGTATCGGAACCGGGGCGGCGGTGTCAATCCGGGAGAGGCTATCCTGTCGGGATGCGATTCTTCTTGGCAGTTTGTTTCGGTCTGAGTGCCTGGGGCCAGGCGGCGATGCCTCCGTTGCGGGAGCAGGCGGCGGTGCAGCAGGAGTGGGTGAAGGCGCGATTGGAACGGGTATTGCCGCCGTTGATGCGGAAGCACGACGTGGCGATGTGGCTGGTGGTGTCGCGGGAGTATAACGAAGACCCGGTGTTCTATTCGTTGGTTTCGCCGACGACGTTCGCGGCGCGGCGGCGGACGATTTACGTGCTGTTTGACCGGGGGCCCGAGTTGGGTGTGGAGCGACTGGCGCTGGGCGGGAACTCGCAGGGCGGGCTGTTTACGGTCTACCGGGATCCGGCGGTGGAGAACCGGGAGTTGCTGGGGGACGCGCAGTGGAAGCTGTTGCGGAAGCTGGTGGACGAGCGGAAGCCAAAGAATATCGCCATCGACATTTCGCAGACGCATGCGTTTGCCGATGGGCTGTCGGCCGGGGAGCGGGAGCAGTTGGAAGAGGCGCTGGGGGCGGAGAACCGGGGGAAGTTGAAACGGGCGGAGTTGCTGGCGTTGGAGTATGTGGAGACGCGGTTGCCGGAGATGCTGCCGTTGTACCGGAAGCTGCAGGAGAACGCGCATTCATTGATTGCGCGGGGGTTTTCGAGTGAAGTCATCAAGCCGGGGGTGACGACGAATGAGGATGTTGTCTGGTGGCTGCGGCAGCGGGCGTTGGAGGGCGGGTTTGGCACGTGGTTTCAGCCGTCGGTACGGGTACAGAAACCGGGGAAGGCGGGGGCGAGTTTCCTGAGCGAAGACGGGCCGGCGGTGATTGAGCGCGGTGATGTATTGCATGTCGATTTTGGCCTCTCATCCATGCGCCTCAATACCGATACGCAACATATGGGTTACGTTCTACGTCCCGGCGAAACGGGGCCCCCGGCGGGGCTTACGGCGGCGCTGGAGAAAGGCAAACGGATGCAGGATCTGCTGCTTTCGCGGATGAAGCCGGGGCTGACGGGGAACGCGGTGTTGAGCGAGGCGCTGGCGGATGTGTTGGACTCCGGGATCAAGGGCACGATTTACACGCATCCGATCGGGGACCATGGACACGGCGCGGGGCCGTTAATCGGGCTGTGGGACCGGCAGCAGGGAGTGCCGGGGCGCGGGGACGTGCCGTTGAAGCCGGGGACCTGGTTTTCTATTGAACTGTCGGCCAAAGTTCCGGTGGCCGAATGGGGCGGGACCGAGGTTTTTATCGGCATGGAAGAAGAGGCGCATATGCGTCCGGACGGGAAGATGGAGTGGGTTTTGCGGCGGCAGGAGCGGTTTCATTTAGTTCATTGAAAGGAAATCATGAGAAAGAATGTGCGGTCGGCGGAAGAGTTGGTGGGGTTATTGGAGATGGTGCGGGCGGACTTCGCGGTGGTGGGGTCGGCGGCTTGCAGTGTCTATGGGGAGGCGCGAAGTTCGAGCGATGTGGATTTGCTGGTGATGATGAATGAAGCGCAACTGGAGCGGCTGGCAATGATGGCGGGGACGGAGTTCTACTTCGACCTGGGTGTGGCGAAGGCGGCGTGGCGGAGTTCGAAGCCGTTCTATCTGCTATCGATGATGGACGTGACGAAGTTCCACTTTTATCCGGCGAATGCCGATGCGTTCGGGATGGTGCAACTGGAACGGAAACGGTTGGAGAGGGTGGATTTTCTGGCGGATGTGCGGGTGCCGGTGGCGAGTCCGGAGGATGTGGTGCTGGCGAAATTGCGGTGGTTTGACAAGGGGAAGCGGGCGATCGCGCGGCATTGGGCGGATGTGCAGGCGTTGGTGAAGGCGCGGGGTGAGGACTTGGATTGGAAGCATGTGGAGGCGTGGGGGCCGCGGCTGGGTGTGGGGGATCTGGTGGGGCGATTGCGGGCGGTATGATGGGGGCGAACGATGATTTCCGACACGAGCCCCGAGATTGAGCGGATGGTGCTGGAGTTGCGCCGGGCGCAGACTCCGGGACAGCGGATTTCGAACGCTTTGGAGATGTCGGAGTTAGTGCGGTCGCTGGAGTTGGGATTGCTGCGGGCGGAGGATCCGGAGGCGGGCGAGGAGGAGTTGCGATACCGGTTGGCGGTGAAGCGGTACGGGCGGGAGCTGGCGGATCGGGCGTTTGGGCGAAAGGCGATGCGGGCTTGAGTTCGATTGTGCGTCCGGCGGAGCGTCTTTTGTGGGCGCTTGAAGCGACCGGAATCGAGTATGCGCTGGTGGGCTCAGTAGCGAGCAGCGCGTTTGGAGAACCGCGCGCGACGATGGACATCGACATGGTGGCGCGGCTGACCAAACCACTTTTGGAGCGATTGGGGAAACTGTTGGGCGCAGACTACTACTTCGACCTGGAGACTGCGGAAGCCGCGCTGCGGCCGGGGGGATCCTTCAACATCGTCTCTATGCAGAGCGTGACGAAGTTCGATTTTTTCCCGATCGAGGGAGATGCGTTTGGAACTTCGCAGTTGGCGAGGCGGCGTATGGCGAAGGTGGATTTTCTGTCCGATGTCGAGGTGCCGGTGGCGAGCCCGGAGGATATTGTGTTGGCGAAGTTACGCTGGTATGACCTTGGGGGCCGGACATCGGAACGGCAGTGGAGCGACATTTTGGGCGTGCTGCGGGTGCAGAGCGGGAAGCTGGATTGGGGGTATATCGAGGAATGGGGGCCGCGGTTGGGGGTGGTCGAGTTGGTGATGAAGCTGCCGCGCTACACTTAGATTTTTTTGGAGGACGCCGTTGCTGATTCGACTCGGGTTACTGTTCGCGGTTTGTGGGCTGGCGGCGACGACGCCGGGGGAGGCGGCGCGACAGTGGCGGGCCGCGCATGAGAAAGAGATACTTGCCGAGTATTTCGAGTTTTTGTCGATTCCCAATGTCGCTCGGGATATTGAGCGGCCGTTCATTGGGAAGAACGCCGATTGGATTGTGGCAGCCTTTGCGAAGCGGGGGATCGCGGCGCGGAGGTTGACGGTGGAGAAGGCTCCGCCGGCTGTGTTCGCGGAATGGAAGACGCCGGGGGCGACGCAGACGATTATGTTCTACGCGCACTACGATGGGCAGCCGGTGGACATGGCGAAGTGGACGGTGACCGAGCCTTGGAAACCGAAGATTGTTGATGGGCGGATCTATGCGCGGTCGGCGTCCGATGACAAGGCGCCGATTCAGGCGATGCTGGCGGCGATCGATGCGATGAAGGCGGCGGGGGTGGCGCCAAAGTCGAATATCAAGTTCTTCTTCGATGGGGAAGAGGAGATGAGTTCGCCGCATGTGCGCGAGATTCTGGTGCGGAATAAAGAGCTGCTGGGCGCCGATGTGTGGCTGTTTTGCGACGGGCCGCAACATGCGAGCCGGCGGGACCAGATTGTGTTTGGTGCGCGCGGGGTTGTGGGTTTTGATTTGACCGTCTATGGGGCCGACCGGGAGTTGCATAGCGGGCATTACGGGAATTGGGCGCCGAATCCGGCGCAGATGCTGGTGGGGTTGGCCGCGTCGATGCGGAACGATGAGGGACTGGTGTTGATTGAGGGGTTTGAGAAGGGGCTGGTGCCGCTGTCGGCGAGTGAGATCGCGGCGGTGGCGGCGGCGCCGGATGTGTCGGGCGAGTGGGCGGGGGAGTTGGCGTTGGGACGGACGCTGGGGAATGGGGAGAGGATTGAGATGCTGGTAAACCGGCCGGTGTTGAACCTGCGTGGGCTGTCGAGCGCGGCGGTGGGAAAGGCGGCGCGGAATGTGGTGCCGTCGACGGCGACGGCGAGTTTCGATATCCGGCTGGTGAAGGGGATTGACTTGAAAGTGGCGTTGGAGCGGGTGGTGGAGCATGTGCGGGGGCGGGGGTATCACGTGGTGACGAAAGAGCCGGACGCGGCGACGTTGCGGGCGTATCCGAAGGTGGCTCGCATTTCGAGCGAGGGCGGGTATAACGCGGTGCGGACGTCGATGGATCTGCCGATTTCGAAAAAAGTGATTGCGGCGGTGGAGGGGGCACGGGGGCCGGTGGTGAAGATTCCGACGATGGGCGGGAGTTTGCCGATGGCGGTGTTTGAAGAGATTTTGGCGCGGCCGTTGATTATTGTTCCGATTGCGAATCACGATAACAATCAGCATTCGCATAACGAGAATTTGCGGTTGGAGAATTTGTGGGCCGGGATGGAGACGATGGCGGCGTTGTTGGCGATGGAGTAGGGGCGGTGTGGGGGGGGATGCGGGTTGTATCGCGTCGGGGGACACTCTTCGTCTCGGACGGGGGTGATTTGCCGGACGGGGGATCAGAGTGTCCCCGTGGGGCGTTGTGGGTTGGGGGGGATGAAAGAGGTATTGGGGGGGGGAGGTTGTGGGTTGAGGGGGGGATGAAAGAGGTATCGGGTGGGGGGGGATGGCATTGATGGACAGAAATGGCGTGGGATATCGTGAAGTATTGAGAAGCGGCTTTCGTGGATAGGGAGTGATCGTGTATTTCGGACTATTTCTACTTACGGCGTTGGTGGCTTGGGGACAGGGGTTCCGGCAGCAGGTGGCCGAGATGGGTGGGTCGATGCCGGCTTCGACCGCGCGGACGGCGGAGCTGGAGGCGCGGGCCGATGGACTGTTTGAGAATGGCTCGCGCGTGCTGCCCCGGGCGGGGGCGCGGAGTTGGGCGCCGGTGGATGTGAAGGGCGCCGCGTATGACTCGCGGGGGCGGCTGTGGTTCTGCTCGCCGCAGGGGGTAGGGGTTAGGGACGGTTCGGTGTGGTCGTTGTATTCGACTGAGGATGGGTTGCCTTGGGATGAGTGCACCGCGCTTGCGCCGGCGCCGGATGGGAGCGTCTGGCTGGGGACTACGCGCGGGGCGATTCACTTCGACGGCAAGACCTGGGAGTACCGGCAGGGACGGCGGTGGCTGCCGGATGACTACGTCTCGGCAGTCGTAGTGGACTCCGACAACACCGCGTGGTTTGCGACGCCGAAGGGCGTGGGGAAGATTAAATCCGTGCCGATGACGCTGGCGCAGAAGGCGAAGTTTTTTGAAGACGAGATCGACTTGCGGCACCGGCGTACGGAGTATGAGTATGTCCTCGAAGTACGGCTGGACAAGCCGGGGGACAAATCGAAGTGGACGCAGCACGACTCCGACAACGACGGGCTGTGGACGTCGATGTACGGCGCGGGCGAGTGCTACGCGTATGCGGCTACGAAAGACCCTCTGGCGAAGAAGCGGGCGAAGAAGGCGTATGACGCGATGCGGTTTTTGTGGACGGTGACGCAGGGCGGGACGCCGCCGGCGCCGAAGGGGTATATAGCGCGGACGGTGTTGCCGGCGTCGGCGGGCAATCCGAATGCGACGCAGTATACGCCGGCGAAGGACCGCGTGTTTCAGGCGACGCGGGACAGGATGTGGAAGATCATGGATCCGCGGTGGCCGTTGAGCGCCGATGGGAAATGGTACTGGAAGGCCGATACTTCTTCCGATGAACTGGACGGGCACTACTTCTTTTATGCGGTCTATTTTGATCTGGTGGCGAAGGGGGATGCCGCGGAGGAGGCACGGGTGCGGGAGCACATCGCGGCGTTGACCGATCACATCATCGACCACAATTTTCAGCTGGTGGACCATGACGGGAAAGTGACTCGCTGGGGGGCGTTTAATCCGGAGGCTTTGAATTTTGATTTGCGGTGGGCGGACGACCGGCCGCTGGATTCGTTCAGTATTCTGGCCTATTTGAAAACGGCCGAGCATGTGACCGGGGATGCGAAGTATGCGCGGGCGGCAAAGCTGCTGATTGAGAAGCATGGGTACGCGGTGAACACGATGATGAACAAGCATCATCTGGGCGCGGGCGGCGGGAACCAGAGCGATGACGAGATGGCGCTGATGATGCTGCACAACCTGGTGAAGTATGAGACCGATCCGGTGTTGCGCGCCGCCTATGGGGTGACGCTGCGGCGGCGGTGGGAGACGGAGGAGCCGGAGTTGAATCCGGTGTTCAACTATCTGGCGGCGGCGGTGTTGAAGGGGCTTTCCTATCAGGATTCGCACTCGGTGGACCAGTTGACGCTGGATGGGCCGTGGCAGGAGGAGTCGCTTGATACGCTGCGGCGGTTTCCGCTGGACCGGGTGAGTTGGCGAATGACCAACAGCCACCGGAAGGATATACGGCTGCTGCCGCGGGGGAATGGACGCGGGGCGCGGATGAATGGGCGGGTGCTGCCGATTGACGAGCGGTATGTGAACCACTGGAACCACGACCCGTGGCGGCTGGACCAGGGCACGAACGGGCAGGAACTGGCGAGCGGGGCTTCGTATCTGCTGCCTTATTACATGGGGCTGTATTACGGGTATTTGAAGGAGTAGGGGGGGCTGGTTCTATTGCGGCGTTTCGCTTTTCTTCCTCGCCGCTCTGCTCCTCGCTCCGCGCTTCCTTGGTGCCAGGCACCCACCTTCGCCCTGCGGGCTTCGGCGGGCAAGCCGGGTGGGGTCTTTCGGGTTGGAAGGGGGAGCGGGCGGTCCGGAGCCAAGCACACCTTCGCACTGCGGGCTTCGGCGGGCAAGCCGGGCCGGGGGACAAGACGTCATTAAATCCCTGTTGCGGAGGGCCTGTATTATGGGACAGACATGCGGATTCTCTCGTTCTTGCTAGCCATCGTGCCGTTGGGTGCGTACACGTTTCAATCGCCGGTTTCGTTGACGCTGACGCGGCAGTCGTTGCCGGCGGTGGCGGTGACGACGGCCGACTTCAATCGCGACGGGGTGGCTGATGTTGCGAGCGCGAATCTGGGGATTCCGCCGTTGGCGGGGACGCAGGTTTCTACCGTTGGCGTTGTGCTGGGGACACGGGGCGGGCTGCCGGGCGGGTTGAATGAGATGGCGCTGGATGGGAACGTCGTCGAGCTGACGGCCGGGGAGTTTACGGGGGACGCGAATCCGGACCTTGTTGCGTTGACCATTACGGTGGGCGGGGCGCGGCTGTGTTTGTATGGCGGCAATGGCGCGGGCGGATTTGCGGCGCCGTTGTGTTCGAGCGTGGCGGGGACGCCGTCGCGGATGGTGACGGGGGACTTCGACAAAGACGGGCGACTGGATGTGATGATGCTGCGGGCCTTTGACGGGTTGGTTGTCACGATGCTGAACAGCGGTGGCGGGACGTTCGCGGCGGGGCCGACGTCGAGCGTGCCGGTGCCTTCGGCTTTGGCCGTGGCCGATTGGAATGGCGACGGGATGCTGGACGCGGCGGTGGTAAGCCGGACGGGGGTCTTGACGCTTTTGTTGAGTTCGGCGACCGCGATTTTCCAGACGACGCAGACGCGGGCCGTCGGGGTGGCGGTGAGCGATCTTGTGGCCGTGGACTTAAACCGGGACGGGCGGATGGACGTGTTGCTGACCGATCCGCAGACGGGAACCATTACCTATGGATTTGGAAGGAATGATGCGGCGGCGTATTTGGGGACACTGACGACGCTGCCGTTTGTGGCGCGGGGGGCGGTGTTGCGGACGGCCGATTTGAATGGGGACGGGTTTGCGGAGGTGATTGCTTCGACGGCGGCGGGGATGCTGGTGATTTCGAGCAACGCCGATGGGACGTTGAATGTGCCGTTGCCGCCGGGGGCGCCGCCGGTGGCGACCGGGGCGTTTGGGACGGGCGACGTGGATGGGGATGGACGGGTGGACCTGGTGGTGGTTGCGCCGGGGGTGGGCGGGAATGGTGTTTGGTTGATCAACGGGCAGGCGACGGCTACCGTTACGACACTAGAGGTGACGCCGGCGACATCGGCGTATGGGCAGAAGGTGCAGGTGACGATTCGGGTGCAGTTGGCGACATTGCAGCCGACGGCGGTGCCGCTGGCGGGGGCGTCGGTACAGTTGCTGGATGGGGGGACGGTGTTGCAGACACTGACGGCGCCGGCGGTGGCGACGGGGACGGTGGAGTTGGCGAACTCGCGACTGGAGTTGACGTTGCCGGCGGGGACGCGGGATTTGTCGGCGCGGTTTGTGGGGACGTCGACATATACGGCTTCGACTTCGGCGGCGGTGCGGGTGTCGGTGGCGGCATCGACGAGCTTTGTGCGGTTTCAGGCGCCGCCGGCGGAGGTTTCCTACACGCAGGGGTTGCGGCTGAACGCGGCGGTGACGGGGCCGCTGGTGTTGGCGAATGAGGGGATTGTGCGGCTGTCGGTGAACGGGGCGGTGGTGGCGCAGGGGCTGGTGAACGCGGGGGTGGCGCAGTTGGCGATTCCGCCTTCGATGCCGCTAGGGCGGATTAAGGTGCGGTTGGCG
Organism: Acidobacteriota bacterium; assembly: GCA_947470805.1. Taxonomy (GTDB): domain Bacteria; phylum Acidobacteriota; class Terriglobia; order Bryobacterales; family Bryobacteraceae. Next base: position 50,375 of record CANIVU010000027.1, on the reverse strand, counting down.
TATGAGGGTACGAACTTTTTGCCGTCGACGTCGGAGGAGGTGGAGTATTTGGTGAAGGGCGGGACGGTGGCGGGAGCGTCGGCGGCATCGTATCGGCGGGCGGTGGCGCCGGATTCGCTGGCGGTGTTGAGCGTGCCGGGGTTGACGCGGGTCAGTGGGACGGCGGCGGGAGAGGTGCCGTGGCCGTTGTTGTTGGGAGGAGTTTCGGTGGAGACGCGAGACGCGGCGGGACGGGTGCGGGCGGGATTGACGTATGCGGGGACAGGACAGTTGAACGTGTACCTGCCAGCGGAGACGGCGGTGGGGACGCGGACGGTTTTCGTGACAGTGGATGGAGTGGAGGTGGCGAGCGGAGAGTTGACCGTCGCGGCGGCGGCGCCGGGGGTGTTTACGGCGAATGGAGCGGGGACGGGGGCTCCGGCGGCGTATGGGGCGTTGTACCGGGCCGATGGGACGGTGGAAGACCAGACGGTGTTTAGTTGCGGGGCGAGCGGGTGTGTGACGGTGCCGATGGATGTGGGGGCGGCGGGCGATTCGTTGATTGTGACGTTATTCGGGACAGGCTGGAGGGGGGCGAAATTGGTAACGGCGACGGTGGATGGGCGGCCTGCGGAAATTTTATTTACAGGGGCGCAGCCGGGAGTTCCGGGGTTGGATCAGGCGAATATAAGAATTCCTAGGGAGAATGGGGGGCGTGGAGAGTTAGATATGGTGTTGTTCGCCGACGGGGTAGCCACGAATGGGGTGAGGATAGCCCTCCGATGAGGTGTCCAGTACGGGTCCGGGCGGAAGCAGCATGGATTTACCCTGAATTTCCGCAAATGACACAGATTCAAATGCGAGTTCAATCCATTGCAGCAGGCTAAACCGTTGATTTTTAGGGGCTTGAAAAAGTCAGTCACAAGAAAATAAAATTTATATTTCCTTTATTTTCTAGAACATGGAAAAATCCACCCCTAAAGTAGTACTAGGCCATGCGGTACTTTTGGATCGAGGTGGCACCGAGCCACTGAGATCCGGGGGCCAAATGGAAACGATTATCGTTGTCATTATTCCCGGACTGTGAACCTATGTGTAGCTAAATAAACCTCTTGCGCTCACAGTCGCAAGACAAATGTAAGCCCATACTTCCGGGGTTGCACTAAGCAATAAGTCTGGTATGATCCTAGGAGTACCCCCAGTTTGGAGGACTCCTAGGACGCCAGCCACCGCGCCCTTCTTCATGTTGTCAGTGAGGGAAGTCTTGGCATGCGTCTGTATGTGGCTATCGCGGGGTTCGTAGCATTGGCTGGTTGCAGCCAATGGCGGTCTTTGCGTTCCGAGGACCCTGAGGTGGTATGGAAAAGCGACCGGTTTCGGCAGTACCGAGCCGGGGGCCTGTTGGCGTTGCAGCGAGGGGACTACAAGACGGCAGTTACTTCGTTGCGAAGGGGAGCCGATGAGGCGGAGAAGGCTGGGGACGCCATCTCGCAAGGGCGATTTCTGGCGAATCTGAGCACGGCGTACCTCTTACAGAGAGACAACCGGGGGGCGATTCAATATTTGCTGTCGGCGCGGGAGGCGGCGGGCCGGGCGAAAGACCTGTCGACGATGCAGACGGTGGAGGCGAACCTGGCGAACCTTTATATACAAGCCGGGGATAACGAAGCGGCGACGATGGCGGCGGTGCGGGGAGCGGGGATGGAGGCGGGCGCGCAGGATCCGGAGGTGCGGGTGACGATTCTGCTGAGTTTTGGGAGAGCGATATCGAAGACGCGGGGGCTGGGGGCGGCCGAGCCGATGTTCCGGGAGGCTTTGCGTGTGGCGGGGACAGTGGAGACACCGGCGCGGGCGTTATCGCAAGAGGCGGAGGTATTGGATTTGTGGGGGAATGAGGCGGTGGAGGCGGACCGTCTGGCGGAGGCCGAGGAGCTGTTATCGCGGGCGTGGTGGAAGCGAGTGGCGGGAAAGGATGGGCGGCGGGTATTAACGGTAGGAAAGCTGGGGCGGCTGTACCGGAAAAAGGGACAGTATTCCGTGGCGCGGGTGTGGATGGACCGGTTGCGCGCATCGCTGGCGGCGGGGCAGAAGATGCCTGTGGCGGAGTGGACGGTGGTGGCCGAGCAGGGTCATGTGTATGCCGGCGAGGGGCGATTGCGGGAGGCGTTGGGGAGCTACCGGGAGGCGCTGGAATGGGCGCGGCGGTGGCGCGGGGCGATGCCGCCGTCGGAGCGACTGCGACTGGGGGCAGAGAGGCGACTGCAGGAGTTGTTCGACGGGTATTTGCGAACGGCGGCGCGATTGTACCGGGAGAGGCCGGAGGCAAACCTGTCGGCGGAGATGTTCACGCTGATCCAGACGACGCGGGCGTGGAGTATGGAGAAGAGCGGCGAGGGGGCACAGGCGCGGGAGGCTCTCTATGCCAAGGCGCGGCGGTTGGAGGGACGGTGGTTGGGGGGAGACGGCGGGGCGGCGGAGGAGTTGCGGATTGTGCGGGCGGCGATTCTGGAAGAGGAGTCGGTGGCGGGGGAAGGGTACGCGGATACGGCGGGGCGGCTGGAGGCGCCGGGAGACGGCGAGATGGTGTTGACGTACTGGCTGGACGAGGAGACCTCGTGGCTGTGGGCGTGGAGCAAGAGCGGGTTGCGGGTGGCGATGTTGCCGGGGCGGGCGCAGGTCGTGCGCGAAGCGGAGGCGTTCCGGACGGCGGTGGCGGAGAACCGAAGGGAAATGGGGGAAGCCGGCGAGCGGCTGATGGGGACGCTGCTGGGTGGGCTGAAGGCAGAGTGTTTGCGGGCCAAACGGTGGGACGTGGTGGCCGATGAGGGGTTGTTCGGGGTGCCGTTCGCGGCGTTGCCGGCTGGGGGCGGGGCGTATTTGGTGGAGAAGCTGGAGTTGCGGCTGGTGCCGAACGCGTTGCGGCGGGAAGCGGGGCCGGGGCGTTCGCGACGGTTTCTGGCGGTGGCCGATCCGATCTTTAACGCCGCCGATGAGAGGCGGAAGACGGGGTGGCGCTGGCAGCGGCAGGTGCATGCGGGGACGGCGGTGACGGCGTTGCCGCGGCTGCCGGGCACGCGACGGGAGGCGGAGGCGGCGCGGGGAATCTGGAAGAGTAAGGGATATGAGACGGCGGTGCATCTGGGGGCCGAGAGCGGGGAGGAAGCGGTGCTGGCGAGGCTGGGAGAATGGCAACCGGGAATCATCCATCTGGCGACGCATACGGTGACACCGGCCGATGACCGGGCACGTCCGCGGCTGGCGCTTTCGCTGCGGGCCGATGGGAGCCCGGGGCTGCTGGCGGCCGAGGACATCGCGGCGCTGCCGTTGCGGACGGAGCTGGTGGTAATGAGCGCATGCCATTCGACGGGCGGGGAGACGGCGCGGGGGGCGGGGCTGTTGGGGTTGACCAGAGCATGGTTGACGGGTGGGGCGCGGCAGGTGGTGGCGACGCTGTGGCCGGTGGCGGATGAGTCGACTGCATTTTTTGAGGAGTTCTATGAACGGCTGGCGACGGGAGACGGGGAATCGGCGTTGCCAGCGGCGGCGGCATTACGGCAGGCGCAAATGGCTTGCCTGCGTGCCGGCGGAAGTAGTGCGGAACCGAGAAGTTGGGCCGGGCATGTATTGCTGGCGAGAAGGTGAACGATGCTAACGATTCCTGAAGAGATCATTCCAGACGCGCAGCCGGACCCGGATATACCGGGTGAGGCGGCGGCGGAGTGGACTGAACTGGTGGAGAGTATCCGGGCTGGCGACCAGGATGCGATGTCGCGGTTGTATACAACGTTCGGCCGAGGCGTGCGGTATTACCTGTCGCGGCAGTTGGGTGCGCAAGAGATCGAAGACAAAGTGCACGATACGTTTCTGGTAGTGCTGGGGGCGATCCAGCGTGGGGAGTTGCGGGAGCCGGAGCGGTTGATGGGCTTCGTGCGGACGGTGGTGCGACGGCTGGTGGCGACCCACATTGACCGGCTGGTGGAAGAACGGCGGGAGCGGACGGACCTGGAGGACGGCTACGCGACGGCCGATGAGCGGGCGGATCCGGAAAAAGACGCCGAGCGGCGGCAGCGGGTGGAGATTATGGAGCAGGTACTGCATACGATTTCACGGCGGGACCGTGAAATATTGACGCGGTTTTACCTGTATGAGCAGTCGCAGGAACAGATTTGCCGGGAGATGGGGTTGAACGACACGCAGTTCCGGCTGTTGAAATCGAGGGCGAAGCAGCGGTTTGCGGAGATCGGGAAGCGGAAGCTAGAGAAAACGAATACAACTGAAAACAATTTTTTGAGAAAAAGTGCCGGCGTTTGACACTACTTTAGTGAAGGCAAAGGACTGCCCCTTACAATGAACAGGAAGCTCAAACAAATTCAGATTGAGGAGTTGCGCATGGCCGAACCGCGGAAGGCGCATCCCGAAGAAGAGACGCTCGAACTGTACGCGCTGGGCCGGCTGGACGAGCCGGAGCTGGGCGAGGTGGAGGAGCATATCCTCGTCTGCGCTCCGTGCCAGGAGCGGCTGGATGAGGCGACGGAGTACGTCGCGCTGATGCGGGAGGCGGCGAGGAACGTGGCGATTGCGCCGGTTCAAGAACCCGCGTGGAAGCGTTTCTTCCAACTGGATTGGCTGCCGATGCCTGCTCCGGCGCTGGCCGGGGCGTTTGTGGTTTTACTGGCTGTATTGGTTTGGCAACCGTGGCGGGCGGCGACGCCTGGGGAATGGCAGCAGGTGGAACTGGCGACGATGCGCGGGGACCTGGCCGGACCGGTGGCGATGGAAGGGTTCAGCTTGGAGTTGCGGCTGGACGCGCGCGGGTTGTCGTTGCCCGGGGCGACGACACAGATTGTGACGGCCGATGGCGCGGTGTTGGCCGAGTTCCCTGCCCTGACCGAGGGGGAGAAAGTCGTTCTGAAGTATGCGCCGGGGCTGCGCGCGGGGCAGTATTGGGTGCGGCTGAAGGTGGCTGGGGAGACGGTGCGGGAGTATTCGCTGGCGGTTAGAACACGCGGCGCTTGAGCTTATCGATTGTGAACTTGGCGGTGTCGGCGATGGCCATGACGGTCATGACGCCGGCTTGAACGGGATCGGTGACTACGAGGTCGGCTGCTTCGGGCACGCTGCCGGCCATGTTGAGGCTAACAACGAGCAGGCCTTGTTCGCGCACGTCGCGGACGGCCTGTTCGATTTCGCCTCCCATGAGGGAACCGGCGAGGACGAGCGCTTTGGCGCGGGGCAGGCGGGCAACGGCGCGGACGGCTTCGGCCAGAGCGGATTCGCCGACGAGGGGGATGGTATCGATGGAGATATGCTCGCCACGGATATTGTGGCGGTCGGCTTCGGAGATGGCGCCAATGGCGACCTGGCCGACCTGGGCGCCGCCACCCATGATGATGATGCGCTTGCCGTAGATCTTCTGCATGGAGTTGACCATGCGGACTTCGTGGACGATAGGGAGGGTGCGGAGCTCATCGAGCATGCCGGCGGAGTTGCCCATGATTTCGACTTCGAAATAGGTCCGGGAGTTGGGGCGGGACTCCATGATCTGGACGCTGGTGATGTCACCGCCGCGGCGGGCGATGACACCGGTGAGTTGGGCGAGAAACCCGGGACCGGCGTCGCCAACGACTTCAAATGCCGTGCGTTCGCTGGTCTCGTCGAGCACGGCTACTTGACCTCGTATTTGGTGAGGATCTGGTCCCAGAGGCCTTGGGCCTGGAGGATCATTTCGACGACTTCGCGAACGGCTCCCTGGCCGCCTTTGGCTTCGGTGACGATGTGGGCGGCACCTTTCACTTCGGGGCGGGCGTTGTTGACGGAGATGGCGAGTCCGACACGGCGGAAGATGACGACGTCGGTGAGATCGTCACCGATGTAGCCGATTTCGTCGGCGGAGACCTTCGCGTCCGCCATGATCTCTTCGAGAATCGGCACCTTTTCGATGTGGCCCTGGTAGATGTAGGACATTTTGCACTGCTTGGCGCGGATCTCGGTGGCGGGGGAGACGCGGCCGCTGATCACGCCGGTCTTGATGCCGTTCCAGCTGAGCCATTGGAGGGCGATGCCGTCCTGGGAATCGAAGCCCTTGGTTTCGGCGAAGCCGCCCTGGCCGTCGGGGACGTTCCAGAGGGTGCCGTCGGTCATGACACCGTCGACATCCATCAGCAACAATTTCACACGAGCGGCGCGGTCGGTGACGTTCACAGGTAAGGTCTCCTCTACAATGATTGCAGTGCTCGAACGAATCGAGAACACGATCTTTCGTTATAACATGATCCCCCCGGGAACACGGCTTGGCGTGGCGGTTTCGGGCGGGGCGGACTCGGTATTTTTGTTGCATTATCTGGTGGCGCGGGGCGGGGCGGCGTTGACGGTGCTGCATGTGAATCATGGGTTGCGGGGGGCGGAGTCGGACGGGGATTGTGAATTTGTGCGGGGGTTGGCGGCGGAGCTGGGTGTGCCGTTTTTGTCGTATCGGATGGGGGAGGCGTCGGGGAATCTGGAACAGTTCTGCCGGCGGGAGCGGTTGGCGTTTTTTGCCCGGTCGGGGATGGACCGGGTGGCAACGGGGCATACGGCGTCGGACCAGGCGGAGACGGTCGTCATGCGGCTGTTACGGGGCGCGGGGACGACCGGGCTGCGCGGGGTGTTGCCGGTAACGGCGGAGGGGTTAGTCCGGCCGCTGTTGGGGGTTAGACGGGATGAGATCCGGGCGTGGCTGGGGGAGCGGGGATTGTCGTGGCGAGAGGATGCGTCGAACGGGACCGATGCGTTTTTGCGGAACCGGGTACGGGCGCGGGTGATGCCGGTGATGCGGGAGATGGACGCGAACTGCGAGGCGGCGTTGGGGCGGGTGGCGGAGATGGCCGGTGTGGATGAGGCGTATTGGCGGGAGACGGCGGGTGCGGTGTTGGACGGGAACGAACGGTGGGTACGGGGGGGATTGGTTTTGGAGGTAGGGGCGTTGGCAGGGTTGCACCGGGCGTTGTTGGTACGGGTGGTACGGATGGGACTGGAGCGGGTATTTGGGAGCCTGCGGCGGTTGGACCAGGGGCATGTGGAGCGGGTGATGGGGTTAGTGATGAGCGCGAGCGGAGAGGGAGCGGTGGAGGTGCCGGGAGGGCGGGTGGAGCGGTCGTTGGACTGGGTGCGGATTGGTGGGGAGGACGGGGCGCGGGGGGAAGAAGAGGCAGGGGTAGGAGAACGGCTAGTACGGGTAAATCTCGTAGGGATGGAGGGGTATACTGGAGAGGAAGCTATAGCGCTGGATTGGGAACGATTGCGGCCTCCGTTGCGTTTACGAGGATGGAGGGCCGGGGATCGGTTTCAGGCTGTGGGGCGTGCGGAAGACCGGCCGGTGAAAGAAATGCTGGCGCGGGAACGAGTACCCTCATGGGACCGGCATTATTGGCCGATGATTACAGATAGTGACGGGATCGTTTGGATATATCGCTTTGGAGCGGCCGCGAGAGCGGCGGCGGGGCCCGGGACACGGATTCGCCTCCAGGTGCGCTGCGATACGGTATCCTCTAAATGACTGGTGTTGTGAGAGATTTTCTGAATTGATGTATCACGCAGGCCGGTCCGGGCGTCTCATAGATTGAGGAAGCAATGTCATCGAATGTCAACAAATTGATCTTCTGGCTGGTGATCGTATGTTTGGTCATCATCCTGTACACGGTTGTGAAGCCGGGGAACAAGAAGGTGGAGCAGCCGCTCACGTTCTCCCAGTTCCTGACGGCGGTGGAAGCTGGCAAGATCAAGAAAGTTCAGATTACGGCCAATGAGGTCAAAGGCGACTTCGTCGACGAAGGTGAGGGCACCCTTCGGACGCTGATCCCGAACAATTACCCCGACGTCTACAAGATGTTGCGGGACAAGAACGTCAACGTGGAAATCAAAGAGGCGTCCAACGCCAACATGATCTCGTTGATCATCAACTCCATTCCCTTTATCCTGTTGCTGGCGCTGTATTTCTTCATGATCCGCCAGATGCAGAGCGGGGGGAACAAAGCCCTGAGCTTCGGCAAGAGTCGAGCCAGGCTGCATTCGTCGCAGCAGAAAAAAGTGACGTTTAAAGACGTTGCGGGCGTGGATGAAGCCAAGGAAGAGCTGCAGGAAATCATTGAGTTTTTGCGCGAGCCGCAGAAGTTCCAGAAACTGGGCGGACGGATTCCGAAGGGCGTACTGCTCGTCGGGCCTCCTGGTACTGGTAAGACGCTGTTGGCGCGGGCGATCGCGGGCGAAGCGAATGTGCCGTTTTTCTCGATTTCGGGTTCCGACTTCGTGGAAATGTTTGTCGGCGTGGGCGCCAGCCGTGTGCGCGATCTGTTTGAACAGGGCAAGAAGAATGCGCCTTGTATCATCTTCATCGACGAAATCGACGCTGTGGGCCGCCATCGTGGCGCGGGCCTGGGCGGCGGACACGATGAACGCGAGCAGACGCTGAATCAGTTGCTGGTGGAGATGGACGGGTTTGAGTCCAACGAAGGCGTGATTCTGGTGGCGGCGACGAACCGTCCGGACGTGTTGGATCCAGCGTTGTTACGCCCGGGCCGCTTCGACCGGCGCGTAGTTGTGGGCCGTCCCGATGTGAAGGGCCGCGAGCAGATTCTGCGGGTTCACACGAAGAAAGTGCCGTTGTCGGACGATGTGGATTTGAGCGTGCTGGCTCGTGGGACACCCGGTTTTGCCGGTGCGGATTTGGCGAATCTCGTCAATGAAGCGGCTCTCATTGCGGCACGGCAGAATCGCAAAGTCGTGACGATGTACGACTTCGAACATGCCAAGGACAAGGTCATCATGGGCACGGAACGCAAGTCCATGATGCTGACCGACGAAGAGAAGAAGAACACGGCGTATCATGAGGCCGGGCACGCGTTGGTGGCGGTTTTGATTCCGCATGCCGATCCGTTGCACAAGGTGACGATCATCCCGCGCGGCATGGCGCTGGGCTTGACGATGCAGTTGCCGATCGACGATAAGCACTCCTACCACAAGGACTTCCTGGAATCGCAGCTTGCCATTTTGATGGCCGGCCGCATTGCCGAGGAGATCTTCATGCACCACATCACCACCGGCGCGGGCAACGACATTGAGCGGGCCACCGACATGGCACGCAAGATGGTCTGCGAATGGGGCATGAGCGACATGGGGCCGATGAGCTACGGCAAAAAGGAAGAACAGATCTTCCTGGGCCGGGAGATCTCGCAGCACCGCGACTATTCGGAAGCCACAGCGATCCGGATTGACGAGGCTGTGCACCGGTTCGTAGATGAGGGTTACAAGCGGGCTCGGGTGATCATCGAGCAGCACAACGATGCGTTGATCCGCATTGCCGAAGCACTGCTGGAACGGGAAGTTCTGGATGGCGCGGAAGTGCAGCAGTTGATTCGCGGCGAGAGCCTGGCGGCGGTGCGGAAAACCAAGTCCGACGACGACAAGCCGGCGGCGACGCCGATGTCGGTTCGGCCTGATGGCGGGTTGCGTATTCCGCCGTTGACGGAAGGTCCGCAACCGGCGTAATGGCTCTGTTTTTCCCGGTTTATCTTTTCGACGTCGATGGGACGTTGACGGATTCTGCGCCGGATATCACGAGTTCGGTCCTGGAAACATTGGACCGAAACGGGTATCCGGCGCAACCGGTTTCTCTGCTCCGTTCCTATATTGGGAAGCATTTGACGGAGCTGTTCACCGATATCATTCCGGGCATAGACCAGGCCGGGATTGACGATTTGATCTTGCAGTACCGGGCGATTTATACGGCCAAAGGCCACTCGGGAACGCGGACGTATGAGGGCGTTGTGGAGACGCTGTCGGCGTTGCCGGGGCGGAAAGGCACGGCGACGACGAAGGGCACGGCGATGACGCGCGTGGTGTTGGAACAGTTCGGGATGCTGCCGTATTTTGAACACGTGCAGGGCACCGATGGGTTCCCGGCCAAGCCGGCGCCGGACGTGATTCATCGCGGGTTGGAGGCGATGGGCGTTGCGGCGTCCGATGTCTTGTTTGTGGGCGATTCGACGGCCGACGTGGTGGCCGGGCGCGCGGCGGGAGTTACCGTTTGCGCGGTACGTTGGGGCTATGGGAACCACGAAGAGATGACGGCTGCGGGGCCGGATTTCTGGATCGATCACCCTTCGCAGCTCCTTTCGCTGTAGCCTATAAGGCATGGACCGTCGCACACTTTTCGGCCTTGGGGCCGCGATACCTTCTTTGCATTTCGGACAGGCTTTGGCTTTTGGACAGGCCGGAGGGGCGAAGAAGATGAAGATCTCGCTGGCCGAGTGGTCGCTGCATAAGGCGATCCGGAGCCGGCTGATGACCAACCTGGACTTTCCGCGGATTGCGCGGGAGCAGTTCGGGATTGAGGGCCTGGAGTTTGTGAATGGGCTGTGGGAGGCTCCGACGCATGACTATGTGCGGCGGCTGAAGAGCAACATGGCGGCGACGGGCACGAAGGCCGTGTTGATCATGTGCGACGGCGAGGGCTTCATGGGCCACACCGATAAGGCCCAGCGGATGGCGGCGGCGGATAACCATCGCAAGTGGGTGGACGTTACGGCGGAGCTGGGCGGGCACGCGATTCGCACGAACATGTACCCGGGCGAGAAGCAGCCGGCGACGGCGGCGGAGATCGACGATTTTATTGGCCGGTGCGTGGAGAGTTTTTCGAAGCTATGCGAGTATGCCGCGGGGCGGAATATCAGCGTGATCATTGAGAACCACGGGGGGATTTCGTCGAACCCGGATGTGGTGGTGCGGCTGATGCAGCAGGCGAAGTTGAAAAACCTGGGGACGCTGCCGGATTTCGGGAATTTCCCGAAGGAGATCGACCGGTATGAGGCGGTGCGGAAGTTGATGGCGCATGCGCGGGGCGTGTCGTTCAAGTGCTTCGATTTCGATGCGCAGTTGAAAGAGACGTCGATGGATATGGACCGGCTGATGAAGACGGTGGAGGCGGCGGGGTATCAGGGGTATGTGGGGATTGAGTACGAGGGGAACCGGATGACGGAGTTCGAGGGGATTCAGGCGGCCAAGCGGTACCTTGATAAGTGGCTTGGTTAGTGTCATTGTGTGGTCATGCGAAATTTCCTTTTTCTGATGGGTTTGCTGGTGGCGGCGCCGGTGTTTGCCGCGGTGGCCGATGAAGTGAAGGCCGCGGAGAATGAGTGGCTGACGGGGATCACGAAGAACGATTTCCGGAAGCTGGACCATGTTCTGGCGGACGATCTGATGTACTTGCATTCGACCGGGGTGATGGATTCGAAGGCGAGCTAAGTGAAGTCGTTGCAGACGGGCAAGCAGAAATATGTTTCCGGGAAGATCAACGATTTGAAGATCCGGGTGTATGGGCAGACGGCGGTGATCAACGGCGACGCGAACTTTGAGTTTGTGACCGATGGGAAGCCGGGGAAGGCCCACTTGAAGTACACGCACGTGTTTGTGAAGGGCGGCAAGGGCTGGCAGTTGGTGTCGCACCAGTCGTTGAAAGTTGCTGATTAGTTTTCGTGGTTGGGCGGCCGGGGAATGCCTAAATCAGGGAATTTCCCGGTAGCCCGGCTCCCAGGGGAATCCTAGTCGAGGGCGACGGTGGGGCCGTTGATTTGGCCGGGGCGGAAGGACGTTGTCATGGCGGAGAGCCAGGGCTCGATGGCTTCGAAATAGGGTTCGAGGGCCATGCCGGCGATCGCATAGAGGACGCCGCCGTCTTCGATGTAGAGGTTGCGCATGAGAAAGTCGGCGGTGTCGCCGGGTTGGCGGCCGTCGAACAGGATGCCGCGCATGCCGTCGGCTTCGAAGGGGCGGGGGTTGTCGATGGCGATGTGGTCGTGGGCGGCCAAATGTTCGAGCCATTGGATAAGGGTGCCGTCGGGGTAGGCGGGGCGGGCGCCGACGGTAAAGGCTCCGGCGCCATCGGGGGAGACGGCGGCGACGAGGGGGAGGAAGAAGTAGGGGCCCTCGTTGTCGAAGGGCTGGGGCGGGATGTCGGCGGTTTTCCAGGCGGCGGGTTTGGCGTAGGAGCAGGCCAGGTTTTCATAGCCCTGGGGGATGACTTGGACGACTTCGGTTTGCATATTTCTATAGGCGCGGGGGCGGGGCGGGAGTTGTCAGCCAGTAGTGGCAAATGAGGGGGAATATGACGATGAGGATGGCGCCGCCGTAGAGGAAGACGTCGGCGGTCATGTTGGCGTAGATCTGCAGATAGACGAGGGGAGTGTGCGGGCGGGGGTCGAGTTTCGTTAGGAACGTGGGGACGATGGCCGCGATCGGGTTGGTGAGGAGGGCGATTAGGATGGCGGCGTGGATTGGCTGCAAGGCGCGGCGGGGCCAGACGGCGAAGGTGGCTAGGGTGATGGCGGTGGCGATGAGGAGGGGGATCTGGATGTGGCCGGTAACCAGAAGGATGAGGACAGCGGGGGGGCCGGCGAAGCAGAGGGCGGGGCGAAGTGAGGAGAATTCCGGTAACCCGGTCATGTAAAAGAAAGACGGCGAGTGGTTGCTCGCCGTCTATCGGGATTTTCTCTAATTGCGGATATATCCGGTAGCCCGGCTCCCAGGAAAATCCTAGGTGCGTTTGGCGCGGACTTGGATGTTGAGCTCGCGGAGGTTTTTGTCGGGCACTTCGCTGGGGGCTTCGCACATGAGGTCCGTGCCCTTGGCGGTCTTGGGGAACGGAATGACGTCGCGGAGCGATTTTTCGCCGGCGAGGATCATGACCAAACGGTCGAGGCCGAGCGCGATGCCGCCGTGCGGCGGAGCGCCGTATTCCAACGCTTCGAGCAAGAAGCCGAACTTGGTTTGGGCTTCTTCCGGCGACAGGCCGAGGGCGCTGAACACCTGCGACTGGATGTCGCGGCGGTGGATACGAATCGACCCGGAGCCGAGTTCGGTGCCGTTGAGCACGATGTCGTAGCTCTTGGCGCGGCAGCGGGCCGGGTCGGCCGTGAGCTTGTCGATGTCCTCGTCGTGGACCGAGGTGAAGGGATGGTGGGCGGCAACCCAGCGTTCGTCTTCGTCGTTCCATTCGAACATCGGGAAGTCGAGCACCCAGCAGAAACGGAAGTCGGTGGGGTCGAGCAGCTTGTGACGGTCGTTGAACTTCTGGGCGGCGAAGAGGCGGAGCTGACCGGCGGCCTGGAGGACGGTCTCTTCGGGGCGGTGGCCCTTGGGCTCGCCGAGCCAGCCGCAGAGGAAGAGCAGATCGTTTTCGCCGGCGCCGGTGCGTTCACGCACCTTAGCCATGGGTTCTGGGGCGTCGCGTTCGAGGCGCTTGGCATCATCGAACACTCGCAGGCCGCGCTCCTGGCCGAAGGCCTTCAGGTCGTCGCGCTCCTTGCGGGAGGGGGCGCCGGTGTTGGGGATCACAATCGCGACCAGCGGGAGGCCGGGGGTGGCGAAGTTGGGATCTTCCGGAAAGAGGTCCTCGACGCAGTAGAACGGCGGGATGCGTATGTCCGGCTTGTCGATGCCGTAGCTGCGCATGGCCTGGGCGTAGGTCATGCGGGGGAAGGGCGCGGTGACTTTGAAGCCGGCCACTTCGCACACTTTTTCGAGCAGCGGTTCGATGGTCTGGACGATGGTTTCCTGTTGGGGGAAGCTCATCTCCAAGTCGATCTGGGTGAATTCGTATTGACGGTCGGCGCGGAGATCTTCGTCGCGGAAGCAGCGCACGATCTGGAAGTACTTGTCGAAGCCGCTGACCATGAGCAGCTGCTTGAAGATCTGCGGCGACTGGGGCAGGGCGTAGAATTCGCCGGGGTACATGCGGCTGGGGACGAGGAAGTCGCGCGCGCCTTCGGGGGTGGATTTCGTGAGGAACGGCGTTTCAATTTCGAGGAAGCCGAGGCCGTCGAGCACTTCGCGGACGGCGAGGCTCATCTTGGCGCGCAGCTTGATGTTGCGCTGCATGCGCGGGCGGCGGAGATCGACGTAGCGGTACTTGAGGCGGGCGTCCTCGTTGACGTCGACGTTGTCTTCCATCGGGAACGGAGGCGTGCGGCTCTCGTTCAGGATCCAGATCTTTTCGACGACGACTTCGACTTCGCCGGTGGGGATATTCGGATTGATAGTTTCCGGGGTGCGCCCCTTCACCTGACCCTCGACGGCGATGACGTACTCGGAGCGGAGCAGTTCGGCCTTTTCGTGGGAGGCGGCGAACTTTTCGTCTTCATGGAAGACGAGCTGGCTGACGCCGTCGCGGTCGCGCAGGTGAATGAAGATCACGCCGCCGAGATCGCGGCGGCGATGAACCCATCCCATCAAAATCACGCGCTGGCCGATGTCGGTGGCGCGCAGCTGTCCGCACGAGTGGGTGCGGCGTAGATCTCCGAGGAAATCCAGAGGTACTTGTTCTGGCATGACTAGTTTTGGTGTGCGAGGAAGCGGGATTTGGCGGGGAAAGTCCGCGAAAGCCTATCTTCTCATTATAGCCGTCCTTGGGGGGCGTTTTCGTTGGCTGGGGCGAGGGTCGCGGGTTTTTCGATCTTCGCCAAACGGCTTTGGATACAGGGGAAGACGGCCTTGGAGGCGGGGCGGAGGTGGATGGGGGGATTGCGTGGAGTGCCGCGGTGGATGGGAGTTCGCGGTGCGGGGTGTTTATGGTGCGGCGGTGGGATTCGTGGAGCTGGACGAGGCGGGTGGTGAAGGGTGTGAGGGGGCGTGGGGCGGGTGAGACTGCAGCGCGGGCAGACGCGCTTGATGGGTTGCAGAACGATCGAGTATCTCCGTGTGGGCTATGCAGCGCCGGTTATTTGAAGGGCAGTTGGACGGTTGGTGGGGGATTCGTATCGCGCGCGGGGCGAGGGGTGACGGTGCTGCGGGAGCGGATGGCGCGGGGGATTCGTGTCGGGCGCGGCCACGGGTAACTGTGCTGCGGGAGCGGGTGGCGCGAACTTTTTGTGTCGCGTGCAGCCGAGGGGTTGCGGTGCTGCGGGAGCGGATGGCGCGGGGATTCGTGTCGGCGCAGCCATGGGGTGACGGTGCTGCGGGAGCCGATGGCGTGCACTTTTTGTGTCGCGTGCAGCCGAGGGGTTGCGGTGCTGCGGGAGCGGATGGCGCGGGGGGATTCGCGTCGGGCGCGGCCTTGGGGTTACGGTCCCGCGGGAGCCGATGGCGTGGACGTTTTGTGTCGCCTGCAGCCGAGGGGTTGCGGTGCCGCGGGAGAGGATGGCGGCGCGGCGAGCCATTGGCACGATGGGAGCGGATGACCTGTCGATTCGTGCCGCGTTCGGTTCTCGATGCGACGGTGAGCGGGAGCGGAGGGCGTGGGTCGGCACCCGTCGACGAATGTTTAGATTCGGACAAATCCTGGGTGACAGTCACCCAGGATTTGTCTTAGGCGGTGAGGAGGGTGGCGAGGTCGGCTTCGGCTACGGACTGCTGGTCGCCGGTTTGCATGTTCTTCAGGCCGTAGCGGCCGTTGGCGAGTTCGTCGTCGCCGATCAGCAGCGTATGGCGGGCGTTGGCTTTGTTGGCTAGCTCCATCAGGCGCTTCATTTTGGCCGGGGCGTTGACTTCTACCGCGATGTTTTGGGCGCGGAGAGCGCGGGCGATCAGTGCACCTTTGCGGAAGGCGGCTTCTGTCATGGGGGCGATGAAGAGGGGGAGGGACAACGCTGGGATGCCGCCGCGGGCTTCTTCCACTGCCATCACAAGACGATCCTCGCCGATGGAGAAGCCGATGCCAGGGGCGGGCACTTTCGAGCCGAGCGATTCGGCCAGGCCATTGTAGCGGCCGCCGCCGCAGATGGCGTTTTGCGCGCCCAAGGCGCCGTGAAGAAATTCGAACGTCGTGTGGGTGTAGTAGTCGAGGCCGCGCACCAGGCGGGGCGTCACTTCATAGGCGATGCCGCGGTCGTCCAGGTAGCGGCGGACGGCGGCGAAGTGCTCGGTGCACGCCTCGTTCAAATACTCGTGGATGCTGGGGAGTTTTTCCACGATCGGTTGGTCTTGGGGGTCCTTCGAGTCCAGGACGCGCAAGGGGTTGGTTACGGCGCGGCGCTGGGAGTCCGGGGAGAGTTCGCCGATGTATTTTTCGAGGTCGGACTTGAGGCGGGCGATGTAGCGGGCACGGGACTCGGGGTCGCCGACGGAGTTGATGAGCAGGCGGGCGCCGTGGACGCCGTTGGCCTTCAGCAGAGTGTCGACCAGTTCGATGGTTTCGGCGTCGACGGTGGGCGAGTCCGACCCGATGAGTTCGGCGCCGATTTGCGAGAACTGGCGGTAGCGCCCTTTTTGGGGACGCTCGCGGCGGAACATGGGCCCGATGTAGAAGAGCTTCTTCACGCCGGGGATCTGATCCATGCGGTGTTCGATGAAGGCGCGGATGACGCTGGCGGTGTTTTCGGGCCGCAGGGTGAGCGAGTCGCCGTGATCGTCGAAGGTGTACATTTCCTTCGAGACGATGTCGGTTTCTTCGCCGACGCCGCGGGAGAAGAGCGCGGTCTCTTCGAAGATGGGCGTGCGGATTTCGTGCACGTTGAAGGTGCGGAAGACGCGGCGGGAGGTTTCTTCAATTTCGTTCCACACGGCCGAGGCGGGCGGAAGAATGTCACGGGTGCCTTTGATGGCGCGAATGCTCATGATGGGTTTAGCTGGAGGAATCGTTCAGGTATTTTTCGCGGAGTTCGACGTAGTGCTGGGCATTGACGCGGAAGCGTTCCTGCTCTTCGGGGCTGACGCTGCGGCGGACCTTGGCGGGGACGCCCATGGCGAGGGAGAAGGGCGGGATTTCCATGCCCTCGGGGACGAGCGCGCCGGCGGCGATGACGGAGCCGTGGCCGATTTTGGCCCCGTTAAGAACGATGGCTCCGATGCCGATCAGGCAATCATCTTCGACGACGCAGCCGTGGAGGCAGACCTGGTGGCCGACGGTGACGCGGTTGCCGATGGTGAGATCGAACAGGTGCTCTTCGACGTGGAGGACGGAGCCGTCCTGAATGTTCGTTTCGTCGCCGATGGTGATTTTGTGAACATCGCCGCGGAGGGTGGCGTTGGGCCAGACGCTCGAGCGTTCGCCGATTGTGACATCGCCGATGACGGTGGCGGCGGGATCGACCCAGGCGGAGGAGGCGATACGGGGCGTGGTGCCTTGGAATGAGCGAATCATAATGCCGGTTTCCTATTATCGCGTGGATTCAGAAACTCTGGCGGGTGAACGGTCATCTACAATTGGAATATGCTGCGGTTTTGGCTGATCTGCCTCTCGCTTGCGGCGCCGCTCGTTGCCGCGCCAGGACTTGATATCGAAACGATGATGCGCATCCGGCGCGTGTCGGAGCCGCAACTGTCGCCCGACGGCAAGACGGTGGCGTTCGCAGTGCAGAGCGTGGACCTGGCGGCGAACAAGAAGGCGACGCAGATTTACACGATCCCGCTGGCGGGCGGGACGCCAATGGCGATTACCAACGACGGGTCGAACGACCGGCCGCGGTGGTCGCCGGATTCGAAGCAGATCGCCTTTGTTTCGACGCGCGGCGGGGCGTCGCACGTTTGGGTGATGAACGCCGATGGCACGCGGGCGAAGCAGGTGACGAAGCTGGCGACGGAAGCCGGCGGCGTATTGTGGTTCCCCGATGGGAAGCGGCTCCTGTTTACCAGCGAAGTGTATCCGGACTGCGCCGATGAGGCCTGTAATGCACGGGCGCTGAAGGAAGAGAGCGAGAACAAGAGCAAAGCGCGGACGTACACTTCCCTGCTCTACCGGCATTGGAACCAGTGGGGATCGAGGCGCAAGAGCCACCTGTTTGTGACGTCCGTCGATGGCGGCGAAGTAAAAGATCTGACGCCGGGCGCGTTTGACGTGCCGAGCTTTTCGCTGGGCGGGCAGGATGGGTATGCGATTTCGCCCGATGGCAAGGAAGTTTGCTATGTGATGAACGGCGAGAAGGAACAGGCGACATCGACGAATAGTGAGTTGTGGACCGTTTCGCCCGATGGCGGGGAGGCGCAGAAGATTACCGTGACGGCGGGCGCCGATGTGGGCCCGGTGTATTCGCCCGATGGGCAGTGGCTGGCATGGCGCGGGCAGAAGACGGCCGGTTATGAGAGCGACCGGTGGCGGATGTTTGTGATTAAGCGCAAGGACGGGCAGGTGCGCGATTTGACTGAATCGGTGGACCGGAATGTGGAGAGCATCTACTGGTCGCCGGATTCGACCCGGATTTTCTTTACTGTGGAAGATCGCGGGCGGCAGGGCATTCAGATGCTGGCGATCAATGGGACGGGCGGGGCGCGATCGATTGTGTCGGGGTCGGCCACCTACGACGATGTGCAGTTGACGCCGGACGGCAAAACGATGCTGTACACGATGCAGACGGGGGCGAGCCCGGTGGAGCTCTACCGGGTGAATTCGCCGACGAGCAAGCCGGAGCCGCTGACGCGGATGAACGAGTCGGTGTTGAACGGCGTGGCGCTGACGGCGTTTGAAGATTTCACGGCTACGGGCGCGGAGGGCGCCAACATTCATTCGTTCGTGCTGAAGCCGGCCGGGTTTGACGCCAAGCAGAAGTATCCGGTGCTGTTCTTCATTCACGGCGGGCCGCAGGGCGCGTGGCACGAATCGTGGAGCTACCGGTGGAATCCGCAGATTTTCGCGGCGGCCGGGTTTGTGGTGGTGATGCCGAATCCGCGCGGTTCGACGGGGTATGGGCAGAAGTTCACCGATGACATCAACAACGACTGGGGCGGGAAAGTCTACGAAGACCTGATGGCGACGGTGGACGGGATTGCGGCGCAGCCGTGGGCCGACGCCGACCGGTTTGCGGCGGCGGGCGGGAGCTACGGCGGCTACATGGTGAACTGGCTGCTGGGGCATTCGACACGGTTCAAGGCGCTGGTGAGCCACGCGGGTGTGTATGACCTGCGAAGCATGGCGGGGGAGACGGAAGAGGTTTGGTTCCCGATGTGGGAGTTCAAGGGCATGCCGTGGGATAACCCGGAGTCCTATTCCAAATGGTCTCCGAGCTACTTTGTGAGCGAGTTCCAGACGCCGACGCTGGTAATTCACGGTGAGCAGGATTACCGGGTGCCGGTGGGGCAGGGGTTGCAACTGTTCACGGCGTTGCAGATGAAGAAGGTTCCGTCCAAGTTACTGCTGTTCCCCGATGAGGGGCACTGGATTCTGAAGCCGCAAAACAGTGTGGTGTGGCACAAGAATTTCCTGGACTGGATTACCGAATGGACGAAGAAGCCGGCGGCTAAACCCTGATTTTTCTTCAATTCGGCGTGGTACCCTGAGAGATAGTGTCGTCCCCGCTCCATGTCCATTTGGATCAGTATGAAGGTCCTCTCGACCTCCTGCTGGACCTGATCCGTAAGCATCAGGTTGATATCCAAAACATCCCGATTGCGCAGATCACGTCCCAGTATCTGGAGTACGTGCAGAAGGCGCTGGAGTTGGATATGGAACTGGGCGCGGAGTTTGTCTATATGGCCGCGACGTTGATTCATATCAAGTCGAAGGTGCTTTTGCCGCGGGATCCGGA
Organism: Acidobacteriota bacterium; assembly: GCA_947470805.1. Lineage (GTDB taxonomy): Bacteria > Acidobacteriota > Terriglobia > Bryobacterales > Bryobacteraceae. The sequence goes on along the minus strand of CANIVU010000027.1, from coordinate 30,912 downwards.
ACTGGAAAAGATGGATCCGACGGAGGATCCGCGCCAGGAATTGGTGGACCGGCTGTTGGAGCATGAGCGGTTTAAAAACGCCGCGGAGATGCTGCAGCAGAAGCGATTGCTGGAAGATGCGGCATGGTCCAACCCGGCGATGAAGGACTTCCTGAGTGAGGATGACGATCCGGGCTTGTCGGTGACGCTGTTCGACCTGGTGCAGACGCTGCAGAAGGTTTTGGACCGGGCGAAGACGCGGCCGCAGTTTGAAGTCAACAAGGAAGACGTGACCGTTCCGGACATGATGCACATGTTACGGAAGGTGCTGCAGCATGCGCGGAAGGGCGAATCGATTTCGGCCACCGAGCTGTTTGACCGGCAGAAGACGCGGACGGCAATGATTGTGCTGTTCCTGGCGATTCTGGAAATGGTGAAGAACCAGGCCGTGAAGCTGGTGCAGAAGGAAGCGTTTGGCGACATCGGGTTGACGCGCCATACCGGTTTTGAAGAATTCGCCGCGAATGCGACCAGTGAATCGGTGACGCGGCTGGAAGAGGAATACAAGTAAGCGATGGAACCGGAAGAGATTCGGCCGCCGCAAGAGGCGGTGGAAGAGCCGTTGACGAAGGACGAGGCCGCTGTGCCAGCGGAGCCCGAGGCTGCGCCGACGGCGGCGGAGACGGCGAACGAAGAGATGGTGTCGGAGGGTGCGCCCGCTGATATTGCCGCGGAGGCGACGGGACCGGCGACGGAGGAAGCGGTGGCTGCGGAGCCCGAGAGCGCCGAACCCGAGAGCACTGAACCCGAAGGCGAACCCGCGCCGGCCGACGAGAGCGCAACCGATGAGACTGCCGCAGGCGAACCCGAGGCCGAGAACGAAGAGTCCGGCGAAGAGGAAGAGCCTGTGGCGATGGAGTTCAACGACGTTGAACTGAAAGCCATTCTGCAGGCGGTGATCTACATCACCGACGAACCACTGGAGGCCAAGCAGATTGCGCTGGCGCTGCAGCAGCCGCAGGAACGTGTGGAAGTGGCGTTGGCGGAACTGGTGGAACAGTTCTCGCGGCCCGACAGCGGATTACAGATTCGCGAGATCGCCGGCGGGTTCAAGATGGCCACCAAGCCGGAACACCACGAAGCGGTGCGCCAGTTTGTGAAGAACCTGAAGCCATCGTTCAAGCTGACGGGCGCGGCGCTGGAGACGCTGGCGGTGATCGCCTACAAGCAGCCGATTACGGCGCCGGAGATCATGGAGATCCGCGGCGTGCAGGGCGCCGGTGTGTTGAAGACGCTGCTGGACCGGAAGCTGATCACGACGGCAGGGCGGAAGAGCGTCATCGGCAAGCCGATTTTGTACAAGACGACGAAGGACTTCCTGGTGCAGTTCGGGCTGAAGAACGTGAACGAGCTGCCGACGTTGAAGGAATTTGAAGAGCTGCGCCGATTGGCGTTCAGCGAAGACGAGATGCCGGAGAACGCCGAGGGCCCCGCGTCGGTGGCCGAAGCCGCCGCGCAGCCCGCCGAGGCGACCGAACCGGTAGCCGTCGTGGAGCCGACCCCATTGGCGGAAGCAGAACCAGAACCCACGCCGGCGGCCCCCGAAGAAGCCCCGGCCGAGACCCCGTTAGCAGACACAGCCGCTGAGGCTTAACAGAAAGAAGTTCGATGCAGGAGCGTTTACAGAAGATCATTTCGAGCGCTGGCGTGACCAGCCGCCGGAAGGCGGAGCAAATGATCGCCGAGGGCCGCGTGACGGTGAACGGCAAGATTGTGACCGAGATGGGGACCAAGGCCGAGTTCGGCGTGGACCACATCAAGGTGGACGGGAAACTGCTGCGGCCGCCTCAGGAGTTTCTGTACATTGCGATGAACAAGCCCGTTGGGTGCGTGACGACGATGTACGACCCGGAGGGACGGCCGACGGTGGCGGATCTGTTGAAGGGCATCAAGACGCGCGTGTATCCGGTGGGGCGGTTGGACTACGCCTCCGAGGGACTGATTCTTCTGACCAATGACGGCGAGTTCGCCAAGGCCGTGATGGCGGCGAAATCGAACCTGGTGAAGACGTACGTGGTGAAGGTGACCGCGTCGTTGACTTTCGAGCAGGAAGAACAGTTCCGGCGCGGCGTGTATTTGAACGGCAAGAAGACGGCGCCGGCGGGGCTGAAGAAGCTGAAGCACGCCATCAATCCGTGGTACGAAGTGCAGTTGATTGAAGGCCGACAGAACCAGATTCGCATGATGTTCAATTCGTTCGGCGTACTGGTGGAAAAGCTGCGTCGGGTGCGGATCGGGTTCCTGGAATTGGGGCCGTTGCGGCCGCGCGAGTTCCGTCCGTTGGAGCCGAAGGAAGTGGCGAAGTTCTGCCGGATTCTGAAGCTGAAGGTGAGCGATGGCGACGAATGACGCCGACATGATCGAGATGCTCCGCGAAGGCAAGACGATTGCCGTTGTGGGGCTTTCGAGCAAGCGGTTGCGGCCGAGCCACGGGGTGTCGGCCTACATGCAGGAGCATGGGTATCGCATTGTCCCGGTGAATCCGGCGGAGACCGAAGTGCTGGGCGAGAAGGCGTATGGGACGCTGGGCGAGGTGCCCTTTCCGGTGGATATTGTGAACGTCTTCCGGCAGCCGGAGTTTGTGCCGGAGATTGTGGACGAGGCGCTGCGGCTGGGCGTGAAGTACCTGTGGCTGCAGGAGGATGTGGTCCACGAAGCGGCGGCGGCGAAGGCGCGGGCGGCGGGTGTGAAAGTTGTGATGGACCGCTGCATTTTGAAAGAGCATCGCCGGTTAATGCTGTAGGTATGGAACGGTATTCCTTTGACGAGCAGCGGGCGGCAGGGAAGAAGTATTCTGAGTTTCTGCGCACGGGGCAGATGAGCGCGGGCGTATACCGGTTGGCGGCGGGCGCGGTGGACGAGCAGCAGCCGCATACGGAAGAAGAGATTTACTACGTGGTGCGCGGGCGGGCGCGGTTTGTGAGCGGGGAGCGCGATATCGCGGTGGGCGCGGGGGATGTGCTGTTTATGCCGGCGCGGGAGACGCACCGGTTTTATGAGATTGCCCAAGAGTTGGAGTTGCTGGTGCTGTTTGCGCCGCCGGAATCGACTTAGCGCGGATTTGGAGCGAGGATAGTTGCCGCTGGCAGTCTCCTTTCACGTAATCGACTCGGGTGAGATCCAGCGTGGGCCGCGACGCGATTGCAGGTACATTTTTGGTAGTGTGATTACAGTTGCTGAACTTGACCGAATCGCTGACGCCCGGTTGGAGGACGGCAAAGCCCTGTTGAGTAGTGGTCGATATGATGGGGCAGCTTACGTCTGCGGATACGCCGTCGAAATCGCGCTAAAGGCCCGGATTTGCCGAACGCTTAACTGGCTTGATTTCCCCCGCACGACCGGAGAGTTCCACAACTACAAGTCTTTTCAAACGCATGCTCTCGAAGTTCTTCTGCGCCTGTCTGGACAAGAGAAACGAATCAAGAGCGAACACTTCGATCTCTGGAACGCCGTCGCCTTGTGGAACCCGGAGTCCCGTTACAGCGTAATTGGTACCATTCAAAAGGCCGACGCGGAATCAATGATTAGCGCAGCTGAACAACTGCTGAAGGCCCTATGACCACGACCACAATTGAACTCCCAAAGAAGTTTGAGAAGTTGGAATCGGATATTTCCGCCGAAAAGGGCGAATTCTCACTCTTTGCGCTTTTTCTCCGAGAAGACCTTCCAGACCGATGGGACCTCATGATTTCGGCGCCTTGGGCATCTGCAGATACGAAAAGTGCGCTCAAGTATCTCATCGCCAGAATCAAAGCCGATCTTGGACCAGCCGAACTAACTCAGTTGTCACGAATCGTGTTTATCGACCCGGCAGAAGCCTCCGTGCAAAACCTAAACCGAGCGATTCAAGTAGAACATGGCGCGGTCGAGGTTCGGGACTGCAACTTCTTCGGGCTTGAGATCAAGCATGCATTCATCATCACTTCCAAGAGTATTAGCCCCGCGGTTGTAGGTTGACTGCGTACACCTGACCTTACAACCAGAGTGTTGAGTGGGCCGTGGTTGACCCGAAGTTGGGTTAGCGCGCGGAGGCGCCGATGCCGCCGCGGAGGTTGTTCAACATCGTCAGCATGGCCGGGACGAGGGTGATGATGAAGACCACCGGGAGAATGAAGACGACCGTGGCGAGCACCATCTTGATACCCGCTTCGCCGACGGCTTTTTCGCCGCGGAGGCGGCGGCGCATGCGGAGCGCGTCGGCGTAGACCTTCAGCGCTTGCGAGAGGCTGGTGCCGAAACGTTCGGACTGGATGATCATGGCCGCGAGCGATTTGATGTCTTCGATGCCGGTGCGGCGGACGAGCTGCTGGAACGCCTTGCTGCGGTCCTGTCCGGCCTTCACCTGCATGACGACGGTGTAGAATTCGGCGGAGAGTTCCGGGTAGATGAACTGCATCTCTTCGCAGACGCGGGTCAGTGCCTGGTCGAGCGCGAGGCCGGTGCCGAGGACGATGCCGAGGAGATCGACGGTGTCGGGCAGGGCTTCCTGGAGCTTACCCCTGTAGCGCTTCATGAGGCGGTAGAGGATCTGCTTGGGCAGCAACCAGCCCAACAGGAACGCCGGGGCGAGTCCGAGGAGCTTGGAGATGAACGGCTTGTCGGCTTCCTGGATTACCCAGGAGCCGATCATGAGTGCGATGAGGAAGCCAAGGTTGAACATCGCGTACCACGCGAGGCCTTCGCGGTTGCGGAAGCCGCCTTGGCGGAGGAGCTGTTCGCTTTCTTCGAGCACGCTATCGACGCCGGGGATAAGGGCGACGAAGTAGAGAAAGCTATTGAGGAAACCGCCGCCGAGTTTGCGTTTGGGGCCGCGGGCTTCGTTCTGCCGGCGGGTGGCCATGAGTTCGCCGAGGCGATCGTCGAGGGCGTTTTCCGGCGGTTGCAGCAGTTGCAGTCCGCTCCAGACCATGGCCCCGAGGGCCGCGAACATGAGGATGAAAAAGAGTAGGGCGATCATCGGGTGGCCTTAGATTTTCGGACTCGACATCTTGCGGATGACCAGAATGCCAGCGATTTCCGAGCAAATGGCGTAGATGAAGAACATGCTGCCGGTTTCGTCGTTGACGAGGATATCGATGTATTCGGGCTTCATGAACCAGAGCACGAGGCCGAAGACGATGGGCATGCCGCAGAGGAGAGCGGCCGAATAGCGCTGCTGCGCGGTGGCGGCTTTGAGCTTCTCCTGGAGGGAGAGACGCTCGCGGACGAGCGTCGAGAGATTTTCGAGAACGGCCACCATGTTGGCGCCGGTTTGGCGTTGGAGGATGAGACCGGTGATGAAGAACTTGAGATCGATGAGCGGCATGCGCTCGCCCAGATTATGGAGAGCGGCGTCGAGCGTGGAGCCGAGGCTCATCTCCTCCATCACCTTTTTGAACTCCTGCTTCATGGGGTCGGCCGATTCGGTGGCGATGGTTTCCAGGCCCGATTGGATGTTGTGGCCGGCGCGCATGGAGCGGTTGAAGAGATCGATGGAGTCGGGGAGCTGGTGCTCGAATTTGCCAAGGCGGGCGGCGCGTTTGCGGTTGATGATGAAGATGGGGATGAAGGCCAGGAGCGCGGAGAAGATGACTCGCAGAGCCATGAGCGGAATGAAGAAGCCGAGGATGAGGAAGAGGCCGACGAAAAGGAGAACGGTGACGCCAGCGACGTCGGCAGCGCGGTACTTCATGTCCGCCTGATTGATGCGTTTTTGGAGTGACTGGATCGCTCCGCCGCCGCTGATGAGTTCGCCTAGCCAGGCAAAGGTGCCGCGGTCTTCGTGGCGCACCAGATCGGCCCGGGAGGAGCGGCGTTCATTGCTGCCGTTGCGGGCGCGGAGTTCGCGGAGACGCTGTTGCAACGTGCCGGCGGCGGCCTTTTCAGGCACGGCGAAGACGTAGTAGCCGGCGGCAAAGAAAGCGCCGCTGAAGAGAAGGAACGCGACCAGGAAGAAAAACAACATCAGTCCTTCACCTCGTGGACTTCGTCATAAATGGAATCATCCAATTTTACGCCGTAAGAGCGGATGCGGTCGGCGCAGACGGGCTTGTACTTCTGACCGCGGAAGTGGCCGAGGACGCGGCCGCCGGGGCTGATGCCTTCGCGTTCGAAGAGGAAGATATCTTTGATGATCAGTTCGTCGTTTTCCATGCCAGCGACTTCTGAGATGCTGACGACTTTGCGGGTGCCGTCGGTCAAGCGGGCGCAGTGGACAACAAGATTGACGGCGCTGGCGAGCATCTGGCGAATGACGCGATCGGGAATGGACGAGCTGGCCATCATGACCATGGTCTCCAGGCGCGAGAAGGCGTCGCGGCCGGTGTTGGCGTGGGTGGTGGTCATGGAACCATCGTGGCCGGTGTTCATGGCCTGCATCATATCCATGGCTTCGGCGCCGCGGCACTCGCCGATGATGATGCGATCGGGACGCATACGGAGGGCGTTGATGACGAGGTCGCGCTGGGTGATGGCGCCGGCGCCTTCAATGTTGATGGGGCGCGTTTCCAGGCGCACGAGGTGCTCCTGCTGCATCTGCAGTTCGGCGGTGTCTTCGATGGTGACGACGCGTTCCTCTTCGCGGATGAAGCGGGAGAGGGTGTTGAGCATCGTGGTTTTGCCGGAACCCGAACCGCCGCTGACGACGATGTTCAAGCGGGCTTTGACGGCACCGGCGAGGAAGTCGATGATGCCTGGGGTGAAGGTGTCGAGGCGGATCAGATCGTCGACGGTGAGCAGCCGCTTGCCGAAGCGGCGAATGGACATGACGGGGCCGTTGAGCGAGATGGGCGGGATGACGGCGCAGACGCGGGAGCCGTCGCCCAGGCGGGCATCGACGATAGGCGAAGAGTCGTCGATACGGCGGCCGATGTTGGAGACGATGCGATCGACGATGGTGCGGACGTGGGCGGTGTCTTTGAAGCGGACGCTGGTTTCGACGACTTTGCCGAAGCGTTCAACGTAGATGGAATCGGGGCCATTGACCATGATGTCGCTGATGGTCATATCCTTCATCAGCGCTTCGAGAGGGCCGAGGCCGAACACCTCATCGAGCACCTCTTCGATGAGCCGGTCGCGTTCGCCGGCGTTGAGCGGAATGCCTTCGTCGCGAACGATGCGCTCAATGCTGACGCCCAATTGTTCACGCACGCCGTCCTTGTTCAACGACCGCAGTTGCTCCGGCGTGAGGATGGTTAACAGCTTGGCGTGGATGCGCGTTTTGATGCCGAACCAACGGTCGGCACCAGCGGCGGGGCGTGGCGTGGCGCGTGTTCCCATGAGAGATTACGCCGTTTGGGCGAGATCCTTTTTAGCGCCGGTGGCCTTGTCGACAAAGGCGCGGATGACGCGGTCCATGTCGGGGAAGGTCTGGCGATCGGTAACGAGCGGGCGGGCGCGGTTGATGCTGGCGAGCATGGCGCTCGATTCCGGAATGCCGTAGAAGACGGGTTGGTTCAGCGTCTGCGTCACCTGGTCAAGCGAGGCGATTTGGGAGCTGGGCTTCTTCTGATATTTGTTGATGACGATCTTGATCTGGTCCGCGGTGAAGCCCATGCGCATGAGGTAGCTCAAGTAGCGCTGGGTGTTGCGGATGGCCGGGAACTCCTGCGTGGTGACGATGAAGACGGTCGTCGAAACCTGCAGGGCGGCGAGGGTAAGATCGTTCGACAGATCGCAGCCGGCGTCCATGACGATGCCGTCGTATTTCTCCACGAGGAAGGTGGTGAACTCGCGAAGCATGGAGTCAGAGAAGAGCGAGCGGGGCTGTTCAAGCGAGTCGGGCGGGCCGACGAGGAGGAAGCCGGAGGGGTCGCGCGTGACGAAGCCTTCGAAGAGAGACTGGTCCATGCGGTCCAGATTTTCGCCGACTTCGAGGAGCGTGTATTGGGGCGCGGCGCCGAGCTGCATGGCGACGTCGTTGGCGGTCCAATTGACGTCGAGCATGACGGTTTGCTTTTTGCGCTGGGCGAGGACGGTGGCGAAGTTGACGGCGAGCGCGGTGGTGCCGACGCCGCCTTTGGCGCCGAGGAAGGTGTAGATGCGGCCGAGCTGGCTGCCGCCGGCGATGGAGCGGCGCGGGGTACGTTCCAGGCGGGTGAGCGCGTCGCGAAGATCGCTGCGCTTGACGGGCATGGTGAGGTAGTCGTTGGCGCCGCTGCGGATGGTGAGCAGGATGCTCTCGCCGTCTTCGGAGTAGTCGCAGACGATGACGTAGAGATCTGGCACGGCCTGCTTGAGCTTTTCGAGCGACTTGATGCCGTTGACGGGGTCGGAGGAGATGTCGAGGAAGAGGGCGGCGTCGGGGTGGCGTTCGACGTCCTGCAGCACGCGGATGTAGAGATTGGGCGTGACGTCAGGGTATTCGGCGACGATGCGCGCGTTGGGCGTGTTGGCCAGACTGTCGCGAACGAGATCGCGAACCTGATCATCCGCGGAAGCAATTAATAACGTAAAGGACATACGATTCGTTCTCTTCTCCTACGGCAAGCAGGTGCCCGCTTCGGGGTCACAGCCAGCGCTTTCTATGGGCAAGGATGTCATGAAATTCGGCATCTGCACGGGGGGCAGGCCGAGGTAGTTCAGAAATGTTCGGTACGAATACCCGGTGATGCGGACGGTGACGGCGTCGGGCACGCATTCGGTGCTGCAGTCGCCGCCGGAGCAGGCGAACTCTTCGAGCGTTCCGGTCTCCGCGTTGCGGGTGTAGTAGTTCAGTTGGATTTCGGCGGTGCCGGCAGAGAACTCCTGCTGATCGAGGTTCACCGGGACGTGTGTGCGCATCCAGGCGCGAACGTTGTCGCCGCCACCTTGATAGCAGTGGGTGGAGGCGTAGCGAGCGCCTTCGCGAGTCCATTCGACGGCCGACTGCCAGACCCACAGCAGTTGCGCGGTGAAGACCAACATCATGGTGACGGGCAGCAACACGCCGGCGGAGACGATGACATATTCGGCGGCGGCCTGGCCGCCCTGAGCGGCGCGGCGGGCGCGGGTGACTTCACGGTTATAGCGCGCCATAGGCAACCCTCACAACCGGCCGGAGCAGGAACGTTTCAGACGGCACGAAGGGGATATTCGTGCGAACAGAGTAGCCGCCGTTGACGGTGACAACGACAAAATCGGGACCGCGGCCGCCCTGGGCGTTGTCGCAGCCGGTGGCGGAGCATTCGCAATCGCCGAGCGCGGAGGTGTCGACCTGAATGCGCTCCAGGCGAATGGTGATGAGATCGGCGGTGAGATTGGGGAGTTGCAGATCGCCGGCCGCGTCGCCCACGCCGCGGAGGGCGAGGTTCTTAGCGTCCGTGAGAATGGGATCGGCATCGTCGCAGAAGTTGACGGCGGGCTGCGTGGCGGCGTAGCGGCCGACGGTGTAGAGCATCTTTTGCAGCGTGAAATACGTCCAGCTGAGACGCGCGAACTCCACCATGCCGAAGAGCAGCATGAAGAGAATGGGAAGCAGCAGCATGGCTTCCATGAGCGTGTTCCCGCGCTGACGCCGGCGCATGATCATTGGTGCAGTACCACCTTGCCGGGGCCACTGGTGAGCGTGCAGCCATCGATGCGGCCGGCGCGGACGGGCATCACGGTGCCGAGATAGAGAGCGGAGAAGCGGCCGTTTTGATCGGCGACGTTGAGGGTGACGTCGTTGGTATTGGGCTCGACCAGGAACTGGCGGAAGCCGAGGACGACCATGGTGGTAGTGGAGGCCGTGTCGATGATGGGCACGGTGATGACGCGGCGGCGGTTGCCGGTGTAGGCGGTGTAGTCGTCGAGGTCAGAGATGTCGGTATCGATGGTGGAGGCGCTTAGGATCGTGTCGGTTTCGGCGACGGCGTTGCAGGCGGCCGGGACTGTGGTGTTATCGAACCGGGCGGCGAGGCCGCAGAGGAAGGTGGTGATCTGCGTGTTGACGCGGTTCTGATTGCAGTTGAGCGGGGCGGCGTTGACCCATATGGTTTCGTCGGCGTTGTAGCGAATGCAGGAGAAGGTGGAATCGGTATTGGCGGGCAGGCCCAGGGCGCCGATGCGGTAGAGCTGCGTGTTTTCATCGGCGAGAACGGTGGCGCCTTCGTTATAGCGATTGAGCAGGACGTAAGGGACGCGTTGGACAGTGTTGGCGATGGCGCCGGGCGTCGGGCCGCCGTTGCAGAGATAGCCGAGGGTGTAGCGGGAGCCGATGGCGAAACCGAAGTCGGTGGTGTCGTCCTGCGAGATGGCCTGGACGCCGATGGGCTCCACACCGCAGGCCTGGCAGACCGGGGCGCTGACGCCGGCGACGGCCTGGGCGACCAGGTTCAACTTCCCTTCCTGCGCGAGCGAAAGGAAGCGCCAGAAAACGAGCGGGGCTTCCCCGCGCACAGTGACTTTGACGTGGCGCGCGGTGGTACCGCCGGCTTCACTGCCGGTAGCGCCCTCTGTGCCGAGCGCGGCGGCGACGGTGTCGTAGTAATTGAGCAGCGGCGCATCGCTGTTGAGATTCCCGCTGGACTGGCCGATTTGCAGGCCACCGAAGTCGTAGAGATTGCCGCGGCCGTTGGCGATGCTGACGGCGTAGTTGCCGGCGGTGTTGGCGTTTTCCAGAGCAACGGCAGTGCCGGAGAGTTCCCCGGCGGCGGCTTGCGCGATGGAGTTGGCCGCGTTCTTCAGATCGTTGCGGGCGCTGTAGAGGCGGCCGAGATCGACGGCGAAGCCCATCAGGCCGAACACCACGGGGACCAGCAGCACGACCATCTGGAAGGACGCAGATCCGCCCTCGCCGCGCGCGCGCCGTTCCATGGAGGCAACGTTACTTGGGTTCCTGGTGTCCACGCGGTCCAATAAACTCCGGCTTCGCCGCGTCCTTCTTCTGGTCGGCAGTGGCCTTCGGCCGCTTCTTGCCGCCGGCCCCTTTGTCCTGCAGCGTTGGCGGGAGGAAGTCCTCCACCCAATCCGGCATTTTCGGCTTCTGGTCGGCCGCGAGCGGCTTCACGAAACGCGGCGTGATGACGACGAGCAGTTCTTCGTTGGTCTTCTTGGTTGAGCGGCTGCGGAAGAGCTGGCCGACGACGGGCACGTCGCCGAGCCACTTCACGCGGCTCATGGAGGTGATGACGCGGTTGTCGATCAACCCGGCCACGGCGAAGCTTTCGCCGTCATTCAAGATGGCTTCCGTTTCGGCGAAGCGGGTGGCGACGGCAGGGATCAGATAGCCCTGCAGCGTGACGGCGTTGGCGTAATCGAGTGAGCTGACCTGCGGGCGCAGCTTGAGGTGAATGCGGTTATCGGCCGTGATTTCCGGCTTGAAATCGAGCTGCACACCGAACTTCTTAAACTGTACGGTGACGACGGGCGCGGTGGCGCCGCCGGTGGAGGTGGCGGTCAAGGTGGGGAACGGGAACTCGCCGCCGGCCAGGAAGCTGGCCTCTTTACCTTCAAGCGCGATCAAGTTCGGTTCGGCCAGCATCTGCAGCAGGTTGCGCGATTGCAGGGCGCGGATGGTGGCGCCGATGTTGAGGTCGGGCCGGAATACGAACATGTTGAGCAGGTCGGCAAAGTTCAGCGTGGTGTTGGAGAAGTTCTGATTCTGGAACTGCAACTGGCTGAAGCGGGGCGTGGAAAACTGCTGCGTGGAAAGGGCGCCGAGCGTGTTCGGGTTGCGGCTGAGGAAGTTGAAACCGACTTCCTGCAAGGCAATCCGATCGATGGCGGCGAACTTCACTTCGAGCATCACCTGGCGGAGTTCCGGGGGCGGGGGCGTCTGGATGAGGTTGACAACTTTTTTGGAATAGGTGGAGGCGATGGCTTCGGCCTTCTTCGCGGCGGCCACGCTGGTGGCCTTGCCGCTCAACACGATGGTTTCCAGGTTGCCGGTGACTTGAATCGTACCGTCGGCCATGGCGTCGACGATGCTCTTTTTCACCGCGTCGAACTCCATGGAATCGGCCAGGACAGTGACATTGATGCGGCGGGGAGAGACGCCGGATTCCCAAACGACGACGGTGGACTTACCGAGACCCTTGGCGTTGATCATGACTTCCCGCGGAGACACCACCGACACGTCGGCGATCTTCGGCTCCGAGGTGGCCACGGTTTTCACGTCGTTCGAGAACTGCAACAATTCGCCGCGACCGATGGTCAGGGTTAATTCGCGGGGCTGAGCGGTCTGTGCGATCACCACTAAGGCAGTTGCGGCAACGCTCAGTGCCGCCAACCGGAAGAGAGGACGAATATTGTTCATGTGTGGTTAGGGGATGGCAGCTTTAGTCTTGGAACGTTTCCTGTACGTGTTTGTCCCCACGGAAAACATCAATCACCGCCCTCGGCTTGGGCGGTTCTTTCTTCTCCACGGTCGGTCTCACGGGCGCCGGCGGACGCGGCTGCGACGGATCGTCTCCGACGAGCGCGGCCCAGGCCTTATCGTCTTTCAAATTCGGAACATTCATCATCGCCCGCGACGGCATCCGGCCCGTCTGCATGGCGCGCGCTTTGGCGGTGCGGAGCATGAGGCCCGGGTCGATCGTCTCCGATGTCGCCGACAGCACCTCTTCACTCTTGGCGGCATCTTTGGGATTCCGCAGAGACAAACTGATTTTGCCCTGGTTCTTGGCCAGTTCCACAATGCGCGCCTGGTCCGGGGTGACGAGCAGCGTCACCGAACGGTTGCCCGTGGAGGGAGCCGATGGGGCGGGGGCGGCCGCGCCGGTAGCAGTGACGGCGGCGGCGGCCTCTACATTGCGTCCGATGGAAAGGACGATCACGTCTTCGAGAACGGTGGTGGTGACGGCTTCGGCCATCGAACCGGTTTTGGTGAACAGAACGTCGACGTGGGCGCGGGGTTGAATGAGCCCGCCGGCGCTGGCCGCATCGGCGACCGATACGCTGACGGCGCGCTTGCCAGGTTCAATGAGGGAGGCGATGCCATCGGCGCCGGTGACGCTCGAAAGACGGGTGGAGAGAATCGGCTCGTTCTGGGTGACGGGGTAGAGCAGCGCGCGGTCGAGCGCCTGCGCCTCTTCGGCGACAGTCCCGCGCGGCGCGGTAGCCTGCGGGATGGAGATCTTCTTCAGGTGCACCTTCTGCACTCGCGTACCGGCGGGCAGATCCGCCGAAGCAGCCAGCACCGTCACCATTTTGTCCTTCTTGGGCGCAACGGTCTGCGAGTACAGAAACCACGTCAACAGCGCCGCGGCGACGAAGGCGCCTCCAAAGATCATGAGTAGTTTCTGGCGATCCATCCACTTTCCTTAAACAAGAGTACCGGCCGGATCGGCAGCGCCAGACGCGAAAAGACACAGTTCGGGCCCTAGCGTGGACACGGAGGCAATCCTGATATCGTAACAACACAGCATAGCGCTAAAAGTTCCGCTCCAACAATACGGAAGTTGCGTCGGAATAGCGTCTTTTCCAGCCGTTTTTCTCCAGTGCGGGGATAAGAGAGAACCGTGTGGGCAACAAGGCGTGGGTAAACCCGTATTTCCGCATCGTTTCCTCCCAACCGGAGCGCAATTCGATCAGCGCGACGTACTCTTTGAGGAATTCGGCGCCGTAGTAATCGCTGCGTCCATCAAAGTAGACGCGGCGCGCGCCGTTATCTCGATAAATTAAGAACCCGCCATATTTGTCGGGCGCGAGCAGAATGCCGCCGGCGGGCAGGTGCGCGGCAGCGGCGACCGGGAACTCGGAGGGGGGAAAGCCGGGCTTACTGCCCAGTACGGCCAATACCGCCAGCACCGCCACCAACGCGCCCGTGGCCCAACCGCGCAGTGGCGCTTGCAGCGCGCGCAGCCTGTCACCGTAGGCCATCGCCTCCCGGCCCTGCTTCGGCCAGAAGGGCCAGAGGGAGAGGGCGGTGGTGATCGCGCCGCCGGCGAGCGGCAATCCTGCCAACGCCAACACGGGCAACCCGCGCGCGCTGCGCAACGCCATCGCACAGAGCAGCAGCAGCACCGCCGCCCGCCGCCACTGGCCGCAGGCGAGCGCGGCAATGACGCCGGTCATGCCCACCATCATGAGCGCGGCGATTTGCCAGGCGCCCTCGCTGTGGAAGTTGAAACTCTGGAACTCGGCGATGCGGCTGAGCAGTTCGGTGTCGCTCAGGTATCGCACCAGATGGACGTGCAACTGCCAGCCGTACGGATTCAGCAGCGACCCAAGTCCGGCTGCCAGCAGCATGGGCCACCGAACGCCATAGAGGACACAGAGGACCGGGAGGAGAAAAAAGGATCCGTGTGTATTGGCCCAGACAACCGATATCGCCAGCGCGCTCCACCACCGCAGGCGCCCGCTCTCCAGTAGAAGCAGCGCCGCCAGCAGCCACACCCAGCCGAAGACATGCGGCCGCGCCAGCCAGTGCAATTGCGCCGCCGTCAACATGGGCGAAGCGAACAGGCAAACCGCCCAGAAGTTCGAACCGCACGCCCAATGCAGACGAACCCAGAGCCAGGAGCAGGCGGCGATGAGCGCCACGTACAGAACAACTACGCCCGCCAATCCGGCGCGGATGTGCGCAAAGCCCATGGCAGCGTCGGCCGCCCACTCCCAGGCGTACCACGCGCCACCGGGGCGCGACAACGAATACGGATCCACTCGCGGGACCACCGCGTCGCGCAATATCCCTTCGCCGGTCCGAATGTGCCAGCCGGTGTCGGAATCCCGAAACAGTTGTTCGGGCGCGTGATAAAACGCCAGCGCGTAGAGCACTGTAAACAGTGCCAGCGCCAGTGCCAGGTCAGGCAGGAGCCACGCCGCCGGTTGAATTGACCGTCGTGGCTCCATCCTGAAAATTCCGCGAGCCTTACTGGCCCGAAGCGCCGATGCTGGTGAGGCCCTGCGTGATGCTCGAGTAGAGCGACACGACGGCCGTCGAAAGCTGGTTCACCGTGGTGATCAGCGCCAGACCGACGGCGGCGACGATCAAAGCGTATTCCACCAGGTCCTGGCCCTGTTCTTCATTCCAAACGCGCAACATGAGCTGTTTAATCATGGGTTCCTCTTATCTTACCGGCCCGCTTCCGCGGTGCCAATTGAACTCTTGTCCTCACTCGTGACGAAGGTGTTCTTCAATCCGCGAGCGAATGTTTTCCAAAACGAATGCGTCTCCCGCCGGGGCATCTGGATCGGCAAGCCGTCCAGCGCCGCGATCTTCCGGAGATTTTCCAAAATCTGAGGCATGTCCTTGCGGTACTCAAGCGCGAGTTCCAACTCCTTGCGCGCGCCCGCCAGGTCCCCTTTCTCGTACAAGTAGGCTGCCAAGTTATTATGCGCCACTGCGAGATCGGACGTCTGCCTGAACTGCGTGATGGCCGCCGCCGGCTGGTCGCCCAGCGCCAAGCCCAGATTGTTCCGCGCCGTCTCCGATGCCGGATTGAGCTCCAGCGCGCGGCGGAATTGCTCGGCGGCTTCGGCCTTACGGCCCTGCATCATCAGGTTGTAACCAAGATTGTTGTGCAACTGATCGCGGCCCGGCGCCCGCTCCAGCGCGCGGCGATGCAGCGGCTCGCCTTCTTTGTAATTGCCCATTTCGTCATTGGCAATTCCGGCCCAGGAAAGCACGTTGGCCGACCCGTTCTTCTGCGCCCGCAGAAACGATTGCAGATGCATCAGCGCTTCCGACCCGCGCGATACACGGATCAGCGAACGGCTCAGCGCGGTTACGGCGGCTTCCGATTCCGGGAACCGCTCCACGGCCAACCGCAGATGCTCCAACTCCAATTCCACGTAGCCGCCCTTGCGATACTCCTCGGCCAACTCCACCCGCACCCGTACGTTCTGCGGTTCTTCAGCGATCTTCTCCCGCAACGCCCGCACCCGCGGGTTCCCCTCCCCGGCATCGACGGCGTTCAGGATCTGCCGCTGCATGACCGGCTGCATGGTGTTGGACGGCACGCTGACTCGGCTTACGCGATTTTTATTCGCGCAGCCGGTCAGCAGTACGCCCGCCGCCATCGCTGTCATCGCCAGCCGCATCAGTTCTCCACCGTGTGTTTCGTAAATTCCAGTTGATCGCCAACCAGCGTGCCCGTCAAGGCCGCGTGGCCGGCTGGGAGTTCCAGTACCGAATGCGCACGGAAACACACCGACATGCGCGACTTTTTCATGTTGTCCCGGATCTTCAACACTTTCTTCTGCTTGCTCAGGTAGAGGACGTCGATCGGGAATTTCATCCCAAACGTGTGCACCGCTTCGCAGGGTACAATCCAAAGCCCCTCTCCCGCAGCAAGATGAGTATGTTTTAACAAACCGGTCCGTCGCTTCTGACTCGTGTCCGCCATATCGGCATTCGTCGCCACAACGCTGTTTCGATTGGTGTTTTTTATCAACAGTTTGACTGTCACTACGCTGTGGGACCCCTATTCAACCCCACCCCTATGATTTTGTTGCGCCGGGGTGAGGAACTTTCCAACCGTGTAAGGGTTTAGACTAACGAATTGGCTATGTCCCTGCAATCGACTATTTTCCGGCTGGGGATTTCCGGCATCCTCCTTGCCTCCGCGGCTTTCGCCCAAACCACCGGCGCCACCTTTGGTACCGTCGTGAATCTGGGCGGCACGCCGTCCGATATCGTGCTCGACGAAGTGCGCGGCCGCATCTATTCGGTGAACTCGACGGCGAACCGCGTCGACGTGCTGAGCCTGAGCGAACGCAAAGTGATGAAGAGCATCGTGGTGGGCAACTTCCCGCTGGCCGCCGCCATCTCGCCGGACAACGCGTACCTCTACGTCACCAATACGCAGAGCACCGGGCTGAGCGTTATCGATCTGGGTTCGGATTCGGTCGTCAACACGGTGAGCCTGCCGGCGAAGCCCGAGGGCGTCGCGGTGGGCGCCGATGGCCGCGTCCTAATCACCACGCAGGGAACCGGCACCAACAACGCGCTGAACACACTGCTGCTGTTCGACCGCACGCAGAGCTCCGGCCAACAGATTTTCTCGATTCCCAATCCGCCCACCATCAGCACCCCGGCACCGCTGCCGGCGGTCTTTGCCGGCCGCCCGGCAACGGCGTTCCCCGGCCGGCTGACCACGACGCCTGACGGCAACTTCATCGTCGGCATGGTGGCGATCAACCAAAACGCCAACACCGCGCAGACCACGCTCTTCGTCTACGAAACCGCATCCGGCACAGTGATCCGCAACCGTACTGTTACCGGCCAATCGACGGTGCTTTCCATGTCGCCGGATGGCAGCAAGTTCATGGCCGGCTCCACGCTGTACGACACCGCCACTCTGGCCGTTGTCGCGCAGATGAGCACCGCCAGCTTCCCCTTCTTCGTTGGGAACGGCAACAATCCCGGATTCAACATCCAGCGCAATCTCGGCGGCAGCGCGTATTCGCTGGATGGAAAAACACTCTATAGCGCCTTCAATACAGCAGCCACGACGGCGCGGCCGGTGGCCAATGTCCTCCTTGTGGGCGGGGCGGCGAATCTCGGCGTCCGTCTGGGGCTGCGGCTTAAGGAGTCGATCCTTGGCGCGATGGCCAGCACCAAGGACGGCAATAATGTGTTCGCGATCTCCGAATCGGGTCTGTTGTATCTCCCGGTCGGCGCGCTCTACGACTATCCGATCCTGCAATCGGAGACAACACAGGTCTTTCTCGCCGTCGATAACTGCAACAAGGGCGTCGCCAAGGCGGCGGTCAAAATCGCCAATCTGGGCAAAGGCCGCCTGACCTACAGCATCCCGAACACGACCACCGCGCTCGTCATGCAGCAGTCGAGCGGTGTGGCGCCGTCGACGATCACATTCACCATGGAACCGGGCCGCAGCGGCGTGGTGCGCCAGCCTGGCACCAACCTCTTTACCGGTGCGGCAGGCAGCAACGGCGCCGCCGTCAACATCACGCTCCAATCGCTCGACGCCATCAATTTCCCCAATGTCATCCGCGTCTACATGAACTATCGCGAGAAGGATCAGCGCGGCGTCATCTACCCGCTTCCGGTGACGTTGAACAACGCCGAAGGCCTGTACGATATGGTGCTCGACAGCAAGCGCGGGCGCATCTATATCTCCAACTCCGGGTTCAACCGCATCGAGATTTTCGACACGAAAGCACAGCAGTTCCTGGCCCCCGTCGAAGTCGGCCAATTGCCGCACGCGCTCGCCATGACCCCTGACGCGCAGACGCTCTACGTCGGCAACACCGGTGGCGAATCGATCGATATTATCGACCTGGAAACCATGAGCCTCACCGGGAAAGTGGACTTCCCCGCCATCCCGCGCATCGGCCAGCAGGCGCCCGTTCGTCCCATCGCCATGGCCTACGGACTGTCCGGGTTGCAGTTCATGATGTCCAACGGCAGCTTCTGGCGTGTCATCGGCAATCAGGCCACGGTCCGGCCGGCCAATAGCATCACGCCCGTGACCATCGGCGCGCCGATTTCCATGGTCGCCTCGCCGGGAGGTGAGTACATCCTCACCATGGCCGGCAACGCGAACGCCTATCTCTACGACGCCATCGCCGATTCCTACACCGCCTCGCGCCAGTTGTACGACCAGGCGCCGGTCTCCTACTTCGGCCCGGCCAGCAGCGGTCCGGCGGGCTCGTTCTTCCTTGCCAACGGCCTGATTCTCAGCCCCTCGCTCGCCGTCATCGGCGGCACGGAACGCCCGGGCGTCACGCAGTTCGGCGCCCCCGCCGCGCCCGGCCAACCGCCCACGCAGACCATCGTCTCCAACGGCCAGCGCAACGTCGCCAGCGTCTACGCGCTGAATGAAAACGTCTTCCTCCGCATGACCACGCCGGTGCGGCAGAATCTGAATTCGGTCACCCGCGACGATGCCCGCGCGACGCTTGAAATGGTCAACATTCAGACCGGCTCGGAAACGGTCATCGCCGTCGCTCCGGAAAACCCGCAGTTCAGCGTATTCGGCGCGGCGCGCGTTAACACGCCGGCCCGCCAGATCCTGGTCGACGATCAGAACCTGGCCTACTCCATCGGCGTCAGCGGCCTCAGCGTCATTCCCGTCTATCCCACCGGCACCGCCCCGCGACCGACGATCACCGCCGGCAACCGCGGCATCGTCAATAGTGAAGACGGCACGCCAAATCTGCGCCCCGGTGGTTTCGTGACCATCAACGGCAACCTGCTTGCCAACGCCGCCACCGCCACCAGCCTTCCCGCCCCTACCGTTCTCGGCGGCTCCTGCGTGGTGATGAACGAGCTGCCGCTGCCGCTCATCCAAACCTCCAACGGCCAGATCTCGGCGCAGATCCCGGAAAACCTGCCCCCGGGCCCGGCCGTTGTTCAGGTGCGCTCCATTCTGCGCGCGGAACAGAGCGACCCGGTCGTCGTTACCATTCGCCGCTAGCGGGGATCTGATAGCCTTGTTCCGGCTTCGGTATTCCGAAGCAGGAACATCATCATGTATAAACTCCGCTCCCTGTTGGCAGCGATCGCGTTCACGACGTTAGGGTTCGCCCAGTCGGATCGCGGTACGATTACCGGCACCGTTGCCGACCCAGCCGGCGCACTCATCCCTAACGCACAGGTCCTGATTGTCAATCAGGGCACCGGCGTCCGACTGGAACTGAACACCACGCAGACCGGCGCTTTCTCGGCACCTTATCTCAGCGCCGGCCTCTACGATGTCTCCGTCGAAATGCAGGGCTTCCGAAAGTCGCTGCAAAAAGGCGTACGAGTGCAGGTTGCCCAGACCGCTTCGGTCGACATTGTTCTCCAGCTCGGCACCGCCAGCGAGTCCATCTCAGTCACCTCCGAAGCCGCGTTGCTCACCCCCGATAGCGCCGCCGTCTCCACCACCATCAACCGCGAACAGCTGAATCAACTGCCCCTGAATTTCGCCATCGGCCAGGGTGCCATCCGCAACCCGCTCAGCTTCACGCAGCTCTCCCCCGGCGCCTCCATCAACGGGTGGAACAACATCAAGGTCAACGGCGCGCCGGCCGGCACCTTCAAGATCATCTTCGAAGGTCAGGACACCACCAGCGCCCTCGATGGCCGCGTCTCCGACGAGTCGCAGGCTTCCGTGGAAGCGGTCGAAGAATTCACGCTGCAGACCTCCAACTACTCCGCCGAATTCGGCCAGGTCGGTGGCGGACTGTTCAACTTCACATCCCGTTCCGGCACCAACAACTTCCATAGCTCCGTCTACGACTACTACGTCAACGAAGCCTTCAACGCCGGTATCCCGTTCACCAACCGCGGTGACAACAACCTGGTCCGCCCCCGCGCCCGCCGCAACAACTACGGCGCCACCTTTGGCGGTCCCATCGTGATTCCGAAACTCTACAACGGCAAGAATCGCACGTTCTTCTTCCTCAATTACGAAAAGTATTTGAACAAGGAAGGCAAGTTCGATGGCTACGGCACCGTGCCCACCGACGCCTATCGCAACGGCGACTTCAGCCTCGCACGCACCGGCCGCAACCTCGGCACAGACGGCCTCGGCCGCCCGATTCTCGAAAACACGATCTATGACCCGCGCACGAATCGCACCGGCCCCGATGGCCGCATCTACCGCGACGTCTTCCCCAATAAAATGTGATCCCCACGTCGCTCCTCGATCCGGTCGCGCTGAAGATCCAGGCCCTGGTTCCCAAAGCCATCAACAGCGCACTCGTCAACAACTTCGAGCGCCGCTACAACTTCCGCAAAATCCAGGACATCCCCAGCGTGAAGGTGGATCACAACTTCACCAGCAACACCAAGATCGCCGGCTACTTCTCCATGGAACGCACCGATAAGGACAACGGCCAGGAAGGCCTGCCCGACCCCATCAGCGCCCGTCGCGATCAGATCATCCGCTCCTACACCACGCGCGTGAACTTCGATACCTCCATCCGGCCCACGCTGCTGCTGCACGTCGGCGTCGGCTATCAGCGCTATCACAATCCCGACGCCGCGCCCGACGTCATCGCCAATTTCGACGCCGCCGGCCAACTCGGCTTGAAGGGCGGCTTCATGGCCGGCTTCCCCCGCATCACCGGTCTCGGCGGCGCGCAGGGCGGCCTCGGCTTCGACATCGGCCCCACCAACCGCACGCTGTATCTGCAGGACAAGCCCACAGCCGTCGCCTCGTCGGTTTGGATCAAAGGCAACCACTCCTACAAGTTCGGCGGCGAATGGAAGTTCGATAACTTCACCAACCGCTCCACCGGCAACGTCGCCGGCACCTACGCCTTCGGCGTCGCCCAAACCTCCATGCCCGCCCTGCAGGGCGTCGCGCTCAACGGTGGGAACGCCGGGTTCAACTACGCCAGCTTCCTGCTCGGCTACGCCGGCACGGCCAGCGTCTCCAACCCGCAGGACCCGCAGTATCGCCGGCCCACCTGGGGCTTCTTCGTCCAGGACACCTGGCGCATCAATCGCAAGCTGACGCTCGACTACGGTATCCGCTACGACGTCCAGCCGGCCTCCACCGAACTGCATGATCGCATCTCGATGTTCGACCCGACGGCCAAAAATCCAGCCGCCGGCAATCTGCCCGGGGCCACCCGCTACGCCGGCACTGGCAACGGCCGGTGCAACTGCGACCTCACCAAGACGTATCCCTTCGCCTTCGGTCCGCGCCTTGGCATGGCCTACCAGTTCGCGCCCAAATGGGTGGCGCGCGCCGGCTTCGCCATCAGCTACGCGCAGGTGGCCAACTTCGCCTACATCGGCGGTGGCAACTCGCTCGGGATGGGGTTCAACACCATCAACTTCTCGAACCCCGCCTACGCTGAACCGGGCGTAACACTCCGCAACGGGCTCAGCTATAGCCCCAGCGAACTCACCTTCGCCAGCTATGACCCCGGCATTCGCCCGTCAAATGGCCAGATCAATTCCCCGCCCGCGCTGCTCGATCCCAACGCCGGCCGCCCGCCCCGCATGGCCAACTGGAACATGAGCCTGCAGCGCGAATTCGGCAATAGCCTCGTCGCCGAAGTGGCCTACGTCGGCAACCGTGGCGTCTGGTTCCGTGCCGATGGTCTCAACGACTACAACGGCCTCACCGCCTCCCGCATCAAGACCTTCGGTCTGGACATCAACAACGCCGGCGACCGTACCCTGCTCAACTCCCGCATCGATTCGGCCGCCGTCGTCGCCCGTGGCTTCAAGAAGCCGTACGACAGCTTCGCCGGCTCCAACACGCTGGCGCAGTCCTTGCGGCCGTTCCCGCAGTTCGGCGGCCTCGGCAGCCTATGGGCCCCGCTCGGCAACACCTGGTATGACTCGCTGCAGATCAAGGTCACCAAGCGCTACTCGCGCGGCCTCACCAGCACCATCGCCTACACCTGGTCCAAGAATCTGACCAACGTGGAAACCCAAAGCGGCGGCATCGTGCCCACCAACGACGTTTACAACCGGCCCAATCAGAAGACCTTCTCGGTCAACGATCAGCCGCAGGTGCTCGTCGTCGGCTTCAACTACGACACACCGAAGTGGAACAAGAACTGGGCCACCAAGGCCTTCTTCAGTGGCTGGACCCTGGGCGGCATTCTGCGCTATTCCAGCGGCTTCCCCATCCAGGCGCCGAACTCGAACAACGCGCTCGCCAGCCTGCTCTTCCGCGGCACCCGCTACAACCGCGTGCCCGGCGAACCGCTCTACCTGATGGACCTCAACAACGGCAAGAGCATCGACCCCTTCAAGCAGCTCACCCTGAACCCGAAGGCTTGGACCGATGCCGGCCCTGGCGAATGGGGAACCGCGGCCGCCTACTACAACGACTACCGCACCGCGCGCCGTCCTGACGAACAACTCTCCTTCGGGCGCATGTTCAAGGTCAAGGAACGCTACACCATCAGCTTCCGCGGCGAGTTCTTCAACGTCTTCAACCGGACGTATCTGAACAACCCGGACTCCGGCAACCCGGCCGCCACCACGCGGACCGATGCCGCCGGCAACGTCACCGCCGGTTTCGGACGCATCAACCCCGCCAGCGTCTTCAACGGGCCCCGTAACGGGCAGGTTGTCGCCCGCTTCCAGTTCTAACCCAGCCCGTAAATTGGTGCCTGGCACCAATTTACGGTTACCAAACGTGCAATGCCAGGAATTGGGGCGGGCTAGCGCTCGCCCCAATCACTTTGGTGGACACCACGATTTGCAGATTCTTCTTCTCCCAACCCGCCGGCGCCAAATGTAACGCCTCGTTCAACTTCTCCTCGGACAGCAAAAACTCCCCGCCCGCCCTGGTGCCAAGGTGCGTGATCCCTCCCACACTCATCACCGGGTGTCCCGTCGTGTTGTCAAATACGCGGGTCAGCACCGCATAGTCAGTAAACTCAACGTCCAACGGCGCGTTCACCTGGTTGCCCCGCCAAACCCGGGATGCCGGGTTCTGCCTGTCCTCAATGTATCGCCAGCCGTCGGGGCCGATCGCCACCTGGAACCGCAGATCTTTGTTGATCCGCAGCGTCCAGTCGTTACTGAACGCGCCAAACAGCACCGCCGCGCCCTCACGCAGGTCGGCGAGCGTCGTCGTTCCGCTCCCGCGCAGCCGGTACTCCTTGCGCCGCTCGCGCAGGAAAACAGCCGTCGCCGTCATGCTCATAGCATCACCCAGCGGCACATAGCGATCCCAGGAGGGCAAAATGTCTTTCGCGGTCACCGGAAAATCCTTCGACAGCGCGTGCGCCGGAACTCCGGAATGGCTCGGATCCAGATCCGCCTCCGCCGCATTCGCTAAATCCTTCCGTAGCGAGTACACACGGCCCTGCCCAACCGAAAGCAGCACCGGTCCCGGCCCGCTCAGCGTCGGTTCCCAGAACCGTTCAAACGGCGATGCAGCCCCCACGCCGTTCCGCGCCACCCACACCGCCGCCACGGCCAACAGCGCCAAGGCGACACCAACCATCCACCCACGCCGCGGTCGCGCCACCACGTCCGCCACCACGAAATCCGGCTCCGAATCGGGCACCGGAACAGCCACCACCGGCCGGTGGAACTCCGGCACATAACTCCCCGGCAGAAGCTCAATTCGCAGTTCTCCACCCCGGTCCGGGTCCTGGTAGTACTGCGCCAGCCGCTTCCGCACCTCCCCAGCCGTAATCCGAACCACCGGATCCTCGGTGGTATCGTACCCGCTCGACCGCCCGAACGCCTCTACCCCGATCACCTTCTCCCGAAGATTATCAACCTGCCCAGCCATTCGCTGGTTCACCACGTAAACCAGGAACGTCCGGCTCCGCTTGCTGGCCTTGAACATCTCGCTCTCCAGCAAACGATCCAACTGCCGACTCACCTCGGCATCCGGAATCCGGGCTTCGTCAATGGCCTCCACACGCGACTTCATCACTACCCCGAGTCTAACGCAGTTTTTACCGGTCCAATACCCCGTACTGTACGTCCCCTTAAGCTGTTAACAACAAAGGACGATACACCAAGTTCCTAGCGAAACCGGAATAAGCACCTCAAACTAGTGGAATCTCGTTCTTCAGGATGTCGAATACATGAAAACTGCGTTTACCAAGTTGCACGCATTCTCCTTGGTCCTTGCTATGACCACTCCCATGTGGGCCCAGCAAACCACGGCTACCTTAACCGGAATCGTAACTGACCCCTCCGGCGCGCCCGTTGCCGCCGTTAAGGTGAAAGCCACCAGCGCTTCCACCAACTCAGTCCGTGAAACCACCACCAACGATGCGGGCAGCTACACCATCCCCTTCTTGACCGCCGGTGGCTACACCATCGAAACCACGAAAGAGGGTTTCCAATCCGGCCGCGTCGCCAACTTAGCACTCCAGGTCGGTGTTACCGCCCGCGTGGATATCCAAATTAAAGTCGGCTCCGTCTCCGAATCCATCGAGGTTACCGCCTCCGGCGCCATCCTCCAGACCGAAAATGCCACCGTCGGCTCGGTCATCGATTCGCAGAAGATCGTCGCCATCCCGCTCAACGGCCGCAACTTTATTCAGTTGGCCCAGTTGATCCCGGGCGCCCAGGCCGGCACCCCCGGCTCCATCACCGTCCGCCGTGGCCGTGGTTCCATCGGCCAGCAAGACAGCTCCTTCGGCTCCACCGGCTTCTCTGCCAACGGTTCCCGCGACACGGCCAACCGCTTCTTCCTCGACGGAATCGAAGTCATGGACTACGACGCCATGACCTACTCTTTCTCCCCCTCCGTCGACTCGCTCGCCGAGTTCAAGGTGGAAACGTCCAACTACTCCGCCGAATCCGGCGGCGCGCCGGGCGGCCATATCAATATGTTGACCAAGCGCGGCGGCAACCAGTTCCACGGCACCCTGTGGGAATTCAACCGCAACGACGCCTTGACCCAGACCTATGACGCCATCGGCGGCACCTCGCTCGCCAGCCCCCGCCTGAACCGCAACCAGTTCGGCGGCAACATCGGCGGCCCGGTGGTCTTCCCGAAGCTCTACAACGGCAAGGACAAGACGTTCTTCTTCTTCAACTGGGAAGCCGGCCGCAACGCCCAGGGCGCTGTCGCCGGGTACCGCACGGTCCCCACGCAGGAATTCCGCGACGGCAACTTCTCCAAACTCGTCAACTCCCGCACCGGTCAGTTGATCGTTCTCCGCGACCCGCAGAACGTGCCCATCGCCAACAACATCGTCCCGAAATCGGCCATCAGCGCCCAGGCAGCGACGTTCATCGGCTTCACCCCCCTGCCCAACACCTCCAACGGGACCCTGAACTACATCAACAACCCCGTCTCGGCCGTGTCCAAGCAGGATAGCTACAACGCCCGCATCGATCACCAGTTCTCGCCGAAGGACTCCGTATTCGGCCGCTTCGTCTTCAACGACACGTTTGAAGCCGGCGTTCCCTACTGGGGCTTCGATCAGCGCGACAACCTGGGCCGCACCAAGAACCTCTCGCTCGGCTATACCCGCACCATTTCGTCGTCCATCGTCAACGATCTGCGCGGCGGCTACCATAACTTCTACGAAAACGAGACCTTCGGCACCACCGGTCTCGCCAACTACGACGTCGCCAACAAGATGAACCTGCCGCTCGTGTCCAAGGACCCCAAGTTCTTCGGCCCGCCTGTGGTCAACATCTCCGGCAACGACGGCGGATTCTCCGTCTTCGGGCTGCAGCGCACCATCGGGCCGCGTGAACGCTCCAACGGCATCTACCAGTTCGTCGACAACTTGAGCTGGCAGAAGGGCCGCCACTTCATGAAGTTCGGCGCCGACATTGCCCGCCGTCTGGTTACCTTCAACCAGGCTCGCGACCCCCGCGGCGCGTTCACCTTTGACGGCACCTACACCGGTTCGTCCATGGCTGACTTCATGCTCGGCTACGTCCGTTCGGCCAGCTTGAACCCCGCCGTTACCATTACCGACCTCGCCAACTTCTGGCAGGCTTACTACTTCAACGACGACTTCAAGATCTCCCAGCGCTTCACGCTGAACATCGGCGTCCGTTACGACTACTTCGGCAAGATGGTGCAGAGCGACGACCGATTCGTCAACATCGAGCAGAACGGTCTGCAGGTCACCGGTTTTGCCGACCCGAAGTCCTCCAAGTACGGCCGCGGCCTGCTGCAGTCGGATAAGAACAACTGGAGCCCGCGCCTCGGCTTCGCCTACCAGCCCGCTTTCTCCAAGGACATGGTCGTTCGTGGCGGCTACGGCATGTACTATACGCCGCAGATCTCCAACGCCATTTTCGCCATGGCTGAAGGCGCGCAGGCTACGGCCGGCGCCAGCGTTGCCGGCAACATCGCCGGCTCGCCGAACCTGTTCTTCAACAACCCCTTCGCCGGCTCCGCCACGACGGGCGCGTTTAACTTCGCCGTCTCCAACGATCAGAATATGCGCGACAGCTACATCCAGCAATGGAACCTGAACGTGCAGAAGAAGATCTGGGGCGGCTTCGTCATTGACGCCGGCTACGTCGGTTCCAAGGGCACCCGACTCGTCGCCACCCTCGGCGATTTGAATCGTCCCGTGCAGATCCTCGACCCGCGCGTCGCCGGTACGCCGTCGCTCAATTCGCGCCGCCCGAACCAACTGTTCCAGCGCGCGGTGACCGGCGATAAGGCCATCGGCAACTCCACCTACAACGCCTTCCAGCTCAAAGTGGAACGCCGCATGGCATCGGGCATCACCGTGCTCGCCGCCTTCACCGCCTCCCGCGCCTACACCGGCCCCACCGACATCGGTGGCCAGGTGGGCGGCGGCAACTACATCGGCAGCGTGCAGGATCTCTACAACCTCAAGGGCGAACGCTCCATCGCTGGTTTCGACCAGCCGTTCCGCTCCGTCAACACGGTGCTGTACGAACTGCCCTTCATGAAGGGTAAGCCCGGCGCACTGGCCTACGTTGTGAAGGGCTGGCAGGTTTCCACCATCGTCACCGCGGCCTCCGGCTTCGGCGCCCCGATCAGCTACGGCGTGGACACCACCGGCACCGGTGTTGGCTCGCGTCCGGACGTCGTCCCCGGCCAGGAACCGAACCTCTCCGGTTCGGCCCGCACCTGGAAGCGCTGGTTCAATACCGACGCATTCACCATCTACACGGACCCGGCCACGAAGTTGAACCTCTTCTACGGCCGCTTCGGCACCGCGCCCCGCACCAACGCGGTGCGTCTCCCCGGTCTCGTGAACATGGACTTCTCGGCCAACAAGCGTTTCTCGATCGGCGAAAACCGCTACTTCGAGTTCCGCACGGAGGTCTTCAACCTCTTTAACCACTACAACCCCGACGTCGCTTCGCTGGACTTGGGTATCCGCTCGCAGACGTTCGGCATGATCGGCGGCGGCGTGCGCGGGACCACCACCCGCGTCATCCAGCTCGGCGCCAAGTTTGTGTTCTAACCACGAACGCAACTCTCGCAAACAAAGAGCCGCCCCCGGGGATCCTCCCCGCGGGCGGCTTTTTTCGTCCTACTCCGGCTCCCAGGGTGTAGACTGAAGCTACGCTGACGCGTGGAGTTGAAAGGAAGTGTTCCTTGTGTAGACCGCTTCCCCCATCCAGGCTTGCCTGTTTCGGCTGCAAGCCATGAGCCGCGTCCCTCCCAGCCCGGAGATTCAAGACCTGGCCCGTCGCCTGCTCGCCCACGAAACGGCTTTAAAACGGCACGTTTCGGGCAAAAAGACGTCGGCGTTCCGGGTCGATGAGAAACTCCGCGTCCCGCTGTGCAAACTGGTGGGGACGATGGGATACCGGTCCCTGATGGAACGCGCACTGGTCATCGCGAAACCGCAGGCGCCGGCACTCGACTCTTTCCATGTCACCGCCGATGGTCTGGTGGAATCCGCCGCGGCCACTCCCGAACCAGCGGTGGCCATCGAAGCGGAGACCATTCTGCTCACACAGTTTTTCTCCCTCCTTACGGCCTTCGTCGGCAGTGGCTTGGTCCTCACCGTGGTCGTCAATGTGTGGCCGGATTTCGCCGTGTCCACCACAGAGTTCGCGAAAGAAAGAACGTATGATTCCTCAAGAGAAAGTTAAGATCCGGAAGCTGCCGACTGGGGTGGAAGGGCTCGACGAGATACTCGGCGGCGGTATCCCGGAATTCTCCTTCAACATCATCGCGGGCTCGCCGGGATGCGGCAAGACCACGCTCGCCCACCAGTTCGCCTTCGCCAACGCGACGCCCGAACACCCCGCGCTCTATTTCACCGTCCTCGGGGAACCTTCCATCAAAATGCTGCGCTACCAGCAGCAATACTCTTTCTTCGATCTAACGAAGCTCAACGCCGCCGTCCGCTTTATCAACCTGAGCGAAATCCTCGTGGACCGCGGACTGGAAGGCGTGCTGGAGCGGATCGCGCAGGAAGTCGCGCTCGCCAGCCCCGCCATCGTCATCGTTGACTCCTTCCGCACCGTCATCCGCCGCGCCGTCGAAGGGGAAATGGAGATCCAGGTCTTCATCCAGAACCTCGGCTTGCTGCTCACCAGTTGGGAAGCCACCACCTTCCTCATCGGCGAATATGCCGAATCCGAACTCCGCGACAATCCGGTCTTCACCGTCGCCGACGGGCTGTTTTGGCTCTACCAGGTGGTGGAGCGCAACTCGGTTGTCCGCAAGATCCAAATCATGAAGCTCCGCGGCCAGACCAGCGTCCCCGGCCTCCACACGTTCCGCATTACCAACGACGGGATCCAGGCCTTCTCACGCACCCTTGGCCTCAGCGCCAAACCCCGTAAATCCGCCAGTAACCGCCGCCTTTCCGTCGGTATCCCGGCTCTTGACGAAATGCTCGGAGGCGGCATCATCGAAGGCGATAGCCTCCTCGTTGCCGGCTCCTCCGGCACCGGCAAGTCGCTCTTGGCCACCCAGTTCATCGCCGAAGGATTACGCAACGGGGAACCCGGCATCGTCGCTCTGTTTGAGGAGCGCCCCGATGACTATGTCCAACGGGCGGCCGCCTTCGGCCACGATCTACAAGCCCCCAATGCAAGCGGCATGCTGTCGATCATCTATCTGCGCCCGCTCGACCTCTCGGTCGACGAGTCCATGCAGGGCATCCTCGACGCCGTCGCCAAAACCGGCGCCCGCCGCCTCGTCATCGATTCGCTCGCCGGCTTCGAAATGGCCCTCTCCCCCGGTTTCCGTGCCGACTTCCGGGAGTCGCTCTACCGCATGATCTACGCCCTCACCGGGCTCGGCGTCACCATTATCAGTACTGTCGAAATGCAGGAGGCCGGCGCCGAATCCCACTTCAGCACCTACTCCATCTCCTTCCTCACCGACGACATCATCCGCATGCGCTACGTCGAAATCGAAGGCGAACTGCGGAAGGTCATCATGGTGGTCAAGATGCGGCGGGGCAATCACAGCAAGCAGATTCGTGAATACGAAATCACTCCCCAGGGAATCGTTCTCGGCGAGTGCCTGTCCCAATACGATCAGCTCACCACCGGGACGCCCGCGCACACCAGCCGTCTGAAAACGGCCCCCTAGAATTCTCCGCGCCGGATCGCCAGTTTCTTGATCCGCGCGTTCAACGTCGTCCGCGGCACACCCAGTTCGGCCGCCGCTTTCTTCACCACTCCGCCGCACTCACGCAGCACCCGCAAAATGTGCTCCCGCTGGACCTCTTCCAAAGTGCTCCGGCCAACCGGAGCCGTCGCGGGCGCGGCCAACTCCCCCACCGGCGCCATCAGCGTCCGTCCCGTCGACTGCTTCACCGCCCGCTGTACGAACGACTCCAGTTCCGGCAGATTCCCTGGCCAGTCCCACGCCGCCATCGCGCGTAGCGTTTCCGGCGGAATCCGGTCGATGTTCTTATTCGACTTCTTCGAGTGAAAAAGCACCAACTCCCGCACCAACTCCGGCAACATCTCGGGATACTGCGCCAACTCCGGCACCGGAATCGGAAACAGCCGCAATCGCCGGAAGAGTTCGCTGCCGAATCGCTGCTCCCGCATCACTACGCCCAACGGCCCCTCGGCCGCCAGCACCAACCGCACGTCCCCCAAAACAGCCGGCGTCAACTGCTTTTGGATCTCCAATCCAATCGCGCCAACTTCATCCAGGAACAACGTCCCCTGCTGCGCCTTCGCCAATAGCTTCCCTGCCCCAAACAGCGCGCGTTCCCACTCGGAGCTCGAAAGCGCTCCGCATGCAAGCGTCAGGTACGGAGCCTCCCGTCGCGGACTCAGCGCGTGGACCGCCTGCGCCACGTACTCTCTCCCTGTCCCCGGCCCCCCAAGAATCAGAACATTCGCCGCCGTCGGTGCCGACAACGCCACCAGCCGCCGGACTTCCCGCCACGCCGGACTCCGCCCACTCAGCAAAATGTCCCCAAGTGCCGCGAGGCTTGCGGGCGAACGGCTCATACGCGAAGTCGCTGGTGCAAGGGCGCTCCATTCATTACCCCAATCATACCCTTGGCGGTTTCAATTCAGCCCACAGAACGCATGGAGTCGTAGCCGCCCCAGCCATTTTCGACATCCCCCTACAACCAAACTGCTAAAATTTGTTCATGCCTCCCCAGGCTCCGAAATAGGTAAATCTCTAAACGTGCCGCAGCTCGCTCTGATCCTCCTCCTGG
>CANIVU010000026.1 GCA_947470805.1 Acidobacteriota bacterium | reverse complement strand
TATCTCGTTCACCCGGAACGGTTCGTTAAGCATCCACCCAAATCCCCGCTTGCCCCAGCGCACGCCTGGATCAACAAACCAACAACAACAAACGACGATACTCAGTAAACTCCTTGACCGACTGTCTCAAAGTCGTTGACACGCGCCGCGCCTCGATGACGAGTTTAAATTCCCTTCGTATAGCGGCGACTTGGGTGGCGAGTGTTTGTCGTGCATGCATCAGGAGCGCACGGCGCTGTCCAAAGTCGGCGATGAGGCTCGTTGGTCGCTTGATGAGTTCCGTGAGTTCTGCGATTGATTGTTGGAGTCTCGCTCGAAGTGTTTCGCGTACGCGGCCTTGCAATTGCGTTTCGTCAGCTTGTGCTTTTTTCAGTCGCCGGTCGAGGTCTCCGTACCCGGGATGCTTGTCGTCCGATGTATACCCTTCCCGGAATGCGATGAAGCTGAGGATGATTCCAATGAAAAAAAGGATAAAGCTGAGCAGATCTGTAAAGCGTGGTTCAAGGAGGAAGATCTTGATGGCTGCCTGCATTGCGACCGTGAAGGCGTGCCGAAGCTGGTTGAAGTCGCTCGTGTCGGTGAGAGTTTGGTATTCCGATCGGAAGGCGGAGAAGAGCATATTACAAAATAATGTCGTTGCAACAAAGAATCCGAGGCATGACCACCCGATCGTTTTGGATGCTGTGGGAAATAGATTTATGTGTCGAAAGCCCATGCCTAGAAAGAGAGCCATGGTCATGTTGACTGCTGCGACACCTAGGGCGACGATAAACCCGCCAGCAAGGCCCCCCGCGTTCTCGTAGAAGAACGCATTCATCACGGTTTCAACGAGAGCGAGAACTGCAACTAGACTAAAATGCTTGACTTTGCTTTCTGGGTAGGATGCCTGCTGCGTGATTCGCTGTGTCGCCCGAAAATACCGCCAATCGGTTTCTACAAGTTTGAGGTTCTCCGTGGATTTAATTAGATCGTCGCGTTCTGCCGCGAGTTCTGCATCCACGTCGCTGAGGAGGGTAGCACTGTTGAGGACTTGGTCGATTTTGTTGCGTAACTCGATACTGCGTTGATACGTGTCGTTGACGGCGCGAGAGGCTTCGGTGATTGTCGCGTCAAAAATTCGTTGTTCGGTGGAAATCCACTTATCGCCCTCGGAGAGGAGCTGTGCCTCGTTGGAATCGAGTACGGTCGCGTCTGTCGCAGGGCTTTGCTTGCTCGCCGCCTCTTGGGCGCGTTTGCGGAAATCATCGAGTTGGTTCGATATTTCGCTCGCGTAGCTTGCATGAGTGGGCATATTAAAAGGGGACAGGTTTCTAAAATGGCAAGGGACTGGGGGCACAACGAGGGTCAAGTGACCTCATCCCCAGTGGCCGCCGAGTAAGCAGAAGCTGATCGTATCCAACATTATATGCATTAGAGAGCACAAGCAAATTGGAAACTTCGTGAATACGGGGCTCCTTTCCACGGTGGGTGAGCGACTTCGAAATCCACTGCTGGGAGCGATTCGATCACTCTGCGGTCGTTCGCGTCGGCCTCGAGCTTGACAACGTAGTAGGCGTTTGGCTGCTGCTGCTCGATTGGCGAGGGATGTGAACGAAGGAGTTCCGGGGAAGGCTATGCGGCGCGAGTTGAATCGGCGCGCTTGATCCATCTGGCGATATCTGCCGAGCTGGCGCCGATGGTCAAGAGCGAGCGGATGAGAAGATCCAGGGAGACGGAGTGGTCGCCGGCTTCCATTTTGGCGACCCGCGATTGGCTCGATCCCAATTGAGTGGCTAACGCCGTTTGGGTGAGGCCGCGCTTTTCTCTTTGTTCCCTGACCGCGGCGGCGAGTACGAGTTTTAACTCGATGAACTTCGCTTCTTCCGGGATCAATTGCAGGAAGTCTGGTGTTCCGCTGACCGTCCAACCTGAACGTTCCAAGCGTTTCTTTTTTTCGATGTTCATTGGGGCTCTCCATCGCCCGCCGCGCTGAGATAGGCAGTCAGAAGAGTGAGATTGTGGAACCAAGTCAATTGTGCAAGTGGCGCTTGCACAATTGCTTCGTCTGGCCACGCCTCTGCTAACGCCCTCATGTATTTCAGATTGCGGGGAGAGAGCCCTTTCATCGTTGGAAATGACCTGCGGAGATCCGTAGCAAGTTGGTCGATCACTTTTGATCCCCAACCCTCTGCCTGTTGTCGCGAGAGAATCTCCTTGCCGATCCCCCAATAGAGCAACACCAGTTCCTGGTTGACGGCGACTGCGGCCCGAACCTGCGCAGTCTGGATGCGCTCTTTGATGCTTGCAAGCAGCGCGGCGTAAGTTTGGTGGCTTGGGGGCTGATCTTCCATGGGCTCTCTTCTGTCGTACCAGCTAACGCCCGTCTAGATCCAGACGGTGGCGTCATGAATCTTGAAGGAGACGGTATTGCGGTTCAAACCTGGGGCCGGACGCGCAATCGTGCTCGAGTTTCATTGTAGATAGGAATCTCTGGACCAGCTTCGGTTTTCGGCGGAATGGAGGGCGGAGCGGGCGCTGTGAAAATATCTTGCATTCTTATGCTTTGCAACGTAAAGTACATTACATGGAGAAGATCACAATGACTGCATGGCCAGCCGGGATGGTGTGGCGGAATCATTTCCGGAGGAATTTGCTGGATGAACTGGAGCCGCGTACGCGGGATGGGTGGGGGGAGGGGGAGGCGGCTATCCTGGGGCCGTCGCTGGCGCAGTTTCAGTTGGGCGAGTCGTCCGATGGGCGGCATTTGTTGCGGTATGCGCGGGAGTTCGGGGAGCGGAGCGGGGATTCGTGGCTGGGGGAGGCGATGGCGCTGTTTATTCAGGAAGAGAACCGGCATTCGCAGTGGTTGGGGGAGTTTTTGAAGGCACAGGGGTTTCCGTTGTTGCGGCGGTGCTGGTCGGACGTGGTGTTCCGGGTGTTGCGGAAGATGCTGGGGTTTGGGCTGATGGTGGCGGTGCTGGTGTGCGCGGAGATTGTGGCGGTTCCTTACTACACGGCTGTGCGGGAGATGACAGCGTCTGGCTGGCTGCGGACGATCTGCGCGCGGCTGTTGCAGGACGAGGCGATGCACTTGCGGTTTCAGGCGACGAACCTGGGGGCGGTTTGGCGGCGGTGGAAATTTCTGCGGGCGTTCCGGCGGTGCCATAAAGTGCTGATGGCGGGGATCTGCTTCGTGGTTTGGATGGAGCACGGGGAGGTGCTGCGGCGGGGCGGGTATACGCGGTTGACGTTTTTGACGCGGTGTTTGGAGTTGCTCGACGAGGTGCATGCCGGGGCGCTGGCGGCGCAGCGGAATGAGTGGACGGCGCGGGTGCCGGTGGCGGCGCGCTGATCGGACATTTTGGGGGAATCCGTTCGACAATGGTTCGAGCGGAGCCTTCTATGAAAAAGTTTTTCCTTGGCGTGCTGGCGGGTGTGCTGATGGCCGGGTTGTTCGGTGTTGTCGCGATCCTGGTCGCGGCGAAACTGGGGAGCCAGGAGAAGAGCGTTGAGAATAACTCCACGCTGGTGCTGCGGCTGGAAGGCGCGATCAGCGAGAAGCCGGGGGCGGATATGCCGTTCGGCTTCCTGGGCGGGGCGGCGCCGCCGACGGTGACCGATGTTTGGAAGTCCTTAAAGAAGGCCGCGATTGATCCGAAGATTAAGGCCGTGGTGCTGATGCCGCGCGGGCTTTCCGTGGGCTGGGCGAAGCTGCAGGAGATTCGCGGGGGGCTGATTGAGTACAAGGCCTCCGGCAAGCCGCTGTTCGTGTTTTTGCGGGCGCCGCGGACGCCGGAGTATTACCTGGCGACGGCGGCGGACCGGATTCATATGGTGCCGGAAGACTACCTGGACATGAAAGGGATGCGCGCGGAGATCACCTATTACAAGGGCGCGTTCGACAAGCTGGGCGTGAAGATGGAGGCCGAGCACGCGGGCAAGTATAAAGACGCGCTGGACAGCTACACGCGCACCAACATGACGCCGGAGAGCCGGGAGGCGCTGGACCTGTTGTTGGATGGGTTGTACGGGCATCTGTCCGATACCGTTGGCGCGGCGCGGAAGAAGAGTGGCGCCGAGGTGCGGAAGCTGCTGGATGACGGGCCGTTTTTGGCGGATCAGGCGGTGGCGACCGGGTTGATTGACGCGTTGAGTTTTGAAGATCAGTTCTTCGATGAGGTGAAGCAGAAGATTGGGATGGAGGTGAAGCGGGTGGGGCTGGGGGAATACAGCCGGACCGCGGTGGACGGGTTTGAGGGGAAGAACCGGATTGCGATGATTGTGGGCGATGGGGCGATTGTGCGGGGAGCGTCGGCGGTGGGGGCGCTGGATGAAGAGTCGCAGATGACGACCGCGCACATGACGAAGCTGTTCCACCAGGTGGCGGAAGATTCGAGTATTAAGGGCGTCATTCTGCGGGTGGATTCGCCGGGCGGGGACGCGGTGGCGTCGGACGAGATATTGCGTGAGGCGAAGCTGCTGAGCAAGAAGAAGCCGATGGTGATTTCGATGTCGGACGTGGCGGCGTCGGGCGGGTACTATATTTCGATGACCGGGGATCCGGTGATTGCGTATCCGAACACGATTACGGGGTCGATTGGGGTGATCTACGGGAAGGTGAATTTGAAGGGGTTGTACGACAAGCTGGGGTTGACCAAGGACGTTGTGCAGCGGGGGAAGAACGCGACGATTGATTCGGAGTATTACGAGCTGGACGCGCAGGGGCGGCAGAAGCTGCGGGATGGGGTGGAATCGGTTTATAAGTCCTTTGTGGGGATTGTGAGCGAGGGGCGGAAGAAGAAGTACGAGCAGATTCACGAGGTGGCACAGGGGCGGGTGTGGCTGGGGACGGATGCCAAGCAGCATGAGCTGATTGACGCGATGGGCGGGTTGGACAAGGCCATTGAGATGGTGAAGGAACGGGCCAAGCTGGGCAAGGCGGACAAGATCCGGCTGGTGGTGTATCCGCCGAAGCAGTCGTTGCTGGAGCAACTGGTGGCGAAGGGGAGCGAGGGCAATATCTCCGTGGACCGCGTGGTGCGGCGTGAGATCCGGGAATGGACCGGCGGCATGCCGATGGAGCTGTTCCGGCAGGGCGCGATTCTGCGGTTGATGCCGTACCGGTTGGAGATTCGTTAGCGGAGATGGGTGGGCTGGGTGAAGGCGCCGTTGCCGGCGGAATCCCAGACGGCGAAGCGAACCCATTTTTTGCCGGTGGCGTCGAAGGGGATGCGGAACTTGTGGCTGGCGGCCGGGGCCATCTCCTTCATGTTGATGATCTGGCGGGTGACCTTGACGCCGTCGCTTGAGACGAGTTCGGCGAACTCTGGCGGGAAGGTCCATTCGGCTTCGGCGGTGTAGGTGCGTTTGGCGCCGGCGCCTTCGATGGCCCAGTTGCGGAGGAGCACTTCGCCGGTGGTGACGAAGAAATCGCCGGCGCGGAGGGCGTTGACGACGGGCTGCCAGCCGTCTTTGAACTTGGGGACGCGGTCGAGCTTGACGTAGTTGACCATGAGCTGGGGGTAGGTCTCGTCGTCGGGGTACTTCATGTAGGTGTCGCCTTCGGCGAGCATGTATTTGGGGGCGCCCCAGTTGTTCATGTCGTCGAGCAGGCCGAAGCAGCGGTCTTCGCAGATGCGTTGTTGGGATAGGTCGACGGGGAGGGATTGGAAGGAGCCGCCGAGGTAGCGGTCGCTTTTGAAGAAGTCGCGGTCGCGGATGGCGTCGGGGTAGCCGGTGGAGCCTTTGGTGCGGGGGTGGGTTTGCCAGGCGAGGCCGGACTCCTTTTGGAGCAGGTCGAGTTCCTGGTCGGCGGTGGTTGTGTGATAGACCTTGCCGTAGCCGGGGAGGTCTTCGACGAAGGGCTGCGGGGCTTTGGGTTTGCCGTGGGTGTAGTAGAGCGGCTTGGGGAAGAGGAACATGTAGTGGCCGCCGAAGTTGGCGTCGGGCTCTTCGGCGGGGATGAGGAGGAAGTCGCGGTCGGAAAAGCGTTCGCAGCCTTGGAAGTAGACCTTTTGTTCGTCGAGGCGGACTTTGCCGGTGTCGGTGGGGTGGGAGTCGCTGTGGAAGTCGGCGAGGATGGCGATGTTGATGCCGAGATCGCGGAAGACGGGGAGCCAGGTGGGTTCAAAGTCGATGGTGCCGGCGTCGGTGAGCTGTTCGTTGAGATGGAAGTGGAAGTGGCTGACCATGACTTTGAAGCCGGGGAGCGGTTTGTAGACGTCGTCGTGGGTGAGATTCATGACGGTCTGCTGGGTGGATTTGGCGTCGCCGGCGCTGAGGTAGAAGTAGACGGGCATGCGCTGGGTGGTGCCGGGCGGGGCGTTGTAGAGGGCGAAGTTGTGGAGGTGGGAGCGGGACTCGCTGACGCGGCGATTCCAGACGAGATCGGAGACGCCCCAGGGCTTGGCGCCCACCTCCTTATCGGGCTGGCGGACGCCGATGGAGAGGCTGGTTTCGCTGTCCTTGCGATAGTAGACGTAGCCGAGGTTGGTTTCGATTTCGCGGGAGAAGAAGAACTTGTGGGAGGGCGGGAAGACGGCGATGGAGCCGCCGCCGGTTTCGAGGATGGCGAGGCGGTTGCGGGCGCGGAGGCCGACGGGGTCGTCATTGACGGAGCCGCCGAAGGCGTAGCGCTGCCAGCCGCGGGCGGTGTCGCGCCAGACGACGCGGGTGTTGTCGGTGATGGCAAATCCTTTTAAGCCGCCATTGTATTTGTAGGCGACGGAGGGTTCGTTGGTTTTGGCGATGGCTTCCTGGCGGAGGAGGTTGGCGCCGCGGTAGACGGTGTATTGGAGAGTGCCGGAGAAGATGCCGGCTTCGAGGCCGTTGAAGCTGACTTCCAGGCGGGCGCCATCGGTCTTTACGTGGCAGGCGGTGGCGTTGATTTTCGCGGCGGAGACCTGGATTTCTTCGCGTTTGCGGGGCAGGTCGACGTTCGTGTTCAGCCGGCCGGGAACCATGAGGGGAGCGTCCCAGAAGGAGTTCCACTTCTCGCGGCCGACGACTTCCGGAGTGAGATCGATGCCGAGGGTGTTGAGCGGGCTTACCTGTTGTTGGGAGAGGCGGCGTACGCCCGTGGTGAGTTGAAACTCCGGCTCCAGGTTTCGGCCGAGTGAGACCCATTGGCCGGTTTCTTTGCGGACGGCCAGTTCGCCGATTGTGGGTTTGCCATCGCGAAGAGTGAACTCGGCGCGGAGGCGTTCACGATGTTCCCCTTGCCAGGTGATTTCGAGAGAACCTGCTCGCATCCTTGCGGCGAGGCCATCCTGGGCCTTGTAGCCGGAGAGGTCGCAGGACATCTCCGCGAAGGCGGTAAGGCTGGCGAACAGGAAGAGGCAGACGGGGAGCGGATTGCGGGACATGGCGATTATCCTTTTCAGGCAGGTCAGGGCCTGAGGATATCGCATTTGGCGACGGGCTGGCGCGGGTTAGAACGCCGCGCTGGAACGGATGCCGGCTTCCTGCAGAACGACGGCCATTTTCTCGAGCGCCGTTTTGTGGATCTGCGAGACGCGGCTTTCGTTGATGCCGAGCATGCCGCCGATTTCCTTCATGGTCAATTCGTTGGTGTAGTAGAGCGCGACGACTTTCTGGTAGCGTTCCGGCAGGGACTTCATGGCCTGGCCGAGGGCGCTGCGGAGCTGCTGCTGGGAGCACATGTTGTCCGGCTGGAGTTCGGAGGCGGCCGGGAAATCGGGGGCCGGAAGATCTTCCTGATCGGCGGGGCGCTGGGAGGCACTGACCAAGCCGACGTTGTGCAGGTCGATCATCATCTGCCGCCAACGTTCCACATCGACACCCATTTTGGTGGCCAGTTCGGCTTCCGACGGGGCGCGGTGCAGTTCGCCGGCGAGTTCGCGGGTGGCGGCTTCCAACTGCTTGTGGCGGCGGCGCAGGTCGCGGCTGGCCCAATCGAGCTGGCGGAGGCTGTCGAGAATGGCGCCCTTGATGCGGTGCTTGGCGTAGCTGGAGAAGCTCACCATCTTTTCGGGGTCGTACTTGGTGGCGGCGTCGAACAGGCCGAGGATGCCGGCATGCACCAGGTCGTCGAGATCGACGTGGACAGGGAGGTTCTCGTGGACGCGGATCGCAATCGCTTTCACTAAGGGGAGGTTTTCAAGGACGATCTGGTCCCGTTGCGCCTGCCGTGCGGCGGCAGTCCGGGACAACAACACTCGATCGGAGGTTTTGACAGGGCGAACCCGGGCCATGCGATCAATCGGGAGGGGCTCGATGGGGAGAGCGGAAACTTGTAGGGTGGCAGTGGCAGGCATTCCAGGATCCTCGGTGACTTTCGATTCCGTATTTGCCGCTGTACCTGCCGTGATTGGCGTGAGAGAAGCCCGTCGTTTGATTCCGTCTTTCGGTTGAATCGCCAAAAACCCTTTGGGTTGCTCGGGTTCGGATTCTAAAGCGATTGCCGGGGGTTTCATTCGACCAGTGCTTGCCCGTTCCAGTGGAGAGATTTGATTCCCCCCGGTCAGGTCAGCGTTCCCCGCCGTTTCCAGCGGTCTGCCCTTAGTAGTGCAACCGGTTGCCCAATTCCGAAAGTGATTACTATTGCGAGCCAGTGGAAGCATCGTACTCTCCGTTAAGCGCTTTTCCTGGAACAACTTGAAGATGATTTCGGCCGGCGGCTGAGGTTCGGGACAAGGTGTACGCCTTAGGGGGAAGTCCTTAAGCGTGTTTCAGTCCTGAACGGTTGCGGTGTCCGCCATTTCCGATTTGAAACATGGCGTGTTCCAAAACGGGAATTTACCGAGTCAGCTAATGTCGTTCATTTGTCTTATCGGCTGATGCTAACATTCCTCTAAGGATTTGCTAGTAGGTAAGTAACCCGCAGAATCGTCGGTATTTCGCCCTACGCCCATCTCCCCATAAGGGGGTATTGAATCACCGATTGGGGGGGCAAAACGGGACTTTTCAGCGCAGCCTGGTCCGGCCCGCGGACAGTTTGGAACACAGAACTCCTTAGTGTTCGTTAGGTTCCGAGGAGAACGGCAGGCTGCCATCTTCCTTGGTACCCTTAACGGCCCCTAGGCTAGTACCCCCCCCTGATGGGCACTGGAAACGAGGTAATTATTGCTGTAGTTTCCGGTGGAAAACGACACCGGCGGCCGGTCGGTAAGGGGGGAGAGTACCGTTTTGCAACACGGTTTCGCAGGGATGGTCGTAAGGTGAAAAGGCCATGGGCCTCACTCCGCGTCCGGTTCTGAGGCGGATTCAGGCGGGGCCACCTGCTCGCGGAGGTGTCCGATCCATGTCTTCAGCGCCAACCCACCCAGGAGAATCAGCACAACCATGCGCACATCCCCTGTCAGGGATGATCCGGCAATCGCGGCTAATACGAGATAACAAAGGAACGCCCAGTGAATGCGCGACATGCTTCCGCTGATTTTGGCATGCATCGAGGCAACTTTGCGCTGATTTCCGCGTTCAAAGGACAGAGGAGAGTACCAAAATGAAAAGTTTCCTGACGATGGCGGTTCTGGTGGCGGCGTTGGCCGCGCCGGCGGCGATGGGCCAGCGGATTGAAGAGCGCAAAGAGCGGCAGAAGGCGCGGATCAAAGAGGGCAAGGAATCCGGCGAGCTGACGAAGAAGGAAGCGGCGCGGATTAAGGCGCGGGAACGGGATCTGAACCGGCAGATTCGGGAAGACCGGAAAGACGGCGGCGGGATGACGGCGGCCGAACGGGCGAAGATTGAAAAGCGGCAGGACAACATCAGCGGGGATATCTACAAGCAGAAGCACGATTCCCAGAAGGCCGCGCCGAAGCCGTAGGGACGTTAGCGCACCGTCATATTGTAGGAGAAGGTGAACTGGAGGCGAATCTGATCCCCTTTGAACTCCGCCGGGAGCGGAGGGAAGGGGTTGGAGGCGCTGATGCCGGCAACGGCGGCGCGGTCGAGCGGCTGTGAGCCGGACGGGGCGCTGATGACGAGTTTGGGAACTTTGCCGGCGCGGTCGATGGCGAACTGAACGAGTACGCGACCGCGCTGGTTTCCCATCCGGGCGCTTTCGGGCAGGACGGCGAACCAGTTGCGGCGCACGGCGGCCAGGACGCGGATGAGATAGGGGCGGAAATCGACGCCGCCCGGGTCGCTGAGCAGTTCCAGGTTCGATCCGGTTTTGCCGGGGGATGGGGGAAGATTTGCGCCTTCGCCGAGGCCGCCCAGGCCGTCTCCCTGATCCCCGACCATCAATCCGCCGGTCCGGCGGCTGCGGGCGACGGCCTGCGTGGCCTCGGTGACGCTGGAGGAGGGCATGGGAACCCGCTTTTCGCCTTGTCCGGGTTGATGAGAGGTTCCGCCGGCGCCGATCGCCTCAAAGGCGAGTTTGGGCTTTTCCTGGGGCTGGATCTGCGGGGGCGGCGGGGGAGCGTCGGGCACACCAACGGGGGGCGGGGCGATATTGCGGGCCTGCACGGGGGCTTCGACGCGTGGGGGT
Organism: Acidobacteriota bacterium; assembly: GCA_947470805.1. Taxonomy (GTDB): domain Bacteria; phylum Acidobacteriota; class Terriglobia; order Bryobacterales; family Bryobacteraceae. The sequence continues at coordinate 70,139 of CANIVU010000026.1, read as the reverse complement.
TCGGCAAGGGGCTTGGGCTGCGTGTTCTCCGGCCGGGGGGAGGGTATGGGGGTGGGGGCTTGGGCGGCTGGACGGGTTGTCGATGGCGGCCCCTGGGGGATCTGTACCGCGGGGCGGGGCTTCAGGCTTTCGACGTCGAAATCGGGGTTGAGCTTGTTCTTGTTGGGGACGTTCTGGGTGGGATCGACGGAGGGGGCGAAGATGGGGGTGACTTTGCGGGCGACGACGATTTCAGCGCCGCCGCGGTAGACGCGGCCTTCGAAGATGGGAACCTGGCTGACGAAGAGGGCCAGGGCCAGGTGGATGGCGAACGTCGTGCCGACAATAACGCGCCACGGCCGGGGCGGAAGTTGTTCTTCGACGCCGAAAAGGCTGCGGAGTTCTTCGTTTTCGTGGTTCACTGCTGGGCGGCGAGCGTGGCCGAGATGATGGCGGCGTGGGCCTCGATCTTTTCCAGAATATCGAGAGCCACGGCAAGCGCCCGGCGAGCCTCATCCCCATCGACGCGCGGGCGGGTACGTTGGGTTACACAATCGACAAAATGGGCGACCTCGCGGCGGAGCGGCTCCTCCTTTTTGATGAGGAACGGTTCGAAGCCGATTTGCTTTTGCGGCGAGACGCGGAAGGCGACGCCTTTTTGATCGGCGTAGTCGAGCGAGATGTATTCGTGGGGTTGGAAGAGGCGCACTTTGCGGACGCGCTCGGTGGAGACGCGGCTGGCGGTGAGATTGGCGACGCAGCCACCGGGGAAGGCGAGGCGAACGTTGGCGATGTCGACCTTTTTCGAAAGAATGGAGATGCCGGCGGCGCGGACTTCTTCGGGCATCTTTCCGGTCAGGGCGAGGACGATGTCGATGTCGTGGATCATGAGATCAAGAACGACGTCGACGTCGAGCGAGCGCGGCGTGAAGAGGCTGAGGCGGTGGATTTCGAAGAAGAGGGGGATGGTGATCTTCGCGGACAGAGCTTCGACGGCGGGGTTGAAGCGTTCCAGGTGGCCGACCTGGATGATGCGGTCCATCGTCGCCGCGGCGGCGAGGAGTTGGTCGGCTTCGGCGAGGGTGGGCGCGATGGGCTTTTCGATCAGAACATCGAGGCCGGCGTTCAGCAGGTGGCAGCCGGTGGCGCAGTGGGCCGTGGTGGGCACGGCGACGATGGCGGCGTTGGCACTGGCGGCGAGCTGGTCGAGTGATTCGAAGGCCTGTACGCCATGTTCGGCGGCGGCTTCGGCGGCGCGGGCGGGGTCGATGTCGTAGACGCCGGTGAGTTCGGCGGTGTCGAGCGTCTTCAGGACGCGCATATGATGGCGGCCGAAGACGCCGGCGCCGGCAACGGCGATGCGCTGTTTCATGATGCGGGTTCCTCCAGGGGCGGATGGCCCACGATGCACAGGCCATATTCGTTGGCCTTGGCGATGAGTTCGTCCTTGTCGAGGAACAGGGTGCGTCCGGCGTCGCAGGCGAGAATGGTGGTGTTGGTCTCGCGCATGACGTCGATGGTCTGTAGTCCGGCAACGGGCACATCCCACAGCATATGCTGGCGGCGGCGTGAGGATTTGACCAGGCGCATGGGCCGGCCGTTTACGAGCGAAGCGGCGCGGCGAAGCATGGCGTCGGTCCCTTCCATGGCTTCGACGGCGACGCAGGCGCGATCGCAGATGACGACGCTTTGGCCCACGTCGAACCCGGCGAGGGCATTGGCGATATTGCGGCCGTAGCGGATTTCCTTTTCCTCGTCGGCGTTCGGTTTGCGCTTGGTCAACACGCCGGAACCGGCGAGCAGCGGTTTCAGAAGCAGGGTGGAATCGAGGAGGGTGATGCCTTCGTCGGCGAGTATTTTCGCCACGCCACCGATCAGGGCTTCGGTGTTCTTTTCCTTCAGCGTGAAGAGCAATTTGGCCAGGCGCCAGTCTGGGGCGATGTTGGAGAATATGTTGACGTGCTTCACCTGGCCGGCCATCATGAGCTGCGTGATGCCTTCGGATTTGCAGATATCGATGAGCTTGCCGAGTGCGCCGAGCGAGATCCAATAGGTCTTCGCGGCCAGGGTTTCGATTTCTTTGGACGCTTCTTCCGAAATGCCCAGTGCCACGATTTCGACGCCGAGTTGGCGGGCTGTTTCCAGCGCCAGTACCGGGAACCGGCCGTTGCCGGCAATGAGTCCGTATCGCTGTCCCATGGCTACTTGATCACGCCGCGTTCGGAAGACTGGATGAACGCGATGAGCTCCTCCACCTCTTCACACGCCGGGATCTCCTCCCGAATTTTATCAATCGCCTGCGAGGTGTTCAGTTTGCCACGGGTGAGCAAGCGCAGCGCGTTTTGCAGGTTTTCGACGGTGGCCGCATTGAACCCGCGCCGTTCGAGGCCGGTGGCATTGGCGCCGAACGCCTTCGATTCGCGCGGCGTGACGATGGTGGCGAAGGGCATGACGTCCTGCGTGATGACGCTGTAGCCACCGATCATGGAATGGCGGCCGATGCGGCAGAACTGGTGCACGCCGCTGAAGGCGCCGATGACGGCCCAATCGCCGATGAAGACGTGGCCGGCGAGGGTGACGGCGTTGGCCAGTACGCAGTGCGAGCCCATTTGGACGTCGTGCGCCACGTGGGTGTAGGCCATCAGCAGATTGTCGTCACCGACGACGGTTTTCAGGCCGCCGCCTTCGGTGCCGCGGTGGATGGTGACGAATTCGCGGATTTTGTTGCGGGAGCCAATGTGGGTTTCGGCGCGTTCGCCCTTGTACTTCAGGTCCTGCGAGGCGACGCCGACGCTCGCATACGGGTAGAACAGATTGTCTTCGCCGATCCAGGTGGGGCCTTCCACATAGACATGGGCCTTCAGTTCCGTGCGGGCTCCGATTTCGACTTCGGCACCGATGACGCAGAAGGGTCCGACGATGGCGGTTTCGTCGATCCGTGCGGCGGGATCAACGATGGCGGTCGGATGGATCGGCATGCGATTTTAGGCGATAACGCGGTCGCGAATGACGCACATCAGAGTGGCTTCAGCGACGATGACGCCGTCGACAGTCACTTCCCCGGACATCTTGCAGATCGTGGACTTTTTGCTGATCATCTTCATTTCGATGCGCAACTGGTCGCCTGGGCGTACAGGGCGGCGAAATTTTGCACCGTCGACGGAGGCGAGCAGCACCAGCTTCTGATGCCGGTCGGGAATTTCTTTGAGCACCAGAATGCCGGCGACTTGCGCCATGCTCTCGGTGATCAAGACGCCGGGCATCACTGGAAAGTCCGGAAAATGGCCCATAAAGAAGGGTTCGTTGACGGAAACGTTCTTGATTCCGACGATGCGATCCGGCTCCATTTCGACAATCCGGTCGACCAACAAAAAGGGATAGCGGTGCGGCAGAATGTCGCGAATCGCGTCGATGTCCAGAATAGCCATGTAAACTAGCGATTGTAACAGAGCATGGACCCAATTCTCGCGTTTACACAGGCGCACCAAGCCGCCATTATTGAGACGATCCGCCAGATGGTGGAGGTGGAGTCGCCCAGCGACGACCGCGACGCCGTGAACCGCCACGTGGAGCAGCTTTGCGACATGCTGAGCGGCGAGGCGAAGCTGACGCGCAAGAGAGGGGGGACCTACGGGGACCACCTGCTGATTGACTTCAATCTGCCGGGGAAGAAGAAGACCGGGCAGGTGCTGGCGCTGGGACATACCGATACGGTGTACCCGCTGGGGATTTTGAAAACCATGCCGTGGCGTGTGGCCGATGGGCGGTTGTGGGGCCCGGGCGTGTTGGACATGAAGGGCGGCGTGGCGTTTTTCATTCACGCCATGCGCGCGTTGCGGGAGCTGGATATTCCGGTAGCGTCGAAGGTGGTGCTGCAGTTGAACTCGGATGAGGAAGTGGGCAGCCACTCGTCGCGGGCGCTGACGGAGGCGATGGCATTGAAGTCGAAGTGCGTTCTGGTGTTGGAACCGGGCACGGGGTTGACTGGAAAGTTGAAGACCGCGCGCAAGGGCGTGGGTGGTTATGAGGTTACGGTGCACGGTAAGGCCGCGCATGCGGGCGTGGATTTTTCAAACGGCGCTAACGCCATCAACGAGCTGGCGCGGCAGATTGCGGTGATCGCCGGGTTTACGGATTTGGACAAGGGCCTGACGGTGAACCCGGGCGTCATTCGCGGCGGGACGCGAACCAATGTGGTGCCGGCGGAGGCGGTGGTGGAAGTGGACCTGCGCATTGCGCGGCTGCGCGACGGGGCCTATTTGGAGAAGAAATTTCGCGGGTTGAAGCCGGTGGATAAGCGCTGTTCGCTGACGGTGACGGGCGGGCTAAACCGGCCGCCGATGGAGCGGACGAAGGAGATTGGGGCGCTGTTTGCGAAGGCGCGGGGATTGGCCGCGGAGCTTGGGGTGGTGTTGGAAGAGTCGGCGACGGGCGGGGGGAGTGACGGCAATTTCTCGGCGGCGCTGGGGGTGCCGACTTTGGACGGATTGGGCGCGGTTGGGGAGGGCGCGCACGCGGTGAATGAGAGCATACTTGTTGACCGGATCGCGGACCGGACGGCGTTGTTGGCAAAGCTGGTGGCGGCTTTGTAATGCGGGCGATCTGGCTGCTGCCGGCGCTGCATTTGACGGTGTCCGCGTTTGCGGGCTACTACTACATGCGGCACATGTTCGCGCTGGCGGCGGCCTACAGTTTGGGGTGGGAGGCGCCGGAGGCGACGTGGGGGCAGATGCTGTTCTGGCTGTTCAATATGCCGTGTTTGCTGGCGGTCAATCTCCTCAGCGGGATCGTTCCGCTTTCCTGGCAGCCGCAGGCGTACACGCGCATGTGGGTGGTGCAGCCGATTGTGCTGCTGGTGAGCGCGGTGATTAACACCGGGTTCTGGTTCTGGCTGGGGGCACAGTGGGAGGAACCGGGGGAGCGGGTTACCTGGTGGCGGTTGGCTGTTGCGGCGGTGGGGATCGGGGTGGGCACGGGAGTTCTGTTTCACTCCCGAAGCCTGGATTTGCAAGTGGTTCCGTTCGTTCTCTAGCCGTTGCTGCTTGCCGGGTGGGCGATGCGTGTGGCTGCGTTGCTTCCGCGGGTCCGCTGACGAATTGCCCCCGGCAGCTTATCGGCGTGGCACGGCGAGGTAGGCGAGCATTTTGGCCTCGCGTCTCCCCTGGGTAACCGTATCGAGAATCAGGCCGCAAACGAAGCTGAGCAAGGCGGAGATGGCGATACCCGTTGAAAGGATCGCGGTAGGGAATCGCGGCACCAGGCCGGTTTCCAGGAAGGTCACGATGACAGGTGCGATGAAACTGATCGCAAGCACCGACAATGCGCAGCCAATCAGGGTGTAGAAAAGCTGCGGCCGTTCCGTTCGGAACAGGCGGAGAATCATAAGCGAGATTCTCCATCCGTCGCGGTACGTGTGCAGTTTACTGACGGATCCCTCGGGCCGCGACTTGTACGCGGTGTCGAGTTCCTGAACGGGCAGGCTAAGCGTCAGTGCGTGGACCGTGAGTTCCGTCTCGATTTCGAAGCCTCTGCTTGCCGTGGGAAAGGACTGAACGAACGCCCGGGAAAACACCCGGTAGCCGGAGAGGATGTCGGTAAATGTGCGTCCAAACAGCCACTCCACTGAACGCGTGAACATCAGGTTCCCCAGGACATGACCGCGGCGGTACGCCTCTTTTTCCGTGTGAACGCGCCGGCCCACAACCATTGCCAGGCGGTTGTTAATCAGGGCCTGCACCAGCGTGGGCGCCGCGGCGGCGTCGTAGGTATCGTCGCCGTCCACGGTGACGAACACATCCGCGTCGATTTCACTCAACATCCTCCGCATGACGCTGCCCTTACCCTGTTGCGGTTCGTTGCGCACAATCGCTCCCGCCGCGGCTGCGATCTCGCAGGTCCGGTCCTTGGAATTATTGTCGTAAACGTAGATGTCCGCTTCCGGCAACGCCTTCCGGAAATCGGTGACAACCGCGGCAATTGCGGCCTCCTCGTTGTAACAAGGTATCAGGACTGCTACCCGCAAGGCGGTCGTGAATGGCTTTAAATCTGTGCCCATTCTCATGAAATTGTCCTACAAGGATTGCACATGAAACCCAGTCCGCGCAGAAATACGGCCATCCTCCGCGGTGCTATCCTGTTAGGAAGCATCCCGACAACTCATGGCAACGCTCACACCCACTGCCGACTATACCGTTCGCGACCAGGAGAGGATGCGCGCCGCGCATCGCTACTTTGATTGGCAATTGGCGCTGGCCAAGCCATGGCTCGGGAAACGGGTTCTCGAAATTGGCTGCGGGATGGGTAATTTTACCCGCACCATTCTGGACCGGGAATTGGTTGTGGGGCTGGACGTGGAGGCCGACTGTGTCGCCCGCCATCGCCAGAACCATCTCGAGTACAAGAATGTTGTCTCGTTGGAAGTCGATGCCTCGAATCCGTCTTCTATTGAAGCCCTGCGCTCCTACAATTTGGATTCCGTCGTCAGCCTCAACGTTCTTGAACATATCGAGGACGACCACCAGACGCTTCGCAACCTGTGGCAGATCCTTCCGGTTGGCGGGCGTGTTGTACTGATTATTCCAGCCTTTCGCGCGCTCTACGGCCCCATTGACCATCTGCTTGGGCATTACCGCCGGTATACGAAGCAGTCGGTTCGGGACTTGGCCAGCGCCACCGGTTTTCAGCCCATTCAACTGCACTACTTGAACTTTGTCGGGTTCTTCGGATGGTGGGCCAACTCCCACGTATTCAAGAAGACCGAACAGTCCGAAGCCCAGATCGCCACGTTCGACAAGCTCATTGTGCCCTGGCTTCGTCCTCTGGAAAGTGCCGTTCATCCCCCGGTGGGGCAGAGCGTCTTTACTGTCCTGGAAAAACGAGCCGCTCAATAGCCAATGTCTAACTCTTTGTTGCACGATTTTCTGCGTACCAAAAACGTTGTTCAGGGTGCCTTTGAGATTTCGGAAGCGCGAGCGTACATGCACGATGAGTCCGACTATGACCGGCAGTACGGACTGGAGCAGTACCCGATCGACGAGTTGATCCGCGAAGCCGGCCATCTGATGGACATCTGCCGCAAGCACGGATTGCCGCAGGGCGCGCCGGTCCTCGAGATCGGTTGCGGGACGGGTCGTATTTCGGTCGGGTTGGCGCTGCAACCGGAGATGGGCCACTTGCTGATCACCGATCCCTCGCCAGCATTTTGCGGTATCGTGCAGCGGAAACTGGCCGGGCTGGATGTAAAAGCCAGTCGCGTTGATTTCGGAATTCTCCAGGCCGAAGACGTCGCGCTATTGCCCACCGGTTCCGTCTCGTTGATCCTGCTTCGCAGTGTGCTCCACCATATCGCCGATGTGGACGGCTTTCTCCGCAGTTGTGCCGCTGTTCTACCCGTGGGCGGACTTCTAGTGTGCGAGGAGCCTTACTACGACGGCTACATGATGATGGGCTTTCTGGGTCAGTTCATCGAAGATGCGCTGGCAGGCAGCGGATATGTCTGTACCCCGCAGGAGCGTCAGGACGTTCAGCATTTCGTGAACACGATGCAGTTCTACAGCCGCCGTGATGTCGATAAGAGCGGGGCCGAGGATAAGCATCTCTTCCGTCCCGACGAATTGATGGTGACCGGCCGGGAGATGGGTTTGGAGCTTTCGCACTACCCGAACTGGCGGATGACGATTTCGCCAGAGGCGAACATCCAGAATCGCCTCGGTTACTTCCAGCGTTTTTTCGCTGAATATATTCGTTATTGCATGGGCTGGACGGTGGAGTTTTCCGACCGCGTAGCGGTTGCGACAAAGAAGTATTTTCAGTTTTTCGAGCCGCTCGAGACGGCCGGGAACACGACGCCGTCGTGTTTCGGTACCTTCGTGTTCACGAAGCGCTAGATCCCGGACGGACTCTGTTTACCTGGCTATCGCAGCTTGGCTACACTAGTGTTTCGTGTAATCAAGAAAGGGTTTCCGTTGTCCGAATCTAATTCCAGCATCCGACTGACGCCGCTAGACGGGTTGCGAGGCCTTGCCTCGCTCATCATCGTCATCCTCCACTACAGGAATCTCAACGACAAGTGGAACGAGGCCATTATCAACACGAATCCCTTCTGGGATCAGTTGATCCTCGTTTACAAGTTTGGGTGGATTGGCGTCGAGTTCTTCTTCGTCCTTTCCGGTTTCATCTTCTTCTGGAAGTACGGCGAGATGATTAGCGAGAAATCGATTACGCTGACCAACTTTGCAATCCTTCGCCTGACCCGCCTCTACCCGCTCCACCTGGCGACGCTCGTACTCGTCTCGTTTCTGCAGTATCTGGTCTGGGCAAAATCAGGCATCACCTTCATCTACGGAAACAATGATTTCTATCATCTGATTCTCCAGCTCACCTTTCTCAACTACGGGTGGGTCGAAATCGGACACTCCTTCAATGCGCCGGCCTGGAGTATCGCGCTCGAGATGGGCATGTATTTTCTGTTCTATGCCGCCTGTTTCGGTCGCAAGAACCGGCCGTTGATCGCTCTTGGCCTGATGATGCTTTTCCTGCATGTGAACATTCGCGGACCCATCCCGAACTTCCCGATGCTCAACGAGCCGTTTACGCGCGTCGGCTACTGCTTCTTCATGGGCGGGTTGCTCCACTTCCTGTATACCAAGGTGAAGAACGCGCCGAAACTCATGGAGTATTTCGGCTTCGCCAGCCTGATCGGAACGGTGATTATCCTCTATTGCATCCAGTCCTACGTTGTTGGCACGGTGGCGATGGCGGCTCTGGTCGGCCCGCGCTTCAACAACGTCATTACGCTGGGTGTCTTCCCCATGCTGATCACCTGTGCCTTATTCTGGGGCCCCGCCAGCAAATTGCTTAGCACCACGCCGTTGCGCATCCTGGGCGATATTTCGTACTCGATGTACCTGATTCACTTCCCGATTCAAGTCGGCATTCACTACTACACTCTGCAGTCCGGGCCGGTTGACTTCAAAGAGAAGTCCGTGTTCTGGACCTACATCGCGATCGTATTGGGCGCGGCCTATCTTTCCCATTTCTACTTTGAAAAGCCGGCGATGAAGTGGCTGCGCGAGCGGTTGCTTGAGCGCGGGACCCCGGCCGCGGAAGCGCTGCCGGCTCCCGCGGAAGAGGTAAAGGCCGCCGCGAATTAACCGCGGTAGGTCTACGGCTTGGCGGGTGCCGTAGGTTCTACCTTTTTGCCAGTCCAGATGTTTGTCGGATCCCAGGCCGCGTAGCCCTTGGCCGATGGCGTCTTGGACGGGAACCAGGTGCCCACATAGTAGGAGCTGTAGGCCTTCCGGTGGATCAGCACCTGCTTCTCCGTGATCAGCGATACTGTGAGTTCGTCGCTCGCCTTTTCGCCTCCGCCGCCCGTCCACGTTGCGTCCAGCTTGTTGGTCCCAGGGCGCAGTTTCCATTGGAATTTCCAATAGCCGCTCCCCTCTGTTCCTTCCCAACCCGTTCCGAAGACTTCGGAAATCCGGGCCGCGTCCAGCGACGGGCTGAATTCAGGCATCTGGTCCAATAGCGGGCGCAAACCCGGCGTCAGCGGCAGCGTGGTCCGCGAGATCAGGCACGTGGGTGCCGATTCGCAGCTGGTCTCAACCAGCACATGATCGAATGCCTGATCGGGCACCGAGGTCCGGAATTTCGGCAAATCGGCCAGGGGGACCCACGCCGACGGGCTGTTGGCCAAGGTGCTTGCGTTGAACAACGTGAACCGCACGAAGCCGGTCTGCGACAACGGCAGCCCTTGCGTGGGGCCATTCACAAATAGCTCAATTGCGGGTGCGGCTCGTTTGAACTTAAGCGGGAGCAAGAAGACGTCCTCGCAGTTCGGACATTCCAACTGGCAGGTAGGGCCACCGCACACGATGACTTCACTGCCCGCGCCCATCGTGCCCAGCAGCTTGAACTCACCCATTCGGCCCGCCCGGATGGGCGCCGGCGTATCCCAGCTGAACTGGGAGTAATACGGCCAAAGGAAGAGATCAATTTTCGCTTTGGCCGGGTAATCGCCCGTGAAGAAACGGGCGGCCGGATTCAAGCGCATCAGATTCCAATAGAGCAGTTCCCAATGGGTGTAGGTGATGTACACCTGCTTGGCCTTGGCGAGCGTGCTGCGGACGATCGGCGAGGTTTGGCTGACCGGGGTCTCCCCATCGGTGACCCGGAATGCCTGCGTCACATCCCGCTTCATGCTGGTGAACAAAAGCGTTCCGGCCATGAGGGTGTTGCTGGCCAGGACCAGCAGCAGGAAATGGCTTGCATAGACTCCGAACGAGCGATTCGACTTACGCATTTTCTCCCACACGAGTCCCAGCGCGGCCACGCCGACCGGCGCGGAGTACGCATAGTAGGTGCCGATACATTCGACGTAAATGTGAATCGCGCAGAGCGCGAGATGCCACGCCGGCAGAGACAGAATCAGCACCCAGACCGGCAATACCTGCTCCCGGCGATTGGCGATCATCCAGATGATTCCCACCAACAGCGCCCACGGAACCATGCCCAGCCACAGCGTCTCTTCGTAGAATCCTTCGGCCAGCGGACTGGAAATCCCGCGGAACGTATAGAAAGGGCTGGTGTACGGTGGGCCCTGTTTGACGTGCTTGAACAAGTTCTTGTTCGTCCACTCGTTCATCGACTTGTAGGCCTCCGCGCCCTTGGCCTGGCCGAACACGCGCACGTGATCGGGCAGCGGCGAGAGGAATAACTGCGCGGTCAGTAACTCAACATTCTGCGCGGCCGCTCGCAGGTTAAACGGGGCGTTGAGGACCTGCTTGTTGAACTCACTATTCGTGGCTTTGCCCGACGATATGTAGTTCGTCACCATAAAGCCCACGGCCAGCGGGACCACCAGAAGCAACCCCACTCCCAGCTGTTGGCGCCGTGGTTGCAGCGTCGCCGTCCATATCGTTTGCAGGTGCCCCCGGTAGTGCATGATCGCCAGCACACCGGCAATCAGCAATCCCGGGCCGTAGAACATCAGATGTAACTTCACGCCGACGGAAAGCCCCAATGCCAGGAGTCCGAAAAGTAAGTTGGCAAGCGCCTTGTCCCGGAACCACGCCGCAATAAAAACGACTCCGAGCAGCAGCGGCGCGCCGGCCAGCAGCTCGTCATTGGTTGAATTTGCCAGGCAAAGGACGATCGGCGCGGTCAACAACGCGTAGGCCGAAAACATGCCGGCGCGAACCGTGCCGCCGAGGAAAAGCGGCAGATAGAACGCGCCGAGTCCGGCGGTGACCCATCCGAAAACCGACACCAGATTCCAGGTGACACCCGTCAGCTGATATTCCCCAAGGAAGAGATACAGTAGGCTGCCATTGTAGGGATAGAACAGCAACCGGTCGTCCAATCCCTTGCTGGGGTGGAGCAATGCCCCGGTATTGAGGTAGAAGTTAACGCGCGGAAATCGATACGCCAGCGTGTCCCAATTGTTCGCCAATACGCTGAGCGCCAGCAGTAGGACACCGCAGCTGATCAACACCAGAGATCCCAGCAGAACCAGCGATAGGAGCGACCCTCGCAACTGCGTCCCCACTTCCCGGAAACTCAAGCCGTCGGAAGGTACCGATTCCGGGCAGGCCCAGGCAAAAAACTTGCCGTACAGTGAGGAAATCCCAAGGGAAATCAGGAAGTAGGCGATCGGAACGTCGAGTAATCCGACCATCGACGCCGTCTGCGCGGTATGGACCAGATTTGCCCATCCCAGGATGATTGCTCCGAAGAGCGCCGGGAAATCCGAGGCGAAAATCCGTCGGCAGATTCGCCAGTTCCAAAAGACCAAAAGGAGCAGGTGGGCAATGAATAGAAGCTGAAGGTAAGGCATCGGGGAGAGTCAGAGGTAGGGTAGCATATCCCCATTTTTCAACGAAATGGTGCCCCAGGATAAAAGTCCCAGTGGATCGAAGTTTGGGCGCGGTCGGGTTGGACCGCGGTTGACGAACCACAATTTGGAACGCTCCAATAGTTAGGTGCAGTTGAGTATCTGTTGTTCCTCCCGGACAGCGGCCATCGCCGCCCGCCTCGCCGCCCGGCTGGAACGGAATCTGGCTATTCGAACCCTCCTGGTTCAGGAAGATTCCGCCCCCGTTTCGGAGACCTGGGAAGAAGGCGCCGCTTCCGATGCCGTCTTAATCCTTCTCGATGCCCACACCGCCCCGCCTCCCCTGCGCCGCGAGGATTGGAAAGGGCTCATTGATCACGACGGCGCGCCCCCGGTAGCTTTCGTCCGCTGTGAAGACTGCGCCTACCCGAAACTGCTCGAGCGCCGGCCGTTTTTCGCCGCCGACCCGCAACTCGACCGCGCCGTCGAAGCGTGGTTGGTCCCCATGCTGCCCGTTCAACCCGGAATCGATCCGGCGCCCTTGGCCGCTTCGGTACCTGACGATTGGTGGGTCCGGCTTGTCGACGCGCCCGGCCAGCTGGAAACGGCGGACATCGACTCCGCTCAATCATTCGCCCACGCGGCTCGGAAACACTTCCAGTCCGTCGTCTGGATCGGCTGCGCCGGCCGCGAACCGGCTCTTATTCGCGCTGAACTCGAATGGCGCGCGCCCCAGGGGCGTGTGCTCGCCGTCCTGGCGCACATCGACAAGCCGCTCAAGATCCCGCCCTCCCGCCACTCCGTTCTGCAAGTGATTGGCCCCGTCCCGGAAGGGGCCGCCGATGCCGCGCTGGGCGCCTGTTACCCGCCGGTCTTCCTTGGTTCGCTCGCGGTTGAGCTCGGCGCGGATCTCTCGCAAGCCATGCTGCTGGATCGCGGCGAAGCGCTCTACCGTCTCCGTACAACGCCCGCCGTCAGCCCGGACCTCCGCCAACGCCACCTCGAAGCGCTCCAACGCCGCTTTCAACAATGGCGCCAAAGCCCGGACCTCGTGCTTCCCCTCGTCGCCGAAGTCCCTGCCGCTCTGGCCCACGGCTTTTCCCATGATTGGGCCCGCGCCTCCGAGCTCTGCCGCCGCACCGCGTTCCTGCTCCTCGGCGCCGGCCGTCGCCGCGAGGGCATCCGCCTCTTCCACCGCCTTCTGCTGGAAGCGGAGGAGCGCGGCGACACCGATACCGCCGAAGAGGCTCGCCACGAGCTGTCTTGGCTCACCGGTGAGGATGACGAACCAATCCGCTCCGCCCCCGCCCGTATCGAACAACTCGATCTATTTGGTAACCCGGTTCCGTAGCGACGCCGCCAGGCCCAGACCCGCCGCCATCAGTGCCCACGAGGCCGGTTCCGGCGTGGTCAGGACAAATCGCGTGTCTCGACGCACCAGAATGTCCCGCAAAAAGCTACAAACCGCGCAAGCGCTCCCGCGTTTTCTTCAGTGTCTGTGCCAGTAGGTAGGCATCCGCCGAATAGTGCAGCGAATCGGTGCCCAGCTCCATCCACCGTCGCGCCGCCTCGTCGTCGTTGACGAACACGCTCACCGCTCGCTTTTCGGCGTGCGCCGCGGCGATAATCCGCTTCCCCGCGGCCAGCAGTTTCTCGTCCAACACCTGCCCCGGAATCTCCAGCGCCTGACTCAAATCGTACGGTCCAATAAACAGCTCGTCCACCCCGGTTGTCGCGGCAATCTGCTCCACTTCGGCCAGCGCCGGAGCCGTCTCAATCTGCACGATCACACGAGTCTGGCTGGAGGCCTTGGCCAGATACTCCGCCACCGGTTCCAGCGAATACTTTGCCGCGCGAACCATATGGTTCACGCCCCTCTTCCCCTCCGGGAAAAACCGCGCCGCCTCTACCACTCGCGCCGCTTCCGCCGCCGATTGCAGCCGGGGAACGATGACGCCGTTCGCGCCGTTGTCCAACGCACCCTGTATCGATTCGGCGTTCGAATTCGGCACCCGCACATAGGCCGGAATCCGCGCCGCCCGCAGCATGGCGCCCAGCATCGCGTTGTCGATCGGCGCATGTTCGCAATCGATCACGCAGTGGTCCCATCCGGACCATCCAGCCATCTCCACCGATTCCGGTGAAGCCAACTCGATGAACAATCCGAACGGGAACGCCATTACGCCTTCTTTGCCGCGCTGCGCTTCTTCGGAGGCTTCGGCGGCAGGAACAGGCCGCTAATATGCCGCTGCAATTCACGGAAAATCAGATCGGCCGGCTTGGCCGCATCGATCGTCGTGAAATCGTACTTGGTGGCCATCTTGTCGAGCGCCCGGATGACCCGGCCCTGGTAGCGCACATAGCTCTCATACATGTCCGGCCCGAAGCGCATGTCCATGCCGGATTCCCAGTAATCAAAGCTACCGCTCCCCATCACAACGCGGGAAACCAGCGTCGGCACCTCGGCCCGCAGGTAATAGACGGCGTGCGGCACCAGCGCGAATCCGGCGACTTTTTCCAGCCAGGCGCTATCTTCGGAACGGGCCAGACCGCGCGCCATCAGCGAGAAAATGTAGCGGTCGGTCAGCACCACGAAACCCGCTCGCAGCGCTGGGATAATTTCGTTCTCCAGCCGGTCGGCAAAGTCGGTCGCGTAGAACAGCGTCATCGTCACCGGGCCCAGGGTGTTCCCCTCTTTGGCCTTGGCAATGCCGTTCCCGGCCAGCGCGCTGCGCGCCATCCCCGTGTCCAGCACCGCGTGACCCTGCTGCTCCAGCCACGCCTTCAGCCGCGTGACCTGCGTCGAACGGCCCACGTTGTCGGGTCCTTCAATGACGATCAACTTTCCCTGCAATTCACCGGTATCGACGCCCGGGAGCGGCTCACTATAAAACTGCAGGGGCTTGGGGATTGGCACGAAACACCCTTTCTTTGTGCAGAATCTGTCCGGACTCGATCGCTTCACCCAGCTGCTGCATCACAATCTGCCGCATCTGCAACTGCTGTTCTTCAATGGAGCCGGTGGCGTCGATGATGTGGAAGCCCATCTCCTCTGCCATCGCATCGTACTCTTCCAGAATCCGTCCCTGGAACAACCGGAAACTCTCTTCAATCCGGCGAGAGAGGTTCAAATCCATCCCGGCTTCGTAGTACTTGATGGAATCGCGCCCGCCTAGAATGCGGCCCAGCGCCACTTCCAACGGCACCCGGAAATAGAAGGCAAGATTCGGCTGAATGGCGAAGTTGTACAGGTTCCGCACCCAGCGCGGCGATACGCCCCGGACCACGTCGCGCGCGAACGCCGTGTAGGCGAAACGGTCCGCGCACACGATGGCGCCCGCCTTCAGCATGGGGAGAATGAACCGCTCCTGGCGGTCGGCGAAGTCGGTGGCGTGAATCAGCGAAAACGTCGTGGGCGTGAACATCTGCTTCTTCTTGCCGCGGCGAGTGGTCTCGCGCACAAGAGGGGAAGAGTTCCATTCCGAAAAGGCGACGGCAAGGCCCTGGGAGCGCAGCCACTGCGCCAGCAGAGACAACTGGGTGGACTTACCCGAGCCATCAATCCCTTCGACGATAATCAGCTTGCCCTTGAATCGATTGGGTGTTAGCAGCGGCATGGGGAAAGTAGAACAATTATAGCTGGCGGCCATTTCCGTTGTGTTTCAAATCCATGAAATGCGGCGAAGGCAAGGCCTCCTCCGGGTATCATGAAAGCAGATGCCCCGTTATGCCGCGATCGATATAGGCAGTAACTCGGTCCGGCTGGCTGTAGCCGAAGTGGAAGTCGGACGGCCAGTGCGCACCCTTGCCACGGAGCGCGAAGTCACCCGGCTGGGGACCAGTGTGTTCAGCGACGGCTCCGTCAGCAAGGACGCGATGGACAACCTCTGCCGCGTCCTGGAACGGTTCCGTTCGATCATCGAAAGGCATCACGTCATGGGCGCCCGCGCCGTCGCCACCAGCGCCGTCCGGGATGCCCGGAACCAGGACGAGTTCCTCCGCCGCGTCACGCTGGCAGCCGGCGTCCCCGTGGAAATCATCTCCGGCATTGAAGAGGCGCGCCTCATCCACGCCGGCGTCCAGGCCGTCTGGCCCCACCCCGAACAGCGGGTGCTGATCATTGACATCGGCGGCGGTAGCGCCGAAGTGATCGTGGGCGAAAACGGCCGGATGAAGGCGGCTTATTCCAAGCCTCTCGGCGCCGTGCGGCTGAAGCAGATGTTCCTCGAACACGATCCGCCCGGCCTTGACGACATGGATCGACTCCACGGCTTCATCGACGAAAAGATTGCGCCGGCGCTCAAGAAAATCGGCGTGGGTGGCTTTGATCGCGTCATCGCCACCTCCTCCACCGCCGCCGCCGTCATCTGCGCCGTGAATGGCATCGACCGGAAAACCCGCGAACTGGGCGACCGGAAGCGCGCGACAACCGCCCAGGTGGACCGTCTGGTGGCGGACCTGGCGGCCGAGAAAATCTCGGCACGGCGGAAGCGCATTGGCATCGGACCGCGCCGCGCGGAAATCATCATCGGCGGCGCCGCGGTTCTCGGCCGGCTGTTGCGCGAATTCGGCGCCAAGTCGGTCTACTACTCGCTCGCCGGTGTCCGGGATGGCATCATTGCCGATCTGGCCGCCCGCCGCGTCGGCGCGGACCTCGCCCGCCTGGACAAGGAACAGCGGCGCATCGTCGAATCCATGGCCAGGAAGTTCGGCGTCGATGTCCGCCACGCCCGCAAAACCGCGGAACTCGCCGGCACTCTCTTCGACGGTCTGAAACCGCTCCACGCCCTCTCCGCCGATAGCGGGAAACTGCTCGAAGCGGCGGCCTATCTGGTTGATATCGGCCACTATGTGAGCGATATGGGGCACCATAAGCACTCCCAGTATCTGGTCGCCAATGCCGATCTTCCCGCCTTCACCGCCGAAGAACGTATCATTGTCGCTCAGCTGTGCCGTTTTCACCGCAAGTCCATGCCCTCGGCCCGCCATGTGTCGTTTCAGGCACTTTCGGCCGTCAACCAGCGCCTGGTATTGCGCCTCGTGCCGCTGTTGCGACTGGCGGACGCGCTCGACCGCAGCCACGATCAGCGCGTCGATGCCTTGGCAGTAGAATTGCAAGCATCGCAAGTTGTGATCGCGCTCCGCTCGGATGCCGACACTAACTTGGAACTGTGGGCTGGCGAGCGAGCCGGAGAAGTATTTCGCCAGGTCTACGGGCTGCCGTTGGTGCTGCAAACGAGAAAATAACGAAACTTTTTCCCGCGGAGCAAAGTCATGACTATTTCATAATCTTTGCGGCACAATGGAACTGATTGACACCCGGATTTGCAAAGTATTCGTTTTTGCTCTTGTTTTTGGATGTGGGATCGCGGTGTGTCAGCCGCTGGAGGATCCCGAAAGTGGTGGCGGATCAGCGGCGGAGAAACGCTCCACCGATCCGGTAAAGCCGGTCAGGCAGCAGACCGGTGAGAATGCCGTCGACTGGCGGGCGGTGGCCCAACAGTCGGCATTTTTTACCGGCATTCAGCACGCGTTTCGATTAGGAACGGAACGCGGAACACGTTCCGGAATGAAAGGGCCCTTCTGGGGTGGATATGCCGATGCCGTCGGCGACCTGCATGGTTGGGGTGATGGCGACCCCTTCCTGGTGAACTACATCGGTCACCCCATGCAGGGCTCCGTCTCGGGCTTCATCTATCTCCAGAACGACCCGAACGCCCGGCTCCTGCGCTTCGGTCGCGACCCTCGTTACTGGCGCAGCCGGATGAAGGCGATGAGCGTCGCCTGGGCCTACAGCACCTGGTTCGAAGTCGGCCCGGTCAGCGAGGCGAGCATCGGCAAGATCCAAAGCCGTCGTCCACAACAGGGCTTTGTCGATCACGTTGTCACGCCCGTCATCGGCACCGGCTGGCTGGTCGCCGAAGATTTCCTGGACGAAAAGGTAATTCTCCCGTTCGAAAACCGTTTCCACAACACATTTGCGCGCATGATGGTTCGCAGCTGGTTGAATCCCAGCCGCAGCTTCTCCAACGCCCTGCGCTTTAAGGCGCCCTGGTATCGCGACTCCCGCGGCGGCATTCTCGCCAATCACTATCGTGCCCCCCATGTGATGGAGCCGGAGCCGTCGCGCCAGTTCCCGAAAGCGGCGCCATTTGAAATCACGGCGCTGCCGCTTTGGACCCGTTTCGATGGCACCCAGTGCGCCGGCGGCGGCGGCCAGGCGGCCTTCCGGCTCTCCCCCTCCTGGCAACTGGTCGCGCAAGTCAGCGGCTGCCAACTTCGCGATCTGGCGCCCAACAATAGCGGCGATTCCCTCACCTACGTCATCGGCCCCCGCTGGACCCCGCTCGCCGACCGCCGGTTTAGCCCCTTCGCCCAAGTGCTGGTGGGCGGCAACAAGCTCACCCGCTATGAAGTGGACCCGGTACGGGAACGTGTTCTCAAAGCCGATGCCAAACGACGTGGCGTCGAACTCCCGGCGCCGGAGTTGTACACCCAAACCGATATCCGCCACGGTCTCGCCCTACAGGCCGGCACCGGTTTGGATATCCGCCTGAACCCGGCTTTCGCCTTCCGCCTGGCCAGTATCGAGTACGCCCGTTCCTGGGCCAGCCAGCCCGGCGGCGTTCTCGAGGGCAGAAATTTGAATCAGGGATTGCAACTCTCTTCCGGTGTCATTTTGCGTATGAGCACCTGGTGATTTATACTGAAGGGGTTCACCCGTGCTGGGAGATCGTTCAACGGTAGGACAGCAGACTCTGACTCTGCTTATCGGGGTTCGAATCCCTGTCTCCCAGCCATTCTCTCCTTCCTCGCGTTTTACCCCCCTACAAAATCTTTCGTTCCCGTGATAAGTTTTCCCGTACCGTTACGCCAGTGCGTATAGAGGACAGCATGGGACTACAAGAACGACAGATGATCCGGGACCTGAGCGAGAAGACGCTCCCCGAACGCGAAAAGGAAATCACCGAAATTTGCGGCGGCACCGCCAAGTATGAGGTGGATTGGGATAGCTTGGCCAACGATGCCGAGGGCCTCCGCTTTCTCGACAACCTCTCCTGCCACCGCCTGAACATGGCGCTGCGCTCGATTTCGCTCGACCCGATGGGCAAAGAAGCCCTTCGCGACGGCCTGAAAACCGTTAAACTCCGCAACGTCAAATCGAAAGAAGAGATGAAGATGGAGTTCAAGAATGGCGTGCTGGAGATGCACTGCGCCTACGCACTGCGCACCGATGGCATTTTTAACGATATGGAAATCTATAAAACCTTGATGGGAGGACTGTAATCATGAACCGACGCAATGTATTACCCCTGATCGCCGCTTTTGCCGGCGTAGCTGCCACCGCCAACGCGGCCGGGACCGGGGCCAACCCGCTTATGGACCTGCTCAACGCCAGCATGAAAGAAAAGAAGGGCGTCAACGTCTATGTGAAGGGCCAGCAGATCGCGCTCGTCGTTACGATGGTCGGCATGGAGTTTGTGGAAGGCCGCAACCGCGAGCAGTCCAAAATCGTCATCCGCCTCACCGCGATCGACGCCGTAACGATGGCCTAAAGTTCGCTTGACAGCTGGCGAACAAACGGCGAAGATCTATGCATGCCACTGGTTGGTATCGCAAAGATGGCGGCCGAAAGCCCGTTGTTGGAAGACAAGCGCCGGGTGTCGTACCTGGAGTTGCCTGCGAAAAGTTTCATTGGCTCGTGTTCGGGGAAACGGCAAATATTTGACTGGACCGTAAACCCCTACCGCGGCTGCGAATATGGCTGCCGCTACTGTTATGCCCGCTATACCCACGAGTTCATGGAGCTTTCCGTAGACGAGTTTGAAACGCGCATCTTTGCCAAGCAGTGGGATGCCCGTCAGTTTCGGCGCGAGATTCGGAGGCTCGCGCCGGAAGACACCGTCGCCTTCGGCACCGCTACCGATTGCTACCAGCCCGCCGAACGCCGCTTCGGCCTGATGCGGCGGATGTTGGAGTCGATGGCGGGCGTCGAAGGCGTGCGGATCTTCATTACAACGAAGTCGGACCTGGTGGCCCGCGATGCCGATCTGCTCGGTTCGCTCGCTCGCCGGAACGACGTTCGGGTGAACATGACGATCACCACCATCGATACCGCCCTGGCGAGGAAGCTGGAGCCATTCGCGCCTCGGCCGTCTTTGCGTGTGGAGGCGGCACGGCGGTTGGCGGGGGAGGGAATCACGGTTGGCGTTGGGGTTTCGCCGGTGCTGCCACGGATCACGGACGCGGAAGAGAGTATCGACGCCGTGGCCTCGGCGGCCAAAGCGGCCGGCGCCCGCTCCCTGTGGGCCCAACCGCTCTTTTTGAAGGATTCCGCCCGCAAGGTGTTCATGCCCTGGCTGGAGGCGGAATTCCCGGCGTTGCTGGTCAAATACCGCGCCTGGTATCAGCGCGACGCCTATCTGCAAGGTACCTATGTCGACGGACTCACGGCGCGCGTGGAACGAATCCGCCTGCGCCACGGTCTGACGGAACGCGGAAATACCCGGCGCCCGCCGGAGTGGCTGGGGCCCGCGCAGTTGCAACTGTTTGCTTGCTAACAGAAAGTGCTTGGCACAGAATGAAGGAATGAGCCCCACGCGGCCCGCGGTCGCCATTAGCGATCACGCGCTGGAACAACTGAAGTACATCCGCGCCACCATGGAGCGGACCGGTTCGTTCACCGCCGTGCCCGGCTGGGGCGGCGTGGCGATGGGCGTATCGGCGCTGGCAGCGGCCGTGGTCGCGGCGCAGCAGACCGACATGCGGATGTGGGGCCTGGTCTGGATGTGCGAAGTGGTGCTGGCGCTCATCATCGGCAGCGCGTTTATTCTTCGCAAAACCCGCCAGGGGGACCGGAGCGTCTTTGCCGCCCCCGGCCGCCAGTTTTTCTTGAGCTTCAGCCCGCCCGTCGCCGCCGGCGGTCTACTGAGCTGGGTTCTTTACCAACAGGGCGCCTGGGCGGTGTTGCCGGGTATGTGGCTGCTGCTCTACGGCGCGGGCGTCGTCACCGCCGGGGCGTTCTCGGTGCGAGTCGTTCCCATCATGGGCTTGTGCTTCATGCTCTTGGGCGCCGCCGCGCTGGCCTGTCCGTCGAGCTGGGGGAACTGGTTCCTGGCCGGCGGGTTCGGCGTGGTTCATATCGTGTTCGGGCTGATCATTGCTAGGAGGTACGGTGGCTAAATCGACGGCTGCGAAATTGACGACACTGACGGCGTCGGCGGGCGCCGCGGCGATGAAGGAAGCGCAGGCGCTGGACCGCCTCATTCACGAGAAGGTCCGGTTGGGCATCGTCAGCGCCCTGGCCGCCAGCGGGCCGCTGACCTTTAACGAGTTGAAAGCACTGCTGCAAACCACCGATGGCAACGTGAGCGTTCACGCCCGCCGCCTGGAAGAGGCCGGCTACATCACCTGTTCCAAGAGTTTCGAGAACCGCTTTCCCCGGACCGAATACGAGCTGACCGCCGACGGGCGCGCCGCTCTCGAAAAGTACCTCGATCACCTGGAAGCCATCGTCAGCGCCATGCGCCCGAAGTAGTTACAGCCGCTTTTGGAGCTGTTTGTGGACGCGCAGGCCGATCATCGCCACCACCCACCAGGCGGCCAGCGTAGCCATTGGAAGCCACGGATAGTCCTGGTGCAGCCGCAGCGCGGAGATCAGGATCAGCAGAAGCGCGGCAACAACGGCCACCAGCAGGTTGCGGTGGCGGTATAGGCGGCTGATCTCGCGAAGGGCAACTCGGCCGGCGTCCTGGGGCGCGGCCGGCAGCGGCGCGACTTGACGCGGTGGAGCCCCCAACGCGGCCGCCAACTGGGGATTCGCCGCCGCTTCCGCCTCCAGCAAGCTGCGCGTCGCCTGGCTGGCTTCGCCGGCGTGATAGAGAATGACCAGATCGGTCAAGACGTCGGGGTGCAGGGTCATCGGAATTTCTCCAGTTTTTGACGGGCGCGGAAGATACGGACTTTCACGGTGGCGATGGGCAGTTCGAGCTGGGCGGCGATCTCTTCATAAGAAAGTTCGCCCTGCGCGAAGAGCACGAGCGGTTCGCGGAGCGATTCGGGAAGTTCGGCGATCGCGGCCAGCACCGATTGCAGCGTCAGCGCAGCGTCCGGGTTGTCACGAACGGCCGGGGCCGGGGCGGCCTCCATCGGCTGCTGCCGCCAGCCGCGGCGCACCTGTTCCAGCCACAAGTTGCGGGCGATCGCGACGAGATAGGCCCGGGCCGTGTTGGCGCGGACATCCTGTTCGGCCGACAGCGCCCGGACGAACGTCTCCGCCGTCAGGTCCTCGGCCGTCGCCGCGTTGCGGCTCCAGGCCAGCAGACAGCGGTAGACCGCTGGCGCATGCGCCGCGTAGATGTCCTGAAAGCGGATCGGCTCAGCCATTCTCGACTACCAATATGCACGGCAACCGCTTTTGTTACCGTGGTTGCTGATGACACGTCGAAAAATCCTCTCCACCGCGGCCGCCGCCGGCGCCGCCGCGCAGTCCCAGGCGCAAACGCCGGGCGCCCGGCAGTACATCGTGATGCGGAAGTTGTTCCTTCGCAACAGCGGGGAAAACCAGGTGGCCAAGCTGACCGAATTCCTGGAAAAGGCCGCCCTGCCGGCGGTTCAGAAGTCCGGAGCGACTGCGGTCGGGTTTTTCGCGGCGCAACTGGCGCCCGATTCTCCGTTCATGTTGGCCCTCAGCAGCTACCCCACCATGGCTGCCTACGAGGCCGCGCAGGCCAAATTGAGTGCCGATAGTGCGTACCAAAGTGCGCTAAAAGCATACAATTCCGCCCCCGGATTGCGCTTTATGCGCTACGAAACGACGCTTTTGCGATCGTTTTCCGGCTTCCCGCACCTGGCAATCAACGTCTCTCCGGGCGCTTCCAAGCTCAACCGCCTGTTCGAACTCCGCACCTACGAGAGCGACGATTCCACCACTCTGACCGAGAAGATTAAGATGTTTAACGAAGGCGAGATCTCGCTCTTCCAGAAAACCGGCCTGGACCCGGTATTCTTCGGCGAAACCATCTTCGGCCAGAAGCAGCCGAACCTGACCTACATGCTCGGCTACGACGACTGGAACGCCCGCGACGCGAACTGGAAAACGTTCGTTTCCCATCCGGAATGGATCAAGTTGCGCACGACCCCCGGCTGGAGCGACGGCGAGATTGTCTCCAATATTTCCAGCATGTTCCTCCGCGCGCTGCCGTTCTCGCCCATCCGGTAGGGCTTGCAATATAATCACTGGGTCCGGGAGAAGAAAACTTGAAAAGAAATTTCCTGCTATTTGCCGGCATCGTGGCCGGCGCCATGATGTTGTGGGCCGCGACGGGTCCGAAGGTTCCTGAGAGCGTCAAAGAAGTCGCTGAGCCCGGTGGCGTGCTGCCGGGTAATCCGAAGATCGCCCTGGTAAAGGTTGCCGATGGGTTTTTGGACCCGACCAACGTGGCCAGCGCCAACGACGGCTCCGGCCGCCTGTTCGTCACCGAACGCGTGGGGCGCATCCGCGTCGTCAATAAAGACGGCAGCGTCCAGCCCGAACCGTTCCTGGATCTGACCAACATCAACCCGCTGGGTACCGATGTGCAGACGGGCTTTGTGGAACAGGGCCTGTATTCGGTGGCGTTCCATCCGAAATTCAAGGAAAACGGCTACTTTTACGTCCACTATGCCTCGCTTCCGTTTAACGGCGACGGCCTCGTTGTCCGCTTCCAGGTGGACAAGAACAATCCTAAATTCCTGACGCCGGAGCGTACCAAGCAGACCTCCAAGGTGCTGATGCGCATTGAACAGCCCTACTACAACCACAACGGCGGCCAGATTGAATTCGGTCCCGATGGCTACCTCTACATCGCCTCCGGTGATGGCGGCTGGGAAGGCGATCCGCTGGAAAGCGGCCAGAACCTGGAAACCTTCCTGGGCAAGATGCTGCGTATCGACGTGAACGTGGAAGACGACCGGGTTCCGTACAAGATCCCGCCGTCGAACCCGTTTGCCTACGCCGCCAAGGAACAGTTGATGTCCCTGTTCGGCATCAGCGAGCACGACTTCTCCAAGATCAAGACGAAGGCGAAGCCGGAGATCTGGTCGTTCGGCCTGCGCAATCCGTACGAGTTCTCCTTCGACCTGAAGACCGGCGATATGTTCATTGCCGACGTGGGCCAGAACCACTGGGAAGAGATCGACTTCCAGCCGGCTTCCTCCAAGGGCGGCGAGAACTACGGCTGGCCGCGGAACATGGGCACCAAGTGCTTCCCGATGACCGGGCCGGACGATAAGTGCGGCATCGTGGGCACGTTGCCGGCGGCGCAGTATCCGCACGAGATTCCGTATCCGGGCGCGCAGCCTTTGAAGGACGGCCACGGCTGCTCCATTGAAGGTCTGGGTGTTGCCAACTATGGCGGCATGAAGGGTGTCTACCTGGTCGGCGACTGGTGCTCCGGCCGCGTGTTCGGCATGGGCTGGAATGGCGATAAGTGGATTCTGCAGGAGATGCTGCATACGAATCTGCAGTTCACCGCCGGCGGCTATGACGAAAACGGCTACGTGATGGCCGTGAACTGCAACTGCTTCTACACCTCCGACAAAGGCGCGACGGGTAACCCCCCGGGCGCTCTGTGGCGCGTGATGCCGATCAACGAAGTGCCGAAAGGCGCCGAGACGGCCAAGACGGCGTCGGCCCCGGTGGAGACCTCGTCGGCGAGCGGCCCCTTCCAGTTGCTGAACGCGTTGGACAACAAGCCGATTGCGTTCACCCTGATGGCGAACGACAAGGTGACGCCGGCTGTTGAGCAGTTCCGGAAGAACGGCGTGAACCCGTACAACGGCAAGGCTGCGGAGATTGCGGCGGGCAAGAAGGTCTACGACAAGTCTTGCGCCAGCTGCCATTTGCCGGACGCGACGGGCCGTATGGGATCGAACCTCATCGACGCGCAGGTGACCTACCCGCGCGTGAAAACGGACGCCGGGTTCTTCGAAGTTGTCTACGCGGGTGCGACGGGGGCGATGCAGCCTTTCGGCCGTACGGTAGCGCAGGACGACATCTTGAAGATCATCGCGTACGTAAATAGCCTGAAGAAGAAGTAAGCATCCGTTCCGGTTGCAGAACGAGCCCGCCAGGGGATTCCCCTTGGCGGGCTCGCTTCATTTTGTCCACCACCCGCACTATGTGTTCTACTGCAAATGTGAGCCTTTTTTCTCGAATTTCTCTGGTCCTGGCATGTGCCGGGCTGTTGTTGAGCGCGCCGGCGTTGAAAAGTGGTATCGACACCGACGCGATTGACCAGAAATGTAAGCCGTGCGAGGACTTCTGGCGGTTTGCGAATGGGACGTGGATGGATAAGAATCCGATCCCGGCGTCGCGATCCGCCTGGGGGACGATGGCGGTGATCACGGAAGCGAACCGGGAGCGGTTGCGAGTGATTCTGGAGTCGGCCGCGGCGTCGAAAGCGAAGCCGGGGAGCAATGAGCAGCGGATCGGCGACCTGTACTCCGCGTGCATGGACACGGGGCGCCGGGAAGCGCTGGGCGTGAAGCCGGTGCAGAAGGACTTGGACCGGATCGCCAAGGTATCGACGCGGGACGAGTTGAAGGCGCTGCTGCTGGAATTTTTGCGGGAGGGAGTGCCCGTGCCCATCGCCGTGGCCGGCGGGCCGGATCTGAAGAACTCCAACGAAATTATCGCCAACGTCGGCGCGGCGGCCGTCTCGCAGCGGGACCGGGATTTCTACTTCCGTGACGATGAACGGTCCAAGCGCATCCGTGGTGAGTTCGTTGCGCATGTGGACCGGATGCTCCAGTTGGGGGGCATCAAGGCGGTGGACGCCGGCAAGACGATCCTGGCGTTTGAAACCGAGACGGCCGGGATGATGAAGACGATGGTGGAACGCCGGAATCCTTACGGCCGTTACAACAGAATGGACATGGCGGGTCTGAACGCGTTGTCTCCGGGGCTTGACTGGGGACGTGTGTTGCAGGCGCTGCAGGTGCCGGCGGGAACTCCGTTGAACGTGGCGGATCCGAACGTGATCAAGCAGTTCGATAAGCTGCTGGCCGAAGCGCCGCTCGATACCTGGAGGCTGTGGCTGCAGTGGAATGTGCTGAAGAGCGCTTCGTCGCTGTTGACCGATGCGCTGGAGGCGGAGGACTTCCGGTTCGATGAGACGGTGGTGAACGGAACGAAGGAGCAGTTGCCGCGGTGGCACCGCTGTTCGACGCTGGTGGATCAATCGCTGGGCGATGCGCTGGGAGAGGTTTTCGTGAAGAAGCACTTCCCGCCGGCGGCGAAGAAGCGGATGAACGAGTTGGTGGAGAATCTGCGGGCGACGTTGCGGGAAGAGTTGGAAAAGGCCACGTGGATGGATGCCGAGACGCGGAAGAGCGCACAGGCGAAGCTGAACGCGTTCCAGGCGAAGATCGGCTATCCGGACCGGTGGCGAGATTACTCGAAGGTCACGATCCGGCGGGACAGTTTGCTGGAAAACAGTCGCTCGGCGCGGATGGCGGCACGGGTGCACCAGTTGGCGAAAATCGGCAAACCGGTGGATCGCAACGACTGGGGGATGACGCCGCCGACGGTGAACGCTTACTACAATCCGCCGATGAATGAGATCGCCTTTCCCGCCGGAATTTTACAGTCGCCGCTGTTCGATATGGACGCCGATGACGCAGCGAACTATGGGGCGATTGGTGCGGTGATCGGGCACGAGATGGGGCACGGTTTTGACGACCAGGGATCGAAGTTCGACTTCAGCGGGAGCCTGAAAAATTGGTGGACCGCCGAGGACCGGAAAAAATTCGACGCGCGGGCGCAGTGCGTGATCGATCAATTTAACAACTTGGATGTGGGCGACAATCTGCGGCACAACGGCCGTCTGGTGGTAGGTGAGGCGCTGGGTGATTTGGGGGGCGTGACGATCGCCTACAGGGCCTATCAGCGCTCGTTGCGGGGGAAGCCGGCGCCTACGGTGATCGATGGCTATACCGCCGACCAGCGGTTTTTCCTGGCATTCGCGCGGTTGTGGGGGAGCTACTACCGGCCCGATGCGCTGCGGACGCGTCTGCAAACGGACCCGCACCCGATCTCCCGTTTCCGCGCGAATGGGACGTTGATGAACGTGCCTGAATTCCATAATGCGTTCCAATGCAAGCTGGGCGACGCGATGGTGCGTCCGGCGGAAAAGCAGTGCAAGCTCTGGTAGCCAGTTGCGTACCCCCCTCGCAATGTGATTGAACCTATGAATCCCGGGTGAATAACCTGGGATTCGATTTCACACAGCAGGGGATCTATGTCTACACATCGAGCGCGGCTTCGTATCTGAAGTCGCCGCCGCATTAATGACCTAACCGTTTTGGTGGTGGTTCGTGCCTGCTTGCATTCGGGTGCGAATCAGTATAAAACCTATAGAGCTTCGGGGCGGGGTCCGGGTGACTCCTGTCCGTTGCATTCCCAAGAACAGCCATTCGACTGAAGGGACCTTCATGTATCGCTTTCCACACTTATTGCGAACCACAAAATTAGCAGTTGCACTTGCCGCCACCGCGACCTTCGCGCTGGCCCAGATCGGCACCTCCACGATTACAGGACGCGTGACGGATTCGACCGGCGCCGTCGTTCCGAACGTGGCGGTGAAGGTGATTCAGAAATCGACTAACTTCGTTTCGCCAGCGCTTACGAACACGGACGGTATCTATCGCGTCCTATCGTTGCAGCCGGGCGAATACCGGGTGACGTTCGAAGTCTCCGGCTTCAAGAAAGTAATCCGCGACGATGTGTCCTTGCGCACAGGCGACACGATGGCGGTGGATGCGGCATTGCAGGTTGGTCAGGTCAGCGACTCGGTGGAAGTGGCCGGGAGCGCGGCGGCGTTGGAGACGGAAACGTCGGCAACGGGAGCGGTGATTGAAGGGAAGGTCTTGTATGACCTGCCGCTCTATCAGCGCTTTGTGAACTCCACGTTGAATCTTGTGCCTGGCATGACGACGGGCGGCTACGCCTACGGCGGCAGCCTGGGCAACTACCACTTGGCTGGGCAGCGCGCCGGCGCCATCGGCATCTTTGAAGACGGCGTGAACGGCAACGATCAGCAGAGCGGCACGGAAACGACCAAGCCGATTTTGAACTCGGTGGCGGAAGTGAAAGTTATCACCACCGTCCCGCCGGCCGAATACGGCCACTCGGCTGGTGGCGTGATCAGCGCGGTGAAGAAGAGCGGTACGAATGAACTGCACGCGATGGGGTCGTTCTACGGCCGCACGCGCAGCATGCAGCACCGTTTGTTTTTTGACAAGCTGAAGACCTCTCAGCAGGGAGTAGGCGTGTTCTTCATGATGCCGGACGCCAACATCTCCGGTCCGGTCGTGATTCCGAAAGTCTACGACGGCCGGAACAAAACCTTCTTCTTCTTTGGCTTCCAGCGCCTGCACGAAAAGAAGGTGGCGCAGGTGGACGCTTCCGTACCCAGCCTAGGGATGCGGCAGGGCGACTTCAACTTCGCGGGCGCCAATGCGATTTTTGACCCGGCTTCGACACGCCTTGTCAATGGCGTCTGGCAGCGCGATCCGTTCGTTGGGAACCTGATTCCCGCGAGCCGTATCGACCCGGTGGCGCGAAAGGTATTGGCGGAAGATCCGTGGCAGTTACCGAACCGCGCGGGCAGCTTTAACTCCACCGGCGCCACCAGCAACTACCTGGCGAACGAACTGGCGCAGGTGTATCTGAACGACTACAACTACCGCTTCGACCACCAGTTCACGCAGAACTTCAAGATCTACTTCTCCTGGACCGACAACAAGTACATCCCCGGTCTGCAGCGTCCGTGGAATATTCGCCCGGACAAAGGCGACTTTGACGGTTCGGCCGGATTCCGTGCTCCCTCGCGCAATCAGAACATGTCGTTGGGCAAGACGTGGATCATCTCCCCGTCGTTGGTCAATGACGCGCGCGTCGGCTACAACCGCCGCTGGGCACAGACGATCGTACCGTCGTACAAGCAAGACTGGGGCTCCAAGCTCGGCATCCCCAATATCAACGGCGACCTGATGCCGGCTTTCGGCAGCGGTGATCGCAACTCGCCCAACTCGATGTATGGCTTGACGGGTTCGACGCCGAACCAAACGGTGAACGAAACGATTTCGTTCCGCGACGATTTGTCGATCATTCGCGGGACCCACGCCTTCAAGGCGGGCTACGAAATGCTGCGTTTCCGTTTGAATACGGCGACGTTTGCGAATCCGGTGGCGTTCGACTTCTCGGGTTCGACCACGGGCCTGCAGGCCAACGGCGCGGCGGCCAATAACACGGGCAGCCCGTTTGCGGGCTTCCTGACGGGCTACGTCACCTCGGCCACGTTCCGCACGGAATTGACCAGCTGGCTGCCCCGTTCCACCATCCACAGCTTCTACTTCCAGGACGACTGGAAGGTGACGAAGAACCTGACGGCCAACATCGGCATTCGCTACTCCAACGAAAGCGCCTTCACGACGAAGTACGGCCTGATGAGCCAGTTCGATCCGAACGCGACCGATGCGTTGACCGGCCGGAAGGGCGCCGTTGTCCACCCCACCAGCGGGCTGACCGGCGGCGACCACAACAACTTCAACCCCCGTTTGGGCCTGGCGTGGCATCCGCTGCAGAAGTGGGTTTTCCGCGGCGGTTTCGGCTTCTATACGGTGGACATCAAGTTCCCGTCGGGCCGCGATCAGTACGACGAATATGTCGGCACCGCGGTTCAGCAGGCCAACCCTGGCGACCCGACGCCGATCTATCAGATCAGCAAGGGCGTGAAGCCGCCTTCCCCGACCATCCTGTCCAACGGCGTCAGCCCGTTCCTGGGCACCAACTACAGCGGCCGCAACATCAGCATGTGGGATCCGTCCCTGCGCAACCCGTATGTCATGAACTGGAACGCCAGCATTCAGCACGAAATCGCCCGCGATTACGTGATCGACATCAGCTACCAGGGTTCGGGCAGCGTTGGCCTGATTGAGCGGTGGGAACTGAACTCGTTCCCGATCGACTACGCCGCCAACGATCCGGCTCTGCGCGACCGCGTCTTTGCGGCGCCGCAGAACTTCCGGCCTTACACGCAGTTCGGCAACATCACGATGCGCTCCAACTTCGGCCACTCGACCTTCCATTCGGGTACGGCCAAACTGGAAAAGCGCCTCTCCCGCGGCGTGTTCTTCAGCACCTTCTATACGTTCTCCAAGACGCTCAACAGCTCCGACAGCGACAACTCCGGTGGCGGTGTGGCGCCGTTGCAGAATCGGAATCTGGAGAAGGGCCGCGCGGGCTTCGATCGTAACCATCGCTATATCGCGACGGTGAACTACGAACTGCCGTTCGGCAAAGGGAAGAAGTTGATGGCCAATAGCCGTATCGGCAATGTGATTTTCGGTGGGCTGGAACTGTCGACGGTGCAGACCTTCGAAACCGGCAATCCGCTGAACTTCACCTTCGCCAACAGCCCCAACAACTACTACCCGGGCTTCGCGGGCGCTCGCCGGCCGAACCTGGTCAGCACGCCCGACTATGACTTCAGCCTGTGGAACAACGGCGGACCGGACCGGTTCGTGTTGAACAACCGTCCGGCTGTCATCAATCAATCCGCCTTCGCCTATCCGGGTGCTTTCCAGGTTGGCAATGCGGGCCGCAACATCCTGACTGGCCCCAGCATGGCCTGGGCGCAGTTCTCGTTGCAGAAGAACTTCCGGTTGAAGGAAAAGTTCCAGGGCCAGCTGCGTTGGGATATGCAGAATGCCTACAAGACCTACAACTTCACGGGGCCGACCACCACGGTTGACTTCCGCAATCCGGCCACCTTCGGCAAGCTGCAGGACGACCCGCGCACGGCGTCGCTCGGCGGCCAGCCGCTGATGAACCTCACGCTGATGTTCCAGTTCTAAGACTAGAGCAGCAGTGCCAGACCGCAACCGCCGGGCCTTCGGGTCCGGCGGTTGCTTTTTGGTATACGCTATTTCCACTGTGTCTCAGATTCATTCCACAATCGACCTCTCCGCGCCGGGCGCGCAGTACGGCCACTTGGCTGTTCCCTATTCCTACAATCTGGGCGGCTGGGCCAACTTGCAGGTGCCGATCGCTTCGCTCCGGAACGGGCCGGGGCCGACGGTGTTGTTGATGGCCGGCAACCATGGCGATGAGTATCCGGGGCAAGTGGCGATCCTGAAACTGTGGCGGGAACTGCGGTTGGACGATGTCGTTGGACACCTGATTCTAGTGCCGTGCTTGAATCCGCCCGCATCGCAGGCGGCGACGCGGCTGTCGCCGTTGGACGGGAAAAATTTCAATCGCTGTTTTCCGGGCAATGCGGCGGGCACGCCGAGCGAGATGTTGGCGCACTATTTGACGACGGTGCTGTTTCCGATGGCCGATGTGGTGATCGATCTGCACACGGGCGGGCGCAGCTTATCGTTCCTGCCCACCGCTCACATGCATCTGGTGCCGGATCTGACGCAGCGCGCGGCCATGCTGGCGGCGACGGAGGCGTTTCTGCTGGACGTGGCGTTCCTGTATGCCGATGTGGCGGGGACGGGGCTGTTGCCGGTGGAGGCGGAGCGGCAAGGGAAGATTGTGATTACGACGGAATTGGGGGGTGGCGAAGTGGTTCCGGCGAGCGTGCATCGGCAGTGCCAGCGAGGGCTGCGGAATGTGTTGGTGCATTGCGGGGTGTTGCAGGGTGAATTGATCCGGCGGGAACGGCCGGCGCGGTGGGTGCAGTCATTGGACCGGGAGGATTACCGGTTTGCGCCGGAATCGGGGATGTATGAGAGCTGTGTGGATCCAGGGGAACCGGTGGTGAAGGGGCAGGTGGTGGGGCGGATTCATTTCCTGGAGCGGCCGGATCGGGCGGCGGCGGAGATGGTGGCTAATGGGGATGGGATGTTGATTGCAGGGCGCGCGCCATCGATGGTGAAGCAGGGGGATTGCGTGGCATGTATCGCGCATGACGTGGATCCATATAAGCTGCCGTAACAGTTGACCAAAGCGTAACGACATTGCTATTCTTGAGTTGCGGGGTGGAGCAGCCTGGTAGCTCGTTGGGCTCATAACCCAAAGGTCGCAAGTTCAAATCTTGCCCCCGCAACCAACTCCCAATTGGTTTAGTTTCAATACCTTAGGCCACTCCGGCCGATCTTCCCAAAAGCCCAAAAAACTAGCGATTGTAACCAAAAATGTAACCAATTTCGGTTCGGTTTTGTATTTTTCCTGTTCTGAGGCGGCGTTGTGAGCGGGGCTGGGCAAGCCAGGGGAACCCTGGAGCATGCAGGGCAAATTCTTGCCCGCGACTTCGGCGAATTCATCGTCTCGAAGCAGAAGATGAAGAAGGCGGAAGGCATCTGTCTCGTTCGTGAAAAGCGGGAGGCAGGGTGTCAGACGCTCGGATTCACTGCCCGACCGTTTGTTCTTTGCGGTCTCCCAATTCGTAGGCCCCCGGCTGGACAGCTACTGTTCGAGCGTCGGAATGGCCACTTCACCCTCCAGATCACCGGGCATCCGCAATTTGGCCTTCCGTTTGGGCAGGATCGGTTGGTTCCGATTTTCTTGGCTACGCTGGCTGTCCGACAGCAGAGCCAGGTCGTTCGTTTTGATTCCGCCGCCGAGCTGCTGGACACTTTCGGCCTGGCGAAAGGGGGCAAGGAGTATCGCCGACTTGTGGCGGCGTTCGAGCGAATATTCTACGGGTGCCTGGGAAACCACGAAATCGTCGCGGAGTGCGAGGCGCTGGCGACGCAGCTGGCGGCCCGCCGCGGCATGCGATTTCTGCGATCACAATCGGCGACGCTCCGCTTCGGCCAAAGCAAATTGAATATCGCGGGCGTCGACTATCAACGCTTGGGCAGCCCGTATCTGGCGGCCGCGGCGAGAATGGTGAGGCCCGGCGAATTGAACCTGCTGGTGTCCCATAGCCCGGACGTGTTCCCGGTCGCCGTGAAACAGAACTGGGACGTGGTCCTGTCGGGCCACACACACGGCGGCCAGATCACGCTGGAGCATGTGAATTCCCGTCTGAATCGGGCACGCTTCTACACTCCGTACACCTACGGCAAGTACACGCAGAACAACGCCTCCCTCTTCGTCACCAGCGGACTTGGTACCGTGGGAGTGCCGGCGCGGTTAGGAACGAACCCGGAAATCGTCTCCATACGGCTCACCTCCCGCGCCTAGGAGGTGGACTATGAACCGCCGCAATTTTCTTGCTTCCGCTTTGGCCGCCAGAGTAACGCCCGCACCGGTTGTCTTGCTTGAGGACGGCGGTTGGTGCTGGTTTGAAGACGAGCGCGCGCTGATCATTGGCGACGAGCTCATCTTCGGCACGGTTGCCGCTGGCCACAAAGACCTCGCCATCACCGGCCATATTCGTGTGACGCAGTACAACCTGCAATCCGGCGCGTCATCCACATTCACGCTGCACGACCCGGCCAAGGATGAGAACCCGAAGCAATGGACGGACGACCACAACTCCCCCGCCTTCCTTCTCCGGCCGGACGGAAAACTCCTCACCACCTACGCCCGCCACGGCACTCGCAACGAGATCCACTACCGCATCTCCACTGGCAAAGGGAGCGCAGCCCGCTGGGAGCCCGAACGGATCTTTATCCCCAGCCAGAAATCCCGCGTCACCTACTCCAATCTCTTCTACTTGTCCAAAGAACGCCGCGTCTACGACTTCTACCGTGGCTTTGACAACTTCTTCAAGCCCTCCTACGCCTGGTCGGACGACCTCGGCAACACGTGGAAACCCGGTGGCATCGTCATTGATGTCCCACTCGAATTCCGCCATCGTCCCTACGCAAAATACTGCTCCAACAATACCGATACCATCCACATCGCCTACACCGAAGGCCACCCGCAGAACTTCGACAACAGCATCTATCACGTGTTCTACCGCAACGGCCAACTCCACCGTTCCGACGGAACGGTGATCCGCTCCCTGCAACAAGGTCTGCGCTCGCCCGACGAAGGCACGCGCATCTTCCAGGGAGCCCCCGACGCGGTTGCCTGGACCACCGACTTCCACACCCTTTCCAACGGCGAGCTTCTTCTGGTCTACACCGTGCAGAAAGACGGTGCCGGGAAGGCCCCTCGCCAGGCCGGCTTCGACCACCGCTTCCGGCTTGCCCGCTGGGATGGCCGGGCCTGGCACGACCACGAAATCGCCCGCGCCGGAACGCGGCTCTACCCTGGTGAAGACGACTACACCGGCCTCGCCGCCATCGATCCGCACGACCCGCGTACTCTCTTCATTTCCACTCACATCGATCCCGCCTCCGGCGCCGCGTTGGCCCACCGCGAAATCTTCCGCGGCCGCACGCAGGACTTCGTACGTTTCAACTGGACCCCCGTCACCGCAAACTCCAACGCCGACAATGTCCGCCCACTCATTCCCATCTGGCCCGGCCGAAAGCGTGCTGTCCTTTGGCTGCGCGGGAAAATGCGCGCTTACACGGACTACTCTTTCGAAGTCGTCGGACTTTTTGAAGATCGCTAACCCGCCACGGCCCCGGGCTGATAGTGTGTAAGGAGTGCAGCCAGAGATCGCTGACTTTTCCCGCGCATACTTCGCCAGGATGGCGGAGTTGGAAGACAAACATCCGTGGACACGACACATGCGCGAACTGACGTTCGACCTGCTGACGAGAGCCGGTGGCGATGCCTGCAAACGGCGCTTGGATGTGGGCTGCGGGACCGGCCTTTTTCTGGACAACTGGCGGCGGCGGGGCACGGCGGAACGGCTGACCGGTGTCGACTTCGCCTACCCCGCGCTCGAATTCGCCCGGCAACGCACCGAAGCCGAATGGGTGACGGGAAGCGCGGCGGCCCTGCCACTGCGGGATCAGACCTTCGACGCGCTCCACTCAGCGGACGTACTGCAGCATCTGGCGATACGCGAGGTGGGGCTGGCGTTTGAAGAGTTCGCCCGTGTACTCAGCCCGGGCGGGTTGGTGGCGCTGCGCTTGCGCGGACCCCGCTGGCTGACGGCCATCCCCGATACCGACTATGCCGTCACCTTCACTCCGGCGCAAGTCCGGCAGCAGTTGGAACGCTGTGGATTCCAAATCGTCTATCTCTCCCTGGTGAACACGCTGCCATCATTGGCGGCGGAACTGCGGGAGAGAATGTCACCGGCAAACAGCCGGGACGATGCGCCGGTGAAGGGCATCACCTGCCATGCGCAAGGGGATCCGCGGTCGGCGGGCCTGTCGCTGTACCTCCGCATGGAACGCGTCTGGTCCTACACGCTGGGCTTGCCGTTGCCCTTTGGCCACACCATCATCTGCATAGCAAAGAAACGGGGCTGAGCGGTTACCGGCCCGTAGGCTGGAATCGCACGCGCAACCAAACCTGCATGCCCATCGGATGGGCCCCATATACCGGCGAAAGATTGGCCGGCACCTGATAGACCTGCACCTGGCCTCCCAGGGCGGGGCGCAGGAAACTGCCCACTTTCGGCAGCTCATACGAGTACCCTGCAGTGTAGGCTTTGATCCGCGAATACCGGTACTCTTCGAGCAACCGCACGTAGGGCGCTTCTTCAAACAGCAGCAGCGAGTCTTTATCGGTCAACTCCGCACGGCCCCAAATCCAGTGCTTGTCTTTGAAGAAAACAGTGGTTTCGGCGGTATAGGAGTTGAAGGTCTGCCCCTGTACACGCGACGGCACCAGCACGATGTGGTCGCGCTGCCCGTTTGATTTCTTCGGCGGCGCCGACTGCAGAATCGACAGCAGCTCGCCGTTCGGCTTCTGCGTGTACGCCAGATCGTGATTGCGGCCCCAGACAAGCGTCGTCGCCCAATGACCGCGCGCCGTTGGCAACACGTAGGTAGCCGAAGAAGTCTGGCGAAACGCATCACGATCGGGATGGGTGGCTTCGCGGTTGTTGATCCGCCCGATGGAATACTGCATCGCCCAGCGGGAGGTTGGCGTGACGGTAATGCGAGAGGCAAACGAATCGATCGGCCCCACCTCAATGCCCCAGCGTTTTTCATCCGGCTCGCGGCCGTGGAAGCCGCTGGCCTCGAGCGTCACCCAGCGATGCGTCACGCCCAGCGTGGCCACGTTGGAGGAGATATGCGTCGAATCCTGGTAATGGTGAGAGACCACCGCGATCGGGTTTTCCGATGTCGATATGCGATGGGGATACGCCGTCGGCCCCAGCGCCGGATCGCCCCGCAGGCCCGCGTAGAGGTTCAGCGTCGTGTTTTCGCTCAAACGATATTGATACGACGCGCCCAGTTCCTTTACGAAATCGTGGGGGTGCTGGCCATTCAGAATCGGAATATTCTTCCAGGTTTCGCCGGATTGAAAAAGTAATGGGAAACGGCCATTCGTCACCGTCAGCGGTTCGATCGAAAACATCGTTCGAATCGTGAAGATGCCGCCCGCCAACCGGCGGCTCGCCATCGGCATCACCCATCCGGCGCCGAAGGTTTTGTCGCGTCCGCGCGGCCCGCCCTGATTGGTGTAAATGCCCCACAGCGTACCGTTGAACATCAGGTTCCAATTGCCGATCTGTTTATGCAACATCTGCATCGGACGAGCGCCCGGCGCCTGGCTGGTGCCGCTGACGAACATCCCAGCGAACGCCGCGGAACTCGCCGTCATCCCCGCCGTCATCGTGCCGTCCATGGCGGCAAGTTTCACATCGCTCAACGGGATTCCGGCGAAGATCCCCTCCCCCGCCTGCCAGCCGTCATAACAATCGCCGCAAACGCCTTTTGACTCGGGCTTTTTCCCGTTCTTCGCCGGGGCCGTGGATTTCGCCAAGTCACTCCCGCACGGGCACTCCGCTTCCAACGCGCACTGGCCGCAACCGCCCTTCACGCAACACAAAAACCGTTTCTCGGCCACCAGCGTTTTCTTCGCGGCCAGCAGCGCGCTTAGACCCTCTTTCAACTCCGGCGGCAACTCACCGGTCCCCGGCATGGCCTGCTTTTCGGCCGGCAGCAGTTTCACATTTTCGGCCTTGATACCCGACAGCGAACCCCGCCCGCTCTTCCATCCCGCCATGCACTCGCCGCACGCACCCAACCCGCGCATCACGTTCGCCGCGCACGCACAGGATCCGTTCTTACGCATGCACAAGTCGCAACTCGGTTTGACGCAACAGGCGTACCGGCCCTTGGCCTGCAAGGTCTTCTTGGCCGCCGCCAGTTTGGACTGCGCCAGCTTCAGATCCTTGTCCGCTTTGGTCGGCGTCGTGTTTTTCCGCCCGCCTTCATGGGCCACCAGCAAGCTGGCGGTCAGTAACAGTGTCCACGCAAGCCGCATACCTACTTACCGCCGGCCGCCACGGTGAATGGTCCCGTCTCCACCACGCCGCCCCGTTGCAACTGCACCCAGCCCCGGTAACGCCCAGGCTTGGGGAAACGCGCCAGAAACGCAAGGTGCCCATCTTTTCCAGCCTTTGGGTCCAGCTCATCCGGATGTGAATGGACGAACGTTTCCCCGTCTTCATTCACCAGGATCAGATGGCCCAACGCGCCCAGATACGGCTGCAAATCGTTCACCAGCGCACCCGTCTTCGCATCACGCACCAGGCAAGCCAGCCGCAACGTCTTGCCCGCCGCGAACTCCGTTTGCGCGAATGCCACACGGACGGAACCGGAAGCAGTCTCCCCGGTCAGCTTCTCGGCCGCAATCACAAACCGGTCGGCCTTCTTTCCACCGACCTTCACCCGAACCGGGATCACCTGCCCGCCGGCGCCCTTGGGCGCGACATCCACAAACAGCGTGTATTCACCGGCCTGCGGGAACGTGTAGCGGAGACGAAAACCGCCGTCGGCGGCCATCTCCGGATGTTCGTGGGCAAAGACGCCCAGGTCTTCCCGGACCACGATGAAGTGCATGGGACGCTCGTGTTGCACGTCGAACTCGCGAACCCGCGCGTTGTTCTGCGCGCGAGAGAACACGGCGATGTCGAGGTCCACGGCCTCACCCGCCTTCATACTTTTCGGCGTCGAGCGAACCTCGGCGTAGAACGGCCGCGGCTTCGCCTTCCGGTTCTTCACCGCAACCGCGTCGCCCACTTGCAGCGGAAACTGCACGTTAAACTCCGCGCCACCGGGGGGCGTAATGTAGAGCTGCAACCGGTACTCACCGCCGTGCGGAAACATCGGATGCACGCCATAATCTCCGGGCACGCCTTCCGGGTGCGCGCTCTCGGTCATCTTCGCCATACCGGGCATCGCCGGCATGTCGATCACGCTCCGGGCCAGCGCCCGAATCACCGGCGCGGCGCCCATCACAGCATCCACCTGTGTGGCGTCCACCACACGGTACTCAATTTGCATCTCTTCCTGAGCCGCCAGGCCATCGGCCGGCAATCGCAAGCTGACTTGGTATTTTCCAGCTCGCACCGGGGGCAATTCGGTCTGTCCCCAGACCACGCCCGCCAACAACAGGAGAGTTGTCAATCGCATTACTTCACCGCCACTAACCCCGGATTGCTCCGCTGCCGGTTCACGCTGATCACCAACTCCAACGCCGTTCCCGTAGCAGCATCCGCCGGCACCTGCACGTTCGCCTGCGCCAGGCCAACAAATCCCGGCGTCAGCCCCAGGAACAACAGCGGCACTTCGCGGCCACCGATAGTCGCCGTAGAATCCAATGCGGCCCGATACAGAGTCGTCAACGGGGCCGCCCGGCCCGCGGTCAGGTCGCCGTCTAAGGGCCCGATCCCCGTCAGATACACCGTCATCACCCGGCCGCGCGTTTCGGCGTTGGCTTCAGTGTTCAGCGTGCCATCTTGGTTGATCGCCACGGCGCGCGTGCTGCCGGCAATCATAAAGATTCCCGGCGCGGCGGCGCCAATGTTCACGGCTTCTTCCGAACTGGCGCCTTGCCCGGTGGCCACGCGAATCTTCGCCTCGCCCTCCCGCAAATCGTAGGGCAGTTGCGCATTGATCTGGTTCGGAGAGATGAATACCAGCGGCATGCGCGTGCCGTTGATGGTCACTGACGTTCCGGCCATTTCCGTAGGCAGTGGCAACTCGCTCGCCTGCGTCAGCCCCGTCGCGAAATTGATACCGAAAATCGAAATCAGAGCGCCTGGCGCCAGCGGCACCGGAGCGGGTAGAAAGCTGGCCGCGTTGACAACGCCGCCCGGCGAGATAGCCGGCCGGATGGCGAAGCTGACTTTGCGAATCAGGTAGTTCTGCCAGTCGGCGATGATGACGTCGCCGTTGTTATCCACCGCCACGGACGACGGGTAGTTCAGCGGACTCTGCGTCGCCGGAATGCCCTCGGCACCACGCCCGATCTGGCCGTTGCCGGCGATCGTGGAAATCGTTCCATCCGGCGCCACACGGCGCACGCGGTGGTTGCCCATGTCGGCGATGTAGATGTTACCGGCGGCATCGACAGCGGTGGCATTGGGCTGGCTGAGTTGGGCGGCTGTCGCTCGTCCACCATCCCCGCTGAACCCCGGCGTTCCGGTTCCTGCCACGGTGGAGATCGCCCCGTTCGGCGCTATCCGCCGTACGCGATGGCTGCCCTGTTCTGTCACGAGCAGGTTGCCAATGCGGTCGAATATGATGTGGCTCGGAATGGACAGGCGGCTGCTTGTCGCGACTGGTCCATCCACGCCCGCACCTGGCAGACCGGTACCCGCTACCAACTGAATCCGCCCTGCACTATCCAAGCGTGCGACACGGTTTGAGTGCAATTCTGCCAGATAGAGATCGCCAGCATCATTCACGGCAATCGAGCTCGGCCAATCAAGCCCACCGGCCGTCGCTGGCGCATTCGGTGGGAAAAACTGGTGCAGCGCGCTGCCGACGATGGTAGTCATCGTCCCTCCCGGCGATACGCGGCGAATCCGATTGTTTTTCTGATCGCAGATCAACAGCGTGCCATCCGGCAGGCTGAGTGCCTGTGAGGGACCATATAATTTTGCGGCCACCGCCACGTCACCATCGCCAGTCGCGCTCGCACCACCAAGGGGCGAGCAACTACTATTTATCGACGGCCGCTGCCCGCTGCCGGCCACCGTCGTGATCACTCCATCCGGCGCAATGCGCCGCACTCGATTGGCGTTGGTATCGGCGATGTAGATATTCCCCGCCCGATCCACCGAAAGGTGATTCATCTCCTCGAAACGGGCCGGGTCGCACTCGTTCTGCAAACCCGCCAGCGTGAGAGACGCCAGCGTCGCCTGCCCCCCGTCGCCGCCGAAGCCGCGCGTTGTTCCCGCGATCGTAGTAATGATTCCGGTTTGCGCGAAAACAGGAAAAAGGAGAAGGGCGAAAGTTGCTGGGAGACGCATGGAAAAACGTTCGTCGGAAGCACAACCGAACGATTCGTATTGTACCGCTTACACCCGGAAACTTATACCGCCGTCGCGTAACCGCGGGTCATTCCCTGGATCAGCGAAAGGTAACGGTTCAAATGGGTTTGCGGTGCAAAGGCCGATAAATCGGCGTCCACAGGCCGCTCGCAGCCTAACATTCCGCCCAGCTCTTCGGCGTCCCGGAACACCCGCCCCCCGCCCGTCTGGGCCACCAGGTCGGGCAGCGCGCCATGGGGCGAAACATAGACCGGCGTCTGCTGCTGCAGGGATTCCAACACAACCAGCCCGAACGTCTCATCGCAAACCGACGGCACGATGGTCGCCCGCGCGCGGCGGTAGAGCGACGGCAATTCCGCAAAGGGGATCCGGCCCAGAAACTCAATGTTCGGCGCCCCGGCCGCCATCGCCCGCAACTCCTGCTCCGCCTCCCCCGCCCCGGCGATCTTCAACCGCAATCCGTTCTCCCGGAACAACGGCAGCACCGTGTGAATGCCCTTTGCCTTTTCCAGACGCGCCACGATCAGGTAGTAATCTTCCCGCTCCATTTCCGGCGCGCGCGCCGTTCCCAGAAAATGCGGCAGCACCTGCATCGGCAGTCCGGGAAGAAACTCGCGCACCTTGTTCTGGACGAACCGGCTCGGCGCCAGGAACATGTCGATGTTCTCCAGCCCATCCCGGATCACGCCATTGCTGCGCCAGAGTTGCGGTGGGCGGCCGCGGCGTACTGTGCAACTGTGACAGGTGCGCAGCGTGCAGATCTCCTCGCCGTTACGAAACAGCACGTGCGACGGGCAAACCAACCAGTACTCATGCAGCGTCATCAGCCGCAATCCCTTGCCCCAGCGGAAGGCCTGCGGCGCGCCCAACAACGAAGCGTTGTGCCAGTGCGTCACGTCAAAACCGCTGCTCAGAATCTCCCGCAGGGCGCCGGAATACAGCCAGTCGCGCCCGGCCACATGCGCCGACAATGGCGCCAGCATCTTGAACGGAGACCGCAGCGTATGCACGATCACATTCTTGTGGAGCGGGAATGGGGACGGCTGGACGGAGCCGCGCAGCAGGTCGTACGAATCGGCGCAGTGGACGACTTCCACATGATGACCCGCCCCAGCCAGCAGATTCGCCAGCGACGCCAGAAAAATGGCATCGCCGCCAAAATGCATCGGCGGGAAGAATGTCGTCAACAGGCAGAAACGCATGAAGAGGTCTCTGTTAGTCTAGGAGATGATTGAACCTCTTTGCCAGAACACAGCGTCATTTACGTCTGACGCTACGCAACTACGGTGTCGGCGAGCGGATCGGAAAGCGGCCCGCACCGCCGTTCTTGATACTCTTCATTAACTCCATCTGCAACCAGACCTGCGAACACTGTTTCTACTGGCGCAACCTCAATCGCAAGGACGATCTGACGGTCGAGGAACTGCGGTCGCTGTCGAAAGAACTCGGCACAATCGAGAACCTGAACCTCTCCGGCGGCGAGCCGTTTCTGCGCAAGGAGTTCGGCGAAATCTGCCGTTTTTTCATTCAAAACAATGGCGTTAAGCAGATCTACGTTCCCACGAACGGCACGTTTACCGACCGCACAATAGCGGCCCTGGAAGAGGTCCTCCGCGAACCGTCATTAACCCTTTTTGCCGTGGAGCTATCGCTCGACGGAATGGCGGAATACCACGACCGTTTTCGGGGAATGAAAAACGCCTTCGACCGGTCCATGGAGACGTATCGGGCCCTGGCGGAGTTGCAAAAGCGCGACCCGCGCCTGCGCATCCACGCAATCTCCACGGCCACTTCAGAAAATATGGGCGAGATCGCCGAACTCACCCGCTATCTCTACGAAAACTGTCCGGCGATGGATCACCATAACCTGGCCCTCATCCGTGGCGACCGCAAGAATCCGTCGCTCGTCGGCCCGACGCTCGACAACTATCGCGAGCTCTACCGCTACGTCCAGTCCGTGTGGGCGCCGCGCGAAGAGAACCGCTTCGGCAGTATCGTCGAACCCATGCTGCAGTGGGCAAAGGTGAAGACCGCCATCGAACAGCGCCAGGTCGTCCCGTGCCGCGCCGGCCGCATGAGCGCCGTGGTCTATGCCAACGGCGACGTCAGCTTCTGCGAGACCCACGCGCCGCTGGGCAATCTCCGCCAAACCAGCTTCACGGAACTCTGGAATTCGCCGGAAGCCGAAACCCTGCGCGAGTCCATTGACGCCCGCGCCTGCTGGTGCACCAACGAAGTTTTCCTGTGGCCCAGCATCGTGTTCCAACCGCAGCAGCTGGCCCGCGCCATGGCGCTGTCCAAACCGTGGAAGAAGCCGGATACCGTCGACAAGCCCCCCTCGCCGCGGCCGTCGAACGATCTCATCAACATCGGCTAGGCGCGCAGCATCCACCGGGGTGCCAGCCAACTCATCCCCGGCAGTCGCCGGGTCCCGCGATACATCGCCAACACGCGCTGTGCCACCGAGCTCATCTGCGGCGCAAATAGCGGCGCAGCCTCGGC
This sequence comes from Acidobacteriota bacterium, assembly GCA_947470805.1. GTDB lineage: Bacteria > Acidobacteriota > Terriglobia > Bryobacterales > Bryobacteraceae. Next base: position 27,524 of record CANIVU010000026.1, on the reverse strand, counting down.
AGCGACGCCAGTCCACCCGGCCTCCCGCGCCAAAGTCCGGCCCTCGCGTGCACTGCGCAGTTGAATCCGGTACGGGTGCAGATCGCCGCGTCGCCATGCAACATACCCTACCTGCCACGCCCTCGGCAGCCAGCCCACGCCCCACAAATGCACATGCGGCTCCGGCAGCGGCGCCCAGCGGTTATTGCTGGTCAGCAGCAGTGACTGACCCACCCGCCGCATCTCCCGCATCGCCAGCGGCGCATCGCGCAGGTGCTCCAGAGTGTCGAACGAAGTCACCCGCGCACCCAACTCCCCAGCAAACGGAAGGTACTCCGCATTCGCGCAAACCAACTGGCCCGCGACACCCGCCTCCCGCAACCGCAACGCGCCCAGCACCAGCCATCGAAACGCAATATCGACGCCTACTCCGCCACCAGCGGCGATCAATACCGCCCCCGTCGAACAGCCCACATCCAACACCGGCCCTTCACCGGGATGAAAGGCCAACATCTCCCGCGCAATCGCCACCTCAGCCAGGGCCCGTGCGGTCCACAACTCCGCCAGGTCCGCCGGATCATCCGGCGTAATCGAGTAGTAGTAGCGCACAGCCTCGGCAAAGGACATCCCGCGCGTGGCCCGCTCCAATGCCTCGCCCTTGGCCCGGTCGGCCGCAATGTCGATGTACGGATCGGCAAACAATCGGAAATCCGGAATGCCACAAATCACCGGAAAGTGCAGCCCGCAGGCCTCGCAGGCATACCCGCCCTCCTCGCGCCGCAACTCCGATTTGCATTGGGGACAGACGAATTGCATAGCTAATCCGTGTCGCTGCAACTCGTCCCCGCGCCGGCCAGATAACCCACCATCTCCCCAGCCGCCCAAGCCGCGTAATAAACAGCCAGCAACGGCGACACTACCGCAAACCGTCCCGCCTCGCCATTCTGCACCGCCGCCCGCAACCCCCGCCAAAACAGCAGCGCCGCAACAAAGAAGAACACCGCCGAATGCGGCTTACCGCACCGCGCACCATAGCAGCGCCCATGCCGGTAGCGAAGCGAAACGTACTCCAACAATCCACGCTGCTGCTGCTGGGTGACGCAAGCGTCCGGCACATACCAGAACGGCCCGCGCTCCCGCCGCAACACCGTATTGAACTCCGCCTCCCAGAAACCGTCGCTCCATTCGGTGGCGAAGGAGAGCAACTCATCCCGCCGGTACAGCGCGTTGTTCCCTGGCAGATGCTGACAATACCCTGCCCGCCCCGGCGGCAAAAACGCCGTATATCGCGTGAAATAATGCGCCCAACCCAGCCAGCTCGTCCGCCCGTTCCGCACCGGCCCGCCCCAGGAACTAGCCGGATGCTCCGCCGCCGCGCGCAGCAACACGCGCGCCCAATCGGCGCTCACCGTGCAATGGTCTTCCGTAATCAGAATGAACTCGCCCACCGCGGCGCGCACAGCGTCCCGCCGCAATTGCGGAACACTCCGAAGCCCCTCCGCGCGCACCAACCGCACGCCCTGCAGTCCGGCCGCGATCGACGCCGTCTCATCGGCGGCCGAATAGGCGACAACAATCTCCGCGTCCAGCCCAACGCACGCCGCCCGCATACTCTCCACACAGCCGGCCAACGTAGTCCGCGCCCGCCGCACCGGAATGACAATCGAAAGCGTCACACACCCACCATCTCTTCCAACACTCTCACCAACGCCCGTGCCCCGCGCTCCCACGAAAATTCACCCGCCCGCTGCAACGCCCGCCGTCGCAAATCCGCCCGCAAATCCGCGTCACTGGCCACAGTTCCAATCGCCTCCGCCCATTCCTCACCCGCCACTAAAACCGCGTCCCCGCCCACTTCCTCCAACGCATGTCCACCGGCCACCACACACGCGCACCCGCACGCCATCGCCTCCACCAGCGGCAGCCCAAACCCCTCTTCCAGCGAAGGCATCGAAAACACCATGCACCGATTGTAGAGTTCCGCCAACTCCGCGTCCGGCACGTATCCCGCAAACTCCACCCGATCCGTCACGCCCTGCGCCACAGCCTCAGCGCAGAGCTCTTCATAACACCCGCGAAACCCGTCGTTTCGGTAGTCCCCCACCAACACCAGCCGCAACCCTGGCAGCTTCGCCAACGCCCGGATCAACACCCCCACATTCTTGTTCGGGCTAATCCCGCCAACCGCCAGAACGAATGGCTCTTCCTTCGCGGCCAAAGGCCGAAACACCGGGGCCGCGCCTTCGGAAACAACACCAATCCGCCCCGCGTCCATCGAAAAGTGCGCCGCGATGCTCCCCCGCGAATACTCGGAAACCGTGACAATCCGCGTCGCCTGCGCCAACGCCAGCCGCACCTTCAAATCCCAGAACAGCTTCTGTTTTTTCCCCGAAAAAGCCCACTGCGGAAACCGGTCCGCCATCGTGTCGTGAATCCCCACGGCCACCGGCATTCGCCCCAGAATCGGAAAGTAGGAGTACACCGTCGGGAACCAGAAAGCGTCCAGTCTCACGCCGGCCACCACGCGGCTCATCCGCACCAGATCCGTCACGCTCCGCGCGCTCCCGGCCGTCGCCCCCGCACTCACACTCCCACCCGTACCCGCGGCGACCCACCGCAAATTCGGCGCGTCAATCGTGTCGCTCTGCTCCTGATCCAGAAACACGGTAAACCGCCACCGCGGCCGCAGCCGCACCAGTTCCGGCAGCAACTCCCGCAAAAAACGGCCGTATCCCCGGCGGTTGCTCCAGGTGCCACCGTCGATTCCGATTTCGATCGGCCTAGTAGTTATGCTGCGTTCCTGAGGAGCCAAAACAATAGCCTAACAACTCGCCCACGCTCCACAATGTATTGAACAGAAATATCCCCGGCAGGCACCGCAGAAACCCGCCCATCCGCCCCGCCCTTCGCGCCGCCGCCGCCGTGCGCAACGTCAGCAAAAACGGCAGCGCTGGACTCATCAGGGCGAACATCCACCGCCGCCCGCTCCGCGCCGCCGCATACCCTCGGCCGTAGTGAAATCGCTGCCGCGCAAAATCGCCCGCCGTCATCGAGTTCCGAAACGCGATGCAAGCCGGCGCTGTGCGAATCCCTCGCCACCGCAAGTGCAGCAGCGTCTCCCACGCGCCGGTCCGCAACAACTCGCTCTCCCCGCGCAGTGCCGCCGTCTTATAGCTCAGATGCGCCCCGCTGATATCCGCCGCCGGCGCGTCCGCCAACGGTGGCGCGTACGCGGCATACTCGCAGAACCAAACCACCGCATCGAACCAACCGGAACCGGCCGCCAACCCCACCGCTCCACCAATCGCCGGCGCCTCCGGGTGCACCGCGTGGGCGGCCAGGATCGCCGCGCCCCACCCCGGCTCCGGAACACACCGCCCCTCCAAACACGCCACCACCGGTTCACTCACCTCCGGCAACATCGCCCAGCGCATAACCGGCACATCGGTCGGCGTGGGAAAGCGGCGAACCGCGACAGGCAATGCCGGCGCGAATTCCGAACAATCCGCCACCAGGATCTGCGCCACGTCCGGATCCCGCCGCAACTGCTCCACACAAGCCAGCAGCGTCTCCGCCGAACGGTACGCCGTAACGATCACGCTCAACCCCACGCTACTTCCCCGGCGCCACGGCGCGCCCCCGCCCCGTCAGTGTTCCCCAGCTGAATCGCAACAGCCCGGCGCCAAACGAAATGCCGTTGTAAAAGTGGTACAGCAGATGAAATGGAATGGCCGCCAGGGCAAACGCCCGGCCCCGTTTCGCGGCCAGGAACAGATAGAACTGGTTGTTCAGCACCACCAGCAACAGTAGGATCAGGAAGAATGCGCCGATCACCAGATTGCTAGGCAGGTAGGTCAAAATGACCAACACCGTCAGCACCGCGTACAGCGCCATCAGCAACGAAGCAACCTGCGCTTTGCGGCTGTCATCGAACGAATAACGGTGCCGCAAGAACAGCAGGACATACCCCAGTAGCACCGGCGGAATGATGCCCATCATGTGAGACTGCCACGACAGTAACACCAGAATCCCGAACGCCGAACTCACGCCCAAAGTCGCCGTCCGGCTCAGCGGCGCCGAAGAGCCGTCCAGCCAGAACCGCCCCATCATGAACAGCAGTAGTGCAAAAACAGGCGTAAGGAAATACCCGCGCCAATACAGCGTCATCAACAAAGCGAACCCGACGCAAAGGAACGCCAGCGCCACGCTGATCCGCTGACTCAGCTGCAGGTTCAAGTCATTGGGCATGTTCCGGTCACGCAGAATCAACTCCGTCCACGGGATGCCCCGGTCCAGAATATCCGTCTTCAAGAGGTTCCAAAACGTCCATCGCTTCAGGTGCTTTACGCGCAGCCCTTTGTCCAGAACCATCTTATGGTTGGCCTGGTACAGGCGATAGCCCAGCTCGATATCCTCAATCGCCGGACGCGCATAGCTCTCGTCAAACCCGCTGTGCGCCAGGAAAACATCCCGCCGGATCGCGCCGCACCCGCTCCAGAACGTCGATGCCTGCTCGTGCCCGGTTTGATGGACAAAACAGTGCATCAAGTTCTTGTACTGGCTCAGGAAGTCCGCTTCCGCCGGGTTGTCGTCGTAGGAGCCGATCACCGCGTCAATGGCGGGATTCGCGGCAAACGCCTGCTGCACCCGGCCCACCGCGTCGCTATGCGCCACCACATCGGCATCCAGGAAAAACAGGATCTCTCCGCGCGCTTCCCGCGCCCCCAGATTGCGCGCCTTCGCCGGCCCGCTATTCACTCCGGTCGATAGCACCCGCGCGCCCAACCGCTCCGCCACAGCCCGCGACCCGTCGGTCGAACAGTCATCCACCACCAGGATTTCGAGCTGCGCCAGCATCGATTTCCCCAGTGCGCCCAGGCACTGCGTTAGCTCGGCCTCGCCGTTATAAACCGGAATGATGACGCTGACATTCACTGCTGGCTCCGGACGTACCACTCTATCGTGTCCCGCAGCCCCGCGGAGAGCGCCACGCCCGGCCGGTACCCCAGCGCGCGCAGCCGCGACGTGTCGGCCACCCATCGCTGCGAATCACCCGGCCGCCGCTGCCCGGTAAAGGCCAGCCGCGGATGGGCACCCATCATCTCGCACAGCATCTCCGCCAATCGCCGGATGGTCACAATCTCATCCCCGGCAACGTTGATCACCTCGCCGTGAAACTCCGCCTTCTCCGCCGCCAGCAAAAACGCATCCACAATGTTGCGCGCGTGGCTGAAATCCCGCTCCTGCGTACCGTCCCCGAAGAGCGTCAATTCCTCGGGATTCGAGTGAATCTTCCGGATCAGATCGTAGACAACCTGCTTGGTCTGCCGCGGCCCATACACCGAAAACAGGCGCAGGCTGCACGTCCGCAACCCATAGGTGTGGGCAAAGGCGTAGCAATACCGTTCCGCCGCCAGCTTCGCCACCGCGTACGGTGAAATCGGCCAGACGCCATCAGTCTCCTGAAACGGCTTTTCCGCGCGATCTCCGTACACCGCGCCCGTCGACGAAAACAAAACCTTCGACTCCGGACTCGCCCGCCGTACGGCTTCCAACAGCGCCAGCGTCGCCAGCAAATTGCGTTCACAATCCGCCGTCGGGTCCGCCACGCTCCGCGCCACCAACGCATCCCCCGCCAAGTGGAAAATCACCTCCGGCCGCTCGGCCCGCAAGGCGTCCTCCACCGCGGCGTCCCGCAAAGAATGCCGCAACAACCCAACCTGCACACCAGCCAGATTCTCTTCCAATCCCGTCGAAAAATCATCGACAACTGTGACACTTCGCCCCCCGGCAACCAGCGCCTCCACCACATGCGAACCCAGGAATCCCGCTCCGCCCGTCACCCATGTCTTCATAGATTCGCCGCCTCCCATAGCGTGTCCAGCGTCGCCCGCGCCGTCCGCTCCCACGTAAACTGCTTCACGAATTCCAATCCCGTCTCCGACAGTTCCCGATGCAATTGCCGATCCTCGGCAATCCGCAGCATCGCCTCCGCCAACGGCTCCACCGCCGCTTCCCGCAACAGCAGCGCATGGCCGCCCGTCGTCTCCCGTAACCCGGGGACATCGGTCGTAATCACCGGCACGCCCACCGCCTGCGCCTCCATCGTCGTCAACGACAACGCCTCATACGAGTACGGCAACACAAAGCAGTCACTGGCGTTGTACAGCAGCAGCAGGTCCTCATTCGGAACATACCCCGTATGGACGAAATGCTGCGAAATCCCCAATGATTTCGCCAGGCCAGCCAGGTCGATCCCGGTCGTGTTCATCCCCGCCACCAACAGCTTGTGCGGCAGGCGATGCTTCTCTTTGATCCGTGCGAACGCCTCCATCAGCATCGGTACATTCCGCCGAGGTGTCAGCTTGCCGACAAACAGGAAGAACGGCACGTCCGCACTGAAATACTTCTCCCGGATCGATCGCAGGGCCGCCTCGTCGCGAATCGGAACGAACTCCGGCGCCGGTGCCAATTGCGCCGTCCGGATCCGCTCCGCCGGCACACCAAACGCCTTCATAATGTCGTTCTTCGCCGCCTGCGTCGTGGTCAGCACCAACGTCGCATTCTGCGCGCTCCACCGGTAAATTGGAACGTAGATCTCCGGTCGCGCAAAGAAGTGATTGCGCGGAAAATACTGCGGATACAACGCCAGCGTGGCCTCATACACCGTCACCACCGTCTTCGCCCGCGTCACCCGCGGCCGCGAAAACGAAGGGCAGAACAACACATCGTCGTCAACCGTCGGACCCAGCCGCAGATTCTCCCAAAACAGCATCCGCATCGCCGGCCCAAGCTGGGTGTGCCGAATCGCCTCCGGCACCGGAATCTCCCCTCGATCCAGCGGCAAATGGGAGTAAAAACGAATATCGTCGAACGTCCCCCGCGTAAACTCCGGAGACCAACATTTCACCGTATTCAGCAGATAACGGCCCACTCCCGTGCGGTGCCCATGTATCCGCCAGCCGTTAATTCCCAGACGCATCGCTCGCCCCCCATGTCTTCGCCAGCGCCTCTTCCAACGAGTACCGGGGCGTCCAACCAGTCGCCCCGCGCAGCTTGGACGAGTCCACCCAAATCCGCGGCGCGCCCCGCCCCGGCGCGTCCTTCGACGTTACCGGACAGCCACTCAACGCGCTCAACACATCCACAATCCGCCCCACCGATACCGGCTCCCCCGCGCCCGCATTAAACACGCCGCCCACCCCCGCGAAGGCCAACGCCCCCACCGCGCGCGCCGCATCTTCCACAAACAGAAAATCCCGCTCCGGCGTCCGCGTGCGCACCGTCGCCCGCCCGTCTCGCCGCAACTGCGCCACCACCTCATGCACAAGATCCGTACGCTCACCCGCCCACGGTCCGAACAAATTGCACAGCCGCACAGTCGCCACCGGAAAGTAGCGCTCATAGTAGTGCGCCGCCTGCTCGCCCATATACTGGCTCAACAGGTACCGGTTCCGGTACGGCTCAATCGGGCTCGTCTCCGTCACCGGCATCTCGGCCCGCGTCTCGTCATAAAGCAGCACCGTCGACAACCGCACAAAACTCCGCAACGGCCAGTCCCGCAACTGCTCCAACAAACGAACCGACGGCATCATGTGCATGGCCAGCGCTTCCGTTAACGGCTGCTCCATCAGCTCCACATGGCGCGACGTGCCCACGCAGGAAATCACGCGGTCAAACGCCACATCCCGCAACGCGCCCAAGTCGCCCAGATCGGCCACCGTGATGTGCCGATTCCCCGTCACGGGCGCACGGCGGCCCGCCGAAATCATCTCCGGAAAGAGCCGCAATATCGACGTGCCAACAAATCCGCTGCCGCCGAAGAGAACCGCTCCTTCGCCACGCCAGCCATCGGCGATCACGGGCAGATCACCTCGCCGGTCCACCCACGCGCGCGTAGCTTCGGAACGGTTTCGTCGTAGTAGTTCCAGGCAAACAGAATGGCCGCATCCGCCGGCCGCGGATCGGTGAACATCAGTTCCTCGTCCACAATCGGAATGTGCGCGCCGGGCAGATACTTGCCCACCCGCAGTGGGTTGATCTCGGTAATGTAATCGATCACTTCCGGGCCCAGCCGGCAGTAACTGCACACCGTCGCCGCCTTCGCCGGCGCGCCGATGCCGATCACCTTCTTGCCAGCTCGCACCAGGCTCCAAACCTTGTCGTGCAGTTCCCGCCGCCGTTGCTCAATCGATTGCGCCCACGCCGCCGTCGTCGCCGGATCGTACAGCCTCGCCTGCTCCTCGGCGGCGATCAATTCGCCCACGCGCGGATGAATCGGATGCGCCCCGGCAAAGCACGCGAACACACGGAACGAACCGCCGTGCACTTCACTCCGCCGTACGTCAAAAACTTGCAAACCATACTTCGCAAACAGCCGCGTCAGCGGCCGCAACGAGTAGTAACGCAGGTGCTGGTGGAACATGTTGTCGTAGTGCCCGGTCAGCACCATGTCCAGCCAGTACTGGTTTTCACTCACGAAAATCCCAGTCGGCTTCAACAGCAACTGGATCCCGCGCATCACACCACTCAGGTCCGCAATGTGCGCAAACACGCCCGCCGCGCTGATCGCATCCGCCTGCCCGTGCTCCTCCCGGATCACCTTCGCCGTGTCTTCGTTGAAAAACCCATGCACCGTGGGCACACCGGCCTCAATCGCCATCTGCACCGGAATCGCCGACGGGTCCACACCCAGCGTCTTCACGCCAAAGGGACGATACGCCTTCAACAACGTGCCATCGTTCGAACCGATGTCCAACGCGAACGACTGCGGCCCCAGCCCGCCAAGTTGGGCCAATTCCCCGGGGATCGTTTGCAAATGCTTAGTGGCCGTCTGCGTCGTGCCGCTTACAAACGGGAAGTATTTGTACACCACGGCCGGATTCACGATGTAGCCCAACTGCGTCAACCCGCAATCCACGCAGTGGAACAACTGCATCGGATAGAACGTTTCCGGCTTCCGCAAATCGGCGCGAGTCAGGATCAAATCGCCCACCGGCTGCGCGCCCAGGTCCAGGCCCGCGTACGTCTTGCCGCCGCAAATCTTGCAGCGCACCGCCGGGACCCGGTCGGTCAAATTCCGCCGCGCCGGAAGGCCTTTACTCTTCTTCGGTAGTTTGATTTCCGGCGTGGTCATGCGTTGTTCCGGAAGAAAGAATGGAAGCAGTCCAAAATGTGATCAACCTCTTCGTCAGTCATGCCTGCGTGGCACCCAATGTAGAAAGCCCGCCGGTTCAGCCGCGCCGCTACCGGATACCGGGAATCCAAATCCCCAAACAGCTGCCGGTAAATCGGCTGGTTCAGCAATGGCAACAGGTAGCGCGTCTCAATCTGGTGGTCTTCCAGATATTGAATGATCGCGCTCCGCGGAATCGTTTCGCCCCGCAACACCAGCGGAAAAAACATCCACGCGTGCTCAGCCCCGTCGCGCTCCACCGGCAACTGCAATTGGTCCGCCAACGGCGCCAGCCCGGCGCACAGCCGCCGCGCGATCACCTGCCGCCGCTGCCAATCGGCCTCCCGCGTTTCCAACTGCGCCAGCCCCAACGCCGCCTCCATCTCCGTGCAGCGATAGCTATATCCCAGCCGCACAAAGCTGAACCGCCGGTCGGCGATATCAAACAGCGCCTGGCCCTCGCGGCCCGCGTCGTCGTCAATCCGCGTGTAGATCGAATCCCGCCCGTGGTTCATCAGGCTCTTCAAACTCACAATCAACTCGGTGTCATCGGTCACGCAGAACCCGCCCACACCCGTCGTAATGATGTGCGCCACGTACGTCGAAAAGCAGCCAATATCGCTCATGCTGCCCACCGGCCGCCCGCGATACCGCACAAACATCGACTCCGCCGAATCCTCCACCACCCGCAATCCATGCCGCGAGGCGATCTCCAATACCGGATCCATATCGCACGGCAACCCGGCAATATGCACCGGCATTATGGCCCGCGTCCGCGGCGTGATGTGCTGCTCAATCTGCGCCGGGTCGATGCAGTATTTATCCGGCTCCACATCCACAAACACCGGCGTCAGTCCGTTATAAAGAACAACATTGGAAGTCGCCACAAACGTCAGTGCCGGCACCAGCACCTCATCACCGTCCTGCCAGCCGAAGCGCTCCTTCAGCGCCGCCAGCGCAATCTGCAACGCGCTCGTCCCGCTGTTCGTAAACAGCCCAAACCGCCGGTCATGCAGCCCCGCGATCTCCCGTTCAAACCGGTCAATCATCGGCCCGGCGCTCAGACGATTACTATCGAGCACCTCCATCACCAGCCGTTTTGCGCTCTCCGACACCCGACACCCGCCAATACCGATCTGCGGGCGCGTCGCCACCGTCTTACTCATTAAGAATTCACTTTACCATTCAAGGCCCCCGCCGCCTCGCCAACGGCCATCACCGCGCTCACCACCACCACCCCCGGCAACGTCAACGGCCGCCGCCACCACGGCACCCGCGTCAACACCAACAGCGGCAATCCCACCCGCAACACCGCCGCCCACGGCGACACATACCGAGCCCCCCAATCCCGCGAATACGCATACCGTTCCCGCAAATACGCCCCGAACCCCGGCGCCCGCGCCAGCCGCACGTCCATCCGCGCGTCATGCACCCCCGCCCCCGGCAACAACGGGTCGATCCGCTCCACCGCACCCCGCCGGTACGCCACATTCCCCGCAGCCAGCCGCTCCGCCCACCCATACTCCACGACGTAATAGACCCACTCCGCCCACCCATACCTGTCCCCGGGACGCACATACCCGCCCACCGTGTCCGCCACCCCCAGCGCCAACTCCCACTCCGGCCCCGCCTCGTACCGCGTGTCGAAAAACGCGACAACGTCCCCACCGGCCCGCGCCCACCCCTCCTCCCGGCTCGCCGCCCGCAGAACCGTAACATCCGCCGCCAGCCGCGGACCCTCCCCATTCCCAAATAAAACCACCGTTACGCGCACGCCAACCTCCGCCACGACCGCCATGTCAACACCGCGAAACACCCCTCCGCCACCAGCGTCGATACCGCGCACCCCATCCCCCCATACGCCGGCGCCAACGCCACATCCAGCCCCAGATTCACCGCCACTGCAATCGCCAGATTCCGCAAATCCTCCCGCTGTCCCCGGAACGCCAGCAGCGGCTGCCGGAACACCATCCGCGTCACCTGCACCGGTAACACCAGCGCCAACACCCCCACCACGCCCTTCGCTCCGCCAAACGCCTCCCCATAGAGCAGCGGCAACAAAACCCCCGCCGCCCCCCCCAGCAAAATCGCAAACCCAATCGCCGCGCCCACACTCGTCCGCCACACCCCAATCGCCAACCGCTCCGCCGCCGCCCCATCCGGATACAACCGTCCAAATTCCGGCAAAGAACTGTTCTGCAACGCCCCCAAAACCGGCGAAAACACCGTCAGCAGCCGGTACGCCGCCACATATAACCCCACCTCCACCCCACCCCGCATCGCCCCCAGCACAAACACGTCCAGGTTATACAGCAGGTTCCCCAACAACACACTCGCCAAAAACGGCCACGCCTCCCGCTGTAACTCCCCGTCCACCCGCGCCCCCGCGCCCGCCGCTCCCCCCGCCGCCCGCCAGTACCAAACCGAAGCCAACAACTCTCCCACGCTCAACGCCCCCGCCACCCACAGCAGCGGCCACCCCGCCACCACCGCGCCCAGGAACACCGCGCTTGCCAACACCGCCCCCACCGCCACAGGCCCGCTCTGCTGACGCGCCAGTAAAAGCCACCGCACCTGCAGCGCCGCCGCCAGCCACATCCCCGCCATCGCCAGCAGCAACCAGTTCCCCCACGCAGCCGCCCCAACCAGCAAAGCCACAAACACCGGCAACCGCAATCGCACTACCGCGGCGCGCACCGCCCCCGCCACGCCGGGCTCCCGCGTCACCCGCAACATCGCCGGCACGTCCAGCCCCCGCTGTACCGCCAACAACCCATACGAAGCCACCGCCTGCGCCACGCCAAACGCCCCCAGCGCCGCCGGCCCAAACCGTCGCGCCAGGGCCAGAAACCCCAGCGCATGCAGCCCGCGCGCCACGCCTTCCCCCGCGCTCAATGTCAGGAACTGTCGGACCACGATGTTAAGATTGTCCTTTATGCCAGTACGTGCTGGCGTCGTCGGCCTCGGCGGCGTCGCAGATCGCATCCACCTTCCCGCCTGCGCGGCCATCCCCGGGTTGGAGATCGCCGCGGGAGCAGATCCGAACCCGCAAACCCGCCAGGCCATGGCCACCAAGTTCGGCATCCGCGAAAGCTACTCGGGCTTCGAAGAACTCCTTGCCAAGGCCAAGCCAGACTTCATTATCCTCGGCACCCCGCCCGGTTCGCACTATGAAATCTGCCGCCAGGCCCTCGAAGCCGGCGTCCACGTCTTCTGCGAAAAACCGTTCATGCCCACGGTCGAAGAAGCCACCACCATCGTCGAACTCGCCCGCGCCAAAAACCTCCTCCTCCGCGTCAACAACCAGTACCGGTACATGACGTACTACGCCGAAACCAAGCGCCGCTTGGAACAAGGCGAGTTCGGCCGGCCTTTCTACATCCAATGCTGGCAGCAGATGTTCCACCCGCCCGGCAAGGAAACCAACTGGCGCAGTTCGCTCAAGCAATACACGCTCTTCGAATTCGGCACCCACGCGCTCGATCTCGCCTGCTTCTTCTTCGACGCCCTGCCCGACACCGTCAACGTCTTCACCCCGCAAGTCCGCCCCGAATTCGACGCCGACGTCCTCGTCAACGCCACCCTCCGCTTCCCCGCCGAACGACTCGCGACATTCTCCTTCAACCGCGTCAGCCACGCCCCCGAAAAGTACCTGGAAATGCGCATCGACTGCGAAAAAGCGTCCCTCCGCATCTCCCTCGGCGGCGTCGCCCGCGTCTCCATCGATTGGGCCAAAAACTCCCGCCGCTTCTACCTGAAGCACGGCTTCGTCCGCGGCGGCCAGGCCAGCGCCGAAATCAACGGCGTGCCCCACACCTACTGCAACAGCCCCAAACCCGAATTCGCCGCCGCCACCGCCGAACACCTGAAGCTCTTCCTCAAACAAATGGAGCTTCCCGTCCGCCCCACCGACGCCGCCGAACACGCCCGCGACGTCCTCAGCCTCGTCTTCGCCGGCTACGAAAGCGCCAATACCGGGGAAACCGTCCGCCTGGCAAGGCCATGAAACCGAATCCCCTCTGGATCATCTGGCTACTATTCGCGCTCGCCATCACCTTCACTCCCTTCCGCACCCTCGCCGACGTCTTCCGCACCCATAGCCCCGCCCCCGTCGCCGCCGCCCTCCCCGCCATCCCATTCCTGCTCGCCCTCGGCGCGTGGCTCACCCACCGCCTCCGCCTCCCCCGCTGGGAACCCATTATCCTAATCGCCCTGCCCACACTGCTCTGCCTCGTCAAAGCCCCCGTCCCAACCCTCCTCGCCGCGGCTCTCTTCCTCTCCGCCCACGCCATCGGCGCCCGCCTGCTCTCCAATCCGCCCGCCTCCCCCACCCTCCGCATCGGCCTCCGCTTCGGCTTGGGCATCGGTGTCATCACGTACGCCCTCTTTCTCACCGGTCTCGCCGGGTTAATCCGTTGGCCCCTCGCCGTGCTGCTCCTGCTCCCCGCTCTCGATATCCGCGCCCTCCTCCCCGATATCCAACTCCTCCGCACCCGCTGGGCCGAAATGGAGGACATCCGCCACCCCGCCGTCTCCCTCGCCTTCTTCTTCGCCCTCGCCTTCGCCGCCCTCGGCGCCCTCTGGATCCTCACCCCCAACATCGCCTACGACCCCCTGAAAATGCACCTCGCCAGCGCCCGCTGGTATGTCGAAATCGGGACACTCTCCCCTGTCCCCCTCGTCCCCGAATCCTATTACCCCCAAGGCGCCGAACTTCTCATGGCGCTCCTCTGGACCCTCGGTGGCCAACCCGCCGCCCAGCTCCTCGCCCCCGTCTTCTTCCTCGGCATTCTTCTTCTCACCGCAACCATCCTCCGCGAATGCGGCCTCGCACCCGCCGCCGTCCTCTGCGGCATCGTCGCCGCCGCCTCCACCCCCTTCCTCCACTGGACCGCCTTCGTCGCCAAAAACGACACCCCCCTCGCCTTCTTCCTCCTCGCCTCCCTCGTCTGCCTCCTCCGCAAACGAGTATTCCTCGCCACCTTCTTCCTCGCCATGGCCTTCGGCATCAAACATGTCGCCCTCTTCGGCGCCATCGGTCTCACCCCTCTCTTCCTCCGCGAAATCTGGCAATCCCCCAAACGCCTCCGCACCCTCGCCATCGTCGCCGCCATCTTCCTCGGCCTCGGAACGTTCTCCCTCATCCGCACCTACACGCTCATCGGCAATCCCCTCTATCCCGAAAATGCCAACCGCACCGTCGACATCAGCGTCGTCAATCATCCCTATCAGTCCACCGGCGAACGCGTCATGCGCTACGTCGGCATCCCATGGCTGCTCCACTTCGACGGCCAACGCGCCTTCGAATCCTCCTCCCCCAACCCCATGGGCTTCTGGCTGGTCTTCTTCGCCCTCGCCGCGCTCTCCTGGATCATCGACCGCACCACCGCCCTCCGCCTCACACTCCTCTTCTGCGCCGTCTATCTCCTCTATTGGGTCTCCATCCTGGTCACCCTCCGCTACGCCTTCGCGCCCATTTTCCTGTTAATCGCCCTCACCGCCCCCGCCCTCTTCCGCCTCCCCCGCTGGCTCGCAGTGCCAACGGCGTTCTACTGCCTCACGTTCTCCCTCGCCGTCTGCACCCTCATCGAAGTCTCCCCGCCCCAGCTCCTCTGGGCCGCCGGCCGCCTCAACACCGATGGCTTCCTCCGCCAGGCCCTCCCCATGTACCCCGCCTCCCAAGCCCTCCACGGAAAAGCCGCCAAAGCAGACCTCATCCTCGCCCTCGACGGCTGCGTCACCCCCTATGCCCCCTTCCCCGGCACCGTCCGTTGCCTGCACCACACCGATTTTCAGGAATCCGCTCCCCGCCTCCTCTCCGAAATCAAAACCGGCGCCTATCGCTTTCTCATCCTCCCGCCCAATCCGCTCACCCAACAAGTCCTCCTATCCATTACTGCTAAGCAGGTCTACTCCGACCCCCAATTCGCCGTATACGACCTAAACCCCCAATAAAAACAGCTAGACTAATGGAATCAACGTAGTCTTACGTTGCGGGGTATCTCCATGCGTCGTTTTTGGATCAGTCTGGCGTTCACCTGCGTTGCCTGGGCACATTGCACCATCCCGGGTTTTGAGCTCTACCCGACGTGCCCCGTAATTCCAACCCCTACCCCGACGCCCACGCCTACCCCCACACCCACCCCTACCCCAACACCCGGCCCAACTCCGCCCCCGCCGGACCCCTCCTCCCCGCCCGAAACCACCAGCATCTATCTGATCGCCACCGACGTCTTCCTCGAATCCGTCACTGGCGCCGCCACCCCCGCCAGCATGGTCTATCCCCTGATCTTCCTCGGCGAAGGCGCCTATTGGCGCGCCGACATCAAAACCGACGATGGCGCCCAGTGGCTCACCATGACCCCCGGCCAGGGCACAGGCGACTCCGACGTCCGCGTCGTCGCCAACCCCGCCGGCCTCAAAGGCGGCAGTTACACCGCCCGCGTCACCATCATCTCCCCCGGCTCCACCAACAGCCCCGCCAACTTCCGCGTCAACTTCCGCGTCCGTGACCCCATCCCGGCCACCATGCGGCCCACCGCCACCTCCTTAACCTTCACCGCCCGCGAAGGCGATACCGCCAACCCACCCGCCCAAAAAATCACGGTCAAGATGGAAGGCGAAACCAAGCCCGATTGGACCGCCACCGTCACCTCCCTGAACGGCGGCAACTGGCTCGCCATTACCCCCGCCGCCGGCAAGGCCGATGGCGAAATCACCGCCACCGCCCGCCTGGCCGATCTCCCCGCCGGCACCTACGCCGCCCGCATCGACCTCCGCGCCCCCACCGCGTCCAACCCCACCCTCCAGATCCCCGTCTCCTTCACCGTCACCCGCCAAAAAGCAATCCTCACCGCCAACGGCATCGTCAACGCCGCCAGCCTCCGCACCGGCCCCATCGCCCCCGGCCAGTTGATCACCCTCGCCGGTGATCGCATGGGCCCCCGCAACGGCATCGCCGCCCGGCCCAACGAATCCACCAACCGCTACGCCACCGCTCTCGGCGGCACCCGCGTGCTCTTCGATAACGTTCCCGGCATCGTCCTCTACGCCTCCACCAATCAGGTCAACGCCATGGTGCCCTTCGAAATCGCCGGCAAATCCACCGTCAAGGTCACCGTCGAATCCGCCGGCTACGACGCCTCCACCCCCATCGACGTGCCCGTCGCCTCCTCCGCCCCCGGCCTCTTCTCCGCCGATGGCGTCCGCGCCGCCGCCCTCAATCAGGACTACACCTTCAACTCCCCCACCACCCCCGCCGCCGCCGGCGAAATCATCCAGCTCTTCCTGACTGGCCAGGGCCTAACCACCCCGCGCGTCGAAACCGGAGCCCTCTCCCCCGCCGTGGCGCCATTCGCGACTCCCGATGAACCGGTAACCATCCTCATCGATGGCCAGCGCGCCGAGATCCTCTTCGCCGGCCTCGCCCCCGGCTCCATCGGCCTCCTCCAGGTCAATGTGCGCATCCCCGACGGTATCGTGCCTTCGGCCAATGTGCTCGTCGGCGCCCGCATCGGCACCGTCGGACTCCAGGAAGGCATGCGCATCGCCGTCAAGGCCGCACCCGCCGCCGATCCCCAGCCGTAGCTTTTTCCTGTCATGGCGCCGCAATAATTGGCGCGCGGGATGGTACCCTGAGGGAAAGTGAAATTTGGCGTAGTTGTCTTTCCTGGTTCCAACTGCGATCACGATGCGCAGTTCAGCGTCACGGCCAATCTTGGGGAAAGGGCTGAGATGTTGTGGCACCGCGATGCCGCGATTCCGAACGACATCGACGCCGTCATCCTCCCCGGTGGCTTTTCTTACGGCGATTATCTGCGCTGCGGCGCCATCGCTAAGTTCTCGCCCATTATCGGCGCGGTGAAGGAGTTCGCCGCCAAAGGCGGCATCGTCATCGGCATCTGTAACGGATTCCAAATCCTTACCGAATGCCACCTCCTCCCCGGTGCCCTGGTGCGGAACACCAACCTGCAGTACATCTGCAAGCCCGTCGCCCTGCGCGTCGAGACCACCAATACTCCTTTCACCAATCAGGCCACTAAAGGCCAGATCGTCACCTTCCCCATCGCCCACGGCGAAGGCCGCTACACAGCCGACCCCGAAACCCTGGACCAATTGGAAGCCGAAGATCGCGTCGTCTTCCGTTACGTCGACAATCCCAACGGCTCCCTGCGCGACATCGCCGGCATCTGTAATAAAGAGCGCAACGTGCTCGGCATGATGCCCCACCCTGAACGCGCTACGGACCCGCTCATGGGCTCCGCCGACGGCCTCACCGTTTTCCGTTCCATCGTCACCGCATTCGCGGCCAAATAATCCATGGCTACTATCACCCCGGACATACTCGCCGCGCACAATGTGACCGCGGACGAGTACAGCAAAATTCTCTCTATTCTGGGTCGCGAGCCGAATCTCACCGAACTCGGCATCTTCAGCGTCATGTGGAGCGAACACTGCTCCTACAAGAGCTCTCGCGTCCATCTGAAGAAGTTGCCCACCCGCAGCAAGTACGTGCTGCTCGGACCGGGCGAAAACGCCGGCATCATCGACATCGGCGACGGCCTCGGCGTGGCGTTCAAAATCGAAAGCCACAATCACCCCAGCTTCATCGAACCGTTCCAAGGCGCCGCCACCGGCGTCGGCGGCATCCTGCGTGACATCTTCACCATGGGCGCCCGCCCCATCGCCGTGCTCGATTCGCTCCGCTTCGGTCCGCTCGACGATCCCCAAACCGGCGCCCGCAATCGCCGCATCGTGGAGGGCGTCGTCAGCGGCATCTCCCACTACGGCAACTGCTTCGGCGTGCCCACCGTCGGTGGCGAATGCGTCTTCGACAAGTCCTACGCCGGCAACCCGCTCGTCAACGTCTTCGCCCTCGGCGTGATCGAGAAGGAAAAGATCTTCCTCGGCCAGGCCCACGGCGTTGGCAATCCCGTCATCTACGTCGGCGCCAAAACCGGCCGCGACGGTATCCACGGCGCCACCATGGCGTCGGACGAATTCACCGAAGAGAGCAAGCAGAAACGGCCCAACGTCCAGATGGGCGATCCGTTCCTCGAAAAACTCCTCCTCGAAGCCTGCCTCGAAGTCATGGAAACCGGCGCCGTCGTCGGCATTCAGGACATGGGCGCCGCCGGCCTGACATGCTCCACCTGTGAAATGGGCAGCCGCGCCGGCACCGGCATTGAAATCGATCTCGCCCTCGTTCCCCAACGCGAAACCGGCATGACGCCCTACGAAATCATGCTCTCCGAATCGCAGGAACGCATGCTGCTCGTCGCCATCAAGGGCCGCGAACAGGAAGTCTTCGACGTGTTCGAAAAATGGGGTCTCGACGCCGCCGAAATCGGCATCGTCACCGATACCGGCATGCTCGTCGTCAAAAACCACGGCGAAATCGTTGCCCACATCCCCAACCGCGAACTCGCCGACGAAGCGCCTCTCTATAACCGTCCCTACACCAAACCCGCGCGCAAAGCGCCCATGGACGCTCCGGCCTTCACCTCCGCCGATCTGAAAGCGGACCTCATCCGCCTCCTCAGCTCCGGCGACATGTGCAGCAAGAAGTGGATCTACGAGCAGTACGACTACATGGTCCGCACCAACACCCTCTACGGCCCCGGTGGCGATGCCGCCGTCGTCCGCATCAAGGGTACGGATACCTCGGTCGCCATCTCGCTCGACGGCAACGGCCGCTACTGTTCGCTCGACCCGCGCGAAGGCGCCAAACTCGGCGTCGCCGAAGCCTGCCGCAACATCTCCACCGTCGGCGCGCAGCCCATGGCCGCGACGAACAATCTCAACTTCGGCAACCCGCAGAAGCCGGAAATCATGGCCCAGCTCGTCGAAGCCATCGAAGGCATGGCCGATGCCTGCCTGCACTTTGAAACGCCCATCACCGGCGGCAATGTCAGTCTTTATAACGAGACCCTCGGCGAAGGCATCCACCCCACGCCCGTCATGGGCATCGTCGGCGTGCTGAAAACCGGCAAGCCCATGCCCATCGAGTTCCAGTCGGCGGGCAAAACCGTCCTCCTCCTCGGCGGCTTCCGCGATCAGCAGGATCTCACCCGCTTCGGCTCCACTCAATACGCCAACGTCATCGTCGGCGGCCCCTGGGGCCTTCCCCCGGCGCTCGATATGGACTACGAAAAGCGTGTCCACAGCGCCATCCGCAAAATCGTCACCGAAGGGCTCTCCGAGTCCGCCCACGATCTATCCGACGGTGGCCTCGCCGTCGCCCTCGCCGAATCGAGCTTCGGCGGCATCGGCGCCCGCATCACCCTGCCGGCCTCCGAACGTCCGGAAGTACAGCTGTTTCATGAAGCACCGTCCCGCATCCTCGTTTCTACGGCGAAGGCGCAAGAAGTTCGCGCCATTGCCGATGAGTTCCAGGTGGAGATCGTAGAAATCGGGACAACCGAAGCTGGGAAACTGGTAATCGCCGACCGTATCGATGCCAGCATTGAAGAACTTCGCCAACCCTGGTCTACGAGTTTGGAGATGCTGTTACATGCATGATGATCAAGTCGACGATCAACTGGACGACCTGAATTTCGACAAGCTGCATGAAGAATGCGGCGTCTTCGCCATCTACGGCCACCCTGAGGCCTCAAACGTAACCTATCTCGGCCTCTACGCCCTGCAGCATCGCGGGCAGGAGTCGGCCGGCATCGCCTGCGGCAACGGCCGCGTCGTTACCTGCCGCAAGGACATGGGGCACGTCGCCGATATCTTCAAACCCGAAGTCCTGGCTCAGCTCCCCGGCCACATGGCCATCGGCCACACCCGTTATTCCACCACCGGCGATTCGAAGATGTTGAACGCCCAGCCGTTCAGCGTCACCTGCAATAAGGGGCCCATCGCCGTCGCCCACAACGGCAACATCACCAACGCAGCCGAACTGCGCCGCGAACTGGAATCCGACGGTTCCATTTTCCAAGCCACAAGCGATACCGAAGTCATTCTCCACCTGGTCGCCCGCTCCCGCGAGCGAACCATGGCCGGCGCCCTCCGCGAAGCCCTTCTCCAATTGGAAGGCGCTTTCTCCCTCGTCTTCCTAGCTGCGGATCAGTTGATCGTCGCCCGCGACCCCCACGGTTTCCGCCCGCTCGCCATGGGCCAGATGGAGCTCAGCGAACACCGCACCGGCTACGTCTTCGCCAGCGAAACCTGCGCCTTCGATCTCATCAATGCCGTTTATTTGAACGACGTCGAACCCGGCGAAATGGTCATCGTCGGGCCCAACGGCGTCACCCGCGAACGCTACGCGCCCAAGCGCCCGCTCGCCCACTGCGTCTTCGAACACGTCTATTTCTCCCGCCCCGATTCGCTGGTCTTCGGCCGCCCCGTGCAGCAGAGCCGGGAATGGATGGGCCGCCTGCTCGCCCGCGAAGCACCCGCCGATGCCGATGTCATCGTGCCCGTGCCCGATTCCGGTGTCGCCGCCGCCCTCGGCTTCGCCACCGAAAGCGGTATCCCCTTCCGCCAGGCGCTCATTCGCAACCATTACGTGGGCCGTACGTTCATTGAACCCTCGCAAGCCATCCGCGATTTCGGCGTCAAACTGAAGCTGAACCCCGTCCGCCATCTCCTCGAAGGCAAGCGCGTCGTGCTGGTTGACGACTCCATCGTCCGCGGCACCACCTCCCGCAAGATCGTCCGCATGGTCCGCCAGGCCGGCGCCAAAGAGGTGCACATGCGCATCTCCTGCCCGCCCACCATCAGCCCCTGTTTTTATGGGGTCGATACGCCCACCAAGCAGCACCTCATCGCCGCCAACTCCACCATCGAAGACATCCGCCGCTTCATCGAAGCCGATTCGCTCGGTTATCTCTCGCAAGGTGGCTTGAGCCGCGCCGTCTCCGATGGCAACCGCGACTTCTGCTACGCCTGCTACACCGGCGAGTATCCCACCGAGCTCGTCCAAATCGCCGAGCTGATGCGCGAAAACCCCGATCTGGGGTAAACCTAAAGATAGTGCCAATCGCTGTAGCTGAGTCCGCGCGCGCCGTGCCCTACTCCCGTATCCGGGAGCTGGCTGAAATCGCCATGACCATGGACGGCGTCCACAAGCTCTACTTTGGCGAGTCCAACCTCCCCACGCCGGAGTTCCTCAAACGCGCCGCCGATCAGGCCATGCGCGACGGCTTCACCTACTACACGCCCAACTCTGGCCTGCTCTCCACCCGCCAGGCCCTCGCCCGCTACTACCAGCGCCACCAGGGCGTCACGCTCAACCCGGAAAACGAAATCGTCGTCACCAACTCCGGCGTCCAGGCGCTCCACGTCGGCCTTCGCTGCACTATCAATCCCGGTGACGACGCCCTCGTCCTCACCCCCGCCTGGCCCAACGCCTGTTCCATCCTCCAGATGTATGGCGCCCGGCCCATTGAGCTAGCCCAACCCATCGTCAACAACCGCTACACCATCGATATCGCGCAGATGGAAGCCGCCCTCACGCCGCGCACCCGCCTGCTCATCTACACCTCGCCTTCCAACCCGCTCGGCTGGGTCGCCACCGTCGAAGAGCAGCAACAGCTTCTCGATTTTGCCCGCCGTCACCATCTCTGGCTCCTCGCCGACGAAGTCTACGAACGCCTCGTCTACGACGGCCGCCCCGTTGTCCCCAGCATTCTCCAACTCGCCACCCGGGAAGACGCCGTACTCGTCGCCCAAAGCTTCTCCAAAGCATGGTGCATGACCGGTTGGCGCCTCGGCTGGCTCATCGCCCGTAAGGATCTCGCTCAGCGCGCCGCCCAGTTGAACGAATTCATCATCAGCTGCGCTCCCTCGTTCGTCCAACGCACCGGGGAAACCGCGCTCGACGGTGGAGATGAAACCGTCACCGGCCTCGTCTCCATGCTCAAGGAGAACCGCGATTTCTGCCTCTCCGCCCTCCGCGGCATGCCCGGAGTCACGGTCCCTGAACCGGAAGGTGCGTTCTATCTGTTCCCAAAAATCGACGGCCTCACGGATTCGTTCGATTTCTGCAAACGCCTTTTACTCGAAACCAAAGTCGGCATCGCCCCCGGTGTTGCCTTCGGCGCCGGGGGTGAAGGTAACGTTCGTATCTGTTACGCCGTGGAAAAGCCCATACTGGAAGATGCCATGGAGAGGCTCGCGCGGTTCCTATAAGCATCATGAAGTTGCGTCCAGATTTGGTTATGCGCGAGTATGGGCGGCTGTTTCCCCCGCACATCAAGGATCGCGGCCGGCAGCTTCTCGCTGACGGGCTGCTCGACCCCGTGAAGGTGGAGGAAACCGGCTTCGCCTCCGTCGCTCACGGCGAACGCGATTACGAAGTCGCCATCTACCAGGGCGATCTCCTCTGCGAGTGTTCGTATTTCGAGGACACCGGCGCCTGCAAGCACCTCTTCGCCCTCCTGCTCGCCATCGATGAAATGGCCCGCAAGGACCCGCATTCCACGCTCCCCCTCACCCCCCGCGCCACCCCCACCCTCCGCGCCAACTGGCAGCCCGTCGTCGAATCCGCCATCAGTGAAGAGGATCCCGAACCCCGCTTCGGTGACGATTCCAAATTCGGCGAACACCTCATCTACCGCCTCTCCCAGCCCCCCTCGGCCGTCCATCACGCCATGGAGATCGAGATCTTCTACCGCGAACGCAAGAAGAGCGGGGAACTCACCGTCCCGAAACCCGCCCGCATCCGCCGCGCCGATATCGAGCGCCTCCCCGACCCGGCCGATCGCGACATCCTCGCCGAGCTCCTCCTCGTCCTCCCCGATCACGCCGCCTGGAGCACCTACTACCTGAACGACCTCCTCAAGTCGACGCTCTACCTCACCGGCCCCCGCCTCCCCGAACTCGCCCGCAAACTCGCCCAAACCGGCCGCCTCTTCTCCGGTCCGTCTTTCGCCAAGGAACACTGGCGCCCCGTCACCTGGAGCAACAACAAGTGGCGCCTCCGCCTCCGCCCCGAAATCAAAAACGAAGAGTGGATCGAAGCGTCAATCGACTTGATGGACGGCGAACGCATCGTCCCCATCAAGAAAGCGGCCTTCCTCGATTTCCGCGTCGTTCTCTTCGATAACACCCTCGCCGAACTCGAAACCCGCTCCTCCAACGCCTGGATCCGCCAGGCCGCCAACGGCCAGTCCCTCCTCGTCCCCCGTTCCGATTGGCCCCACTTCTTCGGCCTCGTCACCAGCCTCCGCCGCGGCCCCACCTGGGAACTGCCCGAAGAGCTGAAGCCTAAGGAAGTCCGCGGCCGCCCCACGCCCCGCCTGCGCCTGAAATTCGACACCCATCGCGCCACCGCCGAAGGCCTGCTCTCGTTCCTTTACAACGACGGCGAACGCCAAACCGAAGCGCCCGATAACGACATCCACTTCACCATGTCCGATGATGCCGCCGAAGTCGTCATCTTCGATCAGCCGTTCCACGAAGCCTGCCGCGTCCTCCTCCGCGGCCTCGGCCTCCAGTCCGGCCAGGACCCCATCTCCAGCAAACGCATCTGGAACCTCGCCCTCCCGCGCTTCGCCACCGCCGTCCGCCACCTCCTCGAAGACAAGTGGGAGGTCCTCGCCGAAGGCAAGCCCGTCCGCACATCCTCGTTCACCAAGGTCAAAGTCGCCACCAACATCAACTGGTTCGATGTCGAAGCCATCGCCAACTTCGACGGCCTCGAAGCCAACCTCCCCGAGCTCATCGCGGCCATGCAGAACAAGTCGCGCTACGTCAAACTCGGCGACGGCTCCATCGGCCTCCTCCCCGAAGAGTGGATCCAGCGCTACGCCCCCCTCGCCAACTTCGGCAAGGAGGTCGATGGCGTCTTCCGCCTGAAGATGCCGCAAGCCCCGCTCCTCGATGCCCTGCTCGACGAGAAGAAGGACGTCCAAACCGACGAAGGCTTTCAGAAGGTGCGCGGCCGCCTCCGCGGCTTCCAGGGCCTCAAACCCGCCCCCCAGCCCGCCGGCTTCATCGGCACCATGCGCCCCTACCAGTGCGAAGGCCTCGCCTGGCTGCTGTTCCTGGAATCCATCGGCCTCGGCGGCTGCCTGGCTGACGATATGGGCGTCGGCAAAACCATTCAAATGCTCGCGCTTCTGGAACTCCACCGCGAGCGCCGCGCAGCCGGGGAAGCCCTCCCGCCCGATCTCGTCATCGTCCCCAAATCCCTGCTCTTCAACTGGGAGGCCGAGGCCAGCCGCTTCACGCCCAACCTCAAGGTGCTCAACTACACCGGCACCGCCCGTTCCCATGAAGAGATCGCCCGCCACGACGTCGCCCTCACCACCTACGGCACACTCCGCCGCGACGTCGTCGACCTCAAGGATTTCGAGTTCAACACCGTCGTCCTCGACGAAGCCCAGGCCATCAAAAATTCCTCCAGCGACTCCGCCAAAGCCACCCGAATCCTCAACGCCCGCAGCCGCGTCGTCATGACCGGCACCCCCGTTGAAAACCATCTGGGCGAACTCTGGAGCCTCTTCGAATTCCTCAACCCCGGCCTCCTCGGCGCCTCCACGTTCTTCAGAGCCGGCACCACCATGGAGCCCGAATCCCGCGACTGGCTCCGCAAATCGCTCCGCCCCCTCATCCTCCGCCGCACCAAGCAACAGGTGGCGAGCGACCTCCCCGCCCGCTCCGAAAATGTCCTCTATTGCGAGCTCGATACCGACCAGCGCAAGCTCTACAACACCATCCTGCTCAAGGTGAAGAACGATCTCAATAAGCGCATCCAGCAGGAAGGCCTGGCGAAGTCGAAACTCCATGTCCTCGAAGCGCTCCTCCGCCTCCGCCAAATCGCCTGCCATCCGCAACTGGTGCAGGAAACCGCCAAGCCCGTCAGCGCCAAGTTCGACGTGCTGCTCGATCAGCTCACCGAAATCGCCGAAGAAGGCCACAAAGCGCTCGTCTTCTCTCAGTTCACCAGCCTCCTCGCGCTCCTCAAGCCGCGCCTCGATGAACTGAATCTCAAGTACGAATATCTCGACGGCTCCACCACGGACCGCCAGAAACGCGTCGAACACTTCCAGGCCGACGAATCCTGCCCCATCTTCCTGCTCAGCCTCAAAGCCGGCGGCACCGGGCTCAACCTCACCGCCGCCGATTACGTCTACCTCCTCGACCCCTGGTGGAACCCCGCCGTCGAAGCCCAGGCCATCGACCGTACCCACCGCATCGGCCAAACCCGCCCCGTCTTCGCCTACCGCCTGGTGGCGAAGAATACGATCGAAGAGCGCATTCTCGAACTCCAGCAAAGCAAGCGCGATCTCGCCGACGCCATCCTGAGTGAGGACAACGCCACACTCGCCACGCTCCGCAAGGAAGACCTCGACTACCTGCTCAGCTAACCGGAAACGGCTAAACTAGGCCCATGCCCGAAACAGATCTGCCGGACGAGATCCAACCCGATCCCGAGCCCCAGCCAGAAGCCATAACCGAGCCGGAGCCCGAGCCCGAACCCGAGCCCATCCCGCTCACCCCCGTCGCCCGCCAAGAGCGCATCGCCGCCATGGACGTGCTCCGAGGCATCGCCGTCCTCGGCATCTTCCTCATCAACATGCCGCTCTACGTCGGCCCGATGAACGCGTTCTTCAACTGGGAAAGCAACCCCTACTGGACCTCCGTGCCGGACCGCCTGGCCACGCTCTTCATCTACATCTTCGCCCAGGGCAAGTTCTACACGCTCTTCTCGTTCCTGTTCGGACTCGGCTTCGGCGTACAACTGATGCGCGCCACCGAGCGCCATTCGCCCAACTTCCTCTCCACCTTCCGTCGCCGCCTCACCGTCCTCCTTACGCTTGGAGTCCTCCACTTTTTCCTCATCTGGTGGGGCGACGTTTTGCACGTCTACGCGCTGCTCGGGTTCCTGCTCATCCTCTTCCGCAACAAGACGGATCGCAAACTGCTCCTCATCGCCGCCGGCCTAACGTTCGTCCCTCTGATCCGTGCCACCATCGGTACCACGTACGAACATTTCACCCGCAAGGAGCCCACAGCCGAGGAGAAGAAGAAGCAGGCCGAACGCAAGGAGCAAAGCGCCAAACGGCTCATGGACGATGTGAAGAACTACTCCTCCGCTCCATTCCCGCAGCTGCTCGCCTACCGTTTCCAGGGCAATCTCCGCCATCTCCCCGGTGAAATCGGCTGGTCCACAGAGCTCTTCGCCAACTTCCTCATCGGCCTCTGGGTCTCCCGCCGCCGCATCCTGCAGGACCCGCAGTCCTACCGTCCCCTGCTCACCAAACTCGCCTACATCGCCCTGCCTCTGGCCATTGTCATAACGACGGCCGACCAAGTCTGGGGCTATCAAAACCCCGGCGCCGACGCGCCTCTCTGGCGCACCCACTTAGGGCTAGTCCGCGAGTTCCTCTGCCGCCCCGCCATGGCCTACGGCTACGCGGCGCTGCTGCTGCTCATCGGTATCAAATCCTGGATGAGCCCCTTCGCCGCCGTGGGCCGCATGGCGCTGACGAACTACCTCCTCCACTCCCTAGTCTGGACGACAGTAGCCAACAGCTACGGCATGGGCCTGTATGGCCGCATCCACCCGCTACAGGGCTTAATCTACTGCTTCGGCTTCTACGCCCTGCAACTCCCCTTCAGCATGCTCTGGCTCAAAGTCTTCAACTACGGCCCCGCCGAATGGGCCTGGCGCAGCTTGAACTACGGCAAAGCCCAGCCCATGCTCCGTCAGCAGTAACCACCACCCACACCGCGACACCCCCTCCGGGGACATTCGTGCCGGAGGGAGCGCAGCGACCGTAGGCCGTGTGTCCCCCAAACGCGACCATCGCCCGCAAAAGAAGTGTGGAATCACCGGCAGCTGGAGTAACCGGAATGCCCGTCCCAACCTACGAGAAGTTCATCGATCCTATCCTGCGCTACTTGACGGCGCTCCCCAGCCATCCGCCGCCAAGCCGCCTGATCAGCTTCATCGCCACCCACACAGCAACACCCCCCTCCGGGGACATTCGTGCCGGAGGGAGCGCAGCGACCGTAGGCCGTGTGTCCCCAAAACGCAACCATCGCCCGCAAAAGAAGTGTGGGATCATCGTCCTCTGGAGGACCCGGATTGCCCGTCCCAACCTACGAGAAGTTCATCGACCCCATCCTCCGCTATCTGGCGGCAAACCCCGATGGCGCCCCAGCCCGCAACGTTTATGATGCGGCCGCCGCCGCTCTCCGACTTTCCGATGCCGACCGTCAGGAATTCCTCCCCAGCGGCGCACAGGCCACCTACAAAAACCGCACCGGCTGGGGCCACGACCGGCTCAAGCGCGCCGGACTCTCCAGTAGCCAACGCCGCGGCTTCTGGCAACTCACTCCCAAGGGAATCGATTTCGCCCGCCAGCAACCCGCCCCCCTCTCCGTCGAAATCATCAGCCAAATCGCCACCGTT
>CANIVU010000025.1 GCA_947470805.1 Acidobacteriota bacterium | reverse complement strand
TATCTCGTTCACCCGGAACGGTTCGTTAAGCATCCACCCAAATCCCCGCTTGCCCCAGCGCACGCCTGGATCAACAAACCAACAACAACAAACGACGATACTCAGTAAACTCCTTGACCGACTGTCTCAAAGTCGTTGACACGCGCCGCACTTCAGTCGGGCTGACGCTGAGAAGTCCGAACTCTTGAATGCGTATCCATTCAAGATTGCCGATACCGAATCGAGTCTCTTAAGAAGATTCTCGTTCTGCGCAAGCGGGGAAAACACAGTATCGAGAATTCCATGATTGAGCCTCTTGGTGTTTTCGAGGTTCTTCTCGGCGTTGGCTTTGGCGGTGGCGATGGCGGCGAAGGCTTCGTCGAGGATCGCGACGATACGTTGCTGTTCGTGGAGGGGTGGTAGTACGACCTTTAGCCCCCGAATGAATTCGGTGCCAAGTCGATGAACCGTTGCCCCTCTACTGACGAACGCCAGGAGATCAGGCGTGCGCGCGAGGAGCTGCAGAAACATAAATCGTGAGTCAACGAGGGTATGTGGTGAAAGCGCCTTGATGTCTTGATTGATCGCGACCTGCGCACCGGCGACCGCCAGCGGTATCGTCCTTGCCAAGATCCCAGATCGAACGACGATAAGAACCGCACCTGGTTGAATCAATGACGTCGCACTCTCCTGAATTGCTCTGGGTGAGACGTGGTCTATCGAGTCCACGATTTCTTCAGATTTCATGTCTTTCGGCGAGACCCAGGGAATATCGCCTCGCCAATACTCAGCCACTGCTTTCGAGGGCGTTCCACCTCCGGAAATAGTGCAGATCTCGTCGATAGATTTGACTGCCCAGCCCTCCTTCACAGCAACTCCTTAATTCCAGCCAGCACCTCCGCCGCCTCGGCGTCGAGCGCGGCGATCTCGTCGAGGATTTCTTGCGGTGTCCTATGAGCGGATGGCTCGGCGCCGGTTGGATTCTTGACGGAGAGATCGAAGCTGGATGGATCGATGGAAGCCGCGTCGAGGGTCCAGGACTTGGGGGAGTCGGCGAAGCTCTTCTGGAGTGTTACGAACTCTGCGAGGTCGTCGTCGTTGAGCGGGTTGGTTTTGCCGAGGCTGCGGCCGGGGTCGAGTTGGTAGTACCAGATCTTGCTTGTCGGCGCGCCCTTCTCAAAGAACAGCACGACGGTTTTGACGCCGGCACCTTGGAACGTGCCGCTGGGGCAATCGAGGATGGTGTAGAGATTGCAGGAACTGAGGAGATGCTTGCGGAGGGTGGCGGCGTCCCCATTTGATAGGAACGTATTCTTGATGACCACGGCCCCGCGGCCGCCGGCTTTGAGGATCTTGATGAAGTGCTGGAGGAAGAGAAACGCCGTTTCGCCGGTGCGGATGGGGAAGTTTTCCTGCACCTCCTTGCGCTCCTTGCCGCCGAAGGGCGGATTGGCGAGCACCACTTCGTAGCGGTCCTTGTCCTGGATGTCGGCCAGGTTTTCCGAGAGCGTATTCGTGTGGATGATGTTCGGCGCTTCTATGCCATGCAGGATGAGATTCATGATGGCGATGACGTAGGCGAGGGACTTCTTTTCCTTACCGTAGAACGTCCGCTGCTGGAGGATTTGGTGGTCGCTGGTGGTTAGATTGGGTTGGGCCTTGAGAAAGTCGTACGCTTCGCACAAGAAGCCGGCGGAGCCGCAGGCGCCGTCGTAGATGCGTTCGCCGATTTTGGGGTGGAGGACGCGGACCATGGCGCGGATGAGCGGGCGGGGCGTGTAGTATTCGCCGCCATTGCGGCCGGCGTTGCCCATGTTGCGGATCTTGGCTTCGTAGAGATGGGATAGCTCGTGCTTCTCCGATTGGGAACGGAAGCGGAGGGTATCGATGATTTCGCAGATCTCGCGGAGGTTGTAGCCGCTTTGGATCTTGTTCTTGATCTCGCTGAAGATTTCGCCGATTTTGTATTCGATGGTGGCGGGGCTGGCGGCTTTCTGCTTGAAGGCCTGGAGGTAGGGGAAGAGTTTGCGGTCGACAAAGTCGCGGAGATCGTCGCCGGTGATGGCGCGGTTGTGATCGAACTTGCCGTCGGGCGTTTTGGGGGCGGCCCAGGCGTCCCAGCGGTAGGGTTCGTCGAGGATGAAGTTGTACTTCTTGCCTTCGAGCTCGGCTTCCATGGCTTTATCGTGTTCGAGGGCGTCGAGGTACTTGAGGAAGAGCAGCCAGGAGGACTGTTCGGTGTAGTCCAGTTCGGTGGTGCAGCCGCTTTCTTTGCGGAGGATATCGTCTATGTTTTTGAACGCTTGTTCGAACATGGGGAGGAGATCTTCCAATGTAGCGGGTTTGGGGGCGGACGGAAAAACCCGAGCACGCAGGGCGGGTTCTCCGGGAGCTTCAGTAGTCGGGCCAGGGTTGTGGGGTGAGTTCGAGGGTGGCGGTTTCGCCGGGGCGGATGGAGGTGCGGGTGGCGTGGATGGTTAGTGTGCGGACGAAGTCGATGTCTTCGAGTTGTTCGGTGCGGACGCGGTCGAAGGCGAAGGCGTAGTAGTCGCCGGGGCGGAGGCTGTCGATGGAGAAGCGTCCGTCGGGGCCGCATTTGGCGGTGCGGCGTATGAACTGGTGGGCGTCGCGGAGGGCTTCGTCCTGCGGGATGAGCACGGCCCAATGGCCCGCGGCGCGGGGGATGGTGCCGGTGGCGCGGCCGGCTTTGGGTTTGTAGACGATGCGGAGGGGGAGGGGAGGGTTGGAGATTTCGATGGTTTCGGTGGTGACGTCGCGGTCGCCGTACCAGATGGACTCGACGTAGTAGCCGGGGACGAAGCCGGCGGGGAGGACGCGGTAGCGGGCGGGGTACACCTGATTCAGGGTGAAGCTGCCGTCCTGCAGGTGGAATGTTCCGGTTTGGACGTCGGCGGAGGCGCCTTGGGGGATGAGGTAGATGGCGGTGGTTTTGCGTTCGCCTTTGCTGTCGCGGGGTTCTTCGCGTTCGACCATTCCTGTGACGGGGAAGGGGAGGGCGAGGCGGAGTTCGACGTCTTCGCGGTCCGTGCGGGAGACGCGGACGTCGGTGTAGCCTTTGGCGGTTTCGTCGCCGCGTTTGTGTTGGCCGAAGAGGCGCCAGTCGCCATCGCTGGCGGTGAGGAATTCGAAGCGGCCGTTGGCGCCGGCGGTGACGAGTTGGCCGTTGACTCCTTTATTGACGGGGTCGGAGATGGCGAGGAGGGCTTTGGGGGCGGGCGTTCCGTCGGCGTGGAGGACGGTGCCGGTGATGCGGCGGAGGGTGCGGGTGCGGAGGCGGATGTCGTAGCCGTCGAGCTGGGCGCCGGGAAGGAGGGCGATGCGGGCGGCGTCGGTGTAATTGGCGGCGTTGGGGTAGAAGGTGGCGGCCCAGCCGAGTCGTTGATTTTGCTCTTCGGGGATTTCGGGATCGGGGAGGGGTTTGACGGAGTTGGCGGGTTTGCTGCTGGTGTATCCGAAGCCGGGGAGGGCGGCGAGGATCCAGGTGCCGGGTTCGAGTTGGCGGAAGTGGAAGCGGCCGTCGGCGTTGGTGGCGGCGGTTTGGATCCATGCTTCGTCCCAGGGGCGGCGGAGGCCGACGAAGGTGGCGGGGATGGGCTCGCGGTTGGGGCTGGTGATGCGGCCGGCGAGTTGGGCGTAGGGTGTGAGTTCGGCAGTGAACTGGGTGGTGGTGGCGGGTGTGACGGTGATGGTTGGGGGTTCGGCGCGGAGGTAGTTGGGGTGGGTGATTATCGCGCGGTGGGCGCCCGGGGGGAGAGCGGGAAAATGGAATTGGCCTTGGGGGTTGGAGGTGGTTTCGGTGTTGGGGAGTTTGATGGTGGCGTTGGGGATGGGGACTTTGGTGGCGGCATCGATGAGGTGGCCGGTGAGGGCGCCGGTTTGCTGGGCGAGCACCGGGAGGGCCGCGAGGAGGAAGAGGGCCGGCCGGGTCATGGGCTTATTGTAGGGGATTGGGGTGGGTGGTTTTTTGCGACACTGTGTGGGTGCCGATAAAAGCGATTGTGCAGGTTGGGATCTGGGTGGCTTTGGGTGCATTGGCGTTTCTGGCTCCGCAGGGGCTGGAACCGGTGTGGGAGAAGGCCGAGGCGGGGTTCCGGGCGTCGGCGCGGCGGCGGTGGCTGAGTTGTTTGGCGGTGGCGCTGCTGGTGCTGGTTGGGCGCGGGGCGCTGCTGGTGGTTTGGGATTTTCCGCAGCCGGTGGTGCAGGACGAGTTTGGGTATTTGTTGCAGGGGGAGACGTTTGCATCCGGGCGGTTGACGAATCCGACCCATCCGCAGGCGGCGTTTTTTGAGGCTCCTTATGTGCTGCAGCAGCCAACGTACACGGCGAAGTTTCCGCCGGGGCAGGGGCTGGCGCTGGCGGTGGGGATTGCTGTTTTCGGGCATCCGTGGTTTGGGGTTTGGCTGAGCTGCGGGTTGCTGGCGGCGGCGCTTTGTTGGGCGCTGCAGGGGTGGATGGAGCCGGAGTGGGCGTTGTTGGGCGCGCTGTTGACGGTGCCGTTTTGCGTGTTTACCTATTGCATGAACAGTTACTGGGGGGGCGCGGTGGCGGGGATTGGCGGGGCCCTTGTTTATGGCGCGGCGGGGCGGATGGGGCGGCAGGCGGGGATGGGGGCGGTGTTTGCCGTGGGGGCGGTTGTTCTGGCGATGACGCGGCCGTTTGAGGGGCTGCTGGCGCTATTGCCGTTGTTGCCGTTATTGACGCGTTTGCAGTGGCGGGAGTGGGGGGCGCTGGTTTTGGTGGGGGCGGCGGGCGCGGGGTTTTTGTGTTTCTACAATGCGCAGGTGACGGGGGACCCGCTGCGGTTGCCGTATGTGGAGTACGAACGGCAGAACCCGATGACGAGCCATTTTTCCATTGTGGCGATGCCGCCGCAGAAGGAGTTTGCGCGGGCGGGGATGCAGGTGACGGACCACTGGGAGCGGATGGCGTGGGAGCATACGCACCGGCCGGGGTTTCTGTTGCGGCGGCTGGGGGAGTTGCGGGATCGGGTAACGGCTTATTTTGGAACGGCGGCGGTGCTGATTCCGATGATTGCGTTCGCGGGCGTGTGGTTGCGGCGGCGGGAGTTGTGGCTGGTGTTTGGGGCGGCTGGTTTGATGGTTGCGGCGGGGCTGGTGGAGACGGTGTTTTTCGGGCATTACGCGACGCCGGTGCTGGC
This sequence comes from Acidobacteriota bacterium, assembly GCA_947470805.1. Lineage (GTDB taxonomy): Bacteria > Acidobacteriota > Terriglobia > Bryobacterales > Bryobacteraceae. The sequence goes on along the minus strand of CANIVU010000025.1, from coordinate 77,704 downwards.
GGGGTTGTTGCTGTTGACGATGGAGGGGGTGCGGGCGTTGCGGCGATGGCGGGGGGTGACAGGCTTGTGGATGGCGCGGCTGTTGCCGGTGGCGGCGTTGTTGATTGCGGTGTTGGAGCCGGGGGCGAAGTTGGTGAAGGGGGAGAGCCTGGATTCGGTGGGGGCGGGCGGAAGGGCGTTGGTGGAAGAGTTGCTGGCGCCGCGGGCGGGGGACCATGTGGTGCTGGTGCGGCATACGTCGCCATCGCCGTTTGAGCCGCGGTGGGAGAAGTATGAATCGATGGAGTTGACGCCGATTTATGTGGAGTTTGTTTATAACGGGGCGAATGTGGATAGCCAGCGGGTGATCTGGGCGCATGACTTGGGGGAGGAGGCGAACCAGCGGTTGCGGGGGTATTATAAGGGCCGGTCGTTTTGGTTGTATGACCCGGCGGTGAGTGACCGGTCGGTGACGCGAATGTGGGCGGAGTTTTAGGGGGAGGGGCTGCTCTCCCGCGGCCTGCCGAGGTATCCATGTAGCCTTCCGTGCGTGAGCGGACCGCTATCCCATCTGGGCTAACAGCGAGTCCTTGGCTTCCTCGAGCGATTGGACGGCGTGCTCCCGCGATACTGTGGGGAATTGGACTAGAAAGTCGGAGAGAGAGTGGCCGCCCTTCAGGTAGTCGATCAGGTTCTTGAATGGTACCCGTGTTCCTTGAAAACAAGGGGTTCCGTTCATGATTTCGGGATCGGAGACGACTGCTCTGGTGGTCATGGCGTCCTCGTTGTCAGAGAGTCAATTCGGTGGAGAGCGATGCGGTCTTCTGAGGGTGTTGTAGGGATTGGGTTGATTCGGAGTGGAAGGGGACGAAGAAGTCCTTTTGTGGGCAGGATAGAAGCCAGTCGATGACTCCCTCGTTCGTCCGGACCGGGGCGGGGTCGTTTGGCTGCATGTTGGCACGATACCGTCTTGTTCGCGGCGGCGTCAATGGCCGATGGTGCTGCCGCGGATGGCGCCACGGCGGACGGAGGCGGTGGTGGTAGGATCTGGACTTATGGCGGCTATCGAGGTGGACCCGGCGCGGGTGATGGAGTTTCGGGACGCGGCGAGCTTTTCGGCGTGGTTGGCGGGGCATCACGACTCGTGGCCGGAGGTGTGGATTAAGATCCACAAGACGGGGTCGGGGTTGGCTTCGATTACGGCGAAAGAGGCGATTGATGTGGTGCTGTGTTGGGGGTGGATTGACGCCGTCCGGAAGGGCTTTGACGAGCGGAGTTTTTTGCAGCGCTACACGCCGCGGGGGCGGCGGAGCATCTGGAGCCAGATCAATGTGGACAACGTGGCGCGGTTGATCCGCGAGGGTCGGATGACTGAACACGGGTTGCGGCAGGTGGAGGCGGCGAAGGCCGATGGGCGTTGGGCGAAGGCGTATGGGAGCGGGAAGGGGATGGCGATTCCCGATGACTTGCAGGCGGCGATTGACGCCGTGCCGGAGGCGAAGGCGATGCTGGCTGGGCTGAGCGCGCAGAACCGGTTTGCGCTGGCGTTCCGGGTGCACAACATGAAGACTGCAGCGGGGCGAGAGCGGAAGATTGCGGCCTTTGTGGAGATGTTGGCGCAGGGTGAGACTCTTTATCCGCAGGGGAAGAAACAATGATGATTCGACGTGCGTTTTTGGGGGCGGCGGCAGGTTTGGTGCTGCCGGGGATGCAATTGGCTGGCTTGCCGTTGCAGGATTTGCGGCGGCGGTACCACGCGGAGCTGTTTGAGAGCGTGCTGCCGTTTTGGGAGAAGCACGGGATCGACCACGAATATGGCGGCGTGATGCACAGCCTGGATTACGACGGGACGGTGGTGCGGACGAACAAGTTGAGCTGGTTTCAGGGGCGGGCGATCTGGGTGTACAGCTTTCTGTATAACCACTTCGACCGGAACCCGAAGTATCTGGAGATTGCGCGGAAGGCGAATGACTTTTTGTTGCGGCACGCGCCGCAGGCCGATGGGTGGTGGGCGGAGGAGTTTGCCCGGGATGGGAAGGTGGTTAAGCCGTTTAGCGGGGATCTGTATGGGATGTACTTTGCGGCGGAGGGCTTGCAGGAGTATGCGTGGGCGGCCAAGGACGACCGGGCGCGGGAGATGGCGTTTCAGCTGATGAAGAAGCTGGCGCGGCGGATTGAGGAGCCGGATTTTCTGTGCATGGACGCGGATGCGGTTGGCCAGCGGACGCAGGGGTTGTGGATGGTGAATTTGAACACCGCGCGGCAGATGGTGGCGCGGTGGCCGGAGAGGGAGATGCAGGCGTTGCTGGACCGGTCCATTGAGAATGTTGTGAAGCGGCATTACAACCCGGAGATCGGGTTGAACAATGAGGTGTTGAACCGGGATTTCAGCCGGCCGGCGGACCATGCGACGAAGTGCCTGCTGGGGCATTCGGTGGAGACGCTGTGGATGATTGCCGAGGAGGCGCTGCGGCGGGGGGACAAGGCGCTGTGGGCCACTTGTACGGAGCGGATCCGGAAGCATTTGGATGTGGGCTGGGATCACGTTTACGGGGGCTTTTCGGAGTGGGTGAATGTGGGGCAGGGCGGGTATGTGTGGCCGGAGGTGACGCCGGTGGGGACGACGATGGTGTTCCGCGGGGTGGGCGAGTATTTTTACATGAAGCCGCTGTGGGCGTTGCACGAGATTCTGGTGGCAACGTTGAACATTGTTGAGCAGACGGGGGCGGAGTGGGCGGTGCGGTATTTCGATATGGCGCAGAAGGTGATGGACGAGCGGTATTCGATGCGGGGGCGAGGGATGGCGGGGGCGATGCTGTTCGCGGACCGGAAGATGACGTATGTGCCGCATACGGCACGGCAGGATAACTATCATCCGCCGCGGCAGTTGATGCTGGCGCTGTTGACGCTGGACCGGATGATGAAGAAATAGCGGGGGCTGGTATAATTCATTTTCCCCGTCTGCCGCGCGGCCCCTGTCTCCGCGACCCTCGTTGGTCCCCTTTTTTCGATTTTTATTTCGTGCGGGCTGTTGCCCGGCACGGAGACAGGACGATTTCATGGCACCTTTTCAACGACAGATTCTTGCGGCCGGGCTGCTGTTGCAGCTGACGGTGACGTCGAACATTGCGGGGGCGCAGGACGCGGCGCTGCTGGCCAAGGCGAAGGCGACTCATAATCGCGTGCTGAAGCTGGATACGCACAACGACATTGCGCCGGAGAATTTTACGCCGGAGTGCAACTACACCAAGCGGCTGACGACGCAGGTGAACCTGCCGAAGATGGCCGATGGGGATATGGACGTCGCCTTCTTTATCGTCTATGTGGGGCAGGGGTTGCCAACGGCGGAGGCCTACGATATCGCCTACAAAGAGGCTATTTCGAAGTTCGACGCGGTGCACCGATTTACGGAGAAGATTGCGCCGGAGAAGATGGGATTGGCGTTGACGCCGAAGGACGTGGTGCGGCTGCATAAGCAGGGGAAACGGGTGGCGGTGATCGGGGTGGAGAACGCTTATCCGATCGGCACGGACATCAAGCGTGTGAAGGAGTTCTACGACCGGGGCGGGCGGTACATGTCGCTGGCGCACAACGGGAACAGCCAGCTGGCGGATTCGAACACGGGCGAGGCTTCCGGATATCTGCATAATAACGGCTTGTCGCCGTTGGGGCGGGAAGTGATTGCGGAGATGAACCGGCTGGGGATGATGGTGGATTTGTCGCATCCGTCGAAGGGGGCGAATCTGGAGGCGATCCGGTTGTCGAAGGCGCCGGTGATTGCGTCGCATTCGAGCGTGCGGGCGCTGGCCGATCATAGCCGGAACATGGACGATGAGCAGTTGCTGGCGGTGAAGAAGAATGGCGGCGTGGTGCAGATTGTGGGGTTTGCTTCGTATCTGAAAGTGGATTCGAAGGAGCGGGCGGCGGAGTTGGCGAAGTTGCGGACGGATATGGGCTTTGGCGGCGGGGCGCGGGCCGGTGGGCCGACGTTCCGGCGGCCGGAGCGGACTTGCCAGGAAGAGGGGAAGGTTGTGGCGGGGGCGGCGGCTGCGCCTCGGCGCGGCGGTGGTTTTCTGAACATGCTGCCGGCGGATAAACGGGAAGAGTATACGAAGCGGATGGCGGAGATTGACGCGAAGTATCCGGCGCCGACGCGGGCGAATGTGCAGGATATGGCGAACCACATTGACTATGCGGTGAAGTTGATTGGGATTGACCATGTGGGGATTTCTTCGGATTTCGATGGCGGTGGCGGGATTGACGGGTGGGACAGCGCGGCGGATGCGTTTAATGTGACGTTGGAGTTGGTGAAGCGCGGGTATACGGAAGCTCAGATCGGGAAGATGTGGAGCGGGAATCTGCTGCGCGTGTGGGGGGAAGTGGAGAAGTCGGCTAAGAAGTTGAAGAAGTAGGTTGGTAGAGTTGCGGGTGCAATGTGGACCCGTGCTGGATTGGTTGTTTTTTGTGGGTGGAGGTTGCAAATATCTTCGGGTGGGAGCAGGGTCTTTCTGCTCCCACCTTCTTTGCTGGTTTCCTTCCGGCCTTCTTACTTCCTGGGTGCCAGGCACCGGGTCGGGTGACTTTGGGGTTTTACGGGTGACTTTTGCCCGGAGCCAGGCACCGGGCGGATGGTTAGTTGGGCGGGGTTGTTATTCTTCTCAGCGACTCTACTGGACGTCTTTTTTCAAGAACTTCACGAGCCAGGCGTTGACCTGGGCGACTTGCTCGGGGATGTTGTTGTGGCCGGTCTCCAGGGCCAACAGGAGCCGCTTCTGGCCGGGGATGACGTTGTAGGCCGAGTACATGGACGTGGGCGGGCAGGTTTCGTCGTTGAAGCCCCAGCTGTAGAGACCCGGCACTTTTACGCGGCGGGCGAAGTTGACGACGTCGTAGTAGCGGGTGGTTTCGATCTTGTCCTGCGAGCGGTGGGACATCGGGCCTTCGGTGGCGCGGAACATGTGGGGCCAGCCGCCGGCGCGGCCTTGGAGATAGCCGGTGACGTCGGCCAAGGCCGGGTAGTAGGCGGCGAGGCCCTTGACGCGCGGGTCGAGGGCGGCGGTGACGATGGAGAGCGCGCCACCCTGGCTGCCGCCGGTGACGGCGAGGTTGGTTCCGTCCCAGTTGGGGTGGCTCGTCAGGTAGTCATTGGCGCGGACGCAGCCCAGGTAGACGCGGCGGTAGTAGTAACGATCTTTGTTGTCGAGGCCGAAGGTGTTGTAGCCGGCGAGGGCGGCGGTGCCGAGGGCGTCGTAGAGCGACTGATCCATATTGACGGGGATGCCGTGGATGCCGATTTGGAGGGTGATGATGCCGCGGGCGGCCATTTCGGCGAGGCCACGGTAGGGACGGACGCCGGCGCCGGGGACGCTCAGCAGCGCCGGGTATTTGCCGGGGGCCTTGGGTTCGCAGAGGATGCCGTACAAGCGGGACGGGACGGCGCCGGCGCCGATGTTCTGGAGGTTGAGGTGGTAGCAGTTGGCTTCGGCGTTGCCGTATTCAGGGAGCAAGGTGCGTTTGGCGTCGAGGGGGATTTTGGCGAGGGCGGTTTTGCCCGCGGCCCAGAACTGGTCGAAGTCGGCGGGGTCCTGCTGGGTGGGTTGGAGTGCTTCGGGGCGGAAGGCGGCGGTGGAGAGGCCCCGGTAGGTTTTGCCGTTGTACTCGACGGTGGCGATGCAGCGGAGGAAGCCGGGATCGTTGAGCGTGCCGCCGTCGACGGTGAGGCCTTCGGCGGGGAGGGCGACGGTTTGATCGATTTTGGGCGGCATCATTTCCGGCCCGATTTTATAGGTGACTTTGACGCCGGTGAGGGGGTGGCCGTCCTGGATGGCGGTGATGTGGAAGCGGACGGGCTGGCCGGGTTGGTAGCGCCAGTCGGCGTGGTCTGTGGAGACGCGGAGCTGGACGGTGCCGATGCGGTCCTGGGCGAGCAGGGGGAGGGCGAGGAGGGTGAGAAGGGCGAGTCGGAACATGGGTGCCCTAATACGATATCGCGGGTTGGGGATTGGGGGATTGGACGGGCTATTTTTTGGTGGCGGTGAATTCGCCTTCGACGCCGAACTCGACGGCGGTGACGGAGCCATTCATTTTGGTGGCGGATTCGACGATGCCTTTGTAGATGATGGTGAGCGGGCTGCCGTCGCGGTCCGTCTGGAAGGTCCAGGTGGCCTTGGCGCCTTCGATTTTGCCGGTGATTTGGACGGGGCCTTTTTGCGACTCGCAGGTGCCGGTGAGCTTGGCGCCGGTCTGGGTGAGGTGGCAGGTTTGGGTGCTTTCGTTGCCGGAGGCGGAGCGGTGGATGGACCATTCGCCGGTGACGGAGGGTTCGGCGAGGAAGAGGAAGAAGAGCGGCAGAATGAGCATAGGAGAATTATATGGCACTGAGTGCCATTGTCAACACTAAAGCGCAATGTTGTCCGGCGGTGTTACACTCTGCGTATTGTGAGTTCACTGCAGGCGCGGAAGCAGGAGTTGGTTCGGGACGCGATCTGGGATGCGGCGATCGAACTGTTTCTGGTCAAGGGGTTTGACGAGACGACGGTGGAGGATATCGCCGCGGGGGCGGGGGTGTCGCGGCGGACGTTTTTCCGGTATTTTGCGTCGAAGAATGACCTGTTGGGGCAGGGAATCATGGAGTATGCGGGGGCGTTGCGGGAGACGATTCTGGCGTGTCCGGCGGGGTGTCCGGCGACGCAGGTGGTGCGGGAGGCGGTGTCGCGGGTGGCGGCGCAGTATGCGGCGATTCCGAGAACCAAGCAGATTATGCGGATTGCGGAGTTGTACCCGGCTGCGCGTGCGGCGCAGTTGTCGCGGACGGCGGAGTTGCAGGAATTGGTCCGGGAGGCGTTTGCGGGGCGAGGGATGAGCGGAGTGGAGGCGGGGCTGCTGGCCGGGGTGACGCTGGCGCTATTGTCGGTGATATTCCGGGCGTGGTTTGCGGCGGGCGCGACGGATATCGGGAGGGCGGTGGAGGAAGGGTTGGGGACTCTGCGGCGGGTATTGGGGGCGGGCTAGTTCCTTTTCAGTTCGGCGATGTGGGCGCCGGCCCAGGCGGTGGGGAGGGCAGTCGCGGCGAGGGCGATGGGGTACCAGTGGGGGCCGAACTCGGGGCCGGCATCCCAGGTGAGGACGACGCCGATAGCGCTGATGACGAGGCCGATTCCGCCGGAGAGGAGGGCGTGGCGCATGGGGCGGTCGGGTGCGATTTTGGCGACGAGAAAGCCGCCGAAGATGCCGATGGCGGTGCGGTAGGCGAGGGCGAGAAAGAAGCGGCTGTCGGGCATGGGTTGGCCGAGCGGGGGGAAGATGCCTGTGGAGTGCATCAGCGCGTCGGCGGCGAGGGAGAGGATGACGACGGCGACGAAGCCGGCGAGGAGGGCGGCGACGCTGCGGCGGAGGTTGCGGGGTTGGCTCATTTTTGTTTGCGGGCGGCGACTTTGGAGAAATCGCGGAGGGCGTCTTTGCCGATCCAGCGCGCGGTGGGGTCTTTCGATTTTGCCAGTTTTTCCGCGAGGGCTGTGGCGGCTTCGGTGCAGGCAGGGCTGTGGCGGCCGATGCCGCGGAGAGCCCAGTTGACGCCCTTCTTGACGAAGTTGCGCGGGTCGGTGGCGGCGGGGGCGATGAGTTGCAGGGCTTCGAGGAAGTTTTCGTCGGGGCTCTTTTTATCGTGGCCGGCGAGGCAGGCGAGGAGGGCGAAGGCGGCGCGTTTTTGGAACTCTCCGGGTTCGGTGCTCCATTGATGGACCTTGGCCCAGGCGTGGGGTGTACGGTCGAAGAGGTGGAAGCAGACGGTATCGACGATGCCCCAGTTGTCGAAATCGCGGCACCAGCGGTCCATCTGGGCGGGGGTGACTTTGGCGGGTTCGTCGATGAAGGACGTGAGCAGGCGGGCTTCGTAGACGCCGGTTTTCCAGAGGGCGGCGGCGAGGGTGTGATTGCGGCCGAGCTGTTTGGCGAGTTTTTGGATATTCGCCATGGAGACGCCGAGGGCGTTGGGCGGGTTGATGCCGAAGCGGACGAGATTTGCGCGGTCCAGGGGCGTGGCTTGCTGATTCAGCCAGGCGAGGATTTCGGGGACTTCCATGGGCTAGGCCGGTTCGGCGAGGATGGCTTCGAGGACAACGAAACTCTCTTCCATGCCGCGCTCCATGCCCGACTTGGCGGCGCCGTTGCGGGCTTCCACCGTTTCGAACTCCATGGTGATGGAGAGGACGGTTTCGTCGTTATGCTCGAGGAAATCGATGGTGTTGAGGGCTTCGCCGGGGTACCAGGGTTGGTCGAACTTCTCGGTGCAGACGAGGCGTTCGGGGGCGGTGATCTGCTTGTAGACGCCGGAGAGGGCGAGTTCATTGCCCTTGGCGTTGCGCCAGACCCAGCGGTACTTGCCGCCGACGCGGAGATCGACTTCGCAGACGTCGAAGGTCCAGCCGTTGCGGACGCCGAGCCAGCGTTGGAGGAGTTCGGGTTTGGTGTAGGCGTCGTAGACGAGTTGGCGGGGGGCGCGGAAGGTGCGGGTGACGATGAGGATCTTGTCGCCGCTGGTGGAGACGTGGGTCATTTTCGGTTTCCTTTTTGGATGTCGGTGAGGAGGGTGTCGAGATTGTTGAAGCTGGCTTCCCAGAACTCGCGGTAGTATTCGAGCCACTGGTTGGCGGCGGCGAGCGGTTCGGGGACGAGGCGGCAGGGGCGGCGTTGCGCGTCGCGGCCGCGGCTGATGAGGCCGGCACTTTCGAGCACCTTCAAATGTTTGGAGATGGCCGGCTGGCTCATGTTGAAGGGTTGGGCGAGTTCGGTGACGCTGGCTTCGCCGGAGGAGAGGCGGGCGAGGATGGCGCGACGGGTAGGGTCGGCGAGGGCGGCGAAGGTGGAGTCGAGGGATTGGGGTGCGTGCATAGCCAAGTGGTTAAATAACCATTTGATTATGTGCTCGTCGGCTTATTGCGTCAAGGGCGATTTTGCATGAGGAGAGTTTGGGCGACGAGGGCGGTGTTGGCGTGAATGGAGACGGTGTCGTTGACGTCGCGGGCGTAGCCGCCGGCGAGGGTGACGACGAAGGGAATTTGGCGTTTGACGGCTTCGGAAAGGACGAGTTCGTCGCGGCGGCGGAGGCCGGGGATGGTCAGGCGAAGGCCGCCGAGTTGATCGTGTTTGTAGGGATCGGCACCGGCGACATAGTAGAGGATTTCGGGGTGGTGAGTGTCGAGGGCTTCGAGGAGGGCGGGGCGGAGAGCGTCCAAATATTCGTCGTCTTCGACGCCGTCGCGGAGGTCGATGTCGCGGTTGGACGGGGGCTTGATGTACGGGTAGTTATTGAACTGGTGGATGGAGAGGGTGTAGGTGTCGGGGTCGCCGGCGAAGATGTAGGCGGTGCCGTTGCCGTGGTGGACATCGACGTCGACGACGAGGGCGCGGCGGCCCATTTTGCGGATGGCGACGGCGACGTCGTGGATGGCGCAGAAGCCTTCGCCGTGGGCTGGGAAGGCATGGTGGAACCCGCCGCCAATGTTGTAGGCGCCACCGTGTTCGACGGCGAGTTCAGAGGCGAGGATGGTGCCGCCGGCGGCGAGCCAGAAGGCGCGGGCGGTTTCGGGTGACCAGGGGATTTCGAGGCGCTGGATCTCGGCGAGGGAGAGGGTGCCGTCACGGAGGCCTTCCATCCAATGATGGTCGTGGACGAGGAGGATGTCCGAGTCGGAGGCGGCGTCGGGCGGGGTGGTTGGGAGCGCGAGGCGCTCCTTGATGAGCTTGTATTTTCGGGAGGGGAAGACGTGGCTTCCGATGTTGAGGTCGTAGCTGTCGTGATAGATGAGGGGCAGCACGGGGCTAGGCCTGGAGCGCCGTGACCAGGGCGGCGGAGTAGACGTCGCCGGCGGAGCAGCCGCGGGAGAGGTCGTTGATGGGTTTGGCGAGGCCTTGGAGGAAGGGGCCGAAGGCGGCGGCGCCCCCGAGGCGTTCGACGAGTTTGTAGCCGATGTTGCCGCTGGCGAGATCGGGGAAGATGAGGACGTTGGCGCGGCCGGCGACGGGGGAGCCTTGGGCCTTGCTGGCGCCGATGGAGGAGATGAGGGCGGCGTCGGCCTGCATTTCGCCATCGACGTTGAGTTCGGGGGCGCGGGCGCGGAGGATGCGGACGGCCTCCTGGACTTTGGTGACGAAGGGGTGTTCGGCGGAGCCCTTGGTGGAGAAAGACAGCATGGCGACGTGGGGCGTGGCGCCGGTGACGGACTGATAAGTGCGGGCGGTGGCGATGGCGATTTCGGCGAGTTGGGTGGGGTCGGGATCGGCGACGATGGCGCAATCGGCGAAGGCGAGGACGCCGTCCTGGCCGAAGTTGCGATCGGCGGTGCACATGAACATGATGCTGGAGACGGTTTTGACGCCGGGGGCTGGGCCGACGGAGTGGAGGGCGGCGCGGACGGTATCGGCGGTGGTGTTTGCGGCGCCGCCGACGAAGCCATCGGCGTCACCGGCGGCGACCATGAGGGCGGCGTAGTAGAGGGGCTGTTTGGCGAGGGCGCGGGCTTCGAGTTCGGTCATGCCTTTGGCGCGGCGGCGTTCGTATAGGATGCGCCAGTAGCGGTCGTCGGGGGCGGCGTTGACGAGGATGGGAGTGGCGAGGCCATCGGCGGAGAGGCGGGCTGCGGCTTCGATGACGCGCGGGTCGGAGCCTTCGGGGAAGACGATGCGTTTTTGCGCGGGGAGGCGGCGGAGACGCGCCTTTTGGCTATCAAGGAAGGCGGTAGCGGACTCAGGGAGTGCCATACGCCTTCATTGTAGCTAGGCAGGGTAGCGAGGCGAGTTCAGGGGATTCTGCGATAGACTCTTGGTTTGGGGGATCCCCGCGAATTATGCGTAAAAAAGTAACAGTCATAGGCGCCGGCAACGTCGGCGCGAATTGCGCTCTGCGCATTGCCGATAAGGAACTGGCGGACGTCGTTCTGCTGGATATTGCCGAAGGCATTCCGCAGGGCAAGGGCCTGGACATCGCCCAGTCCGGTCCGGTGCAGGGCTACGATGTCAGCATCGTCGGCACCAATGATTATGCGGACACGGCGAACAGCGACATCGTCGTGATTACGGCGGGCATTGCGCGCAAGCCGGGCATGAGCCGCGACGATTTGTTGGCGATCAACAACGACGTTGTGCGGTCGGCGGCGGTGAGCGCGATTCAGCATTCGCCGAATGCGATTCTGATCCTGGTTACGAATCCGCTGGACGTGATGTGCTGGGCGGCGTGGCAGGCGACAGGTTTGCCGAAGAACCGCGTGATCGGTATGGCGGGCGTGTTGGACACGGCGCGTTTCAAGACGTTCCTGGGCGAAGCGCTGGACGTTTCGGTGGAGAACATTTCGGCGTTGGTGCTGGGTGGCCACGGCGACACGATGGTGCCGATTACGCGGTTGACCAACGTGAGCGGGATTCCGTTGAGCGAACTGTTGCCGGCCGAGACGATTGACGCGATTGTGACGCGGACGCAGAACGGCGGCGCGGAGATCGTGAAGCACCTGAAGACGGGCAGCGCGTATTATGCTCCGTCGGCGGCGACGGTGGAGATGGTGGAATCGATTCTGAAAGACAAGAAGAAGGTTCTGCCGTGCTGCGCGCTGTTGGAGGGCGAGTACGGGATCAATGGTTTGTTCTTCGGCGTGCCGGTGAAGTTGGGCGCGTCGGGCATTGAAAAAGTGTACGAAGTGCAGTTGAACGACACGGAAAAGGCCGCGATGGCCAAGAGTGCGGGCGCTGTGCAGGAGATGGTGGACGTACTGAAAGCGAAAGCGTAAGAACTCTTTCCGCATTTTTGTGTTTTACTGGGGCCGGGGGCTGATTCAGACCCGGCCCCTGCCGTATAATCGAGTGATTCCAAATTCTCCCGGAGGCAAGTCCGAATATGGACCAGACAACCGTCCAGATCGTAGCCGGCGTTCTCGCCGTGCTCTGCATTGTTGGCATCATCATGCGCCGCAAAAGCAAAGGCGGCAAACCTGCTGGCGAAGACGATTTTTGATTGACGCCGTGCGGGGCTAACCGAGAACGGGCATGAGCGCAAAGGCGGGACGTGTGCCAAAGGGGCGGACTTCCGAGAAGTCCGCCGCTGCTCCACAAATTAATCCGAAGGCGACGAAGTTCAAGTTGCGGTTAGCGTATTCGCCGATCCATCGCTGGGGGATTTACGCGGAGGAGTTGATTCCGAAGGGGCGGAAGATCATTGAGTATACCGGCGAGCGGATCAGCCGGAAAGAGACGAAGCGGCGATTTGAGGCGCGGGAAGAGAATTATCTTTTCACGCTGAATTCGTATTGGACGTTGGATGGGGCTGTGGGCGGGAGCGGGGCGGAGTACATCAACCACTGCTGCGAGCCGAATTGTTTTTCGCAGATTGTGAATGAGCACATTTTGTATAAGGCGAAGCGGGATATTCAGCCGGGGGAAGAGCTGACGATTGATTACCGCTTTGATAAAGATGTGGAGACGGTGATCTGCAAGTGCGGGGCGGCGGGGTGCCGGGGGACGATTAATTTGAAGGAGTAGGGCTTTCCTTTTGGCATGCCGGGATGCGATTCCGAGTGCTGATCAACTGGGCCGCTGTCTAATCTTCAATGTTCAGGGGAACCATTTCCGGTTCAGCACAGGCGTGAATTGGCGCAATCGACGGATTTAGGTGAAGGCGCTGCTGACGCACCGGGAATACGAGAGGAACACATAGCACAAGTCGGCGTTCCAGACCAACCCGTATTACCCAATCTGTCGAGGAGTTTGAGGGTCGAGCTTGCAGAGGGATCCTACTGGGAGTTCATTCTGTTGGCGTAAGTGTTCGGCTCTAGCGCGCCGGGACGGGAATAGGGCGTGGGCAGCTCTCTTCGAGTACAATCGCGCTATGCTCCGATCGATTTTAGGACTTATTTCACCCTCTCAGAAAAAACGGATCAGTGAGAGCAATGCTGTAGAAGTGATATTAACGGCGCTCCGTAGAAGCGCGGCGGAGTTGCCTGCCGCGCTTCAAGAGGCATTTGAAGGCAAACTCGGCGGCCTTGTCATTCGAAATCCAGATGACGCGGTAGCGGCCAGTTTCCTTGCTCTTGCTGCGATCGAGTTAGAATCGCTTGAAAACATCTTTCCACAACAGGAGGCCCGTCGCCTCGGTTGGAAGTTCTCCGCGGCGATTCAAGGAAAGCTGGACGCAGACGCGTACGTCGAGTTCGGAAGATACCGCGCCGCCTGTCTCGACAGGTCCCGACGAGAACCCCTGCATCGCCTAGGTGAGTTGTTGCTATTTCGTCTGTTAAATCCGGGCTCGACCGACGGCCCGTCGCCACTTGAGGTGAGTCCGTTAAAAACGATTCTAACGGTGACGCATCTCGTCCATTGCTGCGGTACCTGGAAACGACTAACTGAAACTTACGTCATTGTTCCTGATCGATAACTTAATCACCGGACGCATTAGGCGCAACGAACGCACGAGCCTCGCCTATGGAGGATGAAGCAGCCGATATACTCAAATATCGTGGTCTACAGAGATTCGAGCCTTCGTAGTGATCAACGTCTATGGCGGTACATGGGTATCTGCCAGTACCTCGACCTGCTGCACACTCAAACACTCTATTTTTCATCAATTAATGGGCTAAAGGCAATTGACGCCCGAGAGGGTGCGTTTTGGGATTCCGAGAGGGACCTGATCAAGAAGGAATTGGGGCTGATTAACTCGGATGCCGAGAGCTTGCTAAGCTTCATCGAAAATAGTCGTGGTGGTGACTTTTTTGTCAACTGCTGGCACATGGATGAAGTTGAGTCGATGGTGATGTGGGATTCATTTGGAAAACACACTGGTATTGCGGTGGTCTCTAATGTTGCAAGCCTTGATCGGGCGTTGGGCTGCACGCCTGACTTCGTTTTCCGGACCATAAGGTATGCAGCAACTGCAGATCCTGTAGAACGAGATTTGACGCCGTTTCTCAAGACGCCGAGTTTCTCCTACGAACGGGAACTTCGCATATTGGCCGATATCCTGCAATCCGACGAGAGCGCCAGGATTCCGGTGGAGGTCGCGACGCTCGTTGCGGAAGTCCGAGTTCATCCCGACCTTCTGGAGTGGCAACTGGATTCGATCAGGAACGTAACTCGCCATTACGGCTTTGAGTTTCGGATATCTGCTTCGAGCCTTTCGCGCTGACTTGAGAGCGGATTCGTGCTGGTAGCAATTGCGTTAACCTGCACCCAGTGGGACCGTCGGCTACCGTGCAATCGGACTGAATTTATTGGGCTTGCCGGCAAAGGATACTTGGAACTGTGCGATTCGAATTTGGCGGAGCCCTCCCCACGGACTGATATACCCGCGGACCGGCACTACCTGCTCAAGCGAGTCATTCAAGATTAAGAGCGGTAGACTCCGACCTCCGCTGTCGAGATGCGCCGTTTTTCTCGCGGATGAAGCGTGCTACTTTCTTCGATATGGCGATGAAATCGCGGATCCCGATGGCGGAATTCCTTCGGACCAGCTAGACGGGGCGTCGGTTGAAAGACTCGTGCATGCCTGTCTCCATAGCCGGATGCAGGTCCGGCTTGCCGATGCATTGCGGCCATGGGAGGAAAAGAGGCTCTTTTTCCGAGCTTCGGAGATCCGAGAGCGCGTTGGCGGCGATTGATTCCGGGTGGCTGGTTTTGCGGTGTTTGCCTCTGCTCGACGCGGTTCGATACCGGAAGCTATTCCCGTTGCGGTCGCTGTGTGGGAACGACGGAGTCCCAGCCTCCTGATCTTCTGCGGGTGATGTCGCGTCTTGGGGTACACGCCTGTTGTTAGGGGTGCGCGCCGAATTGCATCGGAGGGTCTGCCCGCCATGTCCCCCCGGGGGGAGAGAGTGCGTTCCGATATGGAGGCGTTCACGAGACTTCTACGGTAACGGAGTTAGCGGCCGCCGCCGCCGAGGATGTCGGACAGGAAACGGTGGCCTTGCCATTCGAGGCCGTGGCGGGCTTCGAGTTCGAGGAGGCGGTTGTATTTTGCCAGGCGCTCGCTGCGGGTGATGGAGCCGATTTTGATCTGGCCGGCACCGGTGGCGGTGGCGAGGTCAGCCAGGAACGAATCTTCGGTTTCGCCGGAGCGGGCGGAGACGACGGCGGCGTAGAAACCGAATTTGGCCATGTCGCAGACTTCAAATGTTTCCGTGAGGGTGCCGATTTGGTTCATCTTGACGAGGACGGCGTTGGCGCAGCCTTCGTCTATACCGCGGCGGAGGCGCCGCGGGTTGGTGGTGAAGAAGTCGTCGCCGAGGAGTTGGGTATCGAGGGCGAGTTTTTCGGTGAGCAGGCGCCAGCCGTCCCAATCGTCTTCGAAGAGGCCGTCTTCGATGGAGACGACGGGATACTGCTTGGTCCAGGAGACGAGCAGGTCCACCATTTCGGCGCTGGTGAGGGTGCGGCGTTCGGACTTCAGGGTGTAGACGCCGTCGTGGTAGAAGTGGGAGGAGGCGACGTCGATGGCGATGGAGACCTGGTCGCCGGGGTGGTAGCCGGCTTCGGTGATGGCGTCGGTGAGCAGGGCCAGGGCGGCCTGGTTGGACTTCAGATGCGGGCCCCAGCCGCCTTCGTCGGCGACGCCGGTGAGGGTGTAGCCTTCGCGGCGGATGAGCTGGCCGGCTACGGAGTGCATGCGCACGGTGGCTTCGAGGGCTTCGGCGTAGCTGCCGAAGCCGTGGGGGATGATGAGGAAGTCCTGGAACTCGATGTTCGCTCCGGCGTGGAGGCCACCGGAGAGGATATTGACCATCGGGACCGGGAGGGTGGGGTTGCCGAGGGAGAGGGTTTCGAAGAGCGGTTGGCGGCGAGACTCGCTGACGGCGCGGGCGACGGCGCAACTGACGCCGAGGAGGGCGTTGGCACCGAGGTTGGATTTTTGCGGGGTGCCGTCGAGCTCGATGAGCGCCTTGTCGACGGCTTCCTGGTCTTCGGCGTTGTGACCGGTGAGGACATTGCGGATGGGGCCGTTGACGTGGGATGCGGCAAGGAGCGTGCCCTTGCCGGCGTAGCGGGTGAGGTCGCCATCGCGAAGCTCGACGGCTTCATGGGTGCCGGTGGAGGCGCCGGAAGGGACTTGGGCGGTGGCGGAAGTGCCGTCGGAAAGCGCCGCTTCGACGGCGAGGGTGGGGCGGCCGCGGGAGTCGAGGATCTCCCAGGCGTGGAGGTTTTGGATGGTTAGAGACATTGCCAGATTTCTTCGATGGATTCGGGGGGCGTTTTGATGATCTGTTTGGCGGTGCGGCGGAGGATGTCGCGTTCGGGCAGGGTGAGGTATTCGGCGGGGGATTTGCCGTC
The DNA here is from genome assembly GCA_947470805.1 of Acidobacteriota bacterium. Lineage (GTDB taxonomy): Bacteria > Acidobacteriota > Terriglobia > Bryobacterales > Bryobacteraceae. The sequence goes on along the minus strand of CANIVU010000025.1, from coordinate 61,423 downwards.
GGCGCGGGCGAGGAGGAGGCCGCCGAGATGGGCGATGGTGCCGGGGAGCTCGGTGGGCAGGGCGAGGGCGGACCACAAGGCGTGGGCGCAGGCTTTGAGGGCCGGGGCATGGGCGGGCGTGTGGATGGATTTCAGGACCAGGTGGCAGAGGAGGAAGCCCAAGTCGAAGCAGGGGTTGCCGTAGTGGACGACCTCAAAATCGATGGCCATGACGCCGGCTTCGGTGGTGAGGAGGTTCTTGGGGGACCAGTCGCCGTGGACGAGGGAGACGCGGCGGGTGCGGCAGGATTCGATGAGTTGTTCGAAGTGGGCGGCGCAGTCCGGGTGGCGGGCGGCGGTGAAGCGGTAGTAGGGATCGAGGCGGAGTTCGTCGAAGACGGTTTGGTCGCCGAATTGGGCTTCCCAGGCGGGTTGTTGCCAAGTTCCGCGGATGATGGTGCCGAGGGTATGGCCGGCGGCGGTGGCGATGGCGGGGTCGATGTGGCCGCGGAGGAGGGCGGTTTTCCAGTCGGTACTCGAGGCCGCGGCGGCGGCCATGGCGTAGATGCAGTTGGTCCGATCGATAAAGAGAATTTCGGGGACCGCACCGGGGGGGAGGAGGGGGGCGACGGCCTGGAGGGCGTCGGCTTCGCGGAGAGTGCGATCGGGGCGGGAGCGCCAATCGGCTTCTACACGCAGTTTTTCGAGCGCCTGTTTACAGACGATGCGTCCATGTGGGGATTCGGCGAGGAGAACGGTGTTGGAAACGCCGCCGCCGAGCGGGGTGATGGTCGCCTCTGGTGCGCCGGGCCATTGGCATTCGGCAAGGTAGGCGAGAGCGTTATCTTCCGTCAGGTGGAACAAAACAAGAGGATATCAGGTACTGCGTGAGAACAGGCCGAAGAGGCCGGAAAGGCCGCCGCCGGAGTTGGATTTCTCTGCCTTTTTCTTTTGCTTTTCGGCATCGACGCCGAGTATCCGTTCGGCGATTTGCTGGATTTGCTTGCCGATGTTGGTGGAGGCCTGAATGGGTTTCCCGTCGAGAAGGGCCCGTTGAACGCCTTCGTAATCACTAGCGACGATCTGATAGATCTCGGTCTGGAGGGCGGTCTCGATCATCTCTTTAGTGAGCCCCACATCGCGATTGAATCGATTGATGATGAGGTGGATCCCCTGGCGCGCGATGTTGTGATTTTCGTAATAGTTCATCACGCGTTGAGCGGCTTGGAGCGCGGGCAGTTCGGTGGTGGTGACCAGGAAGACTTCGTCGGAGGCGCGGACGGCACTGAGCGCCCATTCGCCGTAGGCGTTGCCGAGGTCGACGACTACGTTGTCGTAGAGGCGGCGGGAGAAGTTGAGAATGGGGCGGGTATCTCCCATTTCCTGGGCGCCTTCGACGGGATTCTGGGGGGAGAGGAGAACGTCGATGCCCGAGTAGGACTGGACGACGCCTCGCCAGACATCGGCGTCGAGAGCCGCGCCCTGACTGATGATATCGATGAAGCTGAAGCCGGGCTTGAGCTTCATTTGGAAGGTTTGGGTGCCGGTGACCGGGTCGAGGTCGGCGAGGAGGGTTTTCGCGGAGCCACTCTTTTTGAGCTGCATGGCCAGATTGAAGGAGATGGTGCTGGCGCCGCAACCGCCTTTAGCGGGAATGACGGTGATGACACGGCCGTGCTCTTCGACCAGTTCCGGGATGAGATGGGACAACTTCTCGATGACAGTTCGCAACTGGTCGGTTGTGAACGGCTGGGTGAGGAAATCCTTGGCGCCGAGGCGATGGGCCTGCAGAATTAACTGTGGATTACTGTCGGTGACAAGACTAACGACGGGGACATGAGGGGAGATCTTGCCGATATTCGTCAGCGCCTCCAGCCCTCGATCCTGGTCGGTAATGAGGTCGAGGAAGCAGATGCTGCCGGGCTTGACGGCGTCGCCGAGTTTCCCGTCGAGCGGATATCCTTGCAGTTCAATCACTCGCGCGGACGGAAGTTCGCTGGAGACAAGGGGCAGCAACTCGGAAGTGATCTTCCGGCCGGGCGTGACCAAAACTATTTGCCAAGCTTCCGCTGCCAACTGAGCTCCTCTCCTAATTGTAGCGGTCCGCCGCCGGATTTCGGAACCGTGCTTAATCTCTTCATCGGCAGCGGGTGGGAAAAACATAAGCCGCTTTGGAGTAGCCCGTCAGATAGTTGAGAAGATGTCTAAAACGTTGGGGTAGCGGGTCGATATGCGTTTTCAGAGGGTAGTAGCCCTTAGGAAGGCGCAACAAGCAATGGACATTCACGGAAAAAAGACGATTGCGGTCTGCGAGTCGCAGCCCGTAACGGCGGAGGGTCTGAACGCGATCCTGGCCCAATGTAACGACATGACGTTTCTGGGGCGGACGGACTCCTTGCCGGCGGCAAGCGAGTTGGTTCGGCAGCTTCGCCCGGACGTCTGTCTGGTCGATAAGTCGTTGGGAATTCAAGCGGTTATGGATTGGGTGGCACAGGCAAAGATGCTATCGCAGCATGCCACGGAAGTAGTGATTTGGGGGGTCTCGATCACGGAGGCCGAGGCGTTGCGGTTTCTGCAATCCGGGGCGAAGGGGATCCTGCGAAAGACGTCGGATGTTTCGACGGTGATTGCGTGCCTGGAGGCGGTGGCCGGCGGATCGAGCTGGATGGCCGACAGCGTGTTCCGCGATACGCACCGGATGGAACGGCAGCACCGCAGTGAATTGACGCCCCGGGAACAGCAGGTGCTGGAACTGGTGGAGCAGGGGATGAAGAACAAGGAGATCGCACGGGAACTGGGGATTCGTCCCGGGACCGTGAAGATCCACCTGAAGCACATCTTTGAGAAGACCGGGGTGCGTGGCCGGTATGGGCTGGCGCTTTCGGTGATGCGCGAGAAGGGCATGCTGGAGATGGCTCCGGTTAGCTAGTGCATTGCGCCAAGAGCGCGTAAACAAAGGGCGTAAACAACGATCCTAAGTCCGTGAATCCGAGGAGGCTGCCATAGGCAGCATGATATGCTGGCGGGATATGCCGCTAGATGCGCAGCCTCTGCTTCGGACCGTGCGGAATTCTCTCCTGGTGGTAGTTTTGGCCGCGGGTACAAGCCCGGCGGCTGAGACGCCGAAGCTGGTGGAAATTCTGTCTTCCGAGCTCGATCGCAACTTCCAGACGTTGAAGGAAAAGGGCGATCCTAAACCGTACTTTGCAGCGTATGCGGTAACGGAAAACGAGTTTCTGACGATGGAGGCGACCTCCGGGTTGCTGGCTTCGCGGGACACGCGGCATGTCCGGAACCTGGACGTAACGGTCCGGGTGGGTACGCCGAAGTTGGACAATTATCACCGGCAGCCGCGGGACATCGCACAGTTCACGATGGGTTCGGTGGTTTCGCTGGACGACAACCCGAACGCGTTGAAGCGCCGTTTGTGGATGGACACTGACAGCGTCTACCGGGCGGCTTCGGTGCGGCTGACCAACATTAAGTCCGACACGCAGGTCAAAGTGACGGCTGTGGATCAGTCGGATGATTTTTCGGCGGCGCCGTCGGCGGTGGAGTTCCGGAAGGTTTCCACATACAAGGTAAATGAGAAGCAGATTTCCGAGCGGCTGCGGGCGTGGTCGAAGCGGCTGTCGATGTCGCCGGAGATCCTGAATTCGGCGGTATCGTTCCAGGCGCAGCGCGAGGTGAAGACCTTCGTGAACACGGATGGGACGCGGTTGCAGCATGGGCGGACGTTTGCGCGGATTGTGATTTCGGCGCGGGCGAAGGCGTTTGACGGGATGGATTTGGCGACATCGGACACGATTGAGGCCGACGATCCTTCGCGGCTGCCGGATTCCAAAGTGGTGGAAGCCCGTGTGGATAAGGTGATCGCCGATTTGAAGGGCTTGCTGAAGGCGCCGGAAGTGGATCCGTTTGTGGGGCCGGCGATTTTGTCGGGTAAAGCGTCCGGTGTGTTTTTCCACGAGATCTTCGGGCACCGCATTGAAGGCCACCGGCAAAAGGACGAGTCCGAGGGCCAGACGTTCACCAAGCGGGTGAACAAGGAAGTTTTGCCCGATTTTCTGAGCGTTTATTTCGACCCGACGTTGAAGCATTATGCCGATGAAGACCTTTATGGCTGGTATGACTACGACGATGAGGGCGTGAAGGCGCGGCGGGTTTCGGTGGTTGAGAAGGGCATTTTGAAGACGTTTTTGCTGTCACGGTCGCCGATTGCCGGATTCCCGGAGTCCAATGGGCACGGGCGGCGCCAGGCGGGGGCGGAGATTGTGGCGCGGCAATCGAACCTGGTGGTGGATTCGGCGAAGAAGGTGCCGGACGCGGAGTTGCGGAAGTTGCTGGTGGAAGAGATTAAGCGTCAGGGGAAGCCGTACGGGCTGTTCTTTGAATCTGTAACGGGCGGCTACACGACGACGCGGAGTCAGGGTTTGCAGGCGTTCACTGTGATCCCGTTGGTGGTCTACCGCGTGTACCCGGACGGGCGGCCGGATGAGTTGGTGCGCGGCGCCGATATTGTGGGGACGCCGCTGGCGAGTTTCGCCAAGATCGTGGCCACGTCGGACAAGTTGGAAGTGTTTAACGGGTATTGCGGGGCGGAGTCGGGGAGCGTGCCGGTGTCGGCGTCGTCGCCGGCGCTGCTGGTGAGCGAGATTGAAGTGCAACGGAAGAACCGGTCGCAGGAGCGGCCGCCGTTATTGCCGCGGCCGACAGCACAGACGGGCGGTGCGGAATGAAGCGGCGCACTCTATTAACGTTGCCGATGCTGGGCGCTGTTTTGCGCGGGCAGGAGAAGCTCGACGATCCTTTGTTGGACGCGATGATCTCGGAGTTGTCGAGGTCCTTGCGGCTGACGATTGCCGGCGAGAAGCCCTACTACATCGAGTACATGATCGAAGCCGGCACCAACTTCAACTGTACGGCGACGCTGGGCGGCTTGCTGCAGTCGGGAGTGACCAACTACCGTGCGCCGCATGTCATGGTGCGGGTGGGCGGCTACGAGTTCGACAACACGAACGCGGTGGCGACGGGGCGGATGGGCGGGGCGCGGTACGACAGCGCGCGCTGGCCGATTGAGTTCAGCCGGGAGCAGGTGCAGCAGGATTTGTGGCTGGCAACCGACCGGGCGTACAAGGCGGCGGTGCAGGAGATCACGCTGAAGAAGTCGTGGTTGCAGAACGTGACGCTGTCGGAGAAGTTGAACGATTTTTCTAAACAGCCGGCGACGGTGAAGCTGCTGTCGGTAGCGAAGATCCAGACTGACGAGAAGAAGTGGAGCGACGTGGCGCGGCGGCTGTCGGCCGTCTTCGCGAACTTTCCAAAGATCATCGATTCCCGGGTGGAGATGGAGGATTCAGCCTCCACGTTCTACTTCGCCAACACAGAGGGCACGCGGATCCGGGTACCGGAGTATGTGAGCAGCGTGCGTGTGCGTGCCGAGGCGTTCGCGGCCGATGGGGCGGTGATCCGGAATCACCGGGTGTTCCATGGGTTCCGGCTGGACCAGTTGCCGGCGGAAGCGGCGATGCGGCAGGAAATCGAAGTGATGGCGCGGCATTTGACGGCGCAGGTGGACGCGCCGATGGGCGATGTCTACACGGGACCGGTGCTGTTTGAGCCGGCGGCGGCGGCGCAGTTGATGGCGCAGGTGTTTGGCGCCAATTTGCAGCCTTCGCGGGATCCGGTTTCGATGCCCGGGCGGCCGGTGAATTTATCGCCGTCGGAGTTGGAAGGCCGGTTGAATGGCCGGGTGTTGCCGGAGAATTTCGACGTGGTGGACGATCCTACGGCGACTTGGAAGGGCCGGCCGCTGCTGGGGCTGTGCGAAGCCGATTACGAGGGCGTAGTTCCGCAGAAGCTGACGCTGGTGGAGAAGGGCATGCTGAAGACGCTGCTCTACACGCGGCAGCCGGTGCGGGGCCAGGAGGGATCGAACGGGCGCGGGCGGGTACCGGGGAATTTTGGCGCGGCTGCGGCGGTGCCGACGAACCTGCTGGTGCAGTGCCGCGACGGGATTTCGCCGGCGGAGTTGAAGAAGAAGCTGCTGGAGTTGGTGCAGTTGCGCCGGAAGCCGTATGGCATTCTGGTGAAGCGACTGGATTATCCGTCGAGCGCGAGCAATGTTGAGTTGCGCCGGTTGGCGAATGCGATGCAGGGGTCCGGTTCCTCGCGGCCGTTCAGTACGCCGCTCGAGGTGTATCGCGTGTACCCGGATGGCCGGGAAGAGGCGATTCGCGGGGTCCGGTTCCGCGGGGTGAATGCACGTCTGTTGCGCGACATTCTGGCGGTGGGCAACGACGCCGAGCCGATGGAGTATCTGCACAACCTGGCGCCGCTGGCGCTGATGGGAGCTGGAGGCTACGTGGTAGGCGCATCGGTGGTCTGTCCATCGCTGCTGTTTGATGAAATCGACATGGAGCGCCCGCAAGAGGAACGGCCCCGGCCGCCCGTAGTGGCGCCGCCGCCGTTGGACAGCGGCGATTAACGCAAGATGGGCCTGTTAGCGCGGTCAGTTTTCCGCGAGATTACCGCCGGCGCTGCTGTCGGCACTTTTTTGTTCACGTTCGTGCTGTTTCTGCAGCGCGCGAGTTTGCTGTTTGAGCAACTCGTGCGCGGGTCGGCGCCGGCGGCGACGGTGGGGTATTTGTTCCTACTGGTGTTGCCGTTCGTGCTGATGTTTACGATTCCGGTGGGCGTGTTGGTGGGGATTCTCATTGGCTTGAGCCGGATGTCGAGCGATGGGGAGATTATTGCGTTGCGCGCGGCGGGCGTGTCGACGCGGCGGCTTTTGTGGCCGGTGGTGGTGTTTGCGTTGTTAGGTACGGCGGTGACGGCGGCGTGTTCGATTTGGATTAACCCGTGGTCAGTGCGGGAGACGATCCGGGTGTTGAACCAGGTGGCGGCCGACCAGATGACGGCCGAAATTCAACCACGCGTTTTTGCCGAACAGTTTCCGAACAAGACGCTCTATGTAGGCGACGTGATTTCCGGGCCGGTGATCCGGTGGAGGAATGTCTTTATTGCCGATATGACGCCGCCGGAGCAGCGGAAGCGGGGGACCCAGGAGGCCTCCGGCGATGCACCGCGGATCACGATTGCGACCGACGCGCTGGCGGTGCCGGATTCGGCGCGGAATTCGATTCAACTGCGTCTGCTGAACGGCAGCTCGCACGAGGTGGGGAAAGAGTTGGAGCGATATTTCAATATCCGGTTCCCATCGCTCGATCAGGTACTGGAGGCGAAGGCGCCCGAGGAGCAGCGGGCGAAGGCGTATACGGGTTTGGACACGGAACCGTTGCGGGCGGAGGCACGGCAATCGCGAGACGCCGATATTGAATTGCAGCGGCGCTTTTCGCTGCCGCCGGCGTGTTTGCTGCTGGCGCTGGTGGGGTTGCCGCTGGGGGTGTCGAGCCGGAAGTCCGGCAAGTCGGCCGCGTTTGTGACGACGGTGTTCCTGTCGTTTTTGTACTTTATGGCGCAGGTGAGTTTAATCGGCCTGGCCAAGCAGGGGCGGATGCAGCCGGTGGTGGCGGCGTGGGCGCCGAACGTGGCATTTTTATTGATTGGCGCGGTGCTGCTGATCCGGTTGGAGGCGCCGGGGGACGCCGATTGGATTGGCGGCGTGCGCGGATGGTTCGCGGAGTTGGCGGCCAGGTTTATGAACCGGTTCGAGCGGCGGGAGACGGGGAAGGCGCGGCGGATTGAAGGGACGGCACCGTTCCGGATTTTGCCGCAGATCATTGATACGTACCTGCTGGGAACGTTTCTGTTCTACTTCGCCGTGTCGCTGATCAGCTTTGTGATGTTGACGCAAGTGTTCACGTTTTTCGAGCTTTTGAGTGACATTCTGCGGAACAACATCCCGATGGCGAAGGTGGCCACCTATCACCTGTTCCTGACGCCGAAGCTGGTGTACGACTATTCGGCAGTGTCGGTGATGGTGGCGGTGCTGATCACCTTTGCGGTGTTGTCGCGGCAAAATGAGGTGACCGCGTTCAAGGCCTGCGGCGTGAGTTTGTACCGGCTTTCGCTGCCGGTGTTGTTGTCGAGTCTGGCGCTATCGGGCGCGCTGTTCGCCTTTGACTACTACGTGGTGCCGGACGCGAATCTGATTCAGGACGGGATCCGGAACGAGATCAAGGGCCGGGCGGTGCGGACGTTCCTGCGGCCGGACCGGCAGTGGATTTACGGGAAGGGATCGCGGATTTTCCACTACAAGTATTTCGACCCGACGACGAAGGTGATGGCGGGCGTCCACATCTACATGTTCGACCCGAAGGTGTTCCGGTTGCGGCGGCATATTTATGCCGAGAAGGCGCAGTGGGAGCCGGGAATCGGGACGTGGATATTCCAGAACGGCTGGTCGCGCGATGTGGACAAGGTGAGCGAGTATCAGACCTGGCAGGTGACGACGTTCCCGGAGTTGACCGAGACGCCGGAGCACTTCCTGCCGGAAGAGAAGCAATATAAGCAGTTGAACTTCCATCAACTGGCGGGCTACATCGACGAACTGGGGCAGAGCGGATTTGATACCGTGCGGCTGCGGGTGCAGTATCACCGGAAATTCTCGGTTCCGTTCTTCCCCTTTATTCTGGCGATTATCGCGGTGCCGTTTTCGTTCTGGGTGGGCAATCGCGGGGCGATGACGGCGATTGGGGCGAGCTTTGTGATCGCGATCGCCTATCTGGCGGTGAACCAGCTGTTTGAACAGGTGGGGAACCTGAACCAGTTGCCGGCGACGATGGCGGCGTGGAGTCCGAACGTGATTTTCACGTTAGTGGGACTGTACGCGATGACGCGGATGCGGAGTTAAAAATTTTAACGGGCATGCGATGATTCCTGGTTCGTTTGCGCCTTGATTAGTACAAGGAGAAATGAACATGGACGATTTTCGTGAGTTGCTGTTGGCGAGCCAGAAGGAAAACAAGAGCGTGCAGCTCTATGTCGCCGGCCAGGCGATCCCGATGCTGGTGACGGCGGTGGGGCTGGAATTCGTGGAAGGTAAGAGCCGCGAGTTCAGCAAGATTCTGGTCCGGATGGACAAGATCGACGCCGTGGCGAAGTACTAAAGCCGGGAGCCGGCCATTTCGAGATGGGTTTCGGCGAGGTCGAGCCAGCCACATTTCGAGGTGTTCTGGACGAAGGTGAGCGTCTCCACCGGGAAGTGGCGGGGACCGTCGTATTCCTTCCAGCGGCCGAGGCACAACTGATGTACGTCGCGGTGGGCGTCGGGGGCAATCTCCTGCGCCAGCGTGATGTGCGGGTGGAAGGGGAAGGGTTCCGTGTAGTGCAAGGCTTGTGCGTTGAACTTGCCGTGCATGGCGTGCAATTCGGGGAGCCCACCGCCGATGCCGATGTAGATGACGTTGGTGACCGGGAAGATTTCGATCTCGCTGAGGGTGACGGCGAAGGCCGCCTGGGCACGGGTGCTGGCCTGGAGGAAGGCGGTGGCGTCGGCCTCGGCGCCGGTGAGCGGACGCGGCGGGAGGATGGAGACGTGGGAACGGAGATTGCAGCCGGGCACGATCTCCTGACGCAGGCGGAAAAGGAAGTCTCCGAGCTTGCCATCGATATACGCGACCAGTGCGTATTGGTTAATCCGGCCGGCACTATCCCCTTCGGGGCCTGGCATGGACGGCCGGAAGCCGCTTTCCATACTTATAGTTTACCCGCAGTGGCGTCGGGCGTGGGGGCTCCGGCGGCAACTGGTTCGGCTGGGATGGCGGCGAGGCCTTCGAGGACCGGCTTCAATTCGGGGACAATCCACTTGGCGTCTTCGAAGCCGATGTACTTGCAAATCTTGATTCCGCCCAGCTCGCTTTCGAGAATATCGCCGACTTCGAGCGGCTCGCTGGTGGAGCGAAGCGATTCCCAGGCTTCGTAGGTGCTGTCGGCTTCGACGGAGCCCGACTCGACATAGTCTTTCAACTTGACGGCAGTTTCACCGCTCGTATGCGGGGCAGCGCGAAATGAGAGCCGCGACTGCTCCTTCATCCGAAAGATCCGGTAGGTTGGCATACAGTTTTCTTTTATTGTCGCGCAAAAATGGCCTCGGCCGTCTGGCGTCCGAGCGTGATCCAGGACTGAATGGTTTCGGGAGAGGCGAGGGCGCTGGCGCGGAGTGGGCCGAGAGCGGCGGATGGCTCGACCATAGTAACGGTGTTTTCGAGGCCGCGCGCGGCGCGGCGGTGCTGGCCGGGCCACCAGACGGGGAGGTGGGTCCAGACGTTGACGGCTACGATTTCGGTGGCGCCCATGGCGCGGGCGGGCCAGAGGGGGCAGGCGTCGCGGAGGCCGCCATCGAAGGAGAGGCGGCCGTCGATGTACTTTGCCGGGAGGAGGAAGGGGACGGCGCAGGAGGCGAGGAGGACTTGGACGGTGATGGCGCTGTTTTCGATCAGCACCTGGCGGGCGTGCCAGCCTTGGCTGACGACGACGCCGAAGGGGACACGCGGGCGCCAGTCGCGGACGAGCGTGTGGACCATGGCTTCGAGGGCTTTTGTGTCGATCAGGCCGTCTCCCCAGTAGCGGGGGAGGTGGAGGCCGGGACGGGCGGAGGTGGCGGCGTGGAGCCAGAGGGATTGCAGTTCTTCAGGGGGCATGCCGCTGGCGATGGCGTAGCCGTTGAGGGCGCCGGCGGAGGCACCGACGATCAGGTCGAAGTCGCCCATGGCGCCGTGGGCACCGGCCTGGAAGGCGCCGAAAAATCCGCCGCCGCTGAGCACGAGCGCGCGGCATCGGGTTCGCTGTTCGGCCGCGTTCATGTTTCCTATGTTACCGGTGGTGGTCCCGCCGCATCTGGCACAATGAAATTTGGCATGGAGTGGAACCCCGGACTGTACGGCCCTGAAGCCGCGAAGATGCTTGCGCTTGCCGAGGACGGCCGGCGGCTGATGCCGTTGGTGTCGCCGCGGAGTACGGACGCGGAGTTGGCGCGGCTGTTGCGTCGGCCTACGCGGGAACTATTCCCGGAGGCGGCCAGGCCGGAGGCGGCGCACGCGGGGCTGTGGATGTACTTTGGTTTTTTTGACGAATCGCATTCGATTGCGCAGGATCTGAAGACGGCTGAGGGTAGCTATTGCCATGGGATTCTGCATCGCATGGAGCCGGATGCCTGGAACGCCGGGTACTGGTTTGGCCGTGTTGGACAGCATGCGGTTTTTCCCGCCGTGAATGCGGCGGCGAAGGCGCTGGGCTACGCGACCGGGGCACGTTGGGATGCGCGGGCGTTCATTGATGCCTGCGACCGGGCGGGCGCCGGGCGGCATCTGATATTGGAACAGGTGCAACTGGCGGAGTGGCAGATTCTGTTCGATTACTGCGCCGGAAAGAGTTTTTGATTTTATGAAGCGTGCTTTTTGGTTGGTGCCCGTCGCGGTGATTGGCGGCGGATTGTGGTGGGCGGTGCAGATCAAGAATGCGCCCCCGGAGGTGCGTTTTACGGTGGCCAAGACCGGTCCGCTGGTGGACACGCTGGTGACGAATGGGAAGGTGGAACCGGCGGCGTATGCGGCTGTCCGGGCGGAGCGGGCCGGGACGCTGGCGAAACTGCGCGTGGAGAAGGGGCAGACGGTTGGGGTTGGGGCGGTGGTGGCGGAGATCGATAACGCCGAGTATCAAAACGCGGTGGAGGCGGCCGAGGCGCGCGTGGCGCAGGTGCAGGCAGAGTTGAATGTGCAGCAGAGCGGCGGGCGGGCGTCGGATCTGGCCGATATCGACGGGCAGTTGGCGAAGTTGGCGTTGGAGCGGCAACAGACAGACAAAGAGCTGGCGACGGTGCGACGGTTGATTGCCAAGAACGCGGCGACCAAGCAGGAGGCGCAGGTGCTGGAGGACCGGCTGGCGCAGTTGCAGCAGCAGCGGAATGCGCTGCAGTCGCGGCGGGCGGTGTTGTTTACGGCGGCTGATCGGAGCGTGCTGGAAGCGCGGTTGCGGGAGGCGCGGACGGCGGTGGCGGCGGCGCGGGATAAGCAGAAGCAGGGTGTGTTGCGGGCCCCGATGGCTGGGGTTGTCTATCAGGTGGATCCGCGGGCGGGGGCGTTTTTGAACCCGGGGGATCTGGTTGCGAACATTGGACGGGTGGATGAGCTGGTGGTGAAGGTGTTTATCGACGAGCCCGAGTTGGGCCGTGTGGCGCCGGGGATGCCGGCGGTGATCACGTGGGACGCGATGCCGGGGAAACAGTGGGAAGGGCGCGTGGAGAAGATGCCGTTGCAGATTGTGACGATGGGCACGCGGCAGGTGGGCGAGGTGTCGGTGCGAATCCCGAATGACGACAAGACGCTGCCGCCAGGTGCCAATATCAACGCGGCGATTCGGTCGCGCGAGGCGGCGCAGGCGGTGACGATTCCGAAAGAGGCGTTGCGGCGGGAGAACGGCGTGCAGGGTGTTTACGTCGTGGCTGGGAATACGGTGCAGTGGCGCGCGGTGAAAATTGGGGTGACCAACATCACACATGCGCAGGTGACCGAGGGCGTGGCCGCGGGGGATCGGGTGGTGCTGGCGACCGATATCGTATTGAAGCCTGGGATGGCGGTTGGAGCCTTGGCGGAGTAGGCGTTAGCGGAGCCGTTGAACGGAGATGCCGTTGCCGGATTCCCAAGCGGCGAGGACACCTGACTTGGAGGCGGCGACGGCAGCGTAGCCGCCGTGGGGGGCGAGTTCGCGGACGGCGCCGTCGAAGGCCATGACGCGCATGCCCTCGGTCCAGACGATGACCGGCTTGCCTTGCGCATCGAGGGCGAGGGCGGAGTCCTTGCCGGTCCAATCGGGGGCTTGGAACTTCGCACCATCGGTCCAGAAGATCTGCTTGTCGCGGCGCCAGGAGGTGACGACTTCGCCGTTGGCCTTGGCGGCCAAGCCGCCGCCGTCCATGGGGCAGGCGTTGAGGACCCAGGTTCCTTCGCCGACTTTTGTGGCGGTGAAGGTTTTGCCGTGGTCGCGCGAGGTGGCCAGCCACATGTCGCGGGAGCCGCCGAGCCAGTTGCGGAACATGACTTGGATGGTGCCATCGGCGGCGATGACGGCCGAGGGGTGGCAGCATTCGCAGATATGGCCGTCGGGCGATTCGTAGACGGAGAAGTTGGGGGACCAGGTTTGGCCGCCGTCCTTGGAGATGGTGGCCATCAGGCGGGTGCCTTTTTGACGGAGGTCGAGCCAGGTGGCGAAGAAGGTGCCGTTGGGACCGGCGGCGAGGGCGTGGAGGCCTTCGCGGGCGGCGCCGGGGACGTCGGAGATCTGCTTTTGTTTCGACCAGGATTTGCCGCCATCGGTGGAGCGCCAGGCAAAGAGCTCGCCGTCCTGTCCCTTGCCCTTTTCGCCGGAAATGGCGGCGATGACGATGGCGCCACCGCTGATGGCGACGCGTGGGCCGCGGTGGCGTCCGAGGGAGATGACGCCGGCGTTGCCGACGAGGACGGGCGCGCCGAAGGACTTACCGCCGTCCTTCGACACGGCCGCGAACACGTCGTTGCCGGCACCGTAGGCGAGGACGGCGGTGGCGCCGTGCATGGCCAGTTGCGGTTGGCGCCAGGGGGCGGTGCCATCGGCGGGCGTCAGGTTCAACAGGGGAAGAAGGGCGAGTGCGAGGATCATGCGAGGTCGAAGAGTAGGATATCGCTCTTCTCTGTGCCGTGGAGGGTTAACAGGGTCTCTTCGCTGATCGCAGCGCCGTCGCCGGTTTCGAGTTTTGTGCCGTTCAGGTTCACCGATCCCGTTGCCACCTGCACCCAAGCGTAGCGGCCGGGGGCGACGGGACAGTTGTTGGCCCTCGTCGAGGGCGGTGATGTAGATAAGCGCATCCTGCTGGATGACCGAGCTGCCATTGCGGCCGTCGGGCGAGGCGATGAGGCGCAGTTTGCCCTGGACCTCTTCGGGGGCGATGGCGAGATCCTCAAAGCGCGGCGGGATGCCGTCCTTGTTGGGCTCGATCCAGATTTGCAGGAAGTGGACGGGTTCGGTTTGGGAGCCGTTGAACTCACTGTGGACGATGCCGGTGCCGGCGCTCATGCGCTGGACGTGGCCCGGTTTGAGGACGGCGCGGGAGCCGGTGGAATCTTCGTGGGCGAGTTCGCCGGAGAGTACCCAGGAGATGATTTCCATATCCCGGTGGGGGTGGCGGCCGAAGCCGGCGGCGGGGCGAACGCGGTCGTCATTGATGACGCGCAGGCTGCGGAAGCCCATGTTTTCCGGGCTGTAATAACGGCCGAAGGAGAACGAGTGCTTGCTATCGAGCCAGCCGATGTTGGTTTTGCCCCGGTCGGCGGCGTGGCGGACGGTGATCATAAAAACCTCCTAACGATATCTGTTACAACAACTATATAGATGTGCCCGATTCCATTTGGATTCGGATCTCTTCGAGGAGGGCGGTGAGTTGTTCGAGTTTGGCAGCGCCGAGGGGCCCGAGGGGGCCGCGGATGGCATCGCGGACCGGCTTTTCGAGGGAGCGCAGGAGGGTGGCGGCTTCGGGGGTGAGGTGGGCGCGGACCACGCGGCGATCGGTGGCGGCGCGGGCGCGCTGGACGAGGCCACGTTTTTCCATGCGGTCGAGAAGGCGCGTCATATCCGGGTCGCGAGTGATCATGCGGGCGGCGACTTCGCCGCAGGGCAGGCCGGAGGGGCCGGCGCCGGCGAGGATGCGGAGGACGTTGTACTGGGCGTGGGTGAGGCCGAAGGGGTGGAGGGTATCTTCGACGCCGCGGAGGAGCCAGCCGGCGGTACGTTGGAGGTTGAGGAACGCCTCTTCGGCGGGATGGGGGAAGGGGCGGGATTGGCGGATTTCCGATTGGAGGCGGCCGGGCATGACCGCACTATACCTGTTGCAACAACTACTGGCAAGGGGAATCCGCGTGTGTAGGCCCGTGTTTACTTAGGTATAGGACTAACGAAGTTACTGGAAGCGGTTAGTAATCGTTGCCTTTTACTGGTGTGGGGTTTACGATTGAATTTTGCCGGGCCCCGGCTGGAGGTAGAGGTATGTCAATGTGGAATCGACGTAAGAACGAAGACGAGCCAACGCGGCCGCTCGGGAATACGCCCAGCAGTCCGGAACCGGCGAGAGAGGGGATCCCTGTGTCAACAATGCCCGCGCGGAGTTTTGAACCGGACGTGCCGCGTGGCACGGCCACGATCGGAAAGTCGGTCCTGATCAAGGGCCAGATTCTGAGTAAAGAAGACCTGGTGATCGACGGTGCCGTGGAAGGCAGCGTGGAGGCGCAGGAGAACCGGGTGACGATCGGGCCGAACGGGCGTGTTGTCGCCAACGTGAAGGCGCGGGACGTGGTTGTCCTGGGGCAGTTGAAAGGCAACATCGAAGCCTCGGGCCGGGTGGATATCCGGAAGGGCGCGAACTTGGTTGGCGACATCCGGTACGCCAAGATTTCGATTGAAGAGGGCGCCGACCTGCGCGGCAGCCTGGAGATGATCCGGGTTGACGTGAAGCCGGAGCCGGCCAAAGCCGCCGAGGTGGCGAAGCCTGCCGCCGAGAAGCCGACGCAGCAGAGCCTGGGCGCGACCGCGGGCGGATCTAATTCTAAATAGCATTGCAAGCTCGTGATGAAAGAAGGATGGCAACGTCTGTTTGGCGGTGGGGCCCCCGAGCCCCATGCAGCTGCCGCGCCGGCCATGGCGCCTATACCGGAGAGAGCGCCTTTGCGTGAATTCAGCCGGCAGAGTAGCGCGCTGGACCAGTTCTTTCAGGCGTTCCAAGGGCAAGTGGGACTGATGGTGTTGGACCTGGGGGTGTCGAACCAGGAGAACACTGTTTTCTTCAACGATTTGGGGCACAAGTTGCGGTATGACAACTTTGTGCGTTCGCTCGATGAGTCGTTCGGGGATGGCGATTTCTACGCCAACCAGGAGAACGAGCTGCGGATTGAGGCGTTTCAATCGAAGGTCTTGAACTTCGACGACGATTCGCTGGACGGGATTCTGGTTTGGGATTCGTTGCAGTATCTGTCGCCGGCGATGTTGGAGGCCGCGATCTGCCAGTTGCATGCGACGTTGCACAAGGGCGGGCAGTTGCTGACGGTGTTCCACACGGACGAGAAGCAGGTGGAAGTTCCGTCGTATTCGTATCGCATCCAGGCGCGGAACCAGATCAAGATGGTGGGCCGCGGGTATCGGAAGCCGGCGCAGTACTTTTCGACGCGCGCGCTGGAGAAGCTGTTCAAAGACTTCAGCCAGGTGAAGTTTTTCCTTACGCAGGATTCTCTTCGGGAAGTGATTGTCCGGAAGTAGGCGGGGCGATGCGCATGGGCTGCCGCTGCCAGTAGGTGAGCGAGCGCCAGCACCATTCGAGCGGGCCGAAGCGGTAAGCGCGGAGCCAGAGCGGACTGACGATGAGTTGTAGCAGCCAGATGGCCGCGACGACGTAGTAGAGTTCGTGGCGCTTGAGTTTGCCGAACCAACCGAGGCCGTGCCCGTAGAAGAGTGTCGTGCAGATGACGGTGTGCATGATGTAGTTGGAAAACGCCATTCTGCCGACGGCGGAGAGCGGGTGGGTGAGCCACGTGAGCCAGCCCTGTTGGACGATGCCGACGATGGCGGCGAGATAACCGAGGCCCATCAGCAGGCGGACGGGTTGGTAGACGGTGTAGCTTTCCATGGCGGCGATGGGGGCGAAGCCGGAGGCGGCTTCATGATTGGCTGCCCAGACGCCGACGGCCGTGCCGGCGGATAGGCAGATGACGGCGACCCACAGATAGGCGTTGCGCGGCCAGGCGCCGGCCAGGACGCCCCATTTGGCGAATGCCATGCCGAGGAGCATGAAGGCGAGGAAATCCCAGGAGCCAGTGCTGTAGTAGGGTTGGGAATCCCAACCGGAGCGGGCGGCGGAACGGCTGGCGAAGGCCTCGGCGTAAGTTCCGCGATAGGCTTTCAGTTCCTGGTCGATTTTGGCGGGCGAGGGTTGCCAGTCGGCCAGCATGCCGGTGTAGGCGCCGCGCGCGCCTTCAACCTCTTTCGATACCTGCGCGTGTTCGGGGATGGCGCGGTAGCTGTCGCGGGCGTCCCGCATTTCGTTGGTTTGCTGCCACGTCTGGCCGCAGGCGCCGAGAATCATCAGGACGCCAATGGCTGTGAGCCATCGAGCTGGCAGCTTGCGGAGCGGGTAGAGCAGGAGGCCCATCAGCGCGTAGGGGTAAAGGATATCGCCATACCAGAGGAGGTAGGCGTGGGCGATGCCGAAGGCCATGAGCCAGAAGGTGCGGCGATAGTAGACGTCGGCGGCGGAGGCGCCGCGTGATTCGGATCGCGTCGTCAGGTAGATGACGCCTGCTCCAAAACAGAGGGAGAAGAGCGCGCGCATTTTGCCGCTCCAGAAGACGGACTGGATCCACCAGAGCCAGAAATCGGCACCGGTGGCGCCGCCCCAGACGGTGGGATTGCTCTCGGCGGCGGAGGGCATGCCGAAGCTGCAGATGTTCATGAGCAGAATTCCGAGCAGCGCGAAACCGCGAACAGTGTCCAACGCTTCGACGCGTTCAGCGGCTTCCACAGGCGCCGGATTCACGAAATTCCCATCGGCCATCGTCTTACCCCCTTCCAGACTTCCTATAATGGTAGATTCTGTCCTGTTTCGAACGCAGGGCACTGAAGGAGTCCTCATTGTCGCTCGAACAGGAGCTGCTTACACAGCGTTTCCGCCGCACCCGAGAATTGGAAGCTCTCGGCCAGCGCCCGTATGGGCAGCGGTTTGATTTTTCCCACTCGGTGCCGGAGGTCTGGGCGGGCAACCGGCAGAAGACCGCCGAAGAGTTGGAGGCCGAGAAGATTGAGGTCCGCGTTTGCGGGCGCATCCAATCGATACGCGGCAAGGGAAAAGCCGGTTTCATGCACCTGGAGCAGGGTGGGGAACGGCTGCAGATCTACATCAAAGTGGATCTGTTGAGCGAGGACGACTTCAAGCTCTACCAGATGCTGGATATTGGCGACATTATCGGCGTTGGCGGGGTGTTGTTCCATACGCGGACGGGCGAGTTGTCGGTGCAGGCGGCGAAGTTGACGTTCCTGTCGAAGACGCTGCTTTCGATGCCGGAGAAGTTCCACGGGCTGGAAGACGTGGAGACGCGCGTTCGGCAGCGGTATCTGGATCTGATCTCGAATCTCGACGTGCGGAAGACCTTCGTGGCGCGGGCCAAGGTGGTGTCGTCGATCCGCCGCCAGTTGGATGAGCGGGGCTTTGTGGAAGTGGAAACGCCGATGATGCAGCCGCTGTATGGCGGCGCGGCGGCGCGGCCGTTTGTGACGCATCACAACACGCTCGATATTGATCTGTACCTGCGCATTGCGCCGGAACTGTATTTGAAGCGGTTGATTGTCGGCGGCATGGACCGGGTGTATGAGATCAATCGGAACTTCCGCAACGAGGGGGTCTCGATCCATCACAACCCCGAATTTACGATGCTCGAGTTCTATCAGGCCTACACGGATTACGAAGGCCTGATGGACCTGACGGTGGAGTTGCTGAAGCAAACGGCGATCGATGTGACCGGCGGGACGGTTGTTGAGTTCCAGGGGCAGACCCTGGACTTCGGGAACATCCGGCGGCTGACGATTCGGGAAGCGATCATTGAGTATTGGAAAGACGGCGAGAAGCCTACGATGGAGCAGGTGAGCGACGCGGAGTGGCTGAAGGCCCACGGCGGGAAGCACTCGGCCGGTGAATCGCTGGTGGAGATTTTTGAACGGGTTTGTGAGCGCAATTTGATCCAGCCGACGATCATCTACGAGTATCCGGTGGAGGTCTCGCCGCTGTCGAAGCGCAATCGCAATGACCCGAATTTTGTGGATCGTTTTGAGATCTTCTGCGCGGGGATGGAGATCGGCAACGCCTATAACGAGTTGAACGATCCAAACGAGCAGCGCAAACGGTTTGAAGAGCAGTTGGCGATGAAGGCGCGCGGCGACGACGAGGCGCACCAGATGGACGAGGACTACGTCCGCGCGCTTTGCTACGGCATGCCGCCGACCGGTGGCGAGGGAATTGGCATCGACCGGTTGACGATGTTGTTGACCGATTCGCGTTCGATCCGCGATGTGATTTTGTTCCCGCTGTTGCGGCCGGAGGGCGAGATCGGCATTGCAGACTTGCTGCGCAAGGCCGAAGCCGAGGTCGACGCATAAGGGATGCCCCGCCTGGCGTTTGAAAGTTTCGTGGCGCGCCGGTATTTGACGGCGAAGCGCCGCCAGGCGGTGATCTCGATCATTACGGTGGTTTCGATTCTTGGTGTGGCGGCGGGCGTGATGGCGTTGATCATCGCGCTCGCCATTACGAACGGGTTCCGGAATACATTGCAGAAGAGCCTGCTGGGCGCGACGGCGCATGTGAACGTCGTGGAAAAAGAAGTGGGCATTGGGTTTGAAGATTGGGTGCCGATTGCGAAGAATCTGGAAAAGCTGCCGCACGTGAGTTCGGCGAGTGGGGTGCTGTATACGCAGGTTTTGTATTCGGGGCCACAGATGGGGCAGGGTGGGTATTTGAAAGGAATTCCGGAGTCGGCGACACAGGAGCGGGAAGAGTTGCGGCGCTATGTGAAGCAGGGGAGTTTGGACCGGTTGGCGAAGGCCGATGGGTATCCGCCGATTTTGCTGGGCGCGAAGCTGGCGCAGCGGACGGGGATGATGCTGGATTCGATTGTGACGGTGATCATTCCGAATGGCGATATTACGCCTGCTGGGGCGCGGCCGAGCTATCCGCGGTTCCGCGTGGTGGGGCTGTTTGAGTCTGGGTTTTACGACGTTGACAACACGTTTGCCTATGCGACGCTTTCCGATGTGCAGCGGGTGACGGGGTTGGAAAATTCGATTAACGCGATTGAACTGAAGCTGGACGATATCAACACGGCGGCCGATGTGGCTGCGGCGGCGACGAAGGTGATCGGGAATAAGCTGACGGCGTCGAACTGGGAAGAGGCGAACCGGAGTGTGCTGAACGCGTTGAAGATGGACCGGATTGTGACGATTATCACGATCAGTCTGATTCAACTGGTGGCGGCGCTGAACATTCTGATCAGCCTGATCATGATGGTGATGGAGAAGTCCAAGGACATTGCGATTCTGGTTTCGATGGGCGCGCGGTGGGAGCAGATCCGGCGGATCTTCATTTTCCAGGGGCTCTATATTGGCGCGATCGGGACGGCGATTGGATTGGTGTTGGGCTACGGGATCAGCTATGCGGCGGAGAGCGGGCGATGGTTTACGTTGGACGCAGAGATTTACGCGCTATCGTACGTGCCGTTCCAGCCGCGGCCGATGGATGCGATTTGGGTGAGCGCGGCGGCATTGACGGTGAGTTTCCTTGCGACGTTGTACCCGGCGCGGCGGGCGACCGCGGTGCTGCCCGCCGAGGCGCTGCGTTATGAATAACAGCCTATGTGCGGCATAGCGGGATTTACTCATCGTGGGCGTCCGGCGCCCGCGGGCCGGATTGAGGCCGTTACCCAGTCGCTGCATCATCGCGGGCCGGACCAGTGGGGCGTGCATGAGGCGGCGGATTGCTCGGTGGGCGCGGTGCGGCTGCGGATCATCGATCTGGCGGGTGGTGCGCAGCCGATCTATAGCGCCGACCGGGATACGGTGATCGTCTTCAACGGTGAGATCTATAACCACGACGAACTGCGCGAAGAGTTGAAGGCGCGCGGGCGGCAGTTCCATAGCCGGTGCGATACCGAGGTGGTGCTGCAGGGGTTCCTGGAGTGGGACTTCGGCGTGTTTGAAAAGCTGCGCGGGATGTTCGGCGTGGCGCTGTGGACCGAGTCAAAGAAGCGGCTGGTGTTGGCGCGGGACCGGATGGGGATCAAGCCGTTGTACCTGTACCGGCGCGGCGACGATCTGTATTTTGGGTCGGAGTTGAAGGCGATTCTGGGGCACCCGGAGGTGCCGCGGACGTTTTCGAAAGCGGGCTTGAATGCCTATCTTTCGTTGAACTACATCCCCTCGCCGTATTCGATGATCGATGGAATTACGAAGCTGCCGCCGGGGCACTGGCTGGAGTGGGTGGAGGGCAGGGAACGGACGGGGCCGTACTGGCAGTTGCGGTTTGCGCCGCAGGGGAATGTGAAGCTGGAGGCGGCCAAGGAAGAGTTGGATAGCCTGTTGCGGTCGGCGGTGAAGGAGCATCTGATTTCGGATGTGCCGTTGGGGATATGGGCGTCGGGCGGTGTGGATTCGACGACGGTGCTGCACTATGCGTCGGAGGTGGCGACGCAGCAGTTGAAGACGTTCTCCGTCAGCTTTCAAGGTCGCAGTTTTGATGAGAGTCCGTGGTTCCGGGAAGTGGCGCAGAAGTACAACACGGATCATCACGAGTTCGACTTGAACCCCGATCATGACCTGGCTGCGACGGTGGAACGGCTGCCGTATTTTTCGGACGAGCCGAGCGCCGATGCCGGTGCCTTGCCGGTTTGGTATTTGAGCAAGATGACGCGGGAGCATGTGACGGTGGCGCTGAGCGGAGAAGGCGCCGACGAGCTGTTTGGCGGCTATTACACCTACCTGGCGGACAAGTATGCCGGGTGGATGCGCCACGTGCCGCGGCCGCTGCGGGCGGCGGGGCTTTCGATGGCGAATCTGTTGCCGGTGTCTGATGACAAGATCAGTTTTGAGTACAAGGTGAAGCGGTTCCTGACGGGTTCGTTGTTGGATCCGATGGAGGCGCACCTGTATTGGAACGGCACGTTTACACCGGCGGAGCGGGTGCATTTGCTTCAGCAAAACTGGCACTCGCGGCTGCATGCGCCGCCGGAGTACAATTCGTTTTTGGAGCTCGATCAGAACTGGTATCTGCCCGACGACATTCTCTATAAGTGCGACCGCATGAGCATGGCGCATTCGTTGGAGGTGCGGCCGCCGTTGTTGGATCACCGGTTGGTGGAGTTTGCCGCGCGGATGCCGGAGTCGTTCAAAGTGAACGGCAGTAAATTGAAGTTCATTCTGAAAGACCTGATGCGGGGGAAGATTCCGGACTCTGTGTTGACTCGTAAGAAAGAGGGCTTCGACATTCCGGCGCACGATTGGTTCCGGACCGCGTTGAAGCCGTTGTTGCACGACACGCTGACGCCGCAGGCGATTCGGGAAATGGGCCTGTTTCGTGAAGGCGCGGTGGAGGCTGTGTTGCGTGCCCACGAACGCCGCGAGGCCAACTACGGCTACCACTTGTGGGGCCTATTGATGCTGTTTCTTTGGAAGAAGCAATGGAACGTCGTTACCAGTTAATCGTCCTTCTTTTCGCTATCGCCGTGTATTTCGGCTGCATTGTGAGTCCGCCCACGTTGATGGACGACGTGGACGCGGTGCAGGCGCAGATCGCGCGGAACATGTTGGACTCCGGCGACTGGGTGACGGCGCGGCTGAACGGCGTTGCGTACCTGGAGAAGTCGCCGTTGATTTACTGGTCGATGGCGGTGAGCTACGCGGTCTTCGGCGTGCACGACTGGGCGGCGCGGATTCCGCTGGCGCTCGGTGTGGTGCTGCTCTGCTGGCTGACGGCGCGTTTTGCGCGATGGGCGTTCAACGAGACGACGGGGCTATATGCGGGGTTGATTCTGGCGACGTGCATCGGCCTATGGCTGTTCACGCGCATTCAGATTCCGGATGCGATTCTGACGGCTACGATCACGCTGGCGATGTGGTGTTTTCTGTTGGCGATGGAATCTGGCGAGGCGAAGTATGCCTATGTGATGTCGGCGGCGATGGCGACGGGGTTGCTGCTGAAGGGTCTCATCGCCATGCTGTTCCCGCTGGCGGCGATTGGACTTTGGCTGACAATTGCAGGCCGGTGGGGCGAGTGGCGAAAGTTGCGGCCTTTCACCGGAGCCCTGATTCTATTGGTGATCGCGGCGCCCTGGCACGTGCTGGCGATGCTGCGAAACCCGCCCTATTTCGATTTCACGATGAAGAGTGAACCTGGCCAGTATCACGGCTTCTTCTGGTTCTACTTCTTCAACGAGCATGTGTTTCGCTTCCTGAACATGCGTTGGCCGCGGGACTACAATACGGTTCCGCGCCATATGTTCTGGCTGTTCCATTTGCTGTGGTTGTTCCCGTGGAGTGCGTTCTTTCCAGCGATCGCGAAGCTGCGGTATCGCCCTGCGGACCGGGCTGGATCGGCGCGCCTGCTGGCGTTGTGCTGGACCGGATTCCTGCTGCTGTTCTTCACGTTTTCGACGACGCAGGAATACTATTCGATGCCCTGCTACCCGGCGCTGGCGCTGCTGCTGGCGAATGCCATGGAGCGGGAAGAGAGCGTCTGGCTACGCCGCGGCCAGTTGGCTGTGGGCTTGATTGCCACGCTGGCGGCGGGGGCGATTGGTTTCATTTTGCTCCGTGTGAATGGGTTGCCGACGCCGGGCGATATCTCCCAGGCGTTGACGCAGAACCCCGATGCCTACACGCTTTCGCTGGGGCATATGGGAGATTTGACCATCGACTCGTTCGCGTATTTGCGGCTGCCGCTCGTGATGGCCGGCGTGGCGTTTTTGATCGGCGCCTTCGCTGGGTTCCGGTTGCGGCGGATGCCGCTGGCGTTGGGGTTGGCCGTGATGATGACGCTGTTCTTGCATGCAGCGCGCACCGCGCTGGTGACGTTTGATCCGTACCTGGGTTCACGGCCACTGGCCGAGGCGTACAAAAATGCAAAGCCGGGAACGCTAATTGTCGACAACCAGTACTACACGTTTTCGAGTGTGTTTTTCTATGCAAATCCCGCGCAGGCACTGTTGCTCAATGGGCGTGTGAACAACCTGGAGTACGCCAGCTATGCGCCCGGCGCGCCGCAGGTTTTCATTGACGACGCGGAATGCAAAAATCGCTGGGCCTCGCGCGACCGCTATTATCTGGTCGTCGAGAAGCCCAGCACGCCAAAGCTGGAACAGTTGCTTGGCAAAGAGCGGCTATTTCTTGTTCGTGAGAGCGGTGGGAAATACTTGTTCAGCAACGAACGGAATTAGCGCGGCGGAGGCGCCAGGCGGCACAGAGCAGCCCGGCGCCCGTGAGGACAACGGAGGACGGCTCGGGGACCCCGCTTGTGGGCGCGGTGGAGGTGACGCTGCCGTCGAAGGTGAATTCGAGCGAGTACTGGTCGTTGGGGTGACTGCCGAGGGGGCCGAAGGGATCGTTGATCAGCAGATCGTAGGTCACGCTGAAGGTGGCGCCGGTGGTGGCGCCGATCGGTGCGCCGGGGAGCATGGCGAACTCGCCGAAGCCCTGTTGCAGTGACTGGTTGTAGGCCTGGTTGAGGATCGAGTTCGGCCCGAGAATGGTGGGGTTCACGGAGACGATGAAGTCCTGGAATGTGCCCATGAGGGGGTCGAAGCCGGAGGCGACGACGCTGGTGACAAGAAGGTAGTTGGAGGTGTTGTTGTTGAGATCGAAGCCCCAGCCGTAGGTGGTTCCGGGTTCGATGTTGATGTTGCCGCTGTTGGGGGTCAGTGTCAGCGACGCCGCGGGTAGCGTGGGAAGAAGCAGGCAGAGTGCAAGTAGAAATTTCATGTTGTTTTCCTTGTAGTTGTTAGGGGAGTTGCAGGTTGAAGGTGCGGGTGCCGGTAACAGTTCCGCCGCTGGCTTGATAGTTGAGCCTGACGGTAAAGCGGGCGTTGGCCGGGCAGGTGCCGAAGTTGATTTGTACAGGCACGGTGGTGCTGGTGCCAATGGGGAGGAATCCGCCGTTCACCGGGAGAGTGGATTGGGTAGTGGGCAGCGGGCAGGCGGCACCGAACGTCTGGGTGATGAAGGTGACTCCGGTGAGTTGCACATCGCTGGCGGAGCTGGCGCCGGTGTTGCTGAGTCGAATGGTCCAGGTCTTGGAGGGAAGGGAACCGCTACGTCCGACGATCGCGCTGTCGAGCGTTGTTGTACCGATGTTCCCAAGGTCGCGAGTCTGACCGGCGACCGCGTTGAAGGCGAAGGTGGCCAGACCGAAATTGATCGATCCAATACCCGGGCCGGCGAGGGCAAGGAGACGGAATCGACCGGTGGTGTCGGTGTAGGCGAGTCCGTCTTCCCGATCGGTGCGGACGAAGGCGGGGTTGGCAGGCGGTTGACCGTTGATGAAGAAGCGTCCCGAGATAATGCCGGCGACCGTGGAGGTCTCCACGTTGATGATTGTGGTCTGGCCCGCGGAGATGGTAAACGGGACGGGGGGGAGCGGGTAGCCGTGGCCCTCGGTGAGGGTGTAGCTGCCTACGGGCAGGTTCGGCATCTGCCCGCCGCAATTGACGGATCCGACTTGGGAAACGAAATAGAAGTAGCAGTTTCCTGCGAGCGACTGTCCCTGGTAGAGGACATTGACAACTGCATTCCCACTGCTCTGGGTGATGGTTCCTACGTCAACCGTTTGTCCAGCGACCGCGGTGAATGGGAAGTTCGGCGAACTGAAATTGACGATTCCCGTCCCCGCGCCAGCGAGTGCAATGAGCCGGAAACGGCCGCTCGAATCGGTGTAGCCGAAGCCATCCTCGGAGTTCGTCCGTATAAAGGCTGCATTGGCCGGGGGTTGTCCGTTTTGAAGGAAGACTCCTGTAACGATGCCAACCTGACCGGAGGTTTCCACATCGACTGTTGTTGTTTGCCCGGCCGTGACTGTGAACGGGACGGGAGGGATTGGATAGCCGTGGCCCTCGGTCAGAGTGTAGCTTCCAACAGGCACGTTGAACATGTTGCCGCCACAGTTCACGCTGCCGGCTGCGGAAGTGAAGTAGAAGTAGCAGTCACCGGGAATTGGTTGACCCTGGTAGCGGATACGGACGTTGACGTTGCCTGTGTCGCGGTTGATGGTCCCGACGTCGACTGTCTGTCCGGCCACCGCCGTGAATGGAAAATTGGCCAGGCCGTAGTTGACGCTGCCAGAACCCTGGCCGGCGAGGGCGATCAGTCTGAACCGTCCGGTGGTGTCGGTATAGGCGAGACCGTCTTCCTGTCCTGTCCGCACAAAAGCGGCGTTCGATGGCGGTTGGCCGTTGAGAAGAAACGTGCCGGTAATGATGCCCACCTGACCGCTCGTCTCCACATCAACCACGGTTGTCTGGCCCGCGGTGACGGTGAAAGGGACCGGAGGGATTGGATAGCCGTGGCCTTCGGTGAGCGTGTAGTTGCCGACGGGTACGTTGGACGCGTTGCCGCCGCAGTTGAATGAGGCGGCCTGCGACACGAAGTAGAAATAGCAGTCGCCCGGGATCGGTTGTCCCTGATAGCGGATGCGCACCGTAACGTTTCCGGCCGCGACGTCGATCTGGGCGGTGGCCGGTAGCGTGACGAGGGCGACGCAGGCAATGAGTAACACTGACTTGTTCATAGTTTCCTGTTGGGAAGGACATTGCCTTCTTCTATGGCGTGCGCAACTCGTGCAGATCCGGGGTCAGAGAATCTCGCTACTCTGAAAGAGAATGTCCAAGCCGCTCATCCTTATCGTTTGCACCGCGAATTCCGCCCGCAGCCAGATGGCCGAGGGCCTGATGCGCCACTTGAAGGGCGATCAGTTCGAAGTCGCCAGCGCGGGCACTGTGGCCACATATGTCCGTCCGCAGGCCATCGAGGCCCTGGCAGAGATCGGCATCGACATCAGTCATCACACGTCGAAGGCGATCGATGGGTTTCTCGACAAGCCCATCCGCTACCTGATCACGGTTTGCGATAACGCGCGCGACAACTGCCCCTACGTGCCGGGTGCGCAGACGACGCTGCATTGGCCGTTCCCGGATCCGGCGACAAATCCGCGGCTCGAAGATTTTCGGACCGTTCGCGACATGATTCGTGAGAAGATCGAGTCCACGGAACTGCCGCTCTAATCCATGTCGAAAGCCCTACTCATCCTCGGCGCGATTGCCCTCGCATTCGGGTGGTGGGGCGTCTACACGGTGTCCGGCCGGCACCGATTCGATGAGATGGACGGAATCATTCCGCTGGCCGCGCTCGCCCTGGGCGGGTTGCTGTTTGTGATCGGGTTGGCGCTACTGTTTTGGCGCCGTTAGCAGCCAGTCCAGCTTGAATCGCGCCAGCGATAGGCGACTTGTGCGGAAGATGGATTTGTCCTGCCCGCCGCGCTCGTATAGCGTCAGGATGGTTCCATCAGGAGTGGTCGCCAAATCGGAGTACCCGGAGAGACCCGGCTCCAATACCCGCTTAGCGGTCCAGGTTTCGCCGTCGTCGCCAGACCACTGCACGGTCAGGTTTTTGCGATCGCGGTTGATGGTTTTGGAGGCATCGACGTAGGTAGCTTCAAGCGTGTCCGGGTTGGAAAAGACAAGCCCGCCTTTCGGGTGACGGATCACCGAGCTCATGCAGACCGGCTCCAGAAGTTGGGCGTGGAACTTCGGTGTCGACCACCCCGTCGCCCCATCCGCACTAATGCTGATTGCACGGCGGTGCTCGGTCGACTCATTGCGAACATTGAGCATTACGCTGCCATCTCGCCGCTGCACGGCGTACGTTTCGCTTGGGTTCGGCAGCGTGTCGGGGACGAGATCGCCCGTATTCCACGTTGTGCCGTTATCGTCGCTGAATAGCGTGCTGACACGCGACGGGCGATGTTTCTTGCCGCCGGTGGACAGCCATACGGCCACCATCAGCCGCCCGTTTTTCAGGCGAATGCCATGGCCCGGACCGGTCGCGATCACGTTCCAATCATAGGCGGACCGCAATCGTTCAAAGGCCGCCGTAATATCGACCGGCTTGGAAAACGTCAGGCCTCCGTCGGTACTCTTCATGTGGAACGCCCGCGCGTAGTTGACGCAGTACAGGAAGTGAATCTCGCCAGATTTCGCGCCTGGGATCGCCACCGGATTGTTCATCGTATCCTTGCCGGAATCAGCCAACACGCGGAGCGGTCCCCAGGTCTTGCCGCCGTCGGTGGATCGCCGCATGACGACGTCAATATCCGCCCAATCGCCGAAGCCATCCCGGCGCGCTTCCGCATAAGCCAAAACGGTCTTCCCATGTGCCAACAACCCGGGAATTCGATACGTCATATAGCCCTGCTCGCCGGCGGTGAACAGGTCCTGCGTCACCGGTTGCGCCAGTATTGACGGTATCGCCATTGCAACCAGGAGCGTAGACTGGAATAGAGTCATTATGAAGATACTCGTCTTGAATTGTGGCAGTTCTTCGATCAAAAGTCAGGTCTTCGAAACCAGTCCCGAACAGATCGCAGCCTCTGAAGATCGCGTCCTGGCCAAAGCCGTGGTCGACCGCATCGGCACCCGCGATGCGATCGTCTCCGTAACCGCCGGAGGGCGCCGAACGCGCTCCACTCGCCCGGTCGCCGACCGCGACGAGGCATTGAAGGCAATCATCGAAGCCGTCTCGGAGTACGGCCCCATCGAGGCTGTTGGCCACCGCGTCGTGCACGGCGGGGAATCGTTCCAGGAGCCCGTCGAGTTCACAGAAGAAGTCGTCGAAAAGATTGAAGATTTGTACGATCTGGCACCGTTGCACAATCCTCACAATGTGCGCGGCTTCCGTACCGCCCGGGCGCTCCTGCCCGATGCCCGCCACGTCGCCGTGTTCGACACGGCCTTCCATCAGACGCTTCCCCAGGAAGCCTATCTCTACGGCATCCCCTACAGCTACTACGCCCAGGAACAATACCGGCGCTATGGCTTCCACGGCGTCTCGCATCGCTATATTTCCTGGCGTTACGCGCAGATTCACGGCAAACCGAAGGATCAGTTCAAGGTCATCAGTTGCCACCTCGGCAATGGTTCGTCGATGTGCGCGATCCGGCACGGCCATTCGATCGATACTTCCATGGGCTTTACTCCGCTGGAAGGTCTCGTCATGGGGACCCGTTGCGGCGATATCGATCCGTCGCTCATCCTGCACATGATGGCAATGACCGGGGATGGGCCCTCGGAAATGGAAAACCTCCTCACGCGTAAAAGCGGCTTGTTCGGGCTCTCCGGCCTCTCCGCGGACATGCGCCTGCTGCTCGAGTTTCGCCGGAAGGGCGACAGCCGCGCCGCCATGGCGATCGACGTCTTTTGCTACCGCGTGAAGAAGTATATCGGGTCCTATCTCGCCTCGCTGAACGGAGCTGATGCCATCGTCTTTACCGGTGGCATCGGCGAAAACGCTGCCCCCGTTCGCGAGCAGATTTGCGCCGGTTTGGACGGCCTCGGTATCCGCATCGACAAAGCCGCCAACGACGCTGCGATTGCCAAGGAAGCGCAGATCAGCCTGCCGGATTCCCCTGTCAACGTCTGGGTTATTCCCACGAACGAAGAGTTGCTGATCGCGCGCGACACACTGCGTTGTTTGCTCGGCCTGGAGCAGCCAGACTGATTATTCCGACACCAATCGCTTGTGCGCCTCTTCCAGCGCCAGCTTTTCTTCCGTGGTCACCGTCGGGAACTGCAGCTTCAACTCCTCCATCGCGCGCGTCAGAATGTTCGATACCAGGACGCGCGCGACGGCCTTGTTGTCGGCCGGAATCACGTACCATGGCGCCCATTTCGTGCTCGTCGCCTCCAGGCCTTCTTCGTACGCACGCATGTAGTCGTTCCAATATTGCCGCTCGTTCAAGTCCTGCGCGGAGAACTTCCAGTGTTTATCGGGGTTCTCCAGTCGTTCCAAGAACCGTTTCTTCTGTTCGTCCCTGGAGACGTGGAGGAAGAATTTCAGTATGATCGTCCCGTTCCGCGCCATGTGTTTTTCGAAGTTGTTGATGTCTTCGTAGCGCTCTTCCCAGATCTTCTTTGTCACCAGCGGAGCCGGCAGTTTCTGCTTCTTCAGATACTCCGGGTGGACCTTTACCACCAGAACTTCTTCGTAGTGCGACCGATTAAAAATGGTGATCTTGCCGCGCGCCGGGCTCACGCGCATGATCCGCCAGAGGTAGGAGTGATCCAGTTCCTCGGCCGACGGCGCTTTGAACGAATAGACGTCGCACCCCTGCGGATTCAGTCCTGCGGTGACATGCTTCACCATACCGTCTTTACCCGCCGCGTCCATTGCCTGCAGCACGACGAGGACAGACCAACGGTCATCCGCGTACAGTTTCGCCTGCTGGTCGGCGAGCTCCTGAAGGTTCTGGAGGAGCACCTTCTCGGCCGATTGCTTCAGCTCGGTATCGGAGAGGCCCCGGATCTCTTTGTCCCCGCGCCATCCAGGATCGATGGACTTCAGCTTGAACTTCTTGCCCGGCGTGACGCGGAATTTATCGAGGATTTTCTTGTTCAGCACAACGAAGCCGAAGGTATCACACAATGAAGAGGTATGCCTCCCCTGCCTCCCGCGCCAGCGGTTGCCGATCAGGCGGCGCTGTTCGAACAAGCCCAGCAACTTCTGAATATGGCGCCGCGGCTGGCGTTCGAAAAAGCGTCGCTTCTGCGCGACCCCATCCTGCGCGAACGTATGCGGCGGGATGCCTATCTTTCGCTCACGCGGTCCAATCCGCGAGAGGCTGCGGCCCTTCTTCCGGAAGTGATCGCGGCTCGCTGGCTATCGTCGATCCACTTTGCGCAGGCGCTCGACGTCGCCTGGTATACGGTCGCCAAACAGCCCGAACTTTCCAAACAGCTCCTTCTCGCCACCGCGGCGCGCCACCCCGCCATCGCCCTCCGCGAAGCGCGCCAGTACGTCGATCTCCCCTATGGCCCGGCGATCCGAGCCGCGGCCCGGCGCGCCGCCGAAGTTCCCCCGGCCGATCTCCTCCTTCTCCAACTGAAACAGAATCCCTCCCAAACCGTCAGTCCCGCAGAAACCCTGCGGCTGGCCGCCAGCGCGCAGACGGAGGACGAGCGTGAAACCGCCATTCGCCTTCTGCGGAACCATCCCTGGGACGCTGGCGCCGATGCCTCCACTCTCCGCGGCGCGCTCGCGCTTCTGGCGGAGTCCGGCAATCCGCTCCCGGTCCCCATCGCCGTAATCCACCGCGCGTTAAATGGGCTCGAAGAGACCGAAGACCCGTTGGCCGAAGCGGTGAAGGCCGCCGTGATTCTCGCCGCCGCGCCAGCTGCCGCCGACGAAGCCATCCCGCCGACGCCCCTTGGCCGCGTCCTCAAATCTCTCCGTCAAACCGCCAGCCCCACGCTCCAGATTCCCGATCTCTTCCCCTCCGGACTCTGCGTCCAACGCTACGTTTTCCACGATGACGACGACGGCGTCGAGTCCTTCAACAGCTTCCTCGCCGCCTACGCCAACGATCCCAACTGGACCCTCCAGCGCACGCCCGATCGCGTCCTCCTCTCCAGCCGCGGCTCCAAGCTCCGCCGTATCGAGATTTACGCCAACGTCCCCAGTTCCAAGGCCGCGATCGGTGCCCCGCGCCCAACGGTGCTGGTCCATCGCGGCCACGATCACCACTTCGACGCAACGCGAAAATTCCTCACCCACGACGCCCGACTGGTCTTCCTCGGCAGCTGCCGAGGCATGGCGAACGTGGAAGACGTCGTCACCCATTGCCGCCGGGCGCAGATGATCGCCACCCGCGGCATCGGCACCACGGCCGTCAATGACGCCTTTCTCCGCGCGCTCAACAACCGCCTCCTTGAACCCGGGGACACGCTCGACTGGAACCAGTTCTGGGCCACGCTGCAGCCGGCACTCGGCGCCAGTCAACACTTCCGCGACTACGTCCAACCGCACAAGAACCCCGCCGCCCGTTTCCTCGCCGCCTGGTATCGCGAAGCTCTATCCGCGCCATAATGGCGCCATGGCCTACGCAAAACCAATTGACTACGAAGACGCTTCGCCCGAAGTGAAAGCCGTGTTCGACGAGATCAAGACGCTGCGCAAAGTTGACGACGTGAACAACTTCTGGAAGTTCCTCGCCAACGATCCCGGCACGCTCCGCCGCACCTGGGAAAGCATCAAGGACATCATGGCCCCGGGCGCGCTCGATCCGGTGATGAAGGAACTCATCTACATCGCCGTCAGCGTCACGAACGGCTGCGAATATTGCATCGCCTCCCATACCGCCTCGGCCGAGAAAAAAGGCATGACGCCGGAGATGTTCAACGAGATGATGGCCATCGTTGGCATGGCGAACGAGACCAACCGCCTCGTCACCGGCTACCGC
Organism: Acidobacteriota bacterium; assembly: GCA_947470805.1. Taxonomy (GTDB): domain Bacteria; phylum Acidobacteriota; class Terriglobia; order Bryobacterales; family Bryobacteraceae. The sequence goes on along the minus strand of CANIVU010000025.1, from coordinate 29,433 downwards.
GTCGAACTCGACGAGTCTTTGGGCTAACGGAACTTTTCCGCGGCGTTGTTCGTAGGGATGAGTATGAACACCCAGCCCACCACTATCGACCGCAGCCTGGTCGGCCCCATGATGATGATCCTGGTCGGCACCATTTTGCTGGTCAGCCGATTCATCCCGGACCTGGGTTTCGACAAACTCTGGCCCGTGCTGTTGATTGGCGCCGGCGTGGCCGCGCTATTCAGCCGCCGCTAGCATACACTGTGATCCATGGATCGCAGAACGTTTCTCTCCACCACCGGCGCCAGCCTCTTCGCACAAGGCGGCGCCAAGCCGAAGCGAGTTGGCCTCATCGGCACCGGTTGGTATGGGAAGTCGGATCTGCTGCGGCTGATTCAGGTCGCGCCGGTGGAAGTGGTCTCGCTCTGCGACGTGGATAAGAACATGCTGGCGGCAGCGGCCGACATCGTTTCCCAGCGCCAGGTATCCAAGAAGAAGCCGCGAACCTACAGCGATTACCGCGAGATGTTGAAGGAGAAGGATCTCGACATCTGCCTCATCGCTACGCCCGATCATTGGCACGCGCTGGCGATGATCGAAGCCGCCAAGGCCGGTTGCGACATGTATGTGCAGAAGCCGATCAGCGTCGATATCGTGGAGGGCCAGGCGATGGTCGCCGCTGCCCGCAAGTATGGACGGGTTGTCCAGATCGGGACGCAGCGTCGCAGCACGCCGCACTTAATCGAAGCCAAGCAGCGCTTCATCGACAGCGGTGCGCTGGGCAAAATCGCCTACGTGGAAACGTATTGTTACTACCACATGCGCGCCACAGAGAATCCGCCCGACGCGCAGGCGCCTGCCAATCTCGACTACGAAATGTGGACCGGCCCCGCCCCCTTGCGGCCCTATAATCCGCTGGTCCATCCCCGCCGTTGGCGCGCATTCATGGAATACGGCAACGGTATTGTGGGCGACATGTGCGTGCATATGCTCGATATGGTGCGCTGGATGATGGGCCTCGGCTGGCCGCAAACCATCTCCTCCTCCGGCGGCATTCTCGTCGACAAAGCCAGCAAGGCTAACATCACCGACACGCAGGAAGCGGCCTTCGATTTCGGTGACGTGAAAGTCGTCTGGACCCACCGCAGTTGGGGCACCGCGCCCGATGCCAAATACCCCTGGGGTGCCACCTTCTACGGCGAAAAAGGAACGCTGAAGGCCAGCGTCATGAGCTACGATTTCATCCCCGTCGGCAAGGGCGAAACGGTGCACAAAGACGTGAAGTACGAGTTCGACGAATACCCCGAAGACAAGACCGAAGCCGAGCTCGAAAAGCACGTCGCCCCCGCCATTCGCGGCCATATGCGCGATCTGCTTACGGCCATCGAGAAGCGGTCCAAGCCCGTCGCCGACATCGAGCAGGGCCACATCTCAACCGCGTCCTGCATCCTCGCCAACATGTCGCAGAAGCTCGGCCGCAGCCTGAAATGGGACTCCGCCACACAGCGCGTCATCGGTGACGACGAAGCCAACCGCCTCCTCGCCCGCCCCTATCGCGCGCCTTGGAAGCATCCGGATCCGAAGAAGGTTTAGCGACTCAAATGCCGCTGAATCCTCTGCGCCAACATCGGGTTATCGGACGCGGCCATCTCGGCCAGGACTTCGCGCAACGTGCCCATGGCTGCGTCATCTTCGGTGGCTGTCATCACCGCCAATTCATTCCGCCCCATCTTCAGCATTTCGCGGATCGCATCCGCGTCGTGCGAGAAATACTCATGCGCATAAAATTCCAGCGACTGAACATGCGGTACATTCGGCTCCTTGCCGCTCCTGCGTAGAACATCCAGAAACCACGGGCGCACGAACCCTCTATCCAATGCATCCAGCGGCCCACCGTACCTCCACTCGGCACCGCACATAAATGCTCCAGCCACTCCAGGACTCTTCACCTCCAAGTCCCCGAACCACTCCATCAGCTCCCGCGAATCCCGCTTCCGAAAGACCGTAAACATTCGCCCAATTGCCTTCGCCGCCCATCCGCGCACCACGTAGCTGTCATTCTCCAAAGCCTGAAAATACAGCGCCGAATCCCTGTCCCAATCCGCCAGCGCCCATCTTGCATCCGGCCACCGGGACATGTTCTCGAACTCAGCGGCCAGTGACAGCGCCAACTCCAGCCTCTCCAACTCCAAATCTCCGTGTAATCGCCCCATCCTCCGCACCATGTACACCGGAATCGAGCAGTCATCGAAGCTCCTGTCGTGCTTCCGCTCAAACACGAGCAACTCCCAACAAACATCCAACAAATTCCACTCTTCCAACGTCCCCATCCACTTCGCAAACGCTTCCAGAACACCCTTCCCAGCCCGCAATTTCTCAGGCCGCCAACCGGTCAACAACTCCTGAATAGAAGTGCCCGCCGCATATCGCACCCGCCCCCGCTCCTCGTCCCCCAGCCACTCCAACTCCGCCTCTAACACCCCCGCCAAATCCGCCAACGCCTCCGCCCACGGACCTGCCTTCTGCCGCGCCCAAATCGCCCGGCACAACGAACCCCCGTCCGCCCGCTGCTCCAAAAGTTCAATCATGTTCTCATATCCTAATGGACCACTCGCTCCCCCGGCGCGCCTTCCTCCTCACCCCCGCCCTCGCAGCCGCGCAAACGAACCAACCCGTCAACGCCCACATCCGCCCCTGGCACAACAAACCCACCCTCTTCATCCGCAACCAGCCCACCTACGCCTGTTTCTATGCCCTCACCGATTGCATCGGCGGCCGCTTCTCCTTCGAAGAAGGCCCCCGCCAAAGCATCGGCCACTTCGTCGAAGCCGGTTTCAAACTCTTCCAACTCGACCTCTTCCTCGCCGATTTCATCCTCGATCCCACCCTCGCCCGCCGCCAGATCAAAGGCATCACCGACCTCTGCCCCGATGCCGCCGTCGTCCTCCGCTGGCACCTCAACGTACCCGAATCCTGGAAAAAGCAGAACCCGGACGAACTCACCCGCTACGCGAACGGCGACTTCGAAACCCTGCCCAAAACCGTCCCCGTCCGCTACATCCAGGACGATCTCCGCCGCACGCCCCGCGCCAGCCTCGCGTCCGAAAAGTGGATGCAACTCGCCCGTGAGAAAACCGTCGAACTCCTCAAAACTCTCGCCAAAACCCCGGAAGCGAAAGCCCTCGCCGGCATCCACGTCGCCTGCGGCGTCTACGGCGAATGGCACTACTGGGGCTTCATGCGCAACGAACCCGACGTCAGCCGCCCCATGCAGCTGCGCTTCGATGCCTATCGCAAAGCGAAGAACAAGCCCAGCGCCAAAGTCCCAACACTCGAAGAACGCAAAGCCCTGGACGACGGTATCTTCCGCGACCCGCAAAAGCGCGAAGCCGTCATCGACTATTACCGCTGCCAGCAGGAACTGGTCGCCGAACGCATCGTCGACCTCTGCCAACTCGTCAAACAAACCTGGCGCGCGCCCATCCTTACCGGTACCTTCTACGGCTACTTCTTCTCCATGTTCAATCGCCAGGTCACCGGCGGCCATCTGGAACTTCACAAGATCCTCCAATCCCCCCACGTCGATTACCTCAGCGCCCCGCAAGCCTACGGCACGCTCTACCGCGATATGGGCGGTAGCGGCATCACCCGCGCCCTCATCGAAACTATCCGTTTGAACGGCAAACTCTTCCTCGACGAAATGGACGAAACCCCGTCCTGGAAGTGGCTCAACAACGTCGACACCGCCTTCCAACTCACCGACGTCCCCGCCGACATCGCCCTCATCCGCCGCAACGTGCTCGAAAGCTTCACCCGTGGCGCCGGCCTCTGGTACTACGATTTCGGCCCCGGCAATCAGTCCGGCTGGTGGGCCGACACGCGCCTGATCGCCGAAATCAAACGCCTGAAAGAACTCCTCGAAAAGTATCACCAGCGCGACTATGCTCCCGCCGGAGACGTCCTCTTCGTCTTCGATACCGAGGTCTACTACTACACCGGCTCCACCGAAGGCGCCGACTCGATCACCGATCCGCTCGCCGTCAATCGCACCATGGGCGAAGCCTGGCGCAGTGGCGCGGCCATCGAAACCATCCACCTCAAAGACATCGAAAAACTTGACCTCACCCGCTTCAAAGTCGTCGTCTTCGCCAATACCTGGCTCATGACCGCCGCCCAGCGCAAGTTCATCCGCGAGAAGGTTAACGCCCCCAGCCGCCGTATCGTCTTCCAAGGCTTCCCCGCCTACACCGACGGCCAAACGCTCAACGCCGAATTCACCCGCGAGGTCACCGCTGGCGCCACCATCGCCAAGCCGCCCCTCACCACCGAAGAATGGCGCAAGATCTTCGCCGAAGCCGGTGCGCATCTCTATCTCGACCAGGGCGAAATCATCCACGCCGGCGGCGGGCTCATTCTCATCCACACCAAGGCCGGTGGCCGCCGCCGCCTCACGATTCGCACCGGGAAAACCATCGAGCTCGATCTGCCGGCCAAATCCTCCTGGCTCTTCGACGCCGCTACCGGCGAACGCTTGCTTTGATAACTTTCGGCGGCCATCCACGCATGTAAGGGTGGTATGAAACACAAAGCTCTTCTCTTAATTGCCGTCGCTGGCCTGCAACTGTTCGCGCAAAGCGCCTCCTCCTTCACGGTCACCGGCAAGCAAGGCGAAGAGGCGGTCGTCATTCGCAACGTCACCTACGAACTCGCCGCCAAAACCGTACTCCGCCAGACGGAGCAAACCCGCCAGGTGCTCGGCGACAAAGGCATGGAAGCCTCCACACTCATCGAAGCCTGGCCGCTCGGCGTGGACCGCAAAGAGAAGCCGAAGTACTCGATTAAGGTCGAAGGCGTCGACGCCCGCTCGCTCGACAACGAACTGCTCATCGTCACCCGCGGACTCGAAGACACCCAGTGGTGGTCGCTCTACCGTCTCGCCGATGGCAGGCCGCTCTTCAATACCTTCGTCCGCCCGGTCCGTATTCCCGACACTGCTCTCTACGCCGGCTACGACGTCCCCGCCGATGGCGACCCACGGCTGAAGAACCCCAAGCTCATCGGCGTCATCCACTTCGCCGGTGCCGAAGGCACGCCACGCCGCATCGAGATCCACGCCAACGACGCCAAACGCGCCCGCACCCTTCGCTCCCTCGCCGACGTGACGCCATCAATGGAATTCAACACCAACAAAAAAGTCCTCGTCCTGACGATCCGCGACGCCCAACCCGACGCCCGCATCGAGATCCCCCTCAATGCCCCCGCCGTCATCCGTTGCTGTGATATCGTGGCGCGGTGATCAGTAAGCTTTCTTTCGCAACCCTCTTCGCCGCCGCCGCGCTGACGGCCCAGCAGGCACCCGTCAATACGGACATTCACTACAAACTGAGCCCCGATTCGCTCGCCCAGGAAGGCGTGCCCAAGGGCGTCATCAAGGGTCCGTTTCAGATCCAGAGCGAAGCCTATCCCGGCACGTCGCACACCTACTCGGTCTACGTCCCGGCGCAGTACGATCCCGCCAAGCCCACCGCGCTCATGGTCTGGCAGGATGGTCCCGCCATGATGGCGCCGGAAGGCGACGCCCGCGTCCAGAACGTGCTCGACAACCTTATCTACCGCCGTGAAATCCCGGTGATGATCGCCGTCTTCATCAGCCCCGGCCGCCGTCCCGATCAGGCCGAATCCACGCCCAAGGAATGGGGTGACCGCGTCAACAACCGGCCCACCGAATACAACACCATCGACGACAAATACCCGCGCGTCATCGTCGATGAACTCATGCCGGTGTTGAACAAGGAGTACAACATCTCCAAGGATCCCGAACAGCGCGGCGTGGCCGGCGCCAGCTCCGGCGCTATCGCGGCCTTCACTGTCGCCTGGTTTCGCCCCGATCAGTTCCGCAAAGTGTTGAGCATCGTCGGCAGCTTCGTCGATCTTCGCGGTGGCCACAAGTATCCGGACCTGATCGCCGCCGCCGAAAAGAAGCCGCTCCGCGTCTTCCTCGTCGATGGCCGCAACGACAATCGTGGCCAGCGCCCGGGCGGCGAATACAATCAGAACCGCGACTGGTTCTATCAGAACGTGCGTATGATGAAAGCCCTCACCGCGAAAGGCTACGATGTGAACTATACCTGGGGCATCGGTCGCCACGGCCAAAAGCAGGGCGGCGCGCAGATCCCGGAAATGATGCGTTGGTTGTGGCGCGACCACACCATTTCAACCGACGTCAATGACACGGTGGAGCGCTCCTTCCAGGAGCCGGCGAAGCCCAAACCATAGCGAGGAGATTTGATCATGGCGGAACTCAAAACCAAACCCACCGACGTCAGTGCTGCCGATTTCATCGATGCCATCGAGGACGAAGGTAAACGCGAAGACGCCAAAGTGATTCTGAAACTGATGCGCAAAGTGACCGGGGAAAAGCCGGTCATGTGGGGACCCGGCATCATCGGCTTCGGTACCTATCACTACAAATACGCGTCCGGCCAAGAAGGGGATTGGATGGTCGTCGGCTTCTCGCCACGCAAGGCGGCTCATTCGCTCTACGGCCTCACGGGGGCCGAGGGCGCCGGTGAACTGCTCGCCAAGCTCGGCAAGCACACCACCGGCAAGGGCTGCCTATACGTGAAGAAGCTTAAGGATGTGGACCTGAAGATCGTGGAGGCGCTCATCGCCAACGCGGTAGCGGCCAAGAAAGCCTAGTCGCGCAGCCCGAACGTATACAGCGTGTGGCCCACAGCAATGGTCACACGCTGTTTGCCATTCACCAGGTAGGTAACCGGCGAAGCCACCACCTGCCCGCCCAGATACAGGGTCCACAGCAGCTTCCCATTCGTTGCATCCAGCGCGAACACGTTGCCCTCGCGGTTCCCCGTGAACAGCAGATTACTCGCCGTGGTGACAATCCCACCATCACTCACGTCGGTGGTCTTGTACTCCCACACCTTCGCTCCCGTCGAAGGGTTCAACGCCCGCACTGCGCCATACCCGGACTTGGGATCCCGCCGCGCCAACCGGTCCCGCCGCGTCGATTGCACCTCGGCCTTAATCCCGCCACCGGCATACCACTTGCCCAGCTCATACTCCTGGTCCCAGGCAAAGAAGATGCTCGAATAGTCGTCCCAAACGTTCAGGTAAAACAAGTCCGTCTTCGGGCTGTACGAAGGCGCGAACCAGTTCGTCCCACCCTGCACACCAGGAAAAATCACCGTACCCTGCGGACTCGGCACTTTCCCCGGCACGCGCATCGGCCGGCCCTTGTCGTCCAATCCGCTCGCCCAGTCCAGCTTCACAAACGGCGTCCCCTGCAGGAACTCGCCCGTCACCCGATCGATCAGGTAAAAGAACCCGTTCCGGTTCGCCCAAAGCATCATCTTGCGAGGCTTTCCACGCCATTCGCGATCCACCAACACCGGCGTCTGTACCGCATCCCAGTCCCACTCGTCGTGCGGCGTGAACTGGAAGTGCCACTTCAACTTGCCAGTATCGGCGTCCAGCGCAATCACCGAACTCGTGTACAGATTGTCCCCAGGGCGCACCTTGGCGTTCCAGTCGGGCCCCGCGTTGCCGATACCCCAGTAAGTCAAATTCAATGCCGGGTCATACGAACCCGTCAGCCAGATCGGGCCGCCGCCATGCTTCCACGAATCGCCGGCCCACGTTTCATTTCCCGGCTCGCCCGGTTCGGGAATCGTCTTGAACTTCCAAAGCTCTTTGCCCGTCCTCGCATCGTAGGCCGCCAGGAATCCGCGAATGCCCAACTCGCCGCCCGCCGTGCCAATCAGCACTTTGTCCTTGATGATCAACGGCGCATGCGTCAGCGCGAACCCCTGCTTGTAATCGACAACCACCTTCTCCCAGCGCAGTTGTCCGGTGATCGCATCCACGGCCACCAACTTCCCGTCCAGCGTGCCCATGTAGAGCGTGTTGTTGTGCAGTGCCAGGCCGCGGTTGATCTTCCCGCAACAGGGGTAGGTGACGTCCGGATTCTTGTGCTCGTAGATCCAGAACTCGCGGCCCGTCGCTGCGTCGAGCGCCACGATCGTGTTCGGCGCCTCGGTGATGTACATGACGCCATCGACGACGAGAGGCGTCACCTCGAACTTTTCCAACGACTGCGCCTGGAAGGTCCACTTCAATTCCAGATTCTTTGCATTCGCCGGCGTGATTTGCGTGAGCGAGCTATGGTGCGTGCTCGAGTAGTTGCCGTGATAAGTGGTCCAATTCGCGTCCTGCGCCAACAGGCCCATGCCGATCAGAATCCAAAGGGACTTCATTTCGCCGCTCCCTGCAACGTGGCCAGATACGCCACCACATCATCCACCTGCTGCGCCGTCAATTTGTCCTTGAAGGAAGGCATCGCCGATCGCCGCTCCAGCGTCTGCTCCTGCAAGTCCGCCTTCAAGACAGACCGCAGCTTGCCCGTGGAATCCAGAATCTGCAGCGAGAACGTATCTTCGTTCAATCGCGAGCCACGCAGCTTTTGCCCATTCTTCACCGTCGCCGTCCACATCCAATATTCCGGCGCCACCTCCGCGCTCGGATCGACCAGCGCCTGCGCCAACTCCACCGCCGACAGCCGCGTCCCAATGGCCGATAAATCCAACCCGCGCGGCGCGCCGCCGCCGTTCAGCCAGTGGCAGTTGGTGCACTTGTTGGCCGCGAACAACTGTTCTCCCGCCGCCGCGTTCCCCTTCGCCGCGCCGGCCCGGCCTGCGCTCAATCCGCGAATGAAACCCACGATCTGCCAGATCTCCCGGCCATTCATGGAGAACCCGGGCATCGACGTTCCGGCCACGCCTTTCGTGATCACACGGAACAGTCCCTCGTCGTTCGACGCATGGCGGAAACTCCCGCTGGCAAGGCTTGGCCCGCTCGCGCCGCCCTTCCCGTCAACGCCATGGCAACTGGCGCATTGGGAACGGAAAAACGCCCCGCCGCGGGCGCGGTCGTCCGGGGACTGGAACGGATTCTTCAGCGCCGTATCGCTGTGCTGCGCGGCCAACGTGGCTGCCGGGAGCAAAAGGACGAGGAATCGAAAGAACATTCGAAGTGAGTATAACTTGTTATAAAATGCCCCAAGTTGATTTCGACGTAGGGGTGAATTATGAAAGTGCTTATCCTGATGGCCGCGGCCGTCAGTGCGCTCTATGCGCAGACCATCTCCGGCTCTATTGTCGGTACCGTTCTCGATTCCAGTGGTCATTCCATCGCCAATGCCAGCGTCAAACTCATCAGTGAACGCACCGGCGAGGAACGCACCGTGCCCACCAATGACGCGGGCGATTTCCTTTTTCCAGCCCTACAGCCCGGCGCCTACACCATCGCCGTCGAGCAGCCCGGCTTCCGTCCTTACCGCAAGACGGGCAATCAATTGAGCGCCGCCGAGCGCTTATCCGTTGGCACTCTAGCCCTCCAGGTCGGCAGTGTCAATGAGTCCATCACCGTCGCCGCGCAAGGCGTCTCGGTACAAACATCGAGCTCTGAAAACTCCGCGCTTATCAGCTCCAAGCAACTCGAACAAATCTCCATCCGTGGCCGCGACGTCGTTTCGATGCTCCGCATCCTCCCTGGCGTCTCCCAGACGGTCGACACTGAATTCCTCGGTGGCAGCTTTGGCACCGGCACACCCAATATGGGCGGCGCGCGCAGCAACTGGAACAGCCTGCAGGTCGACGGTCTCACCGGTAACGATCTCGGCAGCCCCAACACCTTCTCCAGCCCCATCAACATGGACGCCATCGGCGAAGTGAAGGTGCTGCTCAACAACTATCAGGCCGAGTACGGCCGCAATGGCGCCTCGTTCATCAACATCGTCACCAAGTCCGGTGGCCTCCAGTATCACGGCTCAGCCTACTGGTACAAACGCCACGAAACCTGGAACGCCAACAACTTCTTCAACAACCGCACCGGCGTTCCGCTCCCCATCTATCGCTACTCCACCATCGGCGCCACCCTCGGTGGCCCGGCCCCCCTCGAGAAGGTCTGGAAGAACAGCAAGGACAAAGTGTTCTTCTTCTACTCGTTCGAAAAGAGCTGGGTCAAGAATCCACAAGCCGTCCGGCAGGTGATGACACCCACCGACCTTGAGCGCCGCGGTGACTACTCGCAAACCCTCGATCAGAACGGAGCCCGCATCCTCATTCGCGATCCGCTCGCCAACGCCAACTTCCCCAACAACATCGTCCCCGCTTCCCGCATCAGCCGCAACGGGCAGGCCATGCTGAACATCTTCCCGCTGCCCAATACGCTGGACCGCAACCTGACTCGCGGCAACTACAACTACCAGTTCCAGGAGTCCATTGATCAGCCCCGCGATCAGCACCTCTTCCGCATCGACCTGAAGCCCACGCAGAACGATTCCATCAACGTGCGCGGCTCCACCTGGTACGCCGATAGCCTCGGCTACGCCGTCGCCGCCGGCTCTTCCAACTGGGGCCTCGTCCGCCAGCACTATACCTATACCGACAACGGCATCGTGCTCAACTATGCCAAGATCCTGTCCCCCCGTCTGGTGAACGAGTTCACCGGCGGTGCGCGTCACGGCGTTGAAAAAGGTCCGGCCGAAAGCGACGAAGAACTGAAGAAAATGCAGCGCGGCCCGCGCGGCCTGTCCACGCTCGGCCAGTTCTTCCCCGGCAACAACGCCCTCGGCATCATTCCGCAAACCTCCTTCGGCGGCGTGCCCAACGCGGCCGGCGTCAGCTATGACGGCCGCTTCCCGCTCCGCGGCGCGGACACCGTATTCAACTTCAGCGACAATCTGACCTACACCATGGGCAGCCACATCCTGAAGGGCGGCTACTTCTACGAACGAACCCGCAACTACGAAGGGGAACAGGGCAACTACGGCGGCAACTTCAACTTCGGCCGCGACGTCAACAACCCCGTTGACACCAACTACGCCTACTCCAATGCCCTGCTCGGCTACTTCACCAACTACACCGAAAGCCAGTCGCGCCCCAGCAATGAAGGCCGCAAAACCACCACCGCCTTCTTCGCACAGGACACCTGGAAAGTGAGCCGCAAGCTGACGCTCGATTACGGCATGCGCTTCGTTTGGTACAACCAGTGGTACCACGCCCGCCAGCAGGCCTCGGCCTGGGATCCGGCCCGCTTCGATTCGAAGAAAGTGCCCACGCTTTATCTGCCGATCGGTACCGCCCAGGGCCGCCGCGCCGTCGATCCCAAGACCGGCACTATCCTTCCGGCCGTCTTCATCGGCGCCGTCGTGCCAGGATCGGGGGACGTGTTTAACGGGGCTGTCGCCGCCACCGATTCCAGCTATCCCCGCGGCCTCCGCGATCAGGAACACATCCTTCCCGAAGTCCGTTTCGGCTTCGCCTACGATCCGTTTGGCAATGGCAAGACGGCCGTCCGTGGCGGCTTCGGCACGTTCCACAATACCGTCGCTCCCGGCGTCCGCGGCTTCAGCCAGAACCCGCCCACGCAGGTGACGCCGCAGATCTTCTACGGCAACCTGGATTCCTATCTCGGTACCAGTGGTACCCTCTTCCCCAACAGCACATCGACGTTCGAACGGAAGGCGCTCACGCCGGCCATGTACAACTTCACCCTCGGCATTCAGCAGGATGTGGGTTGGGCCACCGTCGTCAACGTCTCCTACGTCGGCAACGTCGGCCGCCACCTGCAGCAGAGCCGCAACATCAACACGGTTCCCTACGGCGCCCGCTTCCTGCCGCAGAACCTGGATCCGCAGAACCCATCGACGCCGTTGAACGACAACTTCTTCCGGCCCTACCCGGGCTGGGGCGGTATCACCTATAACGAGTTTGCCGGCACGTCGAACTACAACTCGCTCCAAGCCACCGCCAACCGCCGCTTCAACAAGGGCGTCTCGCTCGGCTTGGCATACACCTGGTCCAAAGCCATGACCTACGCCGATAGCGATGGCGATGGCGTGGCCATGTATCGCCCCATCCGCATCTGGAACTACGGCAAGGCCGTCGGCTTCGACCAGACGCACATGCTGATCCTGAACTACAACTGGGATCTGCCCAAGGCCAGCGCCAAAATCATGCCCAACAAAGCGGGCCGCTTCCTGATGGACGGCTGGCAGCTCTCCGGCATCACCACCTTCGCCAGCGGCCTTCCCTCCGGCGTCGGCTTCAGCACCGTGGACGCGGTGGACCTCAGCGGCGGCGGCGACGGCACGCGTATCAACGTCACCGGCAAAGCCCAACAGGACTATGGCGACCGGACCTTCTCCCGCTTCTTCAACACCGACGTCTTCGCCCGCCCCGCGCGCGGCGACGTCGGCAACGCGCCCAAGGACGTCTTCCGCCGACCCGGTACCGGCAACTGGGACATCTCGTTCTTCAAACTCTTCCCCGTCGGTTCCGAGAAGCGGACCTTCCAACTGCGCTGGGAGATGTACAACGCCTTCAACCACACCCAGTTCTCTGACGTCGATTCGACCGCCCGTTTCGACGCCCAGGGACGCCAGGTAAACACCCGTTTTGGTGAAGTGATCGGCGCCCGGAATCCTCGCCGGATGCAGGCATCGCTCCGATTCACGTTCTAAAAGTGTGTAAAACTCGTCCAATGCGCGCACTTTTGACGGGTTTTTTGTGCACTTTTGCACTGTTTTCGCAGCCAGAACCGCTCGTTTTTGACATCAAGTGGGTCAATCCGCCGGCCGAAACGCCGCGCGGAGTGACCCATCATGTCTTTCAAAGCGCGGCGATGAAGACCGATGTGGGCTTCAATATCTACCTCCCGGCGGAGTACGCCACCGCCGTAAACAAAAGATTCCCGGTGATTTACTGGATGCACGGTGCCGGAGGGCACGAATCGCAGGGCATGGCCCAGGCCGTGATGCTCGACAAAGCCATCACCGCCGGCCTCATGCCGCCCACGATTATGGTGATCCCGAACGGCGGCAAGCGCAGCGAGTACCGCGACTGGAAGGCCCAGAACATTCTCGCTGAGACGATGATAATAAGGGAGTTAATCCCACTCGTCGACGCGCGCTACCGGACCGCGGCCGCGCCCTTCGGGCGCGCCATCGAGGGCATGTCGATGGGCGGGAACGGGTCGTTGAAACTGGCTCTCAAGTACCCCGAAATGTTCGGTAGTGTTCTCGCGATCGCCGGGACCTATGGGCGGATCCGGCTGGATGGCTATTATTATCTGGGAGTTGCGCCGGAGCAGCGGAAGTGGGTGTCGCAGTTGGCGCAGTGGTATTCCGAGGACGATGACGTCTTCGAACTCGCGAAGAAGAACTACAACCGCCTGGGCCATCTGGCGATCCGGTTGCTGATTGGGACGGAGGATGTTTCGTTCCCGGATTCGGAGAAGCTGCACGTGCATTTGCGGGACCTCGGGGTGGCGCACGAGTACGAGATTTTGCTCGGCGTGAGCCACAACACGACCCAATACTACGACCGGGCCGGGGTTCACGGGTTTCAGTTTCAGGCGGGCGGGTTTAAGCGTATTAAGTAGTCAGTTGTCGCTGAATGGCAACATTGTGGAGAATGCACCGGCAGGATTGAAAAGCAGGCCGAGTACGACGATGGACGAGCCGCTGTCTGACGATATGGTCAAAGTGCCTCGTTTATCGATTGCTTCCTTGATTTTGGTGGTTTCGAGAGCCTGCTGCTTGCGCGGGCCGAGGTCAATGAAGCTTTGTGCGACGACCCCGCCGTTGAGGTCGCGGAAGGTTAACCGAATGCGCTGGCCGGTAGTTGCGAATGGGTTCAGCACAGCGATGGAGGTGACGTAGCCCTGCGTGTTGTCGAAAGGCATGCTGAATGACTCGGCATTGTTGTCGAGCGGTACCGTGGCTTCAAAGGGAGGGCGCCCAGGGGTGGTGTGTTGGAATAACAAGGTGCCGGTCAGTCCAAAGACGCCGGCACCACAGTTTGTCCCGCCATCGAAACTGCCGCAGTCGATCGTGCTGATGCGGCCCCAGCCCTGCTTTGTCAGCGAGTCGATTCCCGGGGTATCGAGAATGAAGGTGCCGAGACTGAAGACGGTATCTTCGATGTACCAATTGCTACGGCCATCGGTAAAGGTAAAGGGCAACTGGCGGCCTTCGGCGTCCCGAAACTCCAGCCGGAATCGTTTGCTCGTGGTCGTAGTGTTGCGAAGGATAATCTTCGACTTCCAGTAGCCGCCATCGACGATCTGGGAGAAGAACGCAGCGTTTGGAGGCGGCGTGATTGCGAAGACTGACAGGCCACATAGCAGGAGGATTGCGTGTTTCACGGTGCCAACAGCATGGCCTGATCGTTGACAGGAGTCAAGGCGGCTGTTACTCAGGCGCGAAGTTGGTGACTTGGACGGTGGGGTCGCCGTCGTCGGAGAAGGCGAAGGGTTCGTGGCCCCAGTGGCTGCGGCGTTTGCGGCGGAGGAGGATGGCTGTTGCTGTTAGGGCCGCTACGGCGATGGTCCAGTGGAGGGGACTCTTGATGAGCCGTTGGATGATGGCGGCGAGGCCGTAGCCGTAAGAGGAGAACGCCACCACGAAGAAGACGAAACTCAGGGCCGCCGGACGGTGGCTGGGGGCGTAGGTGGCTGTGAACGGCAGTCGCTGCCACTCCTGCATAGTGAACTCCACCAGACAGATGTTGCAGCCGAGGACCAGGGGAAGGGCAGCGAGGGGCTGGAATGGCAGGGCGATCCCCATCGCCGGGAGGACGGCGATCCAGTACATGGCCGCTACCGCTGCCTCCAATTGATCGGGGCGGGTGGGGGCGTTCTCGGTGATGCGGAAGATCCAGTGGGCTCGCCACTCATGGGGGATCCGGAAGCTCATTCTCAGCGCGGCGGTGAGGCTGAAGGTGAGCAGCAGCGGGAGGGCGAGGGCGGTTTCCTGGAAGAGACCCTGGGCATCGCGGCCGCGGGTCCACTGGCGGATGTAGCCGCTGAGGAACCCATCGAGCGCCAGTGACGCGCCCACGGCGGCGATGGCGGAGAGGATCAGCCGGTGCTGGGCGCTGCGGGTGAGCGTCCAGACGATAAATGCCAGCATGCCGTTGTCGTCGCGGCGGGCGAGCCATTGGAGCGGGCTGGCGCCGGGCGAGACGGGACGCGGCGGTCGGGCGAAATCGGAGAAGCGGTGGTAGAGCTGGAAGTAGGTCACCGCGGCGATGGCAATGGAGAGGACGCCGGCGGTGAGGGCGCGGTTGGCGAGGAGTTGGAACCAGGGGTCGGGGTTGCCGCGGAGCACTTCGCAGACGCCGGTCCACCAGAGGCTGGGGATCCAGGTGAGCCAGGCGGCGCGGGTGTCGAGCAGGCGGTTGAGGCCGGGGATGTGCCAGACGATGGGGATGAGGGCGATGGTCAGCGTGAGGAGGGCGGATTGGATGAGGAAAGACGCCGCGGAACGCCAGCGGTGGGGGAGGAGCGTGAGGCAGAGGCCTTGCAGTGCGAGGACGGAGAAGAAGGCGTGGAGGCTGGCGCCTAGGCCGCTGACGAGTTGCGCGGCGAGGCGTTGGGCGAATGGCGCCATGGGAAACGGTCCGGCGGCGAAGGCGGGGAAGGCGGGGAAGGCGAGGGCGGGCGGCAGGTTGAAGGTGACGAGGAAGATAGACAGGAACATCCCGAGGGCGGTGAGCCGGGAGAGGAAGATGTCGGCGCGGGGGATGGGGAGGGGGGAGAGGACCTGGAAATCGCGTTCGCCGGGGAAGAGGGATTGCCATTGGAGCGTGGCGACGAGGGTGATCATTACGAAGCTGGCGGAGAGGTAGAAAAGTTCGTCGGCAGCGACTGCGGATTGGAAGCGTTGGAAGTTTTTCAGGCTGGCGAGGTAGCCGTATTTGACGGCGAGGAAGCGGGCGAGATAAAGGTGAAAACAGAAGAGGGCTATGCCGACGGAAATGATCCAGGCGCGGTAGCCGTCAATGCCGGCTTCCGAGAACGCTTCGCTGCGGAAGAGGCTCTGGAAGCTGTAGCGGGTGAGGAGTTGGCGGGGCGTCATTTGCGGACGGCGGCGAGGATGGCCTGGGCGACGGGGGCGTAGTCCTGCTGGTTGGTGACCTGGGCGAAGACCTGCTGTAGATCGGGGGTGAGCCCAGCCTTGACGTTTTCGATTGTGTCCTGGAGGACCACCTTGCCTTTGTAGAGGATGACGACACGGGAGCAGACTTTCTCTACAACTTCGAGGACGTGGGAACTGAAGAGGATCATTTTGCCTTCGGCGGCGAAGACTTCGAGGAGGCCGCGGAGGAGGAGGGCGGCGTTGACGTCGAGGCCGGAGAAGGGTTCGTCGAGGATCAAGAGTTCGGGATCGTGGAGGAGGGCGGCGGCGAGGAGGACGCGCTGGCGCATTCCTTTTGAATAGGTCGCCATGGGGCTGTTGCGGGCGTCGTGGAGTTGGAAGAGGCGGAGGAGTTCGGCGGCGCGGGTGAGGGCGGTTTGATAGGGAATCGACCGAAGGCGGGCGACGAAGATGAGGTATTCGGCGCCACTCAGGTGGGTGTAGAGATAGGGTTCTTCGGGGACGTAGCCGAGGCGGGCCTTGAAGGCGATGGGGTCGTCGACGATTGTGCGGCCGTGAAGTAGGACTTCGCCTTCGCTGGGTTCGAGGAGGCCGGTGATGATTTTGACCGTCGTGCTTTTGCCGGAGCCGTTGGGGCCGAGGTAGCCGAGGATTTCGCCGGGGCGGATGTGGAAGCTGACGTTATCGACGGCGGTGAGGCCGCGGAAGCGCTTGGTTAGATTTTTGACTTCGAGCATGTTCGCAGCCAGTGGATGGCGAGTATGAGGACGCTGAGCACGACCAGGAAAACGGCAAGGAACATGAGCAGGTAGAGCTCGACTTCTTTGCCGGAGCGGAGAGGGAGCTGGCGGGCGAGGGAACTGGAAAGAGCTACGACGGCACCGCCGAGGAGAATGGACGTGAGCCCGATGTAGAGCCCGGGTGAGGTGGCGCGGTGGTAGAGGCCACTGCGGAGGATATCGAAGATGGCTCGGGTTTTATTGGTGTCCGGGTGGTAGAGATCGGCTTCGATTTGCGGGCCGAAGCGGGCGCGGAACTCTTCGGGGTAGAGCCGGAGGAGGAGCGGGAAGAGCCTGTCAAGCATGTTGCGATAACCTCCGGCGGGCCGAGCGGATGAGGGCCTCCAGGCGTTGTGCTTCGGCTTCAAGCACTTTTTTGCCGAGACGGCTGAGACGGTAGTATCGACGCCGCTGGTCCTCATTTTGTTCCGGGCGGCGTGGGGATTCTTCGATGATGCCGTTGGTGAGGAGGCGGTCGAGCAGGGTGTAGAGGGTTCCGGGGCCTAGGCGGAGTTGGCCATTGGTCTGCGTGCGCACTTCCTGCATCAGGGCGTAGCCGTGGCGTTCGCCTTCGGCCAGCGCGAGCAGGACCTGGAACTCGGTGGGAGTGAGAGGGAGAAACTCTTCCGGCTTAGGCATGACTCAGCCGGTCATCAGTATATCGACGGTCGATATAGTTGACAAGCTAAAAGTGGAAAGACGGATTAGCGAGGAACCAGGCGCGGCGCCGGGCGCGCCATTTGGCGGCGAGCGTGTATTCTTCGTGTTCCGGGCAAGACGAGAAGAGCCAGGCGGCGGTGTCGCAGAAGGCTTCGCAGGCGTAGTTTGGGAAGTGTTTCGGCAGGTCGCCTTTGCGCCATTGGCTGGACCAGCCGAGTTCGCCCTTGGCATGGGCTGCGAGTTCGGCTTCGAGGAGTTGCTTCCAGGCGTCGCGACGCGGGTTGCCCAGACGAACCCAGACGAAGTGGAAGAGTTCGTGGGTGAGGATTCGGGAGCGCTCGGCGGGTTGGCGGCGGAGGTTGGGGTGGAGATGGATTTCGCGTTTGCGAATATCCGCCCCCGCGATGGCCGGACGTGGGCCATCGCGGAGGGCGGCGTTCCAGACGAGACGAATGGGCTTACCGTTCGATGGGGAGAGGACCGAAGGCAGGGGCGCCCATGTCGAGTTCGTCATTGAGGTTGGCGTAGGGGTCGCGGCCGGCGGCGTAATGCACGGTGGCGCCGGCGGGGAGGGTGCCGCCGATGGAGAGGAGAACGGAGTTGCCATCGCGGGGATCGATTTGCGCGCGGAAGATGGTGGGGATGGGTTTGCCATCGGCGGCGTGGATGGAGAAGCCGCCGAGACGGCCCTGGGTGACCAATTTCCCATTTACTTCGGCGAAGAGAATGCGGACGACAGTGCCTTCGAGTTTGGCGTTGGCGGGGCGCGGGCCGCGCTTATACGGACGGAACTTTTCGAGTTCCGGGTGCATGTCGTGGGTGATGAGATTGGCCAGGCGAAGGGCGAGGCGTTTGTGATCCTGGGTGCTGATGTGGATGCCGTCATCGAGGCCGAGATCGACGGCGGGGACCATTCCGACTTTGGGGATGCGCGATTCGAGTTTGCGCTGGGCTTCCTGGACCATGTTCCATTCGGCCTGATCGGTGTAGCTGACGTGGCGGCCGATTTGGACGTAGTAGAAGGGCAGGTCGGGCTGGAGGAAGTCCTGACGGAAGGCGGCGATCAGTTTTTCAAACTTTTCGGGGAAGGCAGCGATGACCTTGGGGTTGGCGTCGGATTCGCCCTGATACCAAAGGACGCCGCGGATGCGGGCACCGGCGGCGAGGAAGCGGCGGTAGGTGGCGCCGTAGAGAGAGTCGCCTTGTTTGTCCTTGAGCGCGGGGCTCCACTGATCCATGGACGTGCCGCCGTGGGAGCAGGGGATGAGGCCGACGGGAACGCCGGTGCGCTGGAGCATGAGCTTGGCGAAGGGTAGGCCGAGGCCGGCGCCCTTTTTGCGCGTCGAGATGTAGGCTTCGAGTTCCTGGCCTTCGAGCTTCTTGGGGTTGCCGTCTTTGTCCTTGCGCCAGTGGACGCGGTCGGCAGCGGCGACCAAGAGGGTGAGGGGTTCGGTGGCGACGACCCATCGGTCGGTCTGATCGAAGGAGCGGACGCGCGGGTCGGGCTGTTCGACATCGACGAGATCGCCGACGCCATCCATATTGGACTGGCCGGCGAGGAGCCAGAGATCGCCGACGAAGAAGTCCTTGACGGAATCGAGCGCGGTGGAACCGGCGACGCGGACTTCGATGGCGTAGGGGCCGCCTTGCGGGACGCCTTTCAGGGTGCCGGACCAGGCGTTGTTTTTGACGCGTTCGAGGGCTTTCCAGTCGAGGCTGGCGAGGGGCTCGCCCTTGTCGTTGACGACGCGGGCTTCGACGAATTTATTGGCGGACGTGCGCGGAGCGGAGCCGGCGATCTTGAGATCGGCGCGGCCTTCGCTATCGCGTTGGATGACGGAGCCCGCGGCGGGGCCCAGATTGATTTTCAGATCCTGTGCGAGGAGAGAGGCGGTTAAGAGAGAGAGGAGAGCAACGGCCCGGAGCCACATGCCAAAGATGGTATCACCGGATGAAAGCATGTTAGTCTTTGAAATCGATATGGACCGAAGAACATTTCTGGGCGGCGTGCTGGGCGCCGGCGTGGCGACGGCGGGGATGGCGGGACGGATCCCGATGGGGCTGAACACGTATTGTCTTCGGGCGCTGCGGTGGCACGACGCGCAACTGTTGGATTATTGCGCGGCGCAGAAGCTGGACGCGATTTTCCTGCAGGATTCGCTGGATCCGAAGAAGGACGATCCGACGCATTGGAAGTGGGTGCGCGGGCGGGCGAAGGAGTTGGGCCTGCATTTGGAGACGGGCGGGAGTTCGCTGTTGCCCAAGGACCCTTCCGAGATGGACGCGAAGATGGCGGCGTTCCGGCGGAACATTGAACGGGCGGCGGGGATGGGGGCGCCGTTGGTGCGGACGCTGTTGGCATCGGACCGGGCGAGCATGCCGCCAGGGCCGGTGGAGAAGCATATGGAGACGGCCATTGGGATGCTGCGGAAGGTGCGGACGCAGGCGATGGATGCGGGCGTGAAGGTGGCGGTGGAGGTGCACAAGGACCTGCTGGCGCGGGAGCACCGGATTGTGGTGGAGACGGCGGGGCCGGAGTTTGTGGGGACGTATTTGGATACCGGTAATCCGGTGTTTGTGATGGAAGACCCGATGCAGACGTTGGAGGAGTTGGGGAAGTACGCGCTAACGCTGCATTTGCGGGATTCGGTGGTGTACGAGCATCCGAAGGGGATTGCGGTGCAGTGGGTTCCTTTGGGGGAAGGGACTGTGGATTTCAAGGCGATTGTGACGAAGGCGCGGGAGATTTGTAATCCGCTGCACATCTACATTAAGCCGATTACGGGGCGGGTTCCGTATGTGCATCCGATCTTCGATGACGGGTATTGGAAGGGATATGGCGACGTGCGGGCAGCGGATTTCGCGCGTTTCTTAGCGCTGGCGAAGAAGGGCCGGCCGTATGAGGGGCACGTGGTGATTGAAGACCTGCAGAACCGGCCGGTGCCGGAGCCGTTCGTGGCGGCGGTACAGTATCAGCAGCGGGAGCACATGGAGCGGTCGATCGGCTACGCGCGGCGGGAGCTGGGGTTGGGCGTTCGGGGTTAACGCGGCTGGCTGCGTACTTCGCCGCGTTTGATCTGGGCGCGGCGGCGGCCGGTGTCGAGCTTGGCTTGGGCGGCGAGTTTGGCGGCTTCGGAGATCTGGATTTTGTTGACGACGGCGCGGGCACCGGAGGCCTTCGCCATGCGGGTGGCGGCGCCTTTGTGTTGAATGACATTCGCCTTTCCTTCGATGGTGGTGATGCCGCCGGAGGTGGTGAACTTGAAGCCGTTCTTGCCGATCTTCGATTTGGCGAGGCGGCTCTGGATGTTGGCCTGGATCTGGGCGTCGGAGAGGCGGGGGGCGGGGGAGGTGTCTCGCTTATGTGCGGGGCTGGCGGTGGGGGGCCGCGAATGGGGTTGGGCGGCGAGGGTGACCAGGGCGAGGAGGAAGATGGCGAATTTCATTCCATAGAGATAGTGGGCGGTGAAAAGAAAAGTTCTCCATGTAGAATTGAAAACAAAGATGCGGACCTTCATTTTTTTCGCTCTCGGTGTTGCTGCGTTCGCGGCTGACGGCAAGATTCAGTTCAATCGCGATGTGCGGCCGATTCTTTCTGATAAATGCTTTATGTGCCACGGGCCGGATGCGAAGACGAAGGGCATTGCGTTGCGGCTGGATAGCGAAGAGGCGGCGAAGCGGGACCTGGGGCGCGGGCGGCGGGCCATTGTGGGCGGGGATGTGGCGGCGAGTGTGCTGATGAAGCGCGTGACCGCGCCGGTGCCGGCGATGCGAATGCCGCCTCCGGCGACAGGTGTGCAGTTGACGGCGGCGGAGGTGGAGACGCTGAAGAACTGGATTGGCCAGGGGGCGGAGTGGGAGGCGCATTGGTCGTTTATTCCGCCGGTGAAGAAGCCGGGGACGATTGATTCATTTGTTCGGGAGCGACTGGCGCGGGAGGGGCTGGCGATGTCCGGGCCGGCTTCGCGTGAGGCACTGATTCGCCGGGCGACGTTGGACCTGACGGGC
Organism: Acidobacteriota bacterium; assembly: GCA_947470805.1. Taxonomy (GTDB): domain Bacteria; phylum Acidobacteriota; class Terriglobia; order Bryobacterales; family Bryobacteraceae. Next base: position 8,046 of record CANIVU010000025.1, on the reverse strand, counting down.
GTGACGCCGACGGTGGCGGAGGTGGATGCGTTTTTGAAAGAGGGGAATTACGAGAAGGTGTTGGACAGGCTGTTGCACTCGCCGCGATTTGGGGAGCGGATGGCGGCGCGGTGGCTGGACGCCGCGCGGTATGCGGATACGAACGGGTATCAATACGACGGTGAGCGGGTGATGTGGCGGTGGCGGGACTACGTGATTGAGAGTTTCAACAAGAACAAGCCGTTCGATAAATTTGTAGTGGAGCAGATCGCCGGGGATATGCTGCCGAATGCCACGTTTGAGCAGAAGATGGCGACGGCGTTCAACCGCAATCATCGTGGCAATACGGAAGACGGGATTGTCGCCGAAGAATATGCGGTGGAGTACGTGGTGGACCGCATTGAGACGACTTCCGCTGTGTTTATGGGCCTGACGATGGGCTGCACGCGTTGCCACAACCACAAATACGACCCGCTGACGCAGAAGGAGTTTTACCAGATGTTCGCGTACTTCAATAACGTTCCGGAGCGGGGACGGGCGATGAAGTATGGAAACTCGCCGCCGCTGATGGCGGCGCCGACGGAGACCCAGCAGAAGAAGTTGGCCGCAATGAATGCCGAGATTGCTCGGCTGGATGCGAAGGTGCCGGCGGATGTGGCGGGGCAGCGGGCGTGGGAGAAGACGCTTGCCGGGGCGGCGGCGTGGGCACCGTTTGGGGAGCGGGATGCGGCGTTGCCGTTTGATGACGGCGGCGCGGTGGGCCGTATTGGCGGGGCGAAGTTGTTTGATGGGAACACGGTTGTGCCAGGACCGGCGAAGAGCGCGCAGTTCGATATTGAAGACCGGTTCACGATGGCGGCGTGGGTGAACGGGAGTGGGACGATTGCGACGCGGAAGTCGAGCGATGGATATCAGTCGAAAGGGATTGGGTTGTTTTTGGAAGGTGGAAAAGTGCACTTTCATATCTCCAGCCAGTGGGAGAGCGATGCGCTGAAGGTGGAGACGGAAGGGACGATTGGCGAGGGCTGGCATCACGTCGTGGTGGCCTATGGCGGGACGCGGATGGCCGAGGACGCGCGGATCTATGTGGACGGGGTGTTACAGAAGACGAAGTTCGTTTCCGACACGCTGTACCGGCCGTTTGTGAATGCGGGTGGGAAGTTTGATGCCTCCTTGAAGGTGGGAGGCGGGGCGGGGAAGGACAAGCGGTTCCGCGGGTTGCTGGACGATGTGCGGGTTTACGGGCGGGAGTTGCGGGCCGATGAGATTGCGATGATGGCGGCGGGGCGGCCACTGGCGGAGTTGGCGGGGAAGAAGCGGACGGAGTTGGAAGAGAAGCAGTTGCGGCTGGCGTATTTGGAGACGAGTGAAGTGTGGCGACAGGCGCAGCAGTTGCGCGTGGAGCGGGAGCGGTTTGAACGCACCTTTCCTTCGGTGATGATCATGGCTGAGGCGCCGGAGCGGAAGAAGACGCACCTGTTGATCCGTGGGGCCTATGACAAGCCGGGCGACGAAGTGCAGCCGGGGTTGCCGGCGATGTTGCCGCCGTTGCCGGCGGGCGCTCCGAACAACCGGCTGGGCTTTGCGCAGTGGCTGGTGGACCGGCGGAATCCGCTGCTGGCGCGGGTGACGGTGAACCGTTTCTGGCAGTCGCTGTTCGGGACGGGGATTGTGAAGACGGCGGAGGATTTCGGGCAGCAAGGCGAGTGGCCGTCGCATCCGGAGTTGTTGGACTGGATGGCGGTGGACTTCATGGAGAGCGGTTGGGACGTGAAGGTGCTGTTGAAGAAGATCATGCTGAGCGATACTTACCGGCAGAGTTCGAAGACCACGCCGGTGCTGTTGGCGAAGGATCCGGACAATCGACTGTTGGCGCGCGGGCCGCGCATCCGGATGTCGGCGGAGATGGTGCGGGACTCTGCGTTGTTTGAGGCGGGGCTGTTGCAGGAGCAGTTGGGCGGGCCGTCGGTGAAGCCGTATCAGCCGGATGGATTGTGGAAAGAAGTCATCATGCAGGACTTCGATTATGTGCAGGCGAAGGGGACGGATTTGTACCGGCGGAGCTTGTACACGTTCTGGAAGCGGACGGCGGCGCCGCCGATGATGATGAACTTTGACGCGTCGCAGCGGGAGGCTTGCATGGTGCGCGAGAACCGCACGAATACGCCATTGCAGGCGCTGAATTTGATGAACGATGTGACGTTCCTGGAAGCAGCGCGGTTCATTGGGCAGCGGATGATTCTGGAGGGCGGCGCGGATCGCGATGCGCGATTGCGGCATGGGTTCCGGATTGTGATGGGGCGCGGGGCGAGTGAAAAAGAGCTGGGCGTGCTGCGCGGGTCTTTGGCGTATCACCTGGATCATTTCGCATCTCACGCTTCGGAGCGGGAGGAGTATTTGTCTTATGGCGATACGGCCGCGGCGAAGAATGTAGACCGGACGGAGTTGGCCGGATATGCGGCGGTGGCGAGCCTGTTGTTGAATACCGATGAGGCGATTACGAAGGAGTAATGGCGATGATGACGCGACGTGGATTTATGCATACGGCGGCGTTGGGGTCGCTATTGGCTCAGGATGGATACGGCGCGCCGCTGGCCGGGTTGCCCCATCATGCGGCGAAGGCGAAGCGGGTGATCATGCTGTTCCAGCATGGCGGGCCGTCGCAGTTGGACCTGTTTGATTGGAAGCCGAATCTGGCGAAGGTGCGCGGGCAGGACTTGCCGGACTCGGTGCGGCAGGGGCAGCGGTTGACAGGCATGACGGCTTATCAGGCGACGTTTCCGACGGCGCCGACCGTATTCAAGTTTGCGCAGCACGGCAAGAGCGGCGCCTGGATGAGTGAGTTGCTGCCGCACACGGCGAAGATCGCCGATCAGTTGACGATTATGAAGTCGTTGCATACGGAGGCGATCAATCACGATCCGGCGGTGACGTTTTTTCAGACGGGATTTCAGCTGGCGGGACGGCCGTCGATCGGGTCGTGGCTGTCGTATGGATTGGGGAGTGAGAATCAGGATCTACCGTCGTTCGTGGTGCTGATTTCACAGGGGCGCGGGAACTCGCAGGCGCTGGCGGACCGGATGTGGGGCAGCGGGTTTTTGCCGACAAAGTTCCAGGGCGTGAAGTTCCGGTCGGGGAAGGATCCGGTGTTGTATTTGTCGAATCCGGACGGGTACACGGCGGGAGCGCGGCGGCGGTTTCTGGATGATCTGGGGCAGTTGAACCAGATGCGGTTAGAGGAGTATCAGGACCCGGAGATTGCGACGCGGATTTCGCAGTATGAGATGGCGTACCGGATGCAGACGTCGGTGCCGGAGCTGGCCGATATGAGCAAGGAACCGGAGAAGACTTTCGAGATGTATGGGCCGGATTCGCGGAAGCCGGGGTCGTATGCGGCGAACTGTATTCTGGCGCGGCGATTGGCGGAGCGCGGGGTCCGGTTTATTCAGCTGTATCATCGTGGTTGGGACCAGCACGGGACGTTGCCGAAGCAGATCAAGTGGCAGTGTGAGGATACCGATCAGGCGTCGGCGGCGTTGATCACCGATTTGAAGCAGCGTGGTTTGTTGGACGATACGATTGTGATTTGGGGCGGGGAGTTTGGGCGGACGGTGTATTCCCAGGGCGAGTTGACGGAGACGAATTATGGGCGGGATCATCATCCGCGATGCTTCACGATGTGGGCGGCGGGCGGTGGATTTAAGTCCGGGTACACGCATGGGGAGACGGACGATTTCAGCTACAACATCGTGAAGGATCCGATGGAGGTGCATGATTTGAACGCGACGATGATGCATTTGCTGGGCGTGGATCATTCGCGGTTGACCTTTAAGTTCCAGGGGCGACACTACCGGTTAACGGACGTGCATGGGAAAGTGGTTCCGGAACTGTTGGCCTAACGGCCAGGACCAGAGGTTCATGCGGTAGGCCCTGTAGATCGCCTATAACTACTAGAGCGGCGGCGGAATAGTTGGTTTTACAGGGTTTTCTTGCGTTTCGGCGGGTGGCGCGGGCGAATACTACTCGTAATCCCCGGGTGGCTGGTTCTGGGCGGTTTGGGTGGTTCGTATGGAACGAAACGCCCAATTGAGATTGCGACTTCTTGGGGCAGACTAGCGAACTAGGGGAGTGTGTCATCCACTCCCCGAACCCTAGGAACCATATGCTCCCAGCCCTTCGCTATCTTCTATTTGCCCTGCTCACCCTGACGACGCTATCCGCGCAGGTTTCCCAGACCGGACAATGGGCGCCACTTGTTAACTGGCCCTTTATTCCAGTGAGTGTGGCCCATCTTGCCGACGGGCGAGTGTTGGCGTGGTCCTCTACGCAACCGACGACATTTCCGGCGGGTGCGACCTTTACGTATGCGGCGATCTATGATCCAACGACCGGGCAGATTACGACGCTGAACCACACGTCGCATGACATGTTTTGCGCCGGGCTGGCTACAACCGGGGACGGGCGAATTATCGCATCCGGCGGTGGGGCGGACGTCCGGACGACGTCGATGATCGGCATGATTCCGCGGTGGTCGCAGACGTGGAGCCGGGCGGGGGATATGCTGTCGGGGCGTTGGTACAACTCGTCGGTAACGCTGCCGGACGGAAACCTGATGACGATGTGGGGCCGTTCAGGCGGGATGTTGACGGAGATTTTCAATCAGAACACGAATACGTGGGCTGGGTTGCCGGGAGTGTCGCTGAATAGCGCGAATGAGGCCAACGACCTTGTGGATGATGACAACCAGTGGTTTCCGCACCTGCACATGATGCCGAACGGCAAGATCTTCATGGCCGGGCCGTTGGACGTTATGCGGTGGTTGGACTTTACGGGGACGGGAAGTACGCAGGACCTGGGGACGCGGGCGCCGGACGCCGGGCGGCATCGCAAGTTGGGTTGTTCGGTGCAGTATTTGCCCGGGAAGTTGCTGATGATGGGCGGCCGGGATGACCGGTACACCCCGTCGGTGACCAACACGGCGCTGTTGATCGACACGACGTCGGGCACGCCGGTGGTGACCGCGGCGCCGGCGATGAGCTACGCCCGCGCGTTCCACTACGCCGTGATGCTGCCGAATGGGGAAGTGTTTGTCGTGGGCGGGAACACGGTTGGGACGAAGTTCTCCGATGCGGGTGGCGTTACGGTGCCTGAAATTTGGAGCCCGGCGACGAACACCTGGCGATCGGTGGCGGCGATGGCGGTTGCGCGTGGTTACCACCTGACAGCGCTGTTGCTTCGGGACGGGCGGGTGATGGTGGGTGGCGGCGGGCTGTGTGGTTGCGCGGCTGATCATGCCAACACGCAGATCTATTCGCCTGGATATTTGTTCAACGCCGACGGCACGGCGGCGACGCGGCCAACGATCGATCTTGTGTCGCCCGAGTTGAAGCCGGGATTGACGATTGGATTGAAGGGGTCGGATAACATCACCGGCTTCCGGTTGATCCGTTTGCAGGCGACGACACATGGGATCAACTCCGATCAACACTACGTTCCGGTGACGCATTCGAAGGTTGGGACGGGCAATTACAGCCTCACGCTGGACAGCAGTCAAAACGTCTTGTTGCCCGGCATGTACTGGCTGTTCGCGGTGACGGCGAGTGGGACGCCGTCGATGGGGTATCCGGTGCAGATGTTTACTCCGGCGACGTGGCCGGGCGGGACGGGCGGAGAGACGAATCTGGCGAAGAACAAGCCGTCGACACAGTCGTCGACGGATACGACGAATCTGGCCGGACGTGCCGTGGACGGCAATACGAGCGGCGACCTGGCCGGCGGCTCTGTGGCGCAGACTACGCTGCAGGCGCAGCCCTACTGGTGGACGGATTTGGGCGCGAACGCGATGATCAGCAGCGTTCGCATTTGGAGCCGCAGTGATTGCTGCGCGGACCGGTTGGCGAATTTCCATGTGTTCGTTTCGGACAGTCCAATTACTGGAACGACTGTGGCTGAAGTGAAGGCGCAGGCGGGCGTGCTGGATGTTCCGTTCCCGGGTATAGCGACGGCGACCACGACGCTGGCGGTGAACCGCAGCGGGCGTTATGTGCGCATCCAGTTGGAGGGAACGAACTATTTGAGTTTGGCGGAAGTGGAGGTTCTAGGCCGCGTGGTGACGAATCAGGCACCGACGGTTTCGTTGCAGAGTCCGGCCGACGGGGCCAGTGCGTTTGCCCCAGCGACGTTTACGATTGCGGCGACGGCGTCGGATGCCGACGGGAATCTGGCGCGTGTGGAGTTCTATCAGGGGACGACGAAGTTGGGCGAGGCAATGGCGGCGCCGTTCACCTACACGTGGGCGAACGTGCCGACGGGTGCCTACACGGTTACGGCGCGGGCGGTGGATGCGCTGGGATTGTTCACGGATGCGACGGTGAATGTGTCGGTGAATCCGCCGGTGGTCAGTAACCGGGCACCGGTGATTTCGATCAGTAGTCCGCTTGATGGCAGTACGTTCACGGCGCCGGCGGGCGTGACTGTGACGGCGACGGCGTCCGATCCGGACGGGAATCTGCTGAAGGTGGAGTACTTCCAGGGTGCGTTGAAGCTGGGCGAGGCGACGTCGGCCCCGTTCGCCTTTTCCGTGAACAATCTGGACGCAGGCAACTACACGTTCTCCGCGAAGGCCACCGATACCTTGGGGCTGACTGCGACGGCGACGATCAATGTGCGCGTGCTCACTCGGCAGTTGCAGTCGTTGAAGGGCGTTCCGGTGCCGGAGCCGTCCACACTGACGGCGTTTGTAAAGAATCGTGCGGCAGCGATTGCCCTGGGCAAAGCCCTGTTCTGGGATTTGCAGGTCTCGAGCGATGGCACGGTGGCGTGTGCGTCCTGCCACTTCCAGGCGGGAGCCGATGTCCGCTTGAAGAACCAAATGAACCCGGGAACTCTGCGGACGGGAAATCCGGCGATGACCTTTGATACCTCGCGCACCGGCTCTGCGAATGGCCCGAACTACGTGGTGAAGCCCGGCGATTTTCCACGGCACGTGTTGAGTAATCCCTTAGATCCGAACTCCGCGGTGGTTTATCAGTCTAAAGACGTGATGGGCTCGCATGGGGTGTTTCTGCGGAACTATACTTCGGCGACAGCGGGCGCGGTGGAGGACGCGTGCGTGGCAACGACGGACCCGGTGTTCGGCGCGGCCCGCCGTTCGACGGGCCGCAATGCTCCGACGGTTTTGAACGCCGTTTTTAACGTCAGGAATTTTTGGGATGGCAGAGCGAATTCGACCTTCAATGGGGTGGACTCGTTTGGTCCGCGGAACACGGCGGCGACCATTTTCCGGGGCACTCCGCCGGTGGCGACTACGGTTGCCCTCGACAATGCCAGTCTGGCGTCCCAGGCCGTATCGGCGCCGCTGAATGCGGGCGAGATGTCCTGCGCGGGCCGAACGTGGCCTGAGATTGGGAAGCGGTTGCTGGCGGCGACTGTGCTGAGCCGGCAGAATGTATCGGTCACGGACTCAGTTCTGGGGAGCTATGCGACCGCCGGGACGAAGGGTTTGAATCGAAATTACGATGCGATGGTGCGGGCGGCATTCTTCGACGATCTGCATTCTTCGGCTACGCCGGTGACTGTGAACGGCAAAAGCTATACGCAGATTCAGGCGAACTTTTCGCTGTTCTTCGGGCTTGCTGTGCAGATGTATGAAGCGACGCTGGTCTCCGATCAGGCGCCGATTGACAGCTACTTCGCGAACTATCCGTCTACGGCGGTGAGCAATCCGGCCGCGATGACGCCGGAGGCGATCACGGGGATGAACGTGTTCAACGGCAAGGGCCGTTGCGTCAGTTGCCACCATGGGCCGCAGTTGACGAACGCGGCGACTCCGGCGCGGGAGGCGGCCGCCATCGGCGCGTTGATCTCGCGAATGCGGATGGCCAATGGGGAGGCCGGGGCGTATGACTTGGGTTATTACAACCTCGGGGTGCGGCCGTCGAGCGAGGATTTGGGCGTTGGCGGGTTGGACGACTTCGGCAATCCGCTTTCCTTCTCGCGTCAGGCAAAAGCCGGCGCCTTGAAAGACGGAATTACCGTTGATAGTTGCACCTTTGAGATGGATCCCTG